>JBHELX010000217.1:0-500 GCA_046262875.1 Gemmatimonadaceae bacterium | reverse complement strand
GTCTACACCTACGAAGTGGCGGAGATGAAAGTGGGAAAGACCACCGCATTGGCGCGGGAGCACGAGTTCCCGCTACTGTGCACCATGGAAAAGCGATGAGCGATGAGCGATGAGCGATGAGCGATGAGCGATGAGCGATGAGCGATGAGCGATGAGCGATGAGTAAACACCGGCGGGTGGGCGCTCATTGCTCATCGCTTTTCACTGGACACTGAAAACATGATCGCGAAACAGTTGCAGAAAACCTTCGAGATGGCGCTGAGCGAGGCGGCGCGGCGGCGGCACGAATACGTGACGCTGGAGCACGTCCTCTTCGCGCTGTTGCACGACCGCGACGTGGTGGACGTCATCCGCGCCTGCGGCGGCGACGTCGACGTCCTCAAGAAACAGCTCGACGATTTCATGAGCAAGACGCTGGAGGCGCAGGCCGACGACGACGACGTCCAGCCGGTGCTGACGGCGATGCTGCAGCGCGTGGTGCAGTACGCGCAGATCCACGC
>JBHELX010000216.1:0-501 GCA_046262875.1 Gemmatimonadaceae bacterium | reverse complement strand
GAGCGCTGCAGCTGGAGACGATCGAACCACGCCCCGTCACGCGCGGCGGCAGGATCGTGGACATCGCGGTCGTTCACAAGAACCTCGCGCGCGATCTGATCGAGGACTTCATGATCGCGGCGAACGTCGCGACGTCGCGCTTTCTCGAGGCGCATGGCACATCCGGCATTCGTCGCGTCGTGCGAGAACCGGAGCGCTGGAACAGAATCGTGGACCTCGCGCGCCTCCGTGGCGCGCACCTCCCAGAGCAGCCGGACTCACGCGCGCTCGCCGAGTTCCTCATCGCCGAGCGTGCCAGGGACGAGCTGCGTTTCCCGGACCTGTCGCTCACGGTCGTTAAGTTGCTCGGACGCGGCGAGTACGCGCTCGACGTGCCGGGGAAGGATCCGGGAATTCATTTCGGGCTGGCCGCGCACGACTACTCGCACGCGACGGCTCCAAACCGGCGCTACGCGGACCTCATCCAGCAGCGGCAGGTGAAAGCGGTGCTCAGTTCCACGA
>JBHELX010000215.1:0-503 GCA_046262875.1 Gemmatimonadaceae bacterium | reverse complement strand
CCAACAGGCTGCCCGTAACCGCTGACCCCGGCAGCTTCGCCTTTTGTGCGGGATTTCGGGTCGTTGTTGACCGGATCGTTACACTCCCGACTCCCCCCGGCTGGAGTTTCCCCCCAAACTCCCCGACCCCGCACGAAATTGAGTCATGATCGAGGCGCCGCAGAATTCCCAGTACTTCAATCGTGAGCTGAGTTGGCTCGGGTTCAACGCGCGCGTGCTTCACGAAGCGGTGGATCCACGCGTCCCGCTGCTCGAGCGCGTGAAGTTCCTGTCGATCTTCAGCTCGAACCTCGATGAGTTCTTCATGGTGCGGGTCGCCGGTCTGCGTCGCCAGGTGATGGCCGGGGTCACCCTCGCGCCGCCGGATGGACTGACCCCGGCTGACCAGCTGGCCGCCATTCGTCGCGAAGTCGATCTGCTCGTCGCGCGCGAGCGTGCCTGCCTTTCTGCTGTCCTGTCCGAGCTGGCCGAGCACGACGTTCACCTGCTGGATATTCCGGATC
>JBHELX010000214.1:0-503 GCA_046262875.1 Gemmatimonadaceae bacterium | reverse complement strand
CCTCCACGCCGCCGGCTTCGAGGTCGTGGAGGATTCGGGCATGGCGGACTGGGCCAAGCGTTTCGCGCCGAGTGCGCCGGCGACCCAAACCGGCTACTTCATTCGGATCGCCGTCGCACGCCGCGCCTTGATAGGCGGAACCAAAGTCTTCCGGCCACTGTCTCAAGGATCATGAAGGGCACATGACGCGAAACGGTTTTGTCAGCCTCGACACCCCGGGTGCGGCGCCGGATCCTGACCCGGCGCTCCGGCCGCAGCTCGAGGTTCATGTTCAAGGACAGTACGAGATCGAGCGCGAGCTCGGCGGCGGGGGTATGTCGCGTGTCTTCGTCGCCCGCGATCTGTCGCTCAACCGCCGGGTGGTGATCAAGGTGCTGCCGCCGTCGTTGGCGGCGACTGTTTCCGCCAATCGCTTCCGCCGGGAGATCATGGTCTCTGCCGCACTCCAGCACCCGCACATCGTTTCGGTGCTGAGCGCCGGAGAGCTCGACGGCATCCCGTAC
>JBHELX010000213.1:0-503 GCA_046262875.1 Gemmatimonadaceae bacterium | reverse complement strand
CACCTGCGTAGACTCTCACTCGCCGTGGAGCTCGATTGCGACAATCGGGTCGTCAACGCGTTGGGTGATGCGCCGGCGTATGGCGAGCTTCTTCTCACGGTCGCGACAGCGGCGAGCCGGGCTCCGAGGCTTCAGCCGGCATTCCTCGGCGGCACGGGATCGCTCGAGCATCGATTGCGGGCGCTGGTGTCGCCGGCGCCACTCCGTCGAGCGCAGAAATTTCTGCTGCCAGTGCTGACGGTGGCGCTCCTGTTTATTGTTGTCTGGATGCCGCATCCAATACTCGGGCCCAACTGCAACACCTCTCACCAACTCGCGTCGACAGGAACCGCTGGCAGGTAATGGCCGATCTTCATTTAACACAGCGCGAGCTCGACATCATGGGCGTGCTTTGGGACCGTGGCGAAGCGACGGTCACAGAAGTCCGCGACAAGATCGATCCGGATCTCTCTTATACGAGCATCTCGAGCATGATTCGGACGCTCGAGCTCAAGGGCTACGTG
>JBHELX010000212.1:0-504 GCA_046262875.1 Gemmatimonadaceae bacterium | reverse complement strand
GCACGGGCGAAAATCTCGTGGACCCAGGTCGAGACCGGCTCGGCCATCACCTGGAAATACCCGAGCTGCATTCTCGAAGGCGACGATTCGGTCGGCGAGTTCTATTCGGTCGCGATCACCAACAACCGCCAGCAGGCCGATACCGGCACCAAGATGACCCATATCGGCAAAAACACTCGCTCGACAATCATCTCGAAAGGGATTTCGGCGGGCCACGGTCAGAACACCTATCGAGGCCTCGTCCGGGTGCAGCCGCGCGCCCAGGGCGCGCGCAACTACACGCAATGCGACTCGCTCTTGATCGGCGACCGCTGCGGCGCGCACACCTTCCCTTACCTCGAGGTGCGCAATCCCACGGCGAAAGTGGAGCATGAAGCGACGACTTCCAAAGTCGGCGAAGACCAAATCTTCTATTGCAATCAGCGCGGCATCAGCACCGAAGACGCCGTCGGCATGATTGTCAACGGCTTCTGCAAAGAGGTGTTTCGTGAACTGCCCATGGAG
>JBHELX010000211.1:0-504 GCA_046262875.1 Gemmatimonadaceae bacterium | reverse complement strand
CTCGAGGGCGGCGTCCGCTACCTGACGCAGACCTTCATCTCGGGCGGCTCGCTGGCCGACCGGATCGAGCGCGATGGAGCGCTCGACCCCGCTGTCGCGGTGAAGATGTGCGAGGAGGTGGGCGGCGCGCTCGACGCCCTGCACCAGGAGGGCCTCTTCCACCGCGACGTGAAGCCGGAGAACATCCTCCTCGAGGACGGCCAGGCACTCGTAGCGGACTTCGGCATCGCGCGCGCCGCCAGCGCACTGGGCAAGGAGAAACTCACCAGCACCGGAGTCTCGCTGGGGACGCCGACCTACATGAGTCCCGAACAGGGAATGGCCGACCCGAGCGTCGATGGTCGGAGTGACATCTACAGTCTCGGTTGCGTGCTATATGAGATGCTGGTGGGACAGCCCCCGTTTACGGGCCCAACCACTCAGGCGGTGATCGCTCGCCATTCACTCGACGATGTGCCGTCGCTCACCGTCGTACGCAACAGCATTCCTGAGGAAGTCGAAGAT
>JBHELX010000210.1:0-505 GCA_046262875.1 Gemmatimonadaceae bacterium | reverse complement strand
CGCGGGCGCCGTGCGAGCGCTTCAGGCCGGTGTGCCAGCGGTACTCGTCCTCCTGGCCGGGCAGCGCGACGCTGCCGCCGGGATCCTGCGGGGTCGTCGACATCCTTCCCGTAGCGTAGCCGCGGCTCAGCCGCGCTTCGCCGCTTCGAGCTCGGCGCGCAGCTTGGCCGCGCGCTCGAGCAGCTCGCCGGCGTTCGCCGGCGGCTGGCGCCCGTGGCCGGGGTCGTAGGCGGCATAGGCGGCGTCGGCGGCCGCCTCCGCATAGACGGCGCCCTTCCCCGCGACGCCGGCCTCGCGGAAATGCTCGGCCAGTGAGGCGACGGGCAAAGGGGGCTCGGAAGCCTCGAGCGCCCTGCCGGCCCGCAGGTGCAGGCGGCGGCGCTCAGGACCGGGCAAGGCGTCGTGGACCGCCTGGGCGGCGAGCCCGTGCCGGAAGGAGATCTCTCCCTCCGTCGAGTCTTGCAGGAGCGCGGCCTGGATGGCGGACGACAGGGCAGCCGCGCAA
>JBHELX010000209.1:0-506 GCA_046262875.1 Gemmatimonadaceae bacterium | reverse complement strand
TCACTGAAGTTCTGTACCCAGCTCCGGCACGTGCGATCAACACGACTGCTGATCTTCAGCAGGCTCTCGGGCGGTTGAAGAATGGCGAGTACGTCAGCCTGCGAGTTTTCTCGCTAGCAGACGCGACGCACGCGCCGAGGATCGTGAACCTGCAGGTGGGCAAGTAGAGCGAAAGCTCGAAAGCAGGCTCGAGAGGCCCCCGCGCAGTTGGCGGGGGCTTTCTTTTGGGTGCGCACAGAAATCTTTGCCGCGGATTGCTATCTTTTGGAGCGGCGAGCGCGGAAGTGGCGGAATTTGGTAGACGCGCTGGACTTAGGATCCAGTGGAGCAATCCGTGGGGGTTCGAGTCCCCCCTTTCGCACGTCGAGGCGTTCTTTTCTTACAGGAGAAAGCGATGAAGAAAAAAGGAAGGAACGAGATTCCTGATTTTTCCAAGAAGCGAAAGGATTCCCAGCCCCAGCACGGTGTGCCGGACCTGACCAAGCCGGTGGCTCACGTTCCAACGC
>JBHELX010000208.1:246-507 GCA_046262875.1 Gemmatimonadaceae bacterium | reverse complement strand
CAGCAGGCCAGGGTTGTGGACCTCGATGCCACTCTCGCGCTGCTGGCCGCAAAAGCCGGATTAGATCACAGCTTGCCGCTGGCTGATAGCATGGTCTATGCGACTGCGCAGACCGTGGATGGGCTTGTCTGGACGCAGGACGAAGACTTCAAGGACCTGCCCAACGTGAAATTCTTCCCGAAGAAGAAGCGGTAGCAGCCCATGCCCAAGAAATTCCGCCGTCCTCCTGCCAACGCCAGCTCTCGGGAGGAAAGCTTCTGG
>JBHELX010000208.1:0-236 GCA_046262875.1 Gemmatimonadaceae bacterium | reverse complement strand
CACCCTCGAGGAATTCGTCGGACAGGAGCACCTCCTCGCCCCCGGTAAATCCCTTCGCGACGCGATCGAGAAGGGAAACGTCAGCTCGATGGTGTTCTGGGGCCCGCCTGGCTCCGGCAAAACAACACTCGGCAGATTGATCGCGCAGTACACCGACCGCGAGTTCGTCCCCTTCTCGGCGGTGACAGAGGGAATTGCCAAGGTACGCGAGGTCGTTGGCGAAGCCGAGCAGAGAC
>JBHELX010000207.1:0-507 GCA_046262875.1 Gemmatimonadaceae bacterium | reverse complement strand
AAGCTTCAGCATCCGCATATCCTGCCCGTTCACGACGCCGGTGAGACTGAGGGCACGATCTACTTCGTCATGCCGTACGTCGAGGGCGAATCGCTGAGGCAGCGCCTCGAGCGCGCCCCCAACCGTCGCCTGCCGCTCGACGAGGCGGTCCGTCTTGCCGTCGAAATCGCGGATGCGCTCTCGTATGCACATCGCCGCGGGATCGTCCATCGCGACGTGAAGCCTGAAAACATTCTCATCACGAGCGGTCACGCGGTTGTGTGTGACTTCGGTCTCGCACGCGCTCTCGAGGGGGCATCCACCGCGCGCGCGCCACGCAAGACCGGACCCGGCACCGTCGTTGGGACGCCGAGGTATCTCAGTCCGGAGCGCGCGACAACGGCCGCTGAAGGCGACGCACGCAGCGACCAGTACGGCGTCGCTTACGTCCTCTACGAGGCCCTGGTTGGTGAAACGCCCTTTGCGTCAGCCGATCTCGTCGCGTCCATGCGTGCACGCGCGGAAGAG
>JBHELX010000206.1:0-507 GCA_046262875.1 Gemmatimonadaceae bacterium | reverse complement strand
TCGTACCGCGGCCTCAACGCCGCGCTGGAAGCTGCGCGCAATACTCCCGCGTCCCCCGTCCCGCTTCACATTCGTAATGCTCCGACACCCCTCATGAAGGACCTCGGCTACCACGATGGATATCAGTATGCCCATTCCGTCCCCGAGGCATACATCCCGCAAGAGTACCTGCCTGAGGAGCTGCGCGGACAGGTCTTCTACGAGCCTGGACCCTTCGGATTCGAGAAGGAAGTCGCAAAGCGCCTCCAGTGGTGGGCCGATCTCAAGGCAAAAGTGTCCACGCAGGCGTCCACGCAAGGTGACAAGAGGGCGTCAGGCGATGGCACTGACAACAACAGTCCGGCGACGAGCTCGGACGACAGCAAGGAGAAATAGTATGCGCAAGACGATCAACCGCAGAACGGCAGTCGCAGCGTTGGTCGTGACGGTAGCGGCGGGTTGGGGGATGGCGGCGTGCGCGACACTCGGGCGGGCCGGATTCGCGGAGCCGGTCGGCGAGGTCGATCG
>JBHELX010000205.1:0-509 GCA_046262875.1 Gemmatimonadaceae bacterium | reverse complement strand
GTCTTCCACCAGGCGTTCGGATGGCGGCAGCTGACGCCGCGCCGGCTGCGCGCGCAAGCCGGCACCGTCTACGACGTCGCGTCGCTGACCAAGGCGGTGGTGACCAGCGTGGCCGCCATGCAGCTGTGCGATCGCGGAACGCTGGCGCTGGACGACCGCGTGTCGGCGCGCCTGCCCGAGTTCGAGGGACCGGGCAAGGAGCGCTGCACGATCCGCGACCTGCTGGCGCTCGACATCGACGGCCGGTCGCTCCTGCCAGCCGACGATTCCGGCTATGGCTTCGACAACATCGCGGACGTCCTGTCGGTCTCGCCGGCGCTGCTCGAACGGTACCTGACCGCGGCGCGGAAGATCAGCCGTCTGGCGGTCGGCGATCCGACGCTCAACCGCTTCTACTCGCTGCACTATCTGTTGCCGTTCGTCATCACCGGCGTGGTCGTGCTGCACATCTGGCCGCTGCACATGGTCGGGCAGAACAATCCCGCCGGCATCGAGCCCAAGACCGAGCA
>JBHELX010000204.1:0-509 GCA_046262875.1 Gemmatimonadaceae bacterium | reverse complement strand
CCTCCGGGCTCATGTAGTTGGGCGTCCCGAGCAGGTGCCCGGCCATGGTCATGTCGCCCGCGACGGCCGTGAGGTCCTTCGTGAGCCCGAAGTCCGCGAGCTTCGGCGTCCCGTCGGCGGCGATCAGGATGTTGTCGGGCTTGATGTCGCGGTGGATGATGCCGGCGCGGTGCGATGCGGCAAGACAGTCGCAGAGCTCGACGAGCAGCTTTCGCGCTTCCTGCGGCGCGATCAACCGATGCTTCTCGAGTCTCGCCCGCAACGTGTCGCCGGCGATGAGCGGCATGATGAAGTAGATCAGCCCCTGGTTCTCCCTGATGTCATAGATGGGGACGATCCCGGGGTGCCGGAACTTGGCCATCGCCATCGCCTCTTTCCGAAAGCGATCGAGAAAGATTCTGGCGCCGGCGAGGTCGGGACGAATCACCTTGATGGCGACCGCGCGCTCGAGACGGACATCCATGCCGCTGTAGACTCGGCCGAAGCCGCCCTCGCCGATGAGCCTGTCG
>JBHELX010000203.1:0-511 GCA_046262875.1 Gemmatimonadaceae bacterium | reverse complement strand
GTACCCCTCACCGTCGCGCTGATCCTGTTCATCCTGATGACGACGTGGCAGCGCGGCCGACTCATCGTGCGCAGTCTGCTGCGCGATGCGTCGATTCCGCTCGACGTGCTGCTCAATGACCTCGGTGACCAGAATCCGGATAAGCGTTTCAAGCCCGTTCGCGTGCCAGGTACGGCTGTGTTCCTCACCTCGGAATCGAAGGACGCGCCACTGGTGCTGCTGCATCACCTGAAACACAACAAGGTTCTGCACGAGCACGTGGTGCTGCTGTCAGTTGTCTCGGCGCCCGTTCCTGAAGTGCCGACGACCGAGCAGGCCGCCACGCCGAAGGAAGGCGAGGCGGGCGCCGAAGGCGGAGAGAAGGGCGCTGCGGCCAAGCCTGGCGAGAAGGCACCCGCTGCCAAGGCCGGCGAGAAGCCCGCGGCCGCGGACAAGGGCGAGAAGAAAGAGAAGAAGTAAGGCGTGGGTATACGCTTGGTCGTGGGCCTGGGCAATCCGGGCAAGGAGTACG
>JBHELX010000202.1:0-514 GCA_046262875.1 Gemmatimonadaceae bacterium | reverse complement strand
AAACGAGAACCCCGTGCTTTTCGCTGATTGCGTGAATCGTCTGCAGGATTTCGGGCAGCCTGGTGCGTGGAATCACCGCGTCCTGGACTATCAGGTGAGGTGCGAGCCGTCCCATTGCGCCGAACGCTTTTTTACGTCCCTGCCACAACTTGAGTCTTTCGATATCGTCACGGGCGACCTTGACGTTGCGCGCGCCGCCGTCGAGACAAATTCGGCGGACCACTTCCAGATCGGCGTCGACTCCTGCCTCCAACCCGTCGAGCTCGATCAAAAGAACGGCCTCTGCGTCTCGCGGGTATCCAGCGGCGTAGATCGAGTCCTCGACGACGCGTATTGTCGGACCGTCCATGAACTCCAGCGCTGCCGGGACGATCCCGGACGCGATGATGGCCGAAGTGACGCGCGCAGCTTCGTCTACGGAAGTGAAGTCCGCGAGCAAGGTGCGCACAGTCTGCGGCCTGGGCGTCAGCTTCACTGTCACGTCCAGGGCAAGACCGAAGCAGCCTTCAGATCC
>JBHELX010000201.1:0-518 GCA_046262875.1 Gemmatimonadaceae bacterium | reverse complement strand
CCCAAGGGGCGATGTCACGAGGACATCCGCGACGTCATCGCCGACTTGAATCCCGTACTCCGGGGCTGGGGCAACTACTTCAAGACCGGAAATGCCGCGAGACGTTTCAACCAGCTCGACGACTACGTCCGGAGCCGGCTCCTCGCCATGCGCATCAAGCGCAAGGGACGGAACCTGCGACCAGGCGAGGCGACGAACTGGATGGGCGACTACTTCTGGAACCTCGGGCTCCATCGCCTGCGAGGCACTGTCCAATATCCGAAGGAACCTTTCTGGAGAGCCGCGTAATGCTGCTGCCCGAGAAGCCACCGGTAAGCCGTGTGCGGGAAATCCGCACGCACGGTTTGAACGGGGGTCTTGATTCCAACTGCCACCTTACGGTGGTGAAGGAGTAAGGATCTACCAATGCTCCGGGTGGGAACTTCCGGTTACGACTATGATGCCTGGCGCGGCAAGTTCTATCCGGACCAGCTGAAGCGGCGCCAGCGACTCGCCTACTACGCCAGTCAATTCTCGAC
>JBHELX010000200.1:0-519 GCA_046262875.1 Gemmatimonadaceae bacterium | reverse complement strand
ACCTTCGAGCGCGCAGCCGAGCGCTGGACCGACCTGACCACCAAGCACGAGATGTACTGCGCCGGCCACTTCCTGCAAGCGGCTATCGCCCACCATCGCGCCACCGGCCGGCGCAGCGCGCTCGACGCGGCTATCCGCCTAGCCGATCACATCTGCGCCACGTTCGGTCCCGAGGCCCGCGCCGGCGCCGACGGCCACGAGCTCGGCAGCACTGCGGGCCGCCACCCAGTCACCGACGTCGGTGCTCGGGGCCTGCCAGACGACGAAACCAGCGACAGCGGCCAGACCGAGATTACGGCCGAGGGTCGCTCGCCCAGCCGGCGCCGATACCCGAACCGAAGCCGGAACCGCCGGCGCCGAGCCCGGCACCACCCCCCTCCGCCGCAGCGATGCCAGCACCGCCGCCGCTGCCGATGCTCGAAACGAAACCGGTCCCGCCCGCTCCGCCGCCCGCGGCTAAGACCGAGCCGATGCCGTCGCCACCCCCGCCCCCGCCGAAGCCGGTCGAAGCGCGGGCAC
>JBHELX010000199.1:0-520 GCA_046262875.1 Gemmatimonadaceae bacterium | reverse complement strand
GTTTTGCTCGACCAACCAGCCGTGCAACATTTCGGGCACCATCAGCGGCACCAACACCGTACTGGAGGTGTACTTCGAGCTGAAGGACGCTGGGCAGTTCAGTGGACAACTGATCGCAGGAACTCGACTGAAGGGTTCGATGGCCCGCATCACCGCCATCGACCCACTCGAGTTCACCCGGTCGCTAACCACAACTGGCGCAGGACCTTGAGGTGTTTGCTGTACTACCGTAGGAAGCCTCCCGCCAGTAGAGTTATAGATTCTTCCAGCCAGCCTTGCCAAGCGATTCTGGTTGGAGGACGCGGTCGCGTAGCTCAGCTGGTTAGAGCGCTGCTTTCACACAGCAGAGGTCCGGGGTTCGAGTCCCTGCGCGACCACTCTCCCCGTACCATGCGACAGCTCATCACGACGCACATTCCGCAGGCGAAATCGATGCGTCTCCGTCACCTGCGGTCACTTCTGGTGGCCGCTTCTTTTTTGCTCCCCCTGAGCGCCGCCGCCCAGGTGCCGACCACTCGGC
>JBHELX010000198.1:0-525 GCA_046262875.1 Gemmatimonadaceae bacterium | reverse complement strand
GCATGCGCTCGATCGTGTGCTGCAGCTGCTCCGTCACCTCGGGGCGCAGCCTGCGCACGTTCGGCGGCGGCTCCGTCATGTGCCGCGCGATGACCGCGCGCGCCGTCGGCCCGACGAACGGCGGCGCGCCCGTGAGCAGCTCGAAGAGCACGCAGCCGAGTGAGTACACGTCGCTGCGGCCGTCGATGTGCCGCTCCGCGGCGGCCTGCTCGGGGCTCATATAGGCGGCCGTGCCGACAATCATGCCTTCGCGCGTGTCGTCGATCGTCGGCGCGCCGGTGAGCTCCCCACCCGCCTGACCCGCCCCGAGTTTCGCCAACCCGAAGTCGAGCACCTTGACCACGTCGCGCCGCTCGTCGCGCTCGATCAAAAAAATATTATCGGGCTTGAGATCGCGATGAACGATCCCTTTGCGATGCGCCGCCTCGAGCGCGCGACACACCTGGTAGACGATCGGCGCGATGCGCGTCAGCTCCATCCGCCCGCCGCCGCGCACCACGTGCCCCACGTCGCTGCCCTGCAAAT
>JBHELX010000197.1:0-526 GCA_046262875.1 Gemmatimonadaceae bacterium | reverse complement strand
GGTGTTCGTCATATGATTGCTCTTGATGCTGTTATTGTGGTGGAATGCCGGACTGTTGCTGCCCTGTCTGCGCCGATTGCGCCGCCTGGGTTTGCTGCGTGCTCTGCTGCGACGGCTGTTGCTGGCTCGCTGCCGATTGAGCCTGTGCTTGTGATGCGCCCGTAGTCTGTAACGGAAGATCAGGAAGGAGCGCCAACTTGACCCGCGCAACCTGGAGGTTCCTGGCAGCGAGAGCGCGATTGGTGACCGCCTGCTCGAGCAGAATGCGGGCATCGTTCAGCTCGAGCTGCGTCGAGATTCCTTCCTTGTATCGTACCTCCGCGATCGAATACGCCCTGCTGGCTTGCTCAGCGGTGCCCAGACTTGCCAGCCACGCGGATCGAGCCTGAGACAGATTGCTTAAGGTCACACGCGAATCGAGCGCGGCGAAAAACTGGTATTTGAAAACGACGAGACGAAGGAAAAAGCGGAGCTGATGCTTCTATGAACTGGAGAGGCAGGCTTTCGTGAGCGCGGATGTTTCAAC
>JBHELX010000196.1:0-526 GCA_046262875.1 Gemmatimonadaceae bacterium | reverse complement strand
GCTCTGCTCGGGTCGCAATTGAAGTCGGCTCGTGATCGAGCGGCGCGAGAATGTCGCTCATTCGCGTGTCGTCGCTTCGCACCTGGATCGCAATTGCGCCTTGTCCGGCGGCGGGCAGCCATTCGGGAGGGTCGAGGAACATCGTGATTCGGCGCTGTACCTCGAGACGAATCAAACCGGCGGCGGCAAGAATCGCGGCGTGGACCCTGCCGCTTTCAACCTTGCCGAGCCGCGTCGGAACGTTCCCGCGCAGCTCCACTACCTCCAGATCGGGTCTGCGCGCCAGCAGCTGCGCGCGACGCCGGAGACTCGATGTTCCAACACGCGACCCAGCGGGAAGATCGTCCAGGTTTTCGGCGCCCGTCTGACTGTTGACCACCAGCACATCGCGCGGATCCTCACGCTCGAGCTGCGCGACGATCTCCAGGCCGTCAGGAGATTCGGTGGGCAGATCCTTCAGCGAGTGCACCGCGCAATCGATCTTGTTCTTCGAGAGCGCGACCTCGAGCTCGCGGGTGAATAGTCC
>JBHELX010000195.1:0-527 GCA_046262875.1 Gemmatimonadaceae bacterium | reverse complement strand
GGGCGGTACCCGGCCGGCTTGGAGCGATGCCCGGGCGCCCCGTACACTTGGCGCCCGGGCTCTATCGTGGCCCTGCGTCAGCATGCGCAGGGCTGCCGGGGTCTTCGCAGGTTCCTAGACGAGTGAGTCCTAGGGGCGTGGCTCAATTGGTAGAGCACCGGTCTCCAAAACCGGCGGTTGCAGGTTCGAGTCCTGTCGCCCCTGCAGCAGTACCGATGGTGACAGTTCGAGAGGAGAGACCGTGTCGGCGACACGTACGGAGCCCGCTGCACCCCGATCGTCTGGGGGACGCGGCGGCAAGCCGACGCGCTTCGTCCGCGAGAGCGTCTCGGAGATGCGCAAGGTCCTGTGGCCCTCGCGCAACGAGCTGGTGACCTACTCGATCGTGGTGATCATCTTCGTGGTGATCATGACGGCGATCGTGGCCGGCCTCGACTTCGGTTTCGCCAAGCTGGTCCTGGAAGTCTTCGGCTGATCGCCGAGACCGCCGCCTGAGGCGAACCGCCCGCCCCCGAGCAAGAGAAGAG
>JBHELX010000194.1:0-527 GCA_046262875.1 Gemmatimonadaceae bacterium | reverse complement strand
GGCCGGAACAGCTCGAGCACGGCAAAAAACCACGCGTGGCGATCGCCGATGAGGTCGTCGTTCCACGTTCCAGCGGCTTCGAAGAACGGCTGGACACGGCGCGCGAGCTCGTCGGGCGCAAGCCGCATGAGATGCTGCTGGTTGAACCAGTCCAACTTTTCCGGGTTGAACACCGCGTTGCCGCCGCTGATGCCTTCGAGCGCGAAGCTCTCGATCAGATCGCCGAGCGACATCAGTTCGCGGTCGTCACCCGGTGACCATCCAAGCAGCGCCAGGAAATTGACCATCGCCTCCGGCAGGTAGCCATGACGCGCGTATTCCATCACCGACGTCGCGCCGTGACGCTTGCTCAAGCGCTTCTTGTCGGCGCCGAGGATCAGCGGGACGTGCGCGAACCGCGGCACCTGTGCGCCGAGCGCCTCGAACAGCAACACGTGTTTCGGCGTGTTCGAGATGTGATCGTCGCCGCGGATCACGTCCGTGATCCCCATATCCACGTCGTCAACGACCACCGAGAGGTGATAGGT
>JBHELX010000193.1:0-527 GCA_046262875.1 Gemmatimonadaceae bacterium | reverse complement strand
AACAAGATGCGATGCCACGCTCTGCGCTTGCCAGCGATCGGCAGTCTTGACCTCGATACCTGTGACGCCGCTCCCGAGGCCGGCCAGAGTTTGCGCCTTGTCGAGGGCGACAAAGACGTACGCGTTATCGTACTCGTACATTCCCGTTTGAACTATGCCGGTCACCTCGAACCGCTCGATGTGCGGCACCAGTCCGCCCGTGACAGGATTCATGTCGCTGAGCTTTACGCCGCCTGTCGAGAGGAGCGTGATGCTGTCGCCACTGGTGGCATGCGACCGAATCGTCGTGACGTTGGGCACGCCTCTGCTCTCTGGTAGGAGGCCGACCACGTAAACTCCGCCCGAATAATCGTGGCCGGCAGTCATCAGAGATTCGGTGAGGACAAATGGCGCGGCGGCGACGACGCCCGGTTGGTTACGGACCTTGGCGAGCACTGTTGGCCAATCCGTAATCTTCAGATCCTCACCGAAGCTGAGCACGCGGATGTCCGGGCTTCCGACCAGGATCTTCTCCCTCAGGTCATGCT
>JBHELX010000192.1:0-530 GCA_046262875.1 Gemmatimonadaceae bacterium | reverse complement strand
CCTCCAGCGTCCCCTGCATGCGCGGATCGGTCGGCGCGATAAAGAAGGTGAGCGGCATGAGCAGGTTGCTCGCGTCGAGCGTGCTCGCCCCGTAGTGCTGCACGAAGCTCCGCCGGCTTCCGTTCCAGCCCTGCGCCATGATCTCCTCGTAGATCGCGTCCCGGTTCTCCATCAGCGGACCCTCGATCTCGCGGCACCTGTCGATCCTCAAGGCGGCGGGGCTGGTCACCGAGCGGCGCGACGCCAACCGGATCCTCTACACGCTGGTCGAGGACAGGCTGGCCACCTGCGTCGGCGGCTCCTGCGGCTTCGAATGCGCCGCGGGCTACCACCTCTGCGGCGCCCAATGCGCGTCCGACGACAGCCCCGAGACGTGCGGCGGCTCCTGCACGCCCTGCCCCGGCGCGCCGAACGCGGATCCGGGGACCACCGCGACCAGCGACTTCTGCAGCAGCTGGTCGGAGAGCGCGAGGTCGTCGGCGACGCCGAGCTTGCGCATCAGGCCTTCGACGTTCGGGAACGCGTAGAAG
>JBHELX010000191.1:0-530 GCA_046262875.1 Gemmatimonadaceae bacterium | reverse complement strand
GGCGAAGTCGACCCGTGCCGCGATCCCCTCCTCGAACAGGTCGAGGTGCTCGGGCCGGGTCAGGCATGACATCACCATGTGCAGGCCGTGCACCTGGTCCGGATCCACCTGCGCGAGCGACCGGGAGAGGAAGTCGGCCTGCTTCTGGTTGTTCCCCTCAAGCGCGACGCGGTCGCCGGGGACGATCAGCGCCTCGAGCGCGTCGACGATCTGGGCGGGCTGGGGCGGACGCACCCGGCGCTCGGCCTGCTGATGACGCTGTTCCTGTTCAGCCTGATCGGCCTGCCGCTGACGGCCGGGTTCGCCGGCAAGTACTTCCTGTTCTTCGGGGCGCTGGCGGCGCCGCGGGAAAGACGGCGCTATTCTTGCTAGTTCTATCAATGACTTTCCGTCGTTGTTCGCGGCGATAGAGGACGCCCGCGACAACGGGTTTCGCTATCGCCCGTGATCCACGACGCTAGCGGGTCGCTTGCCGGTCGATCCGAGGGCAGTTCGGCGAGCGCTCGCCCACGCGTCGGTGCCTCGGCGCC
>JBHELX010000190.1:0-530 GCA_046262875.1 Gemmatimonadaceae bacterium | reverse complement strand
AAGTTGAACATCGCCTCCGGCACGTATCCCTGCCGGTTGTACTCGGTCACCGACGTCGCGCCGTGCCGCTTGCTCAGCCGCTTCTTGTCGGGACCGAGGATGAGCGGCACGTGGGCAAATCGCGGCACCGGTGCACCGATCGCTCGGTACAGCAGGATTTGTTTCGGCGTGTTCGAGATGTGATCGTCGCCGCGCACCACCTCGGTGATCCGCATGTCGACGTCGTCGCAGACGACGGAGAGTTGATAGGTGGGCACGCCGTCGGAGCGCACGATCACGAAGTCTTCGATGTTGGCGTGATCGAACTCGATCGTTCCATGCACGAGATCGTCGAAGGGGGTGATGCCCTCCGGCACCCGGAAGCGAATCGCGCGCGCCGTGTGCGCGGCTTCGCGCTCGGCAACCTGATCGGCGGTCAGCGCACAGCAGGTGCGATCGTATTTCCAGCCGCCGCCGGCCTGGTCCGCCGCGTCGCGCTTGGCTGCGATCTCCGCCGGCGTGCAGTAGCAGTAGTAGGCATAGCCACCGGC
>JBHELX010000189.1:0-531 GCA_046262875.1 Gemmatimonadaceae bacterium | reverse complement strand
GTGACGAGACCGTTCACGCTGATTGCCGCAGTTCTGTTCGCCCTTGCGACGCTGCTGCATCTCTATCGCATCTTCACCCACTTCCAGATCGTGGCCGGTAGCCATACCGCCCCTGACTGGATCAGCTACATCGCGGTAGTGGTCGCGGCCGTCATGGCGTGGGGGCTTTACCGCGAAAGCAGGAGGTAAGAGCCGTTGTTCCGCTCAGACGTTGAAGCGGAACAGCAGCACGTCGCCGTCCTGGACGACATATTCCTTGCCCTCGGAGCGGAGCCTGCCCGCGTCGCGTGCGCCGGCTTCGCCGCCGAACTTGAGGAAATCGTCATAGGCGATCGTCTCGGCGCGAATGAAGCCGCGCTCGAAGTCCGTATGGATCTCCCCGGCAGCTTCAGGGGCCTTCGCCCCCTTGTGCACGGTCCAGGCGCGCGCCTCCTTCGGACCTGCGGTGTAGAAGGTGATCAGGCCGAGCAGCTTGTAGGCGGCGTGAATCATCCGGTTGAGGCCGGTTTCGTGCAGGCCGAGGTCTGACAG
>JBHELX010000188.1:0-532 GCA_046262875.1 Gemmatimonadaceae bacterium | reverse complement strand
CCGGCAGCCAGATCGAGCTTCATCAGCGCGTCGACCGTCTGCGGCGTCGGCTGCACGATGTCGAGCAGCCTCTTGTAGGTCCTCACCTCGAACTGCTCGCGCGACTTCTTGTCGACGTGCGGCGAGCGGTTGACGGTGAATTTCTCGATCCGCGTCGGCAGGGGGATGGGACCGCGGATCAGAGCACCCGTCCGGCGCGCCGTGTCGGCGATGTCGCCGGTGGCCTGATCGAGCACTCGATGATCGAACGCCTTCAGGCGAATCCGGATGTTCTGCGTTTCCATTTCCCTACCGATGCGAAAGAGCCGGCGAACTCACTCTTGCGAGGGAGCCCGCGAAAATTCTCAGTACCAAAAGCGAACCGCGCGACCCTGATCCAGAATCGCGCGGCTGGCGCCCTATATTACTTCGTGATCTCGGCGACAACCCCTGCGCCGACGGTCCGGCCGCCCTCGCGAATGGCGAAGCGCAGGCCAGGGTCCATCGCGATCGGAGCGATCAGCTTGACGCCGAGATTCACATTGTCGCCGGG
>JBHELX010000187.1:0-533 GCA_046262875.1 Gemmatimonadaceae bacterium | reverse complement strand
GCGGGCCCTTTCGGCATCGCTGCGAGCGCCGCGGCTTCCGGCAGAGTCAACCTCGAAGCGGCCTTGCCGAAGTAGTGACGTGCCGCGCTCTCGACACCGTACCAGCCGTGGCCGAACGGAATCTGGTTCAGATACGCTTCCAGTATCTGCTCCTTTGAGTAATGCTTTTCCATCTCGCGCGCGGCCGCCTGCTCGTTGAGCTTCCTGCCGAGGCTCCGGTCCGTGCGGTCGATGAGCGTAGGATGCATGTTGCCCACGAGCTGCTGCGTAATCGTGCTCGCCCCACGACGCTCACCGAAGATGTTGTCCTTGAGCGCGCCAGCGATGCCGACTACGTCGACTCCGTCGTGTTGGTAGAAGCGGTGATCCTCAACCGCGACGAAAGCCTGCGGCAGATATTTGGGCAGCGATCTGATGGAGACATTGGTCCGGATCTCCTTTCCGATCTCGCCGATGAGCGAGCCATCGCGCGCCAGCACCAGTGATGCCTGCGGCATGGGGACGATTGTCCACGGCTCCGTGTCGACGGGTCG
>JBHELX010000186.1:0-535 GCA_046262875.1 Gemmatimonadaceae bacterium | reverse complement strand
GTCTTGCTGCGCCCTTTCGGGACGTGAGCCAGGGCGCAGCAAGACTGCGCCCCTACGATCGGACCATGCTGTCTCATACCGTCAACGGCACGAACAGCTCGTTGATCTTCCCGTTGCTGTCGGCGAACGAATCGATCTTCACGCCGACTTTTTCCATCAGCGTGAGGTGCAGGTTCGCGAGCGGCACCGGCTCGCTGTAGCGGAGGTGGCGCCCGCCCTTCATGCCGCCAGCGGCGCCGCCCGCGACGGCGCGATGCGCGCGCCCTCGGGATCGCCGCGCCGCGCCGACAGCCGGCACCACACGACCTGGCCGGCCAGGCACATCTGATCGAGCCAGCTCGGATCGTAGCCGTGCAGGCGCGCGGGCAGGAGCTCGCGCTCCCACGCGCCGGCCGCGGTCTCGAAGCCTTGGAGCTGCTCGACGATGCGAAGCAGGCCATCGGCGCCGATCAGCTGGGTGTGGCGCGCGACGCGCTGCCAGCGCAGCAGGAACCGCATCAGGGCGGCGGCGCTGACCGGCTCGATCTCCTTGCGC
>JBHELX010000185.1:0-537 GCA_046262875.1 Gemmatimonadaceae bacterium | reverse complement strand
AGCGTGGCACGCGCGCCTATACCTCCGATCCCAGAAAAAGCCTCACCGCAAGATCCGGGCCCAGTTAGAGGCGTTCTTTCGGCGGTGCCGAGGGGGGGACTCGAACCCCCACGGATTTCTCCAAGCGTGTTTGAGACGCTCGCGGCTTCCATTACGCCACCCCGGCAAGCGGCGGATGAAATTCTAATGGCTACTGGCGGGCGGCGCTCCAGCCTTGGAGGTCGTGCATGAGCCGGCCGCGCAGGCTGGAGGGCGCGGCGCCGCGCCCGCTGAGGCCGATCGAGGCCACCGCCAGCGTGCCCAGCAAGACCGCCATCACGGCGCCGAGCCCAACACTGGCCGGTAGCTGCGCGCGGCCGTCCAGGCTGGGATCGGTTCGCAGCGGCTGGTTGCTGGACGCATACGCCAGCGATCGAATCTTGCCGTCCTGCACCACGGCTTCCACAGTCATGACGAGGCTATTGAAGTTCCCGTTCGGGCCGTTGGGCACGCCGGTTGATCCTTGCGACATGGACATCGGCTGCCCGCCCTGAGTAC
>JBHELX010000184.1:0-538 GCA_046262875.1 Gemmatimonadaceae bacterium | reverse complement strand
ATCCTAGACCGATTTTGGCGAGCGCGAGCGCGAAGATCAGGACGACCAGCCCGCCGAGCACCAGTCCGAGCGCACGCGCGTTGCGGCGTTGCGCCGCCAGCCGCTGTTGGTCCGGAGTCATGCCAGCCACCGGTCTGCCACGACCGCGCCGAACAGAATGAAGAGATAGGCGATAGAATAAGCGAACAGGCGCTTTTCGGGCCGCATGCGGTCGTCGGCACCCGTCGTCCGGGACATGACCAGCGCGGCGAGCAGCGCGAACCACGCCGTCGCCACCACCGCCACCCAGCCGTAGATCGCGCCGGTCAGGCCGAGCGGCCAGGGCGCCACCGCGGCGACCGCCATCGGGATGGTATAGAGCCCGATCTGTGTCCGCGTCATTCGCTCGCCCGCCACCACCGGCAGCATCGGAATGCCGGCATTGGCGTAATCGGTCTTCACGAACAGCGCGAGCGCCCAGAAATGCGGCGGGGTCCACAGGAACACCAGTGCGAACAACAGCAGCGGCAATGGCGCCAGACTGCCGGTCGCCGCCGCC
>JBHELX010000183.1:0-539 GCA_046262875.1 Gemmatimonadaceae bacterium | reverse complement strand
CGGCAAGACGGGTCAGGAAGCAAGAAACACCATTCAGGATTTGCACCAAAGCACCGGCTACAGTGTCGGCCATATCTATCGAATGACAGAAGCGCTCAGGCCCACGAAGCGAGCGGCCCGGCGCGACGCGGGCAAGCGGCGGTTGCCGGTGTCCGACGAGCAGATCCTGCACGTGCAAAACTTGACCGTGAAATATGACATCGCCGCGGAGCGCGCCATCGAGATCGCGGTGCCGATCGCGGACGCGCTCACGTACGCGCACCGAACGGGTGTGCTGCACCGCGACATCAAGCCGGAGAACGTGCTGTTCGCGGGCGCGCATCCCATTGTCGCCGACTTCGGCATCGCCAAGGCCGTGAGCTCCGCGACGAGCGGCGCCCAGCTCACGCGCACCGGCATTTCACTGGGGACGCCCGGCTACATGAGTCCCGAGCAGGCCGCGGGATTCACCGAGATCGACGCGCGCACGGATGTGTACAGCCTCGCCATCCTCGTGTACGAGATGATCATCGGGGAGATTCCCGGTCGCTGGGTGGCGG
>JBHELX010000182.1:0-538 GCA_046262875.1 Gemmatimonadaceae bacterium | reverse complement strand
GCGCTATTCTCCTCCAGCTCCTCTTGGACCGCGAGCGCGGAACGACTATGTAGGCCCGGCCAGAGGGTCGGGCGGCCGCGGCTCGCGCAAGCGGGGCGAGGAAAGTCCGGGCTCCGTGGAACGACGGTGCCGGCTAACGGCCGGCGGGGGCGACCCCAGGGAAAGTGCCACAGAGAACAGACCGCCGGTCGGGTTTGCCCTTTTGGACGAAGCTGGCAGGCAAGGGTGAAACGGTGGGGTAAGAGCCCACCGCGCGACCGGTAACGCAAGCGGCACGGCAAACCCCACCGGGAGCAAGACCAAATAGGGGCGGCACGCCGGGCAACCGGCAAAGCGGGTTTCCGCGCCGCCGCCCGGGTCGGTCGCGCGAGGCGCTCGGCAACGGGCGTCCCAGAGGAATGGCCATCCATCGCCGAAAGGCGAGGACAGAACCCGGCTTACAGGCCGTCTGACCTGCTCTTATTTTCTCGGCGCTTCGCTTGATGTGGCGCAGCACGCGATCGTTGTGAGATCGATGACCAGGCGAAGAGGGTGAAGG
>JBHELX010000181.1:256-543 GCA_046262875.1 Gemmatimonadaceae bacterium | reverse complement strand
CGGCCCGAATTCGCGCGCAATTCGGGGTCGTGTCGAGGAAGTCATTGCCGATTCGCTGCCCGCCGATGTGGTAGTCATCAATCCTCCGAGAGCGGGAATCGATGCAAAGGTCGCGGAAGCGCTGGAGACAAATGCGCCTTCAACGAAGGCCGTGTTATACGTGAGCTGCAATCCGGCGACGCTCGCGCGCGATCTCTCCAGGCTGCCGTCATTCCGAATTCAATCGCTGAAACCGTTCGACATGTTTCCGCAGACGGCGCACGTCGAAACCGTTTGCGAGCTGGTGC
>JBHELX010000181.1:0-246 GCA_046262875.1 Gemmatimonadaceae bacterium | reverse complement strand
CCGGTATGAAGTACGTCGTGGCTCTCAACGGTGAATCGAGGACCGTCTCGCTCGATCCCGACGGCGTTCGCTACGAGGAACAACTTCTTCCTGTCGAGCTCGGAGATCCGGAGGGAACGCCGATCCGCGTCGTCACCATCGGGACTGAGGTGTACCGGATTGTCGTGCAGAGGCGCGAAGGCCGCGGTAATTACACGATCTGGGTCAATGGCCATCGCTTCGACGCCGAAGCACTCGACGAGAGGA
>JBHELX010000180.1:0-543 GCA_046262875.1 Gemmatimonadaceae bacterium | reverse complement strand
AAGCACAATGTCATCAAGACAAGCAGAAGGCTCGCGCACAAAACGAAACGCGCGGCTAACAAGACGAGCGTTGCTACGTCAAATCTGATACACGGTCACCGCATTCTTTGCGGCGATGGCACTTGGGCATCTCGCGACAACCCCTCGTGCGCGGATCACGATGGTGTGGCTTCTCGACAGCCCACTGATATCGACAGGGATAAGGACAAATCGCCCTAATTCGAAGTGTGCCTTGGCACAGCCTTCGCGGCACCGACGACTTCGACGAGCTGCGACGCCAGCCTGCCCCAGGCCGTTGCGCCGAATTGGGCGAGAAACGCGTCCTGCGCCTCCTGCCAGTACGGGAGCGCGGCCGCAACGCGTTTGGCGCCGAGTTTCGTGAGCGCCACCACCTTGGCCCGGCCGTCGCCGGCATTGATTACGATCAGCCGCTGTCGGCGGAGCGGCTCGAGCGCGCGATAGAGCGAGGTCCTCTCGAAAACCTGCTGCTCGCCCAACGTGCTCAGCGCGACAGGACCAGTGTCCCCGGCCAAGGATCGCAAG
>JBHELX010000179.1:0-544 GCA_046262875.1 Gemmatimonadaceae bacterium | reverse complement strand
GATGCCGGAGAAGGTCGGATTCTCGCGATTGAAGCTGGTGCGGCGCAAGGACATGCCGCCGCCTCCGGTCGAACGCGCTCCTTATGTCGAACTCGGCGTCACTTCGCCTTTTTCGTTTCTCCGTGGAGCATCGGACGCGATCGAGCTGGTGCTTCGCGCGCTCGAGCTCGGCATGGTCAACCGCGTGGTGCCTGACTCATCCCTCATGGCCGAAACCTTCCGGCTGGCGGAGAAGGTGGCAGCGGTGAGCCGGCCGGCGATGGCGCAGACGAAGTCGACATGGTGATCAATCGCGGGCTGTTTCTCGCGGGCGAGTTCGACGCCATTGATGCCGCCGGGCAGGAACTCCAGCTCCGCCGTTCCGGTCGCTCGGCCGGGGCTCAGCACCGCAACAAGCGGCCACTCCAGGAAGATCCGCCGCACTCGATTCAGGTCGCCTTCCGAGCGCCACTCGATGTCGTTATTGGAGATGATCCAGAGGTCGCCGGTCGCCCGCTCCGCGCCGGCGTTGACGGCGGCGCAGTAGTTGAACGGCTCTCTGCGG
>JBHELX010000178.1:0-547 GCA_046262875.1 Gemmatimonadaceae bacterium | reverse complement strand
GTCGAAGGCGAGAGCCTGCGGCAGGTGATCCGGCAGCGCGGCCCGCTCAGTCCGCTGGGCGCGGCAGAGGTCATCACACAGGTCTGCGCCGCTCTGGACGAAGCCCACCGGCAAGGCGTCATTCATCGCGACATCAAGCCGGATAACATCATGGTCCATTCGGCCATCGGTGGGCTGCGCGTCAAGGTGCTCGATTTCGGATCCGTGAAGGACAAGAACAAGGACGCGAAGAAGCTCACCGTCCTCGGCACGACGATCGGCAGCCCTTACTACATGGCGCCGGAGCAAGTGCAAGGGCAGCGCGGCGATGCCCGTTCTGACGTCTACTCGCTGGCGGTGATGATGTTCGAGATGCTGACCAGCCGGCCGCCGTTCTTTTCGGAGGCGCCGGGCGACCTCATCGCCATGCACATGCTGCAGCCGCCGCCTGCGCTGCGCGACTTCATCCCGGACATCGATCCGATTCTGGAGCGGCTCATCGAAGCCATGCTGAGCAAAGATCCGCAGGTGCGCCCGCTGATGGCGGACGTCGCGCAGCAGCTCAAAG
>JBHELX010000177.1:0-551 GCA_046262875.1 Gemmatimonadaceae bacterium | reverse complement strand
CCACTACACCGAGGACGGCTTCACGACCTCCAACACGTGGACGATCGCCAACGGCGACACCAACGCGTTCCCGACCAACGGCCCGTACGACGTCGCCTTCAACGGCGGCACGGTGCTGTCGGCCGGCGACGGCGGCATGATCCTCAACTCGGTCGACGGCAGGACGTTCTTCTTCGTCGACGCCGGCGGCTCGCTCGCCGAGTGGCCGGGCGCCCTACCGGCCGGGCTCGAGCCCTTGACGACGAAGCCGCTGATCGCCGTCGAGAACGGCTCGGGCGGGATCGATCTCAAGCTCGAGGCCGAGCTCGCCGAGCTTCTGCATGAAATCCGCCACATCGGGCTGGGCGAGGAGTGGGACGTGGCCGAACACGTCGTGGAAAACGTCCGGCTCCTCCAGATAATCGAGCTGCGAGCGCTTGCGGATGAAATTGCCGGCCGGGAAGCTGCGCTTGTTCAGATGCCCGAAGAAGACGTCCTCGGGGACGAGGCCGGGCACCGCGACCACGGTCCAGCCGGTGCGGGCGAAGAGCCTTTCGTTTATCTCGTCAAGC
>JBHELX010000176.1:306-552 GCA_046262875.1 Gemmatimonadaceae bacterium | reverse complement strand
CGGTGTACACGCCGCCCGCAGAGACTCCGGACACCTCGAAGCCGGTGGCCGCCGAGGGATCGGCGAGTCACTACGTCGATGGCGGCGACAGTATGCGCTTCATCGCGCACGATGAGAATCTTCCAGTTGGATTTCCCGCGGGCGCGAAGCCATTGACGCTGGTGAATCCATTCGAGGGCAAGAAGCAGGCGATTGCGACAGGCGCGCAGCTGTTCATCACGTACAACTGCATGGACTGTCATGGCG
>JBHELX010000176.1:0-296 GCA_046262875.1 Gemmatimonadaceae bacterium | reverse complement strand
CGATGGGGCCGAGCTTCGCGGATGGCCGTTGGCATTTCGGCGGCGCTCCGGCGGAAGTATTCGAATCGATTTATGAGGGGCGGCCGGACGGGATGCCGGCGTGGGGCGGAAGGATTTCTAACGATCAGATCTGGATGCTCACTTCCTATGTGCGTTCCCTCGCGTCAAAGAATCTGAGCACCGAGAATTTTTCCGGAAAAACCATCGAGCGCACCGGCCACTGAACCGCAGCACTCTCCATCAGCGGCTAACCCGGAAGAATGAAGGGTCTGTACGCTAACCGACTAGGTTTAGCG
>JBHELX010000175.1:0-553 GCA_046262875.1 Gemmatimonadaceae bacterium | reverse complement strand
GAGCTGCGCCGCGGCGCTCAAGTGCACCCGTTCGCCGACCTGAGCGCACGAGCCCACGAGCGCGTGCGAATCGATCATCGTCCCCGCTCCAACGTGTGCGCCGACATTGATGTACATCGGCGGCATGCACACGACGCCGGCTGCGACGTAGGCGCCCCGCCTGATGCTCGATCCGCCCGGGACGATTCGAATTCCGTCCCGCAGGTTCAGGCGCCGTGGCGGATACGTGTCCTTGTCGAAAAACGCGAGGCTGACGTCGTTCGCGCTGTCGTTGATCGACATGTCGATCATTCCGCCCGCGCGAAACCCGAGCAGGATCCCCCGCTTGACCCACGGAACGGCGCGCCAGACGCCGCTGCTCTGATCCTCTTCCGCCGCTCGCACGCTCCCAGCTTCGAGGGCATCGAGCAACGCCCCCACGACTTCGCGTGCATCATCGGGGAGGTTCGCGCCTGGAGCCAGCGCTGACAGCGCATCGATCCGCTTCTCGATTTCGCGCAGCGTTGATGCGCTCACGCAGTGAGCGCCCCAACCGTCACGAGCGCTGCACGGA
>JBHELX010000174.1:302-554 GCA_046262875.1 Gemmatimonadaceae bacterium | reverse complement strand
GTGCAGTAGGGCACCACGGACGACGTCAATTGAGCGTTTAAATGAGAAGCGGCTGGAAAGAGCTGAGCGAGAGAATTGAGACCCTGCCAGAGCGGGCGACCGGACTCGAACCGGCGACGTCCAGCTTGGGAAGCTGGCATTCTACCACTGAATTACGCCCGCAGATCGGAACGAAACTAAAGCGGAAGAAGCGGTAGGAAAAGAGGCGGAAGAGGCGGTGTTCCGCTCTTTCCGCCTTGTCCGCTCCTACCG
>JBHELX010000174.1:0-292 GCA_046262875.1 Gemmatimonadaceae bacterium | reverse complement strand
CTTGCTGGCCGAGGCTTCCAGAAAGCTGCGCAGATCCGGTTCGCTGATGGCGGGCTCCCCCGGCGACACGTTGTCCAGTCGGCCATGCCGCATCCACCGCTCCAGCTCTCCCACCAGGTCGAAGAGGTGATCAAAGGAGTCGACCACAAAGAGGAGCGGCTGGTAATGATCGATCTCGAAGTATTGGTTGATGACCCATTCGAGCTGAATCGGGTAGCGCTGCACCTCCGACGAGTCTATAGAATGGGCGATCTCGCCGTACGAGCTGAGTAGCCACTGCCGTACACCCTGA
>JBHELX010000173.1:0-559 GCA_046262875.1 Gemmatimonadaceae bacterium | reverse complement strand
GGAGAGTCCCGTCTGCGTGACGCGCGCGCCACCGGCGTTGGAGACGGCGAGCGCGATTCCAAAATCGGCGATGGCGGGCTGCCCCGACTGCAGGAGAACGTTCTCCGGTTTCAGGTCGCGGTGAATGACGCCGTGCTCGTGCGCGTACGCGAGCGCGCTCGCCACCGCGACCGCAATCCTTACCGCTTCGTCTATGGGGAGCTGCTTTTCGCGGTCGAGCCGGGCACGGAGACTCTCACCCTGGACGAACGGCATCACGTAGTAGAGGAGCCCGTCAGCTTCTCCGCTGTCGAAGAGGGGGAGGAGGTTCGGGTGCTGGAGATTGGCGGTGACCTGGATCTCCGAGAGGAATCGCTCGGCACCGAGAACCGCGCCGAGCTCGGGCTTCAGAACCTTGAGGGCGACGCCGCGCTTGTGTTTTACGTCACGGGCGAGGTAGACGGTGGCCATGCCACCTCGACCGAGCTCGCGCTCGATCGTGTAGCGATCACTCAATGCTGCGCGAAGTCCCTCGACGACCATCATCGGTCACCTGAGCGCCTGCCACACACACATGTTT
>JBHELX010000172.1:0-559 GCA_046262875.1 Gemmatimonadaceae bacterium | reverse complement strand
TTCTCGGCTATAGCCCCACGCCGGCGCAGCAGACGATTGGCTTCGTCGCGCAGCATCTCGCGAACGACAATTACCTCTTCTGCGAAAGATTCGGATCAATGCAGGCGAATCGCCCAACGGTCGATACGGCAACTCCGGATTCGGTAAAGGCGAAATGGCCGAGGGACTCGCTGATCACGAAACTCAAGGCGTCATTCAAATTCTGCGAGGATGCATACGCGCAGCTCGATGACGCGAAACTCCTCGAGGCGACTTCGATCACATTCGGCGGGCAGTCACGCCCAACCACACGTCTGGCGATGGCGCTTGGACATATAACAGATATGGCCGAGCACTACAGTCAGATGGCGAATTACATGCGACTGAACAAGATCCTTCCGCCCACAGCACTGCCGAGGCCGCCTCGACCTTCGGGTACATAGGCGCCTGTATCGTCGAGGCACTATGGGGCGCTCCATTGCACGAGGTCCCACAGATTGCCATACAGATCCTCGAAGACTGCGACTGTTCCGTACGATTCGACTTTCGGCGGACGAACGAACTTGATATTCAACTCGAC
>JBHELX010000171.1:0-561 GCA_046262875.1 Gemmatimonadaceae bacterium | reverse complement strand
CTCCTGTTCCCTCTGCTGCTTGTTCAGCTCCTTCTGTCGCTTCTTCTCTGCCTTCCGCCACTGCTTGTCGTTGTCGTTGGCGTAGCGGGTGCTGAGGATCGTGAAGGTGCCGTTCGAGTTGCGACGGGCTTTCTGGATCACCAGGTTGCCGTTCCTGTCGCGGATGCGGCGCTCGTAAACCGAGTTGTTGTTGGCACCACGGCCGACCTGGTACCAGCCACCATCGACACGATTGCCAACATCGTCACAGTTCACATTGGTGTTGGTGCGACCGAAAATGATGTCACCAACGCTGTTGGTGCTCTGCGTATATGCGCAATTGTTGTTGCGATTGTTGACGTTGCCAACGGTGTTGGTGCTGACGATCGTCATGCTGCCGTTTGAATTACGGCGGGCACGCTGCACGATGATGTTGCCGTTACGATCCTGCGTACGGCGCTCATAGATCGTGTTACCGCTGCCATCGCGGCCGATCACCTGCCATGAGCCATTGACGTTGACGTTGCCGCTGGTGCTTGGCGCCGGCAAACGCGTGCCCAGGATCTGGGCATCGAGTGGTGC
>JBHELX010000170.1:0-565 GCA_046262875.1 Gemmatimonadaceae bacterium | reverse complement strand
GTCTCAACTACTACGTCGGGTCGACGCTGCGCCAGCCGGTTTTCTTTGGACTCCGCAGCGTGCCAACTCTCACGGTCTACAGCCAGCGTCTCTCCGAGTACAACGCGTATCTGCGGACGACGGCGATCGGAGGCGTGGCATCACTGGCGTGGCAGAGGTGGCAGCGCACTCCGGTGAATTTCGCGTACGCGCTCGATCTCGGAAGAACGGAAGCGCAGCCGGCGCTGTTCTGCGCCGTGTTCAACGTCTGCGATGCTGAAGCCCGTCAGCGAATCCAGCAGACGCAGCGTCTGGCGGTGCTGAGCGCGTCCATCACCCGCGACAACTCGGACGGGCTGCTCAATCCGACGAGAGGATCGATCGTGCGATTCGAGGCGCGACACTCTTCGCCGGCAATTCTTTCCGATCAGGGACTGACGTTCAACAAGATGGTGGCGGACGCGTCGCGCTATTGGGACGTCGGCGGCGGAAACGTCTTCGCGGTGCGGCTGCGCGGCGGAGTGGTATTCGGAAAGAGCTTCGGTCAAGCGGCGGGATTCGTTCCGCCGCAGGAGCGGCTGTACGC
>JBHELX010000169.1:0-567 GCA_046262875.1 Gemmatimonadaceae bacterium | reverse complement strand
CATCGGTCCACCGCTGACCGTTGAAGACGGCGGGAACCGTAAAGCCCTTGATCCAGGGTTGTACCGCGTACATGTCCTTGTAGAAAAACAGGTAAACCATCGGCGCATCGTCGAACTGAAGCTTGTCCGCCTGTGTATAGAGCGAATTGCGCTTCGATTCGTCCTGCTCGCGGTGCGCCTGATCCACCAGTGCATCGAATTTCGGATTGGAGTAGAACGAGACGTTGCCGCCGACTCCCTTGTTCTTGCTGTGCAGCAGCGGGTACAAGAAGTTCTCGGCGTCGGGATAATCCGCCCACCACTCCTTGAGGGCGAGGTCGGTCTGACCGTTGCGCGCGGCTGCTCGCATCGATGGCGCATCGCGCTGCACGATCTTAGCGCGAATACCGGCCTCGGCGAGATTCGCCTGGATGGTCTGGGAAAGGCGCGGGGACTGGTCGGTGGTGGCCGCCCACAGCTCGACGTCGATGCCGTTGGGGTGACCAGCCGCGGCGAGCAGCTCCTTCGCCTTGGCGACGTCGTGCGGATACGGCTTGCGGTTCGGGTCGTACCCGCCAAGGATCGGAG
>JBHELX010000168.1:0-569 GCA_046262875.1 Gemmatimonadaceae bacterium | reverse complement strand
CTTCCAGAAGTAGAGGTGCGGCACGAGCAGCCGCGCCGGGCCGCCGTGCTCGGGCGGCAGCCGCGCGCCGGCGTAGCCGAACGCGACCCACGCCTTGCCGCCCGTCACGTCCGACAGCGGGAGGTTCGTCGTGTACCCGCCGTCGCAGAACGCGACGACGAACGCGCCGCGCGCGTCGGCGGCGACGCCCTGCGCGGTCGCCGCGTCGAGCAGCGTGTCGACGGAGACGCCCTCCCACCTGGTGTCGAACTTCGACCACTTCGTCACGCAGTGGATGTCAACGGTGAAGGTCTCCGTCGGCAGCGCGACGAACTCCTCCCACGTCCAGCCGCGCTCGCCGCCAACAGCGCCGACGATGTCGAAGGTCCATTGATCGAGCGACCGGTGCGGCGTCGGGCCGGCGGACAGCACGGGGAAGTCGCGGGTTTCGTACTGGCCGGGCGGTAGCCGGCCAGGGTCGGCGTCCTCGCGCCGGCCCCTGAAACCGCGGGAGATGAGGGCCATGGGTCCTAGGTTCTTCGAAGCGCGCGCGCGTTACAACCCCAGCGCACGCTCGACCTGTTCAGGCG
>JBHELX010000167.1:0-571 GCA_046262875.1 Gemmatimonadaceae bacterium | reverse complement strand
CAGGTGACCGAAGTCAGGGTAAAGGTGGCGCCCATAATCAGAGCCCCAAGCGAGCTACCTGGCTTTGCCGCGCGCGAGAGACGATCGGCGGCGTTCGCCAACCTCCACGGGACCGGCGCAGCGAATAGCCCGAACAAATTCGCGGCAAAAATGAGAAAGAGCGCGGCGAGAGTAAGATTGACCCATGGATTCGCCGCGACGCGGCTGAGACCGGCAGCGCCAAATATTCCGGCGAGCGCGAGCCCAAGGAGAGTGAAGGTCGCAATTATTCCGGCGCCAAAAAGCAACGGACGCCGGAGAATGCCATGATGCTCGCCAGTCGGAGAGGAGAAATAGGCGATCGTCACCGGAATCATCGGGAACACGCACGGCGTGAGCAGCGATAGAAGCCCGGTAGTGGCAGCGAGCCACAGAAAGCCGGTACTCATGAACGCGCACGTACCCGCAGAATCGCCTGCAAAGTGTCCGTACGCGGCGGGAGACAGAGTGTTTCGCTGCACACCTGGTAGCGTGCACCGAGCTGAATCTTCCTTACGCCAGCGGTTGCGCGGCTTGATACGGCAATCCGGAC
>JBHELX010000166.1:0-576 GCA_046262875.1 Gemmatimonadaceae bacterium | reverse complement strand
CTGCCTCGATGCCTGCGGTCACGAACGTGAACGTGGTGCCGCCCGCCTTGGTCACGTTCTCACGAGGATGATGGGTGAGGATGAAGACCGGGTGGTGGAAGGGCGGGTTCTCGCCCCACCAGCCGTCCGCCCGCGGATCCTCCTCCCAGGGGCCCTGCCCGCCGCTGAACATGCGCCTGCCCATCACGACGGCACCGATTGCCTGGAGCGACTCCTCGATCACCTCGGCGTCGGCGTTCGTTTCCCCGCCGGAGAGGCCGTGGGCCTCGCGCCAGCTCGCAGTTCGGAGCGCCCACTCGTGGAGGAGCTCGCCGCCCTTGCCGAGCGGTTCGTCGAGCGTCTGATTCGGCCCGGCGACGAAGCCGTCGAGCGACATCGAGATCTCGAGCTTCAGCCTTGCCATGTCACTCCCGTCCTTCCTGCTCGTGGTCACCACCGAAGACCGGGCGGCGTCTCGAAACTCATCGCCGGCGTCACGAGCGTAGGGTTGCAGCAATCGACAGGGAGGCTGGAATGGCGCTCGCACGGGTTGTGACCTTCGAAGGAGTCAGCAAGGACCGGATGGACGAGATGAAC
>JBHELX010000165.1:0-577 GCA_046262875.1 Gemmatimonadaceae bacterium | reverse complement strand
CCTCCGGCTTCGGCCGGATGATGATCTCCGGCCCGACCGGCGGGGTGGAGGCGCGCGGATCGGCCAGCTGCGGCAGCCGGCGCATCTCCCGCTGAAGCTCCAGGGCGGCGCGCTCCAGGTTCTGCGGATTGTCGCCGGTGAGGATCTGCTGGAAGCCGGACGCCCCCTGGAAGTCGAGGAAGATCAGCCGCGCGTCGGGGATCTTGCGAAGCGCGTCGCGCAGCCGCAGGCGCAGCTTGGCGTCGAGATTCGAGAGCGGCTCGTCGAGCAGGAGGATCTGCGGCTCGACCACGAGCGCCCGTGCGACCGCGACGCGCTGCTGCTGGCCGCCCGAGAGCTCAGCCGGGCGGTGGGTGCGCCGGTCGTCGAGGCCCACGACCTCGATCAGCTGCTCGATCCACTCGCGGTCCGGCTCGCGGCCGAGCACAAGCAGCCGTTCGACCTCGTGCTGACCGCCGGCGTCCCGGTCCCGCCGGCGTCCCGCGATGCCACGGTGCTGTTGCTTCGGTTCCCCGGCGCGGCCGAGCGGGACACCGTCGCGACCGCCACCGTCCCGGACGGGCTCGAAGTCCGGGTG
>JBHELX010000164.1:0-577 GCA_046262875.1 Gemmatimonadaceae bacterium | reverse complement strand
CATCAAGATCGACGCGCAGGATCTCGGGCCAGGCGAAACGATTCAAGGATACGCCACGCATCATTATCGCATGACGCAGAACTACACGATGAACATGAAGATGTTTGGACGAAGCTCGAAGTCGCGCAGTGAGTCCACGACGGATTACTACTTTGCGCCGGCGCTCAAGGCGCTGTCGAACCCGTTCGTGTCGAACAGTCAGGCGTGGGCGGCATCGTTCGACATGTTCAATAATCCCGACTACAAGACTCAGATGCAGGCGGCACAGGGAAAGATTCAGTTTGGTGTGCCGGTGAAGTCTGTTATCAAGACAGTGGCAACGGATGATAAGGGCAAGCAGACAACGTCCACCGTGACGAGCGAGATGGTGAACTTCAAGAACACCGATGTACCGTCGTCGACGTTTGCAATTCCCGCCGGCTACACGATGATCGAGATGCCGAAGCTCGATGCAACTGCTTCCGCGGGCGCGAATTCCTCAGGCGCGAATTCCGCGGGCGCGAATTCGTCAGGAGCGAACGGCGCTGACATCAACGCCGATTCCATTGCCAATGCTGCGAAGCAGGGAGCGAAGGAG
>JBHELX010000163.1:0-577 GCA_046262875.1 Gemmatimonadaceae bacterium | reverse complement strand
ATGTAGGCTGGTGTGCCGAGTGACGTGCCGATTTGCGTGAGCGTGCCGCCCGGCGCGACAGTCCGCGCGGCACTCAGTGCCTTGGCGATCCCGAAGTCGGTGACGACGGCGGATCCCCCCGAGAGCAGCACGTTGTCGGGCTTGATGTCGCGGTGCACGATGCCGCGCTCGTGCGCGTATGCCAGCGCCTTTGCCACATCGCGCAGGATCCCGATGACTTCAGTGATCGGCAGCGCGCCGCCCATTGTCAGCCGCTCGCGCAGCGAGTCTCCGTCGACGTACGGCATCGTGTAATACGGAATGCCGTCGACTTCGCCCGTTGCGAGCACCGGAACGATCTGCGCCTGCTGCAGCTTCGCGGCAAGCTGGATCTCCCTCCTGAACCGGTCCGCGCTCAGCTCGGCGGCCACCTCGGGGGGCAGTACCTTCATCACCACCTCTCGTCCGAGCTGGCGATCCAGGACGACGAACACGCGGCTCATCGCCCCGCCCTGCAGCTCACGCTCGAAGACGTAAGTGTCACCGAGGGTGCGCTCGAGAGTCGCGCGCAAATCAGTCATCGAGCAAAGGTGCTAGC
>JBHELX010000162.1:0-580 GCA_046262875.1 Gemmatimonadaceae bacterium | reverse complement strand
GCTGAGAAGAACCGCCAGCTGCCACTGCCGATCAAGGATCTCGATGCCGTGGTTCTCTCACACGCCCACATCGACCATTCCGGGCGCCTCCCGTACCTGATCGCGGAAGGCTACTCCAAAACGATCTGGGCGACATCAGCAACGCGAGACCTCTGCGCGGTGATGCTGGCCGATTCAGCTCACATCCAGGAGAAGGACGCCGAATTTCTGGCAAAGAGGCACAAGGAATTCATCGAGCCACTGTACGGGATGCGGCACGCGGTGCGGACGATGGATCTGATGGTAGGTGTTCCATACAACAGACCATTCGACGTCGTGCCCGGAGTACGTGCTACTTATGTCGATGCCGGCCACATCCTCGGCTCGGCATCCGTACTGCTCGACTGCACGGAGGGAGGGAAGACCAAACGACTGGTCTTCTCGGGAGACATTGGCCGGAGCGGTCTGGCGATAATCCGCGAACCCGTTCCACCAGCGGGGGCTGACGCGCTGATCATGGAATCGACCTATGGGAACCGTGATCACGAGTCTGTGGAAGGAGCAAGAGCAAAGCTGGCGGAGGTCGTTCGGGATACTGCAG
>JBHELX010000161.1:0-581 GCA_046262875.1 Gemmatimonadaceae bacterium | reverse complement strand
GACGTAAGGACGTCAGCGGGGAGCTGCGCACGCGTCTTCCGGCATCGCTGGTGGTGTTCGACGTGCTCGAGCGCGATGGGCGCGCGCTACTCGACGAGCCACTCGCGGAGCGCGAGCGCGTGCTTCGCGCGCTGCCGCTCGCTGCGCCGCTGCGCTTCGCGCTACGCCGCGAGCTGACGCAGACGGGCGATGCGCTCGTGTCGGCGCTGAACGCGATGCGCTGAGTTACTCGCTCAAGTCCAGCGCCATGTACATCACGCCGGGCAACGGATTGTCGTAGTAGGGCTCGACCGGCACGAAGCCGAGATCGCGATAGAGGGAGCGCGCCGCCTGCATCGAGACGAGCGTGTCTTCCGCCTCCTCGAACAGCACCATCGGATCCATCAGCGTTCTCATCGTCTCGAGAATCGAATCGAACATGTGGATGCGCACGAGGCGGCACTGGTTGACCGGGTCGTCATTGAAATGCTGATGCCAGAGGAAGTGATCGACGACGATGAGGTCGCCCTTCTTCCAGCGGTGATGCTCGCCCTGGTCGGGAGAGTGGCCGAGAAAGCTGTGGCCGTAGCCCTCGACGACAT
>JBHELX010000160.1:0-581 GCA_046262875.1 Gemmatimonadaceae bacterium | reverse complement strand
AGCTCCCCGTCGTATCCGCCAAGAGCCGTGCGAATCTCTCGCTCGGTGTACAGCTTCTCCTTGAGCCACATCGGCCCCGCCATGAGAAACGATCTGAATCCGCGCGGCGAGATGCCGAGGTACGTCTCGAGAATGCGCTCGAACTTGAGAAGTGGCTTGTCGTAGAATCCGACCCAGCCGACGTCTTCGATACGAATCCCCGCTTTCCGAACGCAGAACTCCACCGCTCGTTTCGGAAAGTCGCTATCCCCTTTCTTACGTGTAAACCGCTCCTCCTTCGCCGCGGCGACTATCTCGCCATCGCGTAGGAGGCACGCGGCGCTGTCGTGATAGAATGCTGAGATCCCCAGAACGTACTCGTGTGGCACGGTGACGCGGTAAGGTGGGACGAACAATGCGAGGGCGCGGAGGCATGGCCCGCCGGTCGCGGTCGCAGCATCACTGCGCGCTGAGCTAGCGAGCCCAGGCGCGGCGCAGCACGCGAAGACAAGTTAGTCGCTGGGCGAGCAGTCAGTCAACCATGCGCGAGTCGCACGCGTTCCGTGTCTCTACGACGAGCATCTGCTCAACCGAGCACCAAC
>JBHELX010000159.1:0-582 GCA_046262875.1 Gemmatimonadaceae bacterium | reverse complement strand
GATTTCGACAGGCTTAGTATCGAAGTCATCGCAACCTGCCGCGATACATCTTTCACGGTCACCGCTCATGGCGTGTGCGGTAAGTGCAATCACTGGAATCGACTTAGTTTCAGGCGCCGTCTTAAGCCGCCGCGTCGCTTCCCACCCGTCAAGCACCGGAAGGCTAATATCCATCAAAATCAACGCTGGAGATTCCGATTGGGCCATCGCGAGACCTTGCGCGCCGTCAAAAGCAACCACGACTTCATACCCTCTGCGTTGAAGGCGACGGGTAAGCATGTCGCGATTCATTTCGTTGTCTTCGACTAGTAATATTTTCGACAAAGGATGATTAGTTGCGCCATCAAACCTAGACGGCTTGTTTGTTTTGTGCTGGCTGTTTGGCCTGCACGCAGGCTGCGATCAAATCTTCGATTTCCGTGAGCAAGGCCTCTTCGGTGAGAGCGTGTTTTGGCAGCACCTTCTCGACATACCCATCCAAGGCGATGCGCTCCTCCGCGGACATGTCCTTCGCGGTCACTACAATGATAGGAATGGATCGCCACTCTTCGTGCTTATGAAGCTCGGCGACAAATTGATAAC
>JBHELX010000158.1:0-585 GCA_046262875.1 Gemmatimonadaceae bacterium | reverse complement strand
CCCATGACTCGACCGTTGCTTCGGTAACGACCGAGTACAAGACTGGCGCTGCCGCCAGGATTGATTCCGCGCTTCACGCATTCTCCTCAGCAGTCAGACCGCTCAGTAGTCCAAACGCGCTCGCGACGGCGTTCACGAGCTACTTCAACTACGTCACTGCCCATCCGAGCGACGTCCGTAAGCCATACCTCTACTTCGTCGATTACGGTTTGCCGAGCACCGAGCCGCGTGGCTACGTGTTCGACATGCAATCGATGTCGGTCGTTGAAGGTCCATTCACTGTCGCTCACGGCCGCGGTTCATCGAGTTCGCAGTACGGCGTCCCGACTAGATTCTCGAATGGCTTTGGCAGTGCGATGACTTCCCTAGGACTCTACGTCGCGCAGGAGCTGTATCGGTTCACCGGTCATACCGGCGGGTCGGCGTATAGCTCGGTCGGTCTGCGTCTCGAGGGCGTCACGCCTGGCTACAACGATCACGCGCGTGCGCGTGGAGTAGTTGCGCACGGCGCGCCTTATGTGAGCGCGAACAAAGCTGGTCGCAGCGAGGGCTGCCCGGCGATGGAGCAGGGCCGCGCACAGCGCG
>JBHELX010000157.1:0-591 GCA_046262875.1 Gemmatimonadaceae bacterium | reverse complement strand
TTCGCGACAAGCGCCGCCGGCTCGATGTCGCGCTGCTTCCGATCGGCCATGCTCCATGGTGGAAGCCGGGGTTTCGAAAGGGACATCTGACAAGCGCCGACGCGCTGGCGCTTTTCGATCGCCTTCAGGCCCGTTTTCTCATTCCGTACCACTGGGGCACGTTCAATCACGTCACCTCGACCGCATTCGACGCGATCAACAGACTGCGCGCGAGCCTTCCCTCACATCCAAAGAGCGACGCGGTGAGGATTCTGGCCGACGTTGCGCGCGCGCTGGGATACGCGCACGACGAAGGCGTCGTTCACCGGGACGTCAAGCCTGCGAACCTGATGCTCGACGGCGAGGGCCATGTCCACGTGGCCGACTTCGGCATCGCGAGCGCGGCGTGGATGCCGTCCCTGACGGCACACGGAACGGTGCTCGGCACGGCGGGATACCTCTCGCCCGAGCAGGCCGCCGGCGAGACGGCGTCGCCCGCGAGCGACCGGTACGCGCTCGGCGTCGTCGCCTACGAGCTCCTCACCGGCAGGCGGCCGTTCGCGCGCGAGTCGCCGACGGCGGAGGCCGCGGCGCACGTCAACGAGCCTGTGC
>JBHELX010000156.1:0-591 GCA_046262875.1 Gemmatimonadaceae bacterium | reverse complement strand
TGATCGACCGATCAGGACACCCTGCCTGGGCGAAGCTCATTGCGAATGCGTTGGGAGCGACAATTACAACGCGTCGCGACAGCTCACGCTACGTGGACGCCACTGTCCTCGTCGGCTCGAGCTGGCGCCCGCCTGCCAAGCCGTTCTACCCGTAGCTGACCGCATGCTGCGGCGATGTCCATGCCGCGGCTTTTGCGAATAGCGACTTCGACTCCTTGCGATCGAACCACGCGCGCGAAGACGGCAATTCCATGCGGAGTTGTCGGCGTGAAGTTTCCTGCACCGCCTGGATGAAGCGGAATCAGATTCACGAACGCTCGGCACCGCCGTGCCAGCTCGGCGAGCATCATCGCGTGGTCGCGACTGTCGTTCACCCCGCCGAGCATCACGTATTCGAACGTCACTCGACGATCGAATTCCTTGGCGGCGTCAATCACATCGGCAAGCGGATACTTGGTGTTGATCGGCATGAGCTTTCGTCTCAGCTCATCGGTGGGCGCGTGAATCGACAGCGCCAGCCGGAACTGCTCAGATCGCTTCGACAATGCGACAATGCCCGGGAGAACTCCGACGGTAGAAACTGTTATGTGC
>JBHELX010000155.1:0-596 GCA_046262875.1 Gemmatimonadaceae bacterium | reverse complement strand
ACGCCGACCTAATGTCGTGCGAAACGACGACGCTCGTAACTCCGAGCTCGCGCTGCAGCTTGATGATAAGGTAAGTGATGGTGGCCGTCGTCAGCGGATCCAGCCCGGATGTCGGCTCGTCGTAGAGCATGATCTGCGGATTGTTGGCCAGCCCGCGTGCGATCCCCACTCTTTTTTTCATTCCCCCCGACAGTTCCGACGGCATCTGGTCGAGGACCTTGTCGGGCTCCAGATCCACGAACTCGAGCTTCTCGCGCACGCGCGACTCTATTTCGTCTTCGGCGAGATCGGTGTGCTCGCGCAGCGGATACGCCACATTGTCGTGCACGTTCATCGAGTCGAACAGTGCCGCGCCCTGAAAGACCATTCCCATTTTCTGTCGCACTTTGAGCGCGTCGTCGAACGTGAGGTCGGTGATGTCCTGGCCATCGATGCAAACCCGCCCCTGATCCGGCACCAGGAGCCGCAACAGCAGCTTGAGGATCGTCGACTTCCCGGTTCCCGATTCTCCGACGACAACGATGGTCTCACCGCCCTTGGCGTTGAAGGAAACGTCTTGAAGAATCGGCTCCTCGAAGGCGAGCGACACATTTTCC
>JBHELX010000154.1:0-596 GCA_046262875.1 Gemmatimonadaceae bacterium | reverse complement strand
TCGAATGCCCGCTGCCGGTAGGCTTGCGGATCCTGCTCCCGCAAACCGGACTGGTCCAGTTCTTCTCGCAAAGTCTGGATCTCCGGAGTCTGTTGGCGTCGAGCAAATTCCGCCTCGAACTGCTTCCGGTACTCGCGCGTCAGTGGTGCCGGATTGATCAGAGCGAGCCGCGCAGGGGGAATAAGGCGGCGGTTTTGGGACTGCTCGACAGCATAGAGCAGCGCCAGCATCGCCCCCCAAGAATATCCCACGATCGAAAGCGGCTCTAACGCGTTCTCGGCGACAAGCGCGCCAAGGTCCTCGACATGAACCCGCCACGTGACCGGTACTCTTGCGTCCGTTTTCGAGCGTCCGCCGCCGCGCTGATCGTAAAAAAGCAGGTCATAGCGCTCGGCAAGGTGCAGCATCTGCGGCAATAGATAACAGTGGTCGGCACCCGGGCCGCCGTGTAGCACGATGAGTTTCCTCGCGCCGGGATTTCCATATTTTGCCCAATAGAGCGGTACCGCTGTTCGGGTGCTGAACCCTTCCTCGCGAGGAGGGGGGATGGGTTTGGGCATTGCCTCGCGCGCTATCTCGCCGTGAAATCCGTTTTG
>JBHELX010000153.1:0-598 GCA_046262875.1 Gemmatimonadaceae bacterium | reverse complement strand
CGGTCAGCGTCCCGCTCAGGATGCCGCCGTCGCCCATCTCGGTGTCGCGGTACGTCGCGATGATCAGCAGCGGCGCATCGAGGGCGGCTGCGCCTGCGACCTCGAGCAGCAACAGCGTCGACCGATCCGCGGCCTGTATGTCGTCGAGCACGATCACGCCCTCGGGCGCGAGCACGGCGGTGGCAAGCTCCAGATCGCGGGTCAGCGCCGCGCGCGAATGCTCCCCGTCGATGTGGACGAAGCGCGGCTGCCGGCCGTCAAGCTTCGCCAGCAGCTCGGCGGAGTCGAGCTGATTCTGGTTGAGGGCGTTGATGGCTCCGTTCAACGTGTTGAGCCACGGCTTTTGCTGACGCCACTGTCCGATGACGGTCGCGCATTCAGGGGACGCCGTTTCGACGATGTTGAATGCCGAGTCAGCCGCGGCATAAAGATCGATCGTGCCGGTTGGATTGGTCGTGAGGCCGAGCGAGCTGCGCGGCACGACTCCCTGCGCATTGGGCTGCATCAAGTAGATGATGTAGGCTTCGCCACGCAGATAAGCGCGTGCAGTCGGATTGTCGTTGCCATTGTCGACGAGCCGCAGCGCGTCCTGTAGATC
>JBHELX010000152.1:0-599 GCA_046262875.1 Gemmatimonadaceae bacterium | reverse complement strand
CAGCACCGTGGACCCGGCCAGCAGGAAGCCGAACACCGACCCCGCCTGCACCGGCAGCCCGAGCACCGACACCGCGCAGCCCCGCAGCGCGCTCGGGCAGGGCTGCATGGGCACCGTCTACCGCGGCTGGCAAGTGAACCTCGACCGCGAGATCGCGATCAAGGTCATCCATCCGAAGCTCGCGAGCGATCGGACCGCGGTGCGCCGGTTTCTGCGCGAGTCGCATCTGTCGAGCCGGCTGAACCAGCCGAACATCGTCGCGGTCTACGACTTCTCCCTGCACGAGGAGCAGCCCTACCTGGCGATGGAGTTCGTGCGCGGGCGCAGCCTGCGCCAGCTTCTCGACGATTCGCCGGTCATGGACGTTCCGGACGCCATTGCCATCATCACGCAGGTCCTCGATGCGCTGACCGCCGCGCACGAGCAGGGCGTCATCCATCGCGACATCAAGCCGCAGAACATTCTGCTGCAGGATGGCCACGCGATCCTCGCGGATTTCGGCATCGCCGCCGCGCTCGCTGACCCCGGTGAGACGGCGCACTCCCGGATTACCCGCACCGGCATGACACTCGGTACCGTCGGATACATGGCGCCCGAGC
>JBHELX010000151.1:264-599 GCA_046262875.1 Gemmatimonadaceae bacterium | reverse complement strand
AGCCCACACTCCGACCGAAAGAGAAAAGCGATTTCAGCGCGGCGGAGTCGCGAGAGAACTTCTTCTTGACAACTCCAAATCCGCACCGTATTAGAGGGTGTCCTACGAGCCCCTCCTCCGAGTGGCCCGACCCGGCTGCGTGGTGAAGCCAGAGTTACCCGACGTTTGTTAGGAGGGTTATACGCCCCTGGTTCGTTCGTTCGCCCCACTGCTTTGCCCCTTGCTGCTAGCGTCTCCCACGAAGGCTTTTGGTCAGGCCGACGCGTCGAAGCATCCCGCGAGTGTGGATCAGCGCTACCTGGTGATTCGAAGCGACGACGCCGGGATGAGCCACA
>JBHELX010000151.1:0-254 GCA_046262875.1 Gemmatimonadaceae bacterium | reverse complement strand
TCGACCGGACTTCCCGTCTCGGTGTCGGTGATGGTTCCGACTCCGTGGTACCTGGAGACGGTGGACATGCTGAAGCGGCATCCGCAGGTCGCAGTCGGTGTCCATCTCACGCTGAATTCGGAGTGGAAGAATTATCGCTGGGGTCCTGTTCTGGGCCGAACCGCCGTCCCGTCGCTCGTCGATGCGGACGGTTATTTTTTTCCCTCGTCGGAAGCGCTGGATCAGAACCATCCGGACCTCAAGCAGGTCGAGGC
>JBHELX010000150.1:0-604 GCA_046262875.1 Gemmatimonadaceae bacterium | reverse complement strand
GCTCTTCCGCTGGCTCCTGGGGGTTGACCTGACCGAGCCGCCGTTCGACCACTCGACCTTCTCCAAGAACCGCGCCCGGCAGATGGCCCACAAGGTCGCGCGGGAGTTCTTCGACGCGGTCGTGTGGCAGGCGCAGCGGCGCAAGCTGCTGAGCGAGGAGCACTTCACCGTGGACGGCACGCTGATCGAAGCGTGGGCGTCGCTCAAGAGCTTCAAGCCGAAGCAGCGCGACAAGGACAAGCAGGATCCGCCGGACGATCCCGGCAACCCGACCGTGAATTTCCACGGCGAACGCCGCAGCAACGACACGCACGAATCGACGACGGATCCGGAGTCGAAGCTCGCACGCAAGAGTAACGGCACGACGGCGCGGCTGAGCTTCTCGCTGCACTCGCTGATGGAGAATCGCAACGGCCTGCTCGTCGACTTCCGTGTCGATGAAGCCAACGGCACGGCGGAACGCGAGCTCGCGCTCCCCGGGGAACCTGCTGTCCGGACGGACCGCGAGCATCTCCTGCTCGATCAGCTTGTCGAGCCAGTCGCTGATCATCGGGGGACTCATCGTGCTGCCGAGCAGGACGACCACCCCACCCTCCCAGCACAC
>JBHELX010000149.1:0-613 GCA_046262875.1 Gemmatimonadaceae bacterium | reverse complement strand
GAGTACGGCGCTCGAGTGGAATTCCTTCTCGTTGAATCCTGACAACGCGCGCGTGACTGGCCGAAACCGGTCGTCATACGCCGCGGCGCGCGGATTCGCGAGATCTCTCGGCGAGAAGTACTTGCCGGTTGTCACGAACGGCTCGGCGTAAAGCTGAAGCGAAAGGGCTGGCGTCATGGTGTAGTTCACCCGCGCGGTAAAGCTCAGGAGATCCTGATCGAGATGCGCGAACACGTAGTGCGTCGTATCCGATCCGATTACGCCGTAGTTCGAATAAGGTTGGGTGTTGTCGCGGTTCCGCTGATATCGCGTGCCGAGCTCCCAGCTCAGATTCGTTCGGGCGCGGACCGTCACGTACGGACGCACTCGCCACAAGCTCGACCGCCCACCATCCGCGATCGTATAGATGGCGGCGATCGACGGCGCGAACTGCGCCCGCGCGTCGCGGTTGAGGTTGACCAGCATGCTCGACGACGGAGATATCCGAAGTGCCGGCCCGCCACGCGCGCACCGATCGCAGAACACCGGGCCGACGTTGTCGACCCAGGTGGCGATGCTCAGCCGCGTCGAGTTCCGGAACTCGCTGGACAGGTCGAGCTCCAGCGTGCGAGAC
>JBHELX010000148.1:0-615 GCA_046262875.1 Gemmatimonadaceae bacterium | reverse complement strand
CTGAGGTACGATTCATCATCATCGGCGGAATCGCGGTCATGTTGAACGGCTTCGCGCGGACCACGATTGACGTAGATATCCTGGTCGAAAATTCACCGGACAATATTGCGCGCTTGCTCCGTTCGTTGGCGCGCTTTGGCGAAGGTCACGCACGCCAATTATCAATCGCGGACTTCGCTGATGCGGAAGGTGCCGTGCGCATTATTGAAGAATTTCCCCTCGATGTCTTCACGTTGTTGCAGGGGAAGCGCTACGGCGGGTGGATGAACTCCGTGAAGCGCATTCGAATTGGCGATGCGGAACTTGCCTACCTTTCGGCGGAAGCGTTGATCGCGATCAAACGCGATTCACATCGGGAGATCGATCGCATCGACGTTTCAGCGCTGCGTGCGGCACAACAAACGCGCGGGTAAGTCGCGAATTTCTTCGTGTCCTTCGTGTTCTTCGTGGTTAATTTCCGCAACTTTGGTATGCAGAACATTCCGAGGAAGCGACAATTCGAGCTCGGTCGGCTGCGCTCCAATGACAAAGTTATGAAGTGGCTGGGGTTTTGCCCTTTGTTGTTTTGGGTCAGCGCATTATTCGCCACGACGAACCCGCTGGGCGATCAAAGCC
>JBHELX010000147.1:0-619 GCA_046262875.1 Gemmatimonadaceae bacterium | reverse complement strand
AGCTCGAGCTGAATACGTTCGGGGAGCGCATGGACGCGCGGAAATTCGAGTCACTGCTCAACGCCTGGCACATCGACCCGACGCCGTCGTCGGTCCGCGAGGAATGGGCGAGCTCGGAGATCAAGAAAGGCGGCTACAACGCGACTTCGTACCGCAGCCCGGCATTCGACGCCGTGATCGACAGCGCGGTGCGCGAGATGAACCCGGCGAGGAGCGTCGAGCTGTACCGGCGCGCGTACCGGATCCTCACCGACGATGCGCCGGCAATGTGGGTGTACGAGCTCAGAAACGTTCACGGAGCTTCGCCGCGGATCCATACCGTCGGAATACGGCCCGACGCCTGGTGGGCGGGGCTGGCCGAATGGAGTTTGGTGACCGCTATGCCACGAAAAAAGGCCCGTCTGGTTTCCCAGACGGGCCTTTTTTTGTTCGTGTTCTAGCGGCCTTCTATTTCTTGTCGTCCACGATCTCGTAGTCGGCTTCGACCACGTCGTCGGCGGGCTTGGCGGCCGCGTCGGGACCGGCGGCGGCACTTGGGGGCTGACCCGATTCCGGCTGTGCGCCGGCCTGGCCCTGCTGTTGGTAGAACGCCTGACCGGCTTCGCTGAACACCTTCGTC
>JBHELX010000146.1:0-631 GCA_046262875.1 Gemmatimonadaceae bacterium | reverse complement strand
GCCCCATCTGGGTGCGGGCGCGGAAACGCGTCTACTACCTGCATCGATGGCCGTCACAGCGTGCAATGGCGCGAGTGCGTGCTCGCGTGCGAGACCTGACTCCGCGCGCGCGGTGTCACACGGACCTCCGCACCGTTATTGCGGACCTGAATCCGGTGCTCCGCGGTTGGAGTCAGTACTTTCGCACGGGCAACGCGGCGAACCATTTTACCGACCTCGATCAATACGTCGAACGGCGTCTGCGTGGGCTGCGGCTCAAGCGCGCCGGGTCCCGTCTCACGGCGGGGCGGGCGGTCACGTGGAGTCGCCCCTTCTTCGAGACCCTTGGGCTCATCCGCCTGCGCGGTACGATTCAATATCCGGGGGTGGCACATGCCACGACCTGAAGACCACCTGGTAAGCCGTGTGCGGGAAATCCGCACGCACGGTTTGAACGGGGGTCTTGCTTTCACCCAGTCGGTTTTGCCGACTGGAGACCAGTAGGATCTACCAATGGCAGCACTCTCCATCACCTGGTTCGGACACGCGACATTCCTCCTCACGACGCCCGGCGGCAAGCGGATCGTCTTCGATCCGTGGCTCACGGGGAACCCGAAGACGCCCGCGGGGGCGAAGATCGACAAGGCGGACG
>JBHELX010000145.1:378-633 GCA_046262875.1 Gemmatimonadaceae bacterium | reverse complement strand
AACGAAATGAGCAAAGTCGTCGTCGGCCAGACGTATCTGGTCGAACGGCTGATTATCGGGCTGCTCGCAAATGGACATGTATTGCTGGAAGGTGTCCCAGGATTGGCCAAAACGCTGTCCGTTAAATCGCTTGCAGCTTGTCTGAACGTAAAATTCTCCCGACTCCAGTTCACTCCAGACATGCTGCCTGCGGACGTGATTGGAACGCAGATTTACAATCCGCAGTCCGGAGGATTCACGACGCGCAAGGGACCG
>JBHELX010000145.1:0-368 GCA_046262875.1 Gemmatimonadaceae bacterium | reverse complement strand
CGGACGAAATCAATCGCGCGCCAGCCAAAGTGCAGAGCGCCTTGTTGGAAGCGATGCAGGAGAAGCAAGTCACGATTGGCGAACAAACTTTTCGACTGGAAGAACCGTTTCTGGTGCTCGCCACGCAGAATCCCATCGAGCAGGAAGGGACTTACCCACTGCCAGAGGCGCAAGTCGATCGATTCATGCTCAAACTGAAGATCGGGTATCCTTCGCGCGAGGAAGAACGGCTGATTTTAGATTTAATGGCAAAGACATCCGGACTGCCCGCAACACATTCCGTCATCGAGGCGAAACAAATTCTCGATGCGCGCCAGGTGATTAATGACATCTACGTGGATGACAAGGTGAAGGATTACATCGTGGAT
>JBHELX010000144.1:0-638 GCA_046262875.1 Gemmatimonadaceae bacterium | reverse complement strand
CTGCCAGGCCGCCACCGATGTCGAGGTACTCCAGCTTGATGCTCGTCGCCTGCTCGATCTCGCGGCGGAGATGCAGCAGCCGCTGCAAGCCAACCTCATAAGGCGCGAATTGGGAGATCTGAGATCCGACATGCATGTCGAGTCCGACCAATCGCAAGTTCGACAGGGTCGCAACGATCTTTGCGACTGCCAGCGCCTCATCGAATGGGATGCCGAACTTCATCCCCTTTTCGCCAGTCCGCGTGTAAGGATGGGGCGTCTCGACAAGCACTTCGGGATTCACTCGCAGGGCAACCCGCGCCTTGGTGCCCATCCGTCCCGCGACGGCGTCAAGTACGTGGACTTCCTGCTCCGATTCGGCGTTGACGAAGAGCACGTCCGCGCGCAGAGCTTCTTCCATCTCTCGCTCAGTCTTGCCGACACCGCTGAAGACAATGTCCTTCCCGGTAAAGCCGGCTTTCAGCGCGCGGAACAGCTCGCCCCCGGAGACAATGTCGACGCCGGCTCCCATCTCGCGCAGAAGCGAGAGAATCGCAACGCTCGAGTTCGCCTTGACGCTGTAGTGGAGCCGAGCATCCAGCTTGCCGAGTGAGGACCGGAGCCGGGCATACTGCTCTCTGATCGCAGCAGCGCTGTAC
>JBHELX010000143.1:280-646 GCA_046262875.1 Gemmatimonadaceae bacterium | reverse complement strand
ATCCTGCGTGGTGGCCGAGGGTGCGTAATTATGCGCGGGTGGTGATACCCGCGGCGGTCGCAGGAATCTTTGCACTTTCGATTCCAACGCGTGGGATGGCGCAATCGGGCATCGAAATGCAAACAGCGGGATATCCGTTGATCGCATTTCTCAGCTCCGCTCTGATCGTAATTGCAATCGATCCGTCACGGCGAAGCACAAAGCTTTCGCGGTTTTTTCAAACGCGTGCGATGCGCGTGCTCGGCAAATACAGCTACGCGTTGTATGTCTTTCATCTGCCGCTGGCATTTGTTCTGAATCGTTTTGGCTTTGGTGTTCAGTCTTTTCCGCGAATCGCAAATTCGGAGATTCCGGGAGCGATTGCAT
>JBHELX010000143.1:0-270 GCA_046262875.1 Gemmatimonadaceae bacterium | reverse complement strand
TTCACCGTCATTTGCATGAGCGGGTCGCTCGTGATCGCGCTCTTGAGCTGGAATCTTTACGAGAAACATTTTCTCAAGCTCAAGAGATTTTTTCCGCGCCGGGAGGGCGACATCACAAATGTATCGCGCGCGCCCAAGGCGCCTCAGTTTGGCTCTGCGGCGACCCTGGGTGGTGCTACGTCGGAGAGGCAGAAAGTCTTGTAGACCGAGAGAAACTTGTGTACTATCCGGCCCCCTGAGATTGCCCGGCACTTTTCCACAATCCGAGGG
>JBHELX010000142.1:353-650 GCA_046262875.1 Gemmatimonadaceae bacterium | reverse complement strand
ACCTTGCCGGGCGTGTGGGAGAACGTGTCCCAGATAGACGGCATGCGTCCGTCTTCGGCGACGGCGCCCTCGACTTGATACGCCGCGGTTGCGGTACCCCAGCGGAAGCTGGTCGGGAACGAGCGCGCTGTCAGAGTCTCGAGCGTCGCTGCCTGCGCGCCCTGAGCCGCCTGCGTGGCGAGCGGAACAGTCGAGGCGCCGAGTGCGGCGGCGCCAGCGAGTTTGGCGAATGTACGGCGGGAGAGCTGGTCGGTCATTGGCATTGCCTCGCGGCTGGGCAGGGCGTCTTCGGAAGGC
>JBHELX010000142.1:0-343 GCA_046262875.1 Gemmatimonadaceae bacterium | reverse complement strand
AACGTGAAGATCAGGTCGGCCAATCGCAATGCTTCCGTAGCCTGTCGCGCTGCTTTGCTAGGAATGAGTGCAAAAAAAGCCCGCCAAGAAACAGATCCAAGGCGGGCTACATCGTTGATTTTATTGGTATGGGCCTGGGTAGAGTTGAACTACCGACCTCACGCTTATCAGGCGACCGAAGGGGTGTAAGAAGTCCGGCAAGAAATCTGTAAATCGTTGACGGACAGCGTGATCTGCCGTAATGCATCCTTCGCGATGCCGGATGATGTCGGGGTCAATCGACAGCCCAATCGACAGCAGAAAATCTTCCTTGTTTGTGGCTCCGGCCGTCAAAGCATTTCAG
>JBHELX010000141.1:0-651 GCA_046262875.1 Gemmatimonadaceae bacterium | reverse complement strand
GGACCGGACATGCCTGCTTGCGCCCTGGTTGGGCATCCTGCGCGCGCTCGCCGAGCGCCGACACTCCCGCCAGCACGCGCGCCGGGTCGAGCGCCAATGCGAGCTCGAACTCCGCTTTCTGCGCCGCGCGCGCCACGTGCGTGCGGAGATCACGAGTGTGGCGATGACAGACGGTTACTGTGCAGTTCGCGTTGTCAGCATCCTGCATCAACAGCGCAGCCATTGGTTTGCCGACGATGTTGCTGCGTCCGACAATCACGCACTCCTTACCAGTCGTGGCGACGCTCGAGGCCCGAAGCAGCTCGCGAATGCCGGCCGGTGTACAAGGGATGAATCCATCTCGCTGCCCGATGAGCAACTTCCCGACGTTCACCGGATGAAAGCCATCGACGTCCTTGGCTGGATCGATCTTGAGAATCACCGCGTCAGGATCGATATGCCCGGGGAGCGGCATCTGAACGAGAATTCCGTGCACAGACGGATCGGCGTTGAGCTCGTCAACACACGCCAGGAGCTCCGATTCCGGGGTGCTCGCTGGTAGCCGAATCGTCGAGCTGGAAATGCCTGCTTCATCCGCCGCAATTCCCTTTGAGCGCACGTACGACGCGCTCGCGGGGTTATCTCCCACCAGAACGACGGTGAGCCCTGGCG
>JBHELX010000140.1:0-673 GCA_046262875.1 Gemmatimonadaceae bacterium | reverse complement strand
GCCCACGAGTGGGGGTCGGCCTCCTTGAGCTGGTAGGCGGACCGGTGGACGGCGAACTCGCGGACCTGCTCGAGCGTCGCCTGCGACTCGAGGTGGCGAGAGAGCGACGGGCCGCCGGCCTCGTCGAGGATGCCGTGGAGCTGCGCCGCCACGTCGCTCGGTCTCTACGTTGCGGAGAGCATCTACCAATTCACCGGCCACACCGCGGGGCAGGCATACAGCGCGACCGGACTCCGGCTCAAGGGAGTGTCGGTCGGTTTCAACGACAACGCGTTGGCCCGCGGAGTCGTCGCGCACGGCGCGCCATACGTGACGCCGACCCGTGCCGGGCGCAGCGAGGGATGCCCGGCGATGGAGCAATCTCGCGCTAGCCGCGTTCTGCCCGAGCTCGCCAACGGCGGAATGGTTTTTCTCTTCGCGCCCGATCAGCAGTGGATGACCGCCGATCCGTGGGTCGCGTCGAGCTCGGCGGAGTAAGCTCCGGCTCAGAGTTTTATCGCCGACAGCAACAAGTCGTGCGGCCACTGATCGACATATCCGTTCTGTCTTAATACCGTCGCGATCTGGGCCCAGTGACGGATGTCGTGCAAAAAAATGTTCGCAGCGATCCTGTGCTTGTTCGCGGTTACGGTGCCAGCCGTAAGAGTCTGAAACGTCAGCACCTCATCGAGCT
>JBHELX010000139.1:0-675 GCA_046262875.1 Gemmatimonadaceae bacterium | reverse complement strand
ACACCCCGCGGCGGGGGCCGGCGGACTGGTGAAACGATGAACTGTGAACCATGAACGATGAACGAGCCGGCCCGCACCGGGCTTGTTTACTCATCGTTCATCGTTCATCATTCATCGTTTCCCCCGGACACGGAGGTCCCGACAGTGCGCACCGTCGTCGTCATCCCGGCCCGGTTCGGGTCCACCCGGCTGCCCGGCAAGCCGCTCGCCGATCTCGGCGGCAAGCCGATGGTCGTGCGCGTCGCCGAACGGGCACGAGCGAGCGGCGCAATGCGCGTCGTCGTCGCGACCGACGATTCGAGAATCGAGGCGGCCGCAAGCGCGCACGGCGTCGAGGCGATCATGACGCGCGCCGATCACGCAAGCGGCACCGACCGCCTCGCCGAAGCGGCGACGCAACTCGGGCTTTGCGACGACGAAATCGTCGTCAACGTGCAAGGCGACGAGCCGCTCGTCGACCCGCGAGCGATCACCGCGGTGGCCAATCTCGTCCGCCAGGGAGCCGACATGGCGACGGCGGCCCGTCCGCTGGAGGATGGGGAGGCCGAGCAAGCGAGCGTGGTGAAGGTCGTCCTGGATCACCGCGGGCGGGCGCTCTACTTCTCCCGCAGCCCCATTCCCTACCCACGGGGGGAAGGCGAGGTCCCACCGCTCGCCCACCTCGGCATCTATGGC
>JBHELX010000138.1:278-676 GCA_046262875.1 Gemmatimonadaceae bacterium | reverse complement strand
GTTTGGGCCTCTCGCTCGGGAAGCGTCAATGGCGTGGCATTTTCAACGCACCTCGACACCGTTCCACCATTTGTCCCACCGCGGCTGGAGGGTACGCGGCTTTTTGGCCGCGGATCTTCCGATGCGAAGGGAATAGCCGCGGCGATGCTGGTCGCAGCGGAGCGACTGGTGAACGACGGTGAGAAAAGGGTGGAGGTACTGTTCGTCGTCGGCGAAGAGAAGGGCTCGGACGGAGCCCGTGCTGCGAACACTCTCAATGCAAGAAGCCGATTTCTCATCAATGGCGAGCCGACGGAGAGCAAGCTGGCTAGCGGGGCCAAAGGATCGTTGCGCGCGACTATACGGACGCGTGGGCGCGAGGCTCACTCCGCATATCCGCATCTCGGTCAATCCGCGAT
>JBHELX010000138.1:0-268 GCA_046262875.1 Gemmatimonadaceae bacterium | reverse complement strand
CGAGCCGATGCTCGAGCTACTTCCAACTTTGAAGAAGCTGCCGCTGCCGTCCGACACTGTGCTTGGCCAGACCACAGTCAACATCGGCACGATTCGCGGGGGTACGGAGGCAAACGTGATCCCAGCGCACGCGGAGGCGGAGATCATGTTCCGCCTGGTCAGCGACGTTGAGCCGATCAAGAAAATGGTTCTCGATTGGGCGACAGGCCGGGCTGACGTTGAATTCGGCTCGAACATTCCCGCCCAGCGTTTCGCGACTGTACCTGGT
>JBHELX010000137.1:0-677 GCA_046262875.1 Gemmatimonadaceae bacterium | reverse complement strand
CGGCGCCGGGGACAAGATGGACGCGCGGCAGCGCGACATCTACGGGCTCGATCGCCGGCGGGCGCTCGATCACGCGCTCGCCGACATCGGGTTGGGTGCGGACGCCATCGACTACGCGCTCGCCACGCATCTTCACTTCGATCACGCGGGTGGCAACACGTGGGTCGACGATGCGGGGAACATCAAGCCGACATTTCCGAAGGCGCGTTACTTCGTGAAGCGCGGCGAATACGATTACGCAACGCACACTAACGAGCGGACATCCGCGAGCTACTTCGAGCGCAATTTCATGCCCGTCGTCTCGGTGGGGAAATTCGAGTTTGTAGTTCGTGAGCGTGAGATCGTGAAAGGCATCCGCGTGGTGCCGACTCCCGGGCACACTCCGTTTCATCAGAGCATTCTCATCGATTCCGCGGGCGAGCGTGGTTTTTTTCTCGGTGATCTTTGTCCGACGAGTGCACATCTTCCTCTTCCGTGGATCATGGGCTACGACGTCGAACCACTGGTGACATTGGAGACAAAGCGAAGAATCCTTCGCCAGGCTGAAGACGAGGATTGGCTATTGATCTTCGAGCACGATGCCACAGTCCCTTGGGGAAAAGTTCACCACGATGGGAGGTCGTATCACTTGCGCGAACTGGCTGCGGATTCAGCGTAAGGGGAAGGAACCACGGAGA
>JBHELX010000136.1:0-691 GCA_046262875.1 Gemmatimonadaceae bacterium | reverse complement strand
GTCTACGAACCGCCGGGATGGTGCCGATATTAGCGAAATCAGAACCGTGCTTGCTCGGAAGCGACAGCACCGAGTTGTTCCACATACCGTCACGCGATTGGGTGACGGCGAGTCGGATGGCCGATCGTTGCGCATAAGGAAGTGCGGAGAGTTCTGGGGCGGATCGGCTCGCGGTCTGAGCTACTTCGGTGATTGCGCGGTATTTCACCGGCTCCGACGCGTGCTCGGTCAGCCAGCTCAACGGAAAGAAGAGCGGCTCGGCAGGCGATACAGGTGATGGTGACGCCAGTTCCGGGGTTGTACTAGGTACAGTCACAGGTGGCGCTCAGAACGAGTTGGAGATGGCTCGTCAAAACCAGCCGCCGCATGAGTCGGGCTGGTTAGCGCGGGGAAGAATAGCAGGTTTTCACCTAGGCGCTAGGGGAGCCTATGTAAGTATTTATTCTGGAATCACTTAGCTACCTCAGGATCTCGAAAACCAAAGTCGGCAGTTAGCAGAGGGACAGGTTGCAGGTTGGAGTTTTCATACACGCGTCCCTGGCGACCTTCGCCGCAAATGCGTGTATAACAACTGCCGACTCCCGACAGTTACCTGCAGGCTGCCGACTTTGGTTTTAGAGTGATTGAGGCCCAACCTTTTTGCGGAATTCCGCGTATAACCCCCGGACAGGTCGTCCACAACACATATCAG
>JBHELX010000135.1:0-695 GCA_046262875.1 Gemmatimonadaceae bacterium | reverse complement strand
ATACTATGAAGTACAATCCTTGAATTTGTTCACGCGTAATCTCAGTAGCCTATTGAACTAAAAAATGATAACACTTTTTCAGACCTTGACTTTTAGTCTGGCCAAGTCAAAAAATCTGAAAAGTATTGCGACCATAGTACTGCGACAATTCTAGAATTGTACTCGGACAACCTGGGAATATTCGCTCAACTCTCATTGGGATCTTTTAGCTTAGCTTTAGTTAACTACAGTTATATTCGATAATGAAAATTAACTTATAATGGCACGGATGACTAAAAGCGAAATTAAAAAGTTTCTTATGAAAGATACATTTACAGGAAAGCTTGCAACAGTTAAGAAAAATGGAAGTCCGCATGTTGTTCCAATTTGGTTTGTTATCAAAGAAGTGAACAGCAGAAACAGAAACAGAAACAGAAACAGAAACAAGATAGGAAACATCTATTTTACAACCGGCCGGGACTCCGTAAAGGCAAAAAATATTCAACGTGACGATAGAGTAAGTATTTGTGTGGACGATCAGGCACCACCCTTTTCCTTCGTTTCAATATGTGGTAATGCAAAATTAATTCCTTACAGACAAAAAGAGGTCTTGAAATGGGCAACCAAAATTGCAGAGCGTTATATGGGGAGGAAAAATGCGGAGGCGTACGGTGAAAGAAACAGTGGTGAAGAAGAGGTATTAGTACGGGTTAGAC
>JBHELX010000134.1:269-702 GCA_046262875.1 Gemmatimonadaceae bacterium | reverse complement strand
GAGGAGGGACTCGCCAGGTAACCGGCCGTCGTTCCGCCGTCGCACTTGAACTCGATCATGGTCCCCACTACGCGCTCCTCTCGATGTGATTGCGCAGGATGCCGATCTTCTCGATCTCGAGCTCGACGACGTCGCCGGGCTTCAGCCATTCGGGTGGCTTGCGTCCCATCCCGACCCCTTCGGGCGTGCCGGTGATGATCACGTCGCCCGGCTGCAGCCCCGCTTTCTGCGCGGGAGTGTTCTCTTCAGGAAAATTGCGAACGAGCACTCCGCGGATGTCCTTCACGCCCGCGACAGCCGCGTCTTCGGGGCCAACGTCATCTATCTGAATTCCGAGAGCTGGGATCCGCACGCGGCCGTGCGCGATAATCTCGTCCATGACGCGCTTGGCGAGCGTGATCGGGATCGCGAATCCGTAACCGGCGTTGTATCC
>JBHELX010000134.1:0-259 GCA_046262875.1 Gemmatimonadaceae bacterium | reverse complement strand
TGAGTTGACCAGCGGACCACCGGAGTTACCCGGATTGATGGCCGCGTCAGTCTGAATGAGATCGCTGATCGCGTAACGATTGGTGCCATTGGGATTCATCAGGTCGGCGAGACTGCGGCCCTTGGCGCTGATGATTCCGGCCGTCACGGTGTTCTCGAGCCCGAGCGGATTGCCGATCGCAAGAACCCACTCGCCGATACGCGACGTGACGTCGTTGCCGAGCGATACGGTTGGGAAGGTTCCTCCATCGATCTTGATG
>JBHELX010000133.1:355-705 GCA_046262875.1 Gemmatimonadaceae bacterium | reverse complement strand
CTCGTTCACCGCGCCGAGAGTGCGCTGGACCACGCGCCACTTCAGGGCGAGAACTCCGCAATCGTCAGCTTTGATGATTTGCCGATCTTCGAGTAATCAATCCACATCGCAGGAAACGAAAAAAGGCAACGGTCGTTAACCGTTGCCTTTTTCTTTGCGTCGAGAAGCCACTGAGAAAGTCAGTGGAGCGTACAGGGATCGAACCTGCGACCTCCTGGTTGCAAACCAGGCGCTCTCCCAGCTGAGCTAACGCCCCGCAGCAGGAAATATAAAAGGGCCAGCGGGTTCGGACTAAGAAAAACCCGGGCTATTCGTGAGCCGGGAGCGGCTCCATCGTTCGAGGATTGACG
>JBHELX010000133.1:0-345 GCA_046262875.1 Gemmatimonadaceae bacterium | reverse complement strand
TTCGTCCCGATACGGCGATGTCATCAGCAGCACACGCATTCGGGGAAACGCATTTGAGAACGCGAGATAGCAGAAGCCCCAGATGCCGAGCATACCGAGCGTAATCCCGATCTCCCAGATTCCGAACGGAATATCGTGGAGCGCCCCGTAGATCGAAGGGTAAACCTCGAGATAGCGCGTCATCCACAATCCGGTGACTGTGCACAGCGCGAAGAACGCCATTGTTGGCAGGAAGACTTTCGCCGCGCGCGACAGCAGGCCGAAAAATGGCAGGACGAACATCAGAAAAACCGCGATCAGGGTGGGAATTCTCCAGCCCTCAATCAAACGCAACCTCGCCCAATG
>JBHELX010000132.1:0-706 GCA_046262875.1 Gemmatimonadaceae bacterium | reverse complement strand
CGTCTGCGCCTTGAGGGCGCTGACGCGCGGGGCGCTATTGGCCTTCTCGAGCTTCTGCTCGATCAGCGCCTTGAGCTCCGCGTTGTCCATCGCGCCGCGCTTGGCCAGCGCATGCGCCGGCGGCGAGTTGACGTGATCGTTCCCGATCATCTGCACGCCGACGCGCAGCGACCGGAGGCGCGGATCGTCGAAGGAAGTGATGCCGAGGTTGCGGTCGCGGCGGGAAACGAAGACGTAGGAGGAGCGGTAGTACGGCTGCGTCCCCCACGCCAGCTCGAAGTTGCTCGGGACGCCGACGATCATGTCGCAGTCGCCCGCCCGCAGCGTGTTGCGCACGAACCCCCGCCGTTGCGGCCACCAGGTGTAGTCGACGCGCGCCCTGAAGTCGCGCGCCACCAGCTCCGCGATCTTGTTCTCGAAGCCCTGGCGCTGGCGGTTGGAGTAGGGGAGGTTGTCGGGGTCGGCGCAAACGCGAAGAGTCGAGCCACTAGCAATGAGCGATGGGGAGCGAGCAATGAGCGATGAGCGATGAGCAATGAGTGGAGACTTGCTGCATGACGCGACCAGCGTCAGGACCATGACTGCGAGGATCGGTCGCTTTTCACTCATTGCTCATTGCTCATCGCTCATTGCTGATTGCTTCCACTCGGCTCGTTGCTCATCGCTCACTGCTCATTGCTTCCACTGGGCTCATCGCTCATTGCTC
>JBHELX010000131.1:0-710 GCA_046262875.1 Gemmatimonadaceae bacterium | reverse complement strand
CTCCAACTCCGAGTCCAAGGCCGATTTCGCTGCCGAAAATCCCGGCTCTGGCGCTGACGTCGCTGAAATGCCCGTTGCCATCGTTGTGATAAAGCTTGTCGCCACCAAAATCGTTACGGACGTTACGGGTATTCGCGAGGCCGAAGCTGCTGGCGGCGCGCGACGAGTTGTTGACCAGGAACATGTCGAGGTTGCCGTCGTGGTCGTAGTCGAAGAAGGCGGCTTGGGTAGAGAATCCCTCATCCGCCAGCCCGTACTCGGCGGCCTCGTCCCTGAACGTCGGGACGCCGTTCGGGCCTGGGCCCTGGTTGATGTAAAGCGCATTCGCTCTCTTCGGTCCAGGGACATTCCCCGCGTAGCAGACGTAGATATCCAGCAAGCCGTCGCCGTTGACGTCCGCGAACGCCACCCCGGTCGCCCACGACTCTTTTCCTCGAACGCCTGCCTCGGCGGAGATATCCTGGAACCTGAAATGTCCCTTGTTCAGATACAGGCGATTGCCCCGCAGATTCGATGTGAGCATCACTTCGGGCAATCCATCGCCATTCAGATCGCCGATGGCAACTCCGCCACCGTTGTAGAAATTGCGATATGTGAAGACGTTGAGATCGCTCGTCGGCTCGACCGTGTTCTCGAACGTGATTCCAGTGTAGCTCGGCGAAAGCCTCGTAAATAGATGACCGTCAACCGCGGGGGCGGGGACAGTCGCG
>JBHELX010000130.1:0-717 GCA_046262875.1 Gemmatimonadaceae bacterium | reverse complement strand
GTCCACGCCCGCATGGTCTCGATTCTCGGCATCTCCGCCTTCTACCACGACAGCGCCGCCGCCCTGGTGGTCGACGGCGACATCGCCGCCGCGGCGCAGGAAGAGCGTTTCACCCGGCGCAAGCACGACGCCGCATTTCCGGCCAACGTCGTATCAGGCCCAGGGCAGCGCAGCATCTGGACAGAGTGCTTCTGACCAGAACGCGGCCAACGGTGCGACCAGCAATGCGCAGGCGAAAAGCGCCAATAACAGCCTGCCAAAGACCGCGACTCCATTGCCAGTAATTGCTCTGCTGGGCTTTGGCTCGCTATGCGCCGGCCTGGTAGTACGCTTCAGGAAGCACGCTGCGCAGTTGAAGAAGTAGATTTGTTAAGAAGAGGGAGACTTGCCGGACGTGCAGCCGTCCGGTTTTTTACTTTGGTTGCTGCTGGGTCATGCAGTGGATCGCGCCCAGGCCCCAGATCAAATCACCGCAGTAGATAGGCACGATCTCGCGATCGCGAAAAGCCTCGGCGAGCGTGTTGAGGGCGTGCCGGTCGTTCGCATCGTTGAACACCGGCACCAGCACACAGGAGTTCGCGATATAGAAATTGGCGTAGCTCGCGGGCAGGCGCTGCCTGCGAAAGACTACCGGCCGCGGCATGGGCAGCTCGATGACCTTTAACTGATGTCCGTCCTGATCGCGTGCGCTGCGAAGGCGACGCAAATTGGCTGCAA
>JBHELX010000129.1:0-735 GCA_046262875.1 Gemmatimonadaceae bacterium | reverse complement strand
GGTCGTAGTTGCCATCCAGCTTACGAAGCACGATACGGCTGCCGTCGTGCATGACCACGGGTAAGGTCTCGCCTTCCTTGTAGTCGGCAGTGATCTCGCGCTCGAGCGGGATGAAGTCCGCATGCACCGCCGGCTCGTAGTGCTCGCGCGTGTACGCGTAGCTCTTCGTCGAGCCTTCGTGATCGTTGAACGTGACGCACGGCGAAAGCACGTCGATGAGCGCAAACCCTTTGTGTGACAGGCCGGCCTGAATCAGCGGCACGAGTTGCTGCTTGTCCCCAGAGAAGCTGCGCGCAACGTAGGTCGCACCGAGTGTCATCGCCAGCAGCACCGGATCGACCGGCGGCTGATAGTTCGTATCGCCCTTCTTCGCTTTCGTACCGACGTCTGCCGACGCCGAGAACTGCCCTTTCGTGAGCCCGTAGCAGCCGTTGTCCTCGACGATGTACATGAGCGGCAGGTTGCGCCGCATCAGGTGCACGAACTGGCCGATGCCGATCGCGCCCGTGTCGCCGTCGCCGCCGTCATCGCCCGCGGAGCCGTCCGTCGCCGCCACGGTCGGGTCGCCGCCCGGCGTACGCCTCCCGGACCCCGCCCGGGCTCGGGTGCTCGCGCTCGCCGCGGACACGCTTCCCAAGATCCCGGTGGGGGACCTGCCGCCGACGCTGCGGCACGTCGCGTCGTTCACGCCGGCCCGGCGGGCCCGCCTCGCGGCCGGCCAGCTCGGTGCCGCGC
>JBHELX010000128.1:462-783 GCA_046262875.1 Gemmatimonadaceae bacterium | reverse complement strand
GGATTGTAGAGACCCTGCAGGGCCGCCTGTCCACGAGCGCAGAGCGCGCCTCGATTTACGGGATGATCCGGATTCCCCTCGAGCTTAATGGTCCTGCCGTCGCGGGTTTCAGCGATGACTCCGCAGGCAGCCGCGCATTCGCGGCATGTAGTCGCGTAATAGTCGGAAACTCCGGGGACAGTCTGATCGGGGGATACGAAATAAGGAATCAGCTTTTCGACTTTCTCCGACGCGCAGCCGAGCATTGTCGTCGCGGCAGCGCCGCCACCAAGCACCTTGAGGAACTCACGGCGTTTTACGCCGTTCGCGCGGGGAACGATT
>JBHELX010000128.1:0-452 GCA_046262875.1 Gemmatimonadaceae bacterium | reverse complement strand
GAGGTGGATTCGACTGACCGATGTGGCAGTTGACGCACCAGCCCATGTTCAATGAGTTGGCCTGGTAGACCTGCTTCATCGTCTGAATTTGCCCATGACATGTCTGGCAGGTTACGCCGGCATTGACGTGACGCATGTGCGGGAAGTGAACGTACTCAGGAACCTTGTGGATACGAATCCAGGGTACGGGCTCTTTCTTGGTCGCGAAGCCAACAAGCTTCTTGATTTCTGCTTTGTTATCGTCCGTCGTGCCCTGCACCACGGTGTGACAACCCATGCAGGTGCTCATCGCGGGTAAACCCGGGTCGAACGATTTATTTGCGGAGAAGTGACAGTACAAGCAGTTCATCTTGAGGGTGTCGACGTGCACGGTGTGTCTGAACTTCACCGGCTGCACGGGACTGCTTCCCTCTGACGAAGAAGCACCGCTGTACGCAGAAAGCATGGTGGCG
>JBHELX010000127.1:381-784 GCA_046262875.1 Gemmatimonadaceae bacterium | reverse complement strand
TCATCGATCACTGCGAAGAGCCGACCCTGGCAGCGGGCGGCACGATGAACGAGGGGTTTGTCAGCGCGCAACTTGGTCTAAAGGGGGTACCCGCGGAGGCGGAGGAGATCATGGTGATTCGCGACATTCTCCTCGCGCGGCTGACCGGAGGTCACGTCCACCTTGCGCATATGAGCACTAAGGGATCGGTCGAGCTCATTCGTTGGGGGAAGGACCGGGGCATCAACGTCACCGCGGAAGTCTGTCCGCACCATTTGTCGCTGACGGAAGAACGAGTGCGCGGCTACGACACGAATGCGAAGATGAATCCGCCGCTCCGGACCGCAGCAGACGTCGATTCATTGCGCCAGGCAGTCAAGGACGGAACGATCGATCTTGTCGCTACCGATCACGCACCGCATCA
>JBHELX010000127.1:0-371 GCA_046262875.1 Gemmatimonadaceae bacterium | reverse complement strand
CGAACGGAATTGTTGGACTGGAAACTGCGCTAGCGGTCGTGGTGACCAATCTTGTCGAGAAGGGATATCTGAGTTTTGGCGATCTCGTCGAGCGCATGTCCTGCGCGCCTGCGCGAATCTTCAACTTGCCGGGCGGATCGCTGAAGAAAGGCGCCGTCGCGGACGTCACGATCCTGGATCCATCAGCCCGCTGGAAGGTCGACGCCTCAACGTTTCTATCGAAGGGACGGAACACTCCATACAACGGGATGACGCTCACGGGGCGCGCGACTTGTACTATTGTGGGCGGGTCGGTCGTCTATCGATCGGTGAGTCCCGCCCGCGGACGGGTGAAATAGTCGAGTCAGAGGATGAGGTGCGATGGCTGAGAG
>JBHELX010000126.1:0-807 GCA_046262875.1 Gemmatimonadaceae bacterium | reverse complement strand
GGCTATGAGCCTTGCCGCCACTTTCGACTTCGCGCGATTCGCTTTCCAAACAACAATGCAGAAGAAGTCAAAGACTGAGACTGTTTGCTCAGCTTTGAATCGTGGCGATATCTGGTCAAACAAGTATTCCTCCAGGTAGTAGTAGCTGATATAGTCGGAAGAAAGCACGCCAATTACCTCTGCACAGGGTTGCTTCCTAACGCCTTCAGCTAGTTGGTATGAAGCGGCTGGACCTCCACGGCGACGTGGTGGCAAGTTCGCCCCACAGGTATGACGTGCTCATCGTCTTTCGACGAGGCACACTAAACCGGGAGGCCAGCCTTATGGATACGATAGGACTCGATCTGCACAAGCGCGAGAGTCAGCTCTGCATTCTCGCCGACGACGGAACGATCAGCGAGCGGCGGATCGTCACCAGTCGTGAGCGCTTCACCGCGGTGCTCGGTAATCGACCGCCGGCACGAATCCTTCTCGAGGCATCGACGGAGAGCGAGTGGGTGGCCCGCCACTTGGAATCGCTGGGCCACGAGGTCATCGTCGCGGATCCGAATTACGCGCCCATGTATGCGAATCGCTCACGGCGGACGAAGACCGATAAGCGCGACGCGCGGACGTTGATGGAGGCGTGCCGGCTCGGGGCCTATCGGCCGGCGCATCGGCTGTCCGACCCCCGACGCCATGTGCGGGCGGAACTCGCGGTGCGCGACACGTTGGTCCGGACGCGGACCCGGTACATCGCCGTGGCCAAGGCGCTGGTGCGCCGCGACGGGTTGCGCGTCGCGAGTAGTTCGAGTCGCTGCGTCATGC
>JBHELX010000125.1:0-838 GCA_046262875.1 Gemmatimonadaceae bacterium | reverse complement strand
CTTCCTGCTTCCGCGAAAGCTTGTCCATTTCGCGTGAGAGGTCTTCCTGCTTTCGATCGAGCTCGGTGCGTTTGGCGTCGACTTCGTCGTCGTTGATCTTGCCGCTGGTGGCGGCGTCGTATTCGTGCTTCGCTTGTTCTTCGGCGAGTGCCGCATGCTGGAGGCCGAGCTGCGCCATCTCGCGGCCGAGCGCGGCCAGTGCAGTCGCCACGATGTGCTTCGCGTTGAGCCCGGCGGTGTCGTATTGGGCATTGGGCGAATCGTGTTCGAGGAACACATCGGGCAGCACCATCGGCCGGATTTTCAGCCCGTGGTCGAGCTGGCCGGTGGTGGCCAGATGGTGCAGCACATGGCTGGCGAAGCCGCCGATCGCGCCCTCTTCTATCGTGATCAGCACCTCGTGCTCGCGGGCGAGGCGACGCACCAGATCGGTGTCGAGCGGCTTGGCGAAGCGCGCGTCGGCCACCGTCGTGCTGAGGCCCTTGGCGCCGAGATCCTCGGCCGCGAGACCGGCCTGTGCGGCGGCAAGGGCGGGTCGATGCACATGTTCAGCGTCGACCACGGCTTCTACGGCGGCCACGGCATCGTCGGCGGGCACGTTCCGCTCGCGACCGGCGTCGGCTTCGCGATCAAGTATCGCGGCGGCGATCAGGTGTGCATCTGTTTCATGGGCGAGTCCGTCGTGAACACGGGCGCGTTCCACGAAGCGCTCAACATGGCGGGGCTCTGGAAGCTCCCCTGCGTGTTCATCATCGAGAACAACCGCTACGGCATGGGCACCGCCCTCGAGCGCGCCTCGGCGATTCATGACATCTACGAGCGCGGCGCCGCCTACAAC
>JBHELX010000124.1:0-840 GCA_046262875.1 Gemmatimonadaceae bacterium | reverse complement strand
GTAGTGAATCTGACAGTACTGGGTGAGCCCGTGGGAGCGACACTGCTCGGAGCCGTGATTCCCGCGATTCACCAGATTCCCGGCGTTTCCACCGTAATAGGTGGAGTGATCGTGCTTGGCGGGGTGCTCATCACCGCACCGACGTCCCGCAAGGCCGACTCGGCGACTTAGATTTCCGCTGCACTCGCGAACCCTGCGACACCAACTCCGATCCGTAGCATGAGAAGCCTCAGACTCAAAGCGCTCTCCGTCGCTCTGCTGCTCGTGGCTGCGCCGCCCATAGTGGCGCAACGCGGTATCACTACGCCGCTGGCACAGTTCGGTCACAACATTGGCGACGATTATTTCCTCGCCGATTACACCCAGATGCTCGCGTACTGGCGCAAGCTCGATCGCGAGTCCGATCGCATGCGTCTCGTGCGGATCGGGAGCACAGCGGAAGGGCGGCCGATCATCATGGCGATCGTTACGTCCCCGGAGAACCAGAAGAAGCTTGCGCACTATCAGGACATCTCGCGTCGGCTGGCGCTCGCCGATGGGCTGACTGACGCGCAGGCACACAAGCTCGCGTCGGAAGGCAAGGCTGTCGTCTGGATCGACGGTGGCTTGCACGCGAGTGAAGTACTCGGGGCGCAGCAGCTCATTGAGACGACTTACGAATTGGTGAGCCGGTCAGATCCGGAGACGCTCCGATTCCTGCGCGACGACATCATCCTGCTGGTTCCGGCCAATCCGGACGGTCAGGAGCTCGTGTCCGACTGGTACATGCGCGACCCCGACACGCTTAAACGCACCACATCCCGCTTGCCGCGGCTTTATCACAAGTACGTCGGTCACGAC
>JBHELX010000123.1:0-848 GCA_046262875.1 Gemmatimonadaceae bacterium | reverse complement strand
CCCACTGTCCGCGGGCGATCCAGTCCGACGGCGCCATCCAGCTGCCGCCAACTGCGACGACGTTCTTCATCGCCAGGTACTGCGGGAACGTTGCACCGGTGACCCCGCCCGACGGATTGAATTGGACGCCGTTGAACGGACCATTCAGCAGCTCCAGGTACTCGGTCCCGCCGAGGGTGGTGATCGGCCACAGCTTCATGAGTTTGAGGCCGGTGTCGAGCACTGCCTCGATCTCCGAGGCTGTCGCGACGCCCGGGAAAACCGGCATTCCCTGCTCGAGACAATAGTCCACGACATCGCGCTTGAATCCCGGGGAAATCACGAACTCGGCGCCGGCCGATTTCGCCTGCTTTGCCTGCTCGACATTAAGCACGGTCCCGCATCCCGCGAACATCTCCGGCTGCTCGCCCTTGATCCGTCTCAATGCTTCGAGCGCCTTTGGGGTGCGCAGCGTGATCTCAGCGATCGGCAGTCCGCCGCTCAGTAAAGCACCCGCCAGCGGCAACGCGTTGTTGGGGTCATCGATGACGATGACCGGAATGATCCGCCAGCGGCGCAGAGCTTCATTTATCGACGTTTCGTGAACTTCCACCGTTAGTCCTCCAGACAGGTGCAGGGCGAGGTAGAAAGGTGCACCAATCGATCGATTTATAGTAGGGAGGGAGTACAAACTGCCTGCTGGCGGCTGGCCGCCGTCGGCTTGCTGCCGGCGGCTTAGTTAGCAGTTCGCACATGCTGCCAGCCGCTGGCCGAAAGCCGCCAGCCGCCAGCAAGCAGTTTGTAGTTATCAGTGTTACAGCTCAGCCCCCGCGAGAGTCTAGAAGTGATATGTCCCCCGCTGCCAGCAC
>JBHELX010000122.1:0-865 GCA_046262875.1 Gemmatimonadaceae bacterium | reverse complement strand
TCGTCCCGGCCTTCGCCGAGGTGATGTTGACCCCGGGCGCCGAGATGTCGGGCTTGACGCGCCCGTCGAACGTGGGGCCGCGGCTCGACCACGAGGCTTCGCTGAACCCGTTCGACGCCAGATCAGCCATCGCACCGACCGTGATTGCGCCCGCAGCCGCGCTCGGCGAGCCGATCTTGCACGTGCCGGGCCCGCTGTTTCCGGCCGAGACCGTGACGACGATGCCGGCTGTCTTCACGAGCCGAGTGATGATTGTCGTTATCATCTGTTGATCAGGTCCAGGAGAAATTGCTGTACGCGCGGATCGCGGGACTGGCCGAGCCAGAAAATCGCCTTCTTGCGGAGCTCAGGATCTTTCTCGTTCTTCGCAATGTCGAAGAGCTTATCCATCGCCGCCTTGTCGTTTTCCCGCTGCGAGAAGACGAAGATCATCTGCTCCTTCATGTCTTTTTCATTCATTCGGTTGTAGAACCCGACGAGCTCTGACATTGGGACTCCGCTCTGCCCTGCCCAGAAGAGAGCCTTCTTCCGCAGGTCCATGCCCTCTTTCGAGTTGGCGGCAACGTTCATCAGCCACTGCTCGTTGCCCGCGCCCGACTGCTGGGACAGGGAGAACAGAACCTTCTCCTTCAGATCCTCGTCGGCGAGCCGCGTGTAAAGGCCGCGCAGGAATTCGGTGTTCTCGGTTCCAGAGCGCTGCCCAAGCCAGAAGATGGCCTTCTCTCTCAGATCTCCATTCTCGGAGTCCCGCACCGCGAAATCGCGAAGAATCTGCTGCGCCCTCGGCTCATCCTGCTGTGAAAGCGCGAACAGGGCCTTTTCCTTGATACTCTGCTCAGCGTTGCTCTTGAGAATCTCCTCGAGC
>JBHELX010000121.1:0-893 GCA_046262875.1 Gemmatimonadaceae bacterium | reverse complement strand
CCGTAAAGCAGGGCGCGATCCTCGAGATGCGCCCAGCGCGTCAGGTCCACCTCCGCGCCCAGTTGGCGCTCGGCGTTCGCAATGCAGCATTCTGCGATGGCTATCACAATCCCGCCGTCGCTGCAGTCGTGCGCTGAGGTTACAAGTCCCTGTCGAATTGCTTCGAGCAGAGCGTCGATTGCTGCTCGTTCCCGTTGGAGGTCGCAAGCAGGTGGGGCGCCAAGTACCCGACCGTGAATCGTAGCGAGGTATTCGCTGCCGCCAAGCTCACCGCCCATTTCGCCAAGCAGGAGGATCGCGTCACCATCCTGACTGAATGACGCGCGCGTAACATGCGTCAGGTCCTCGATCAAGCCGACCATCCCGACGACCGGTGTCGGATACACCGCGCCGGCGGGATTCTCGTTGTAGAGTGAAACATTTCCTCCCGTCACGGGAGTACCCAGCGCCCGACACGCTTCGCCCATCCCCGCCACGGCCTCACGGAACTGGTAAAAAACCTCGGGGCGGGTCGGATTTCCGAAGTTCAGACAATTCGTGATCGCCATTGGTCTCGCGCCGGTGCAGGCTACATTGCGCGCTGCCTCCGCTACAGCAATGCGTCCGCCCGCACGTGGATCGAGGTAGACGTAGCGACCGTTGCAATCCGTCTTCAATGCGAGCGCTTTGGTAGTGCCACGCACGCGCAGCACCGCGGCATCTCCTCCTGGACCGATGACGGTGTTCGTGCGCACAGTGGAGTCGTACTGTCTGTAAGCCCAGGCCTTGCTCGCAATTGTGGGAGCAGACAGGAGCCTTTCGAGCGTCCATAATGGATCGCTTTCCTCCGGACGCTCCGTCACGGAGCCTGGATCAGCGGCACGCAGCCTCGCGATGTCCGGTGATTCGCGAGC
>JBHELX010000120.1:0-900 GCA_046262875.1 Gemmatimonadaceae bacterium | reverse complement strand
TCGATCCGCGCCGAGTACCTGCGATACAAGGCACTCGCGGAGGCGGCGATCGATCAACTGGACGAAGAGCAGCTTTCCACTGAAGGTTTGAACGGGGGCAACTCCATTGCCGTCATCTGCTGGCACGTGTCCGGAAATCTCCAGTCACGCTTCACCGACTTCCTGACCAGCGACGGCGAAAAACCGTGGCGACAACGTGAAGAGGAATTCAAATCCCGAACCGTGAGCCGCGCCGATCTTCTCTCAAAATGGAACCAGGGTTGGGATTCGCTGCTGGATACCCTCGCGAACCTCAACGACGATAAGCTCAAAGACACGGTGACGATTAGACGTCAACCGCTGCTCGTCCACGAAGCACTTCATCGCTCGCTCGCACACCTTAGCTACCACGTTGGACAAATAGTCTATCTGGCGAAATCCTTCCGCGGAAAGGACTGGGCGTACTTGAGTATTCCGCCGGGCAAGTCCGACGCCTACAATCAGGACGCGCGGTACGACAAACCAGCCGCGCAGCAGGCCGCGCTTTCAGGCTCGACTGCACGGAAATGAACAGTTCTACCGAGGATGCGTCATGAAGTACATGGTAATGATTTACAACGACAAGGAATTGTTCGGTGCGATGCCGCCAGCGGAATTCAACACCACAATGCGCGGCTGCATCGAGCACGCGGACGAGCTACGCAATGAAGGCTACTTGCTCGATTCGCAGCAGCTCGAAGCTCCGAGCACCGCCAAGTCTTTGCGCGTCCGCAAGAACAAGCTGACAATCACCGACGGTCCGTTCGCCGAGACCAAGGAGGTTCTCGCGGGTTTCAACATTATCGAGGCGGCGGACATGGACGAAGCCGTCCGCATCGCCTCGGAGTTTCCGTGGGCGAGTACCGGCTGCGTCGAAGTTCG
>JBHELX010000119.1:447-912 GCA_046262875.1 Gemmatimonadaceae bacterium | reverse complement strand
GCTCAGCGACGTCGCGAACACGGATTGGAAGCCGATCTCGCTATACCACAGCCAGTCGGTGGCGAAGCTGGCGAGCCAAGGAATAACTATCAGCGCAACTGCCAGCGCTCCGATTATCCAGAGCACCGCGCGCCGAACGCTTCGGGGCAATGGGGGCAGTCGGCCAGGCCCCGGCCTCTCGAAGGGTGATGTCATCGATAACCAAAATGCAGCACGAGCCTGCCCGCTGCTACCCACGGTATGACGTCTGCACAACAAACGCGGTGATCATCAAGGAGGATGAGATGCCACGCGGAGACAAATCGAAATACACGGACAAAGAGAAAAGGCAGGAGCGACATATCGAGGAAGGCTACGAGGATCGCGGCGTTCCCGAGAAGGAGGCCGAGCGGCGTGCCTGGGCTACGGTAAACAAGGTGCACGGCGGTGGGGAAAAACCCGGAGGCGGAGGTTACGGCAAGCCGG
>JBHELX010000119.1:0-437 GCA_046262875.1 Gemmatimonadaceae bacterium | reverse complement strand
CAAGCCGGAGAACCACGAACCGATGCGCAAAGGCGGAAAGAATTCACACAAGAAGTAGCCGCATCGATTCCTGAAAATCGAAAAAGGGCATCCATCGGATGCCCTTTCTTTCGTTGCCGGAGCGGCTGCTTAAGAACGCTGAGTTGCGGACTTCGTCTTGATGATAACGACGCCGTATGCGCCGTCCTGCCCGTAGCGCCGGAGCGCGGCGGTGCCCTTGAGCACGGTGATCACTGAAATCTGTTCAGCGGTTAGCGACGGAACCTGGTCTCTTTGATAACGGACTCCGTCGACGACGAACAGGAGAGGAACTTCGCCCGCTGACGCGGCAAGCTGCGAGACCGGCGAGGAGCTCATTGCGCGCGGAGCCAAGGCCCGCTCCGCGACACAGGCTGTGGATCCGCTGATGATTGCTAAGGCAAGTGCAACACTTTTGA
>JBHELX010000118.1:386-930 GCA_046262875.1 Gemmatimonadaceae bacterium | reverse complement strand
GGATAGGCGTGGTGGTCTTGTTTTGGGCGCGTCGGCACGCTCTCAGCTCATGGCCCGTCGCCTGGTTACTGCAAGGGCTTGGCATCCTGCTGCTGTTTGTCGCGGTGTGGGTATGGTCTTAGTGGCGACTGTGGGTGTGCACTGCACTTTAAAGCGTTAGGCGGCGAGAATGCGAAAGATGGTTTCCGGCGCCGAGGGGCTCAGCCCGACGTCGAAGGGTGCGCGCGTGAAGTTCAACGGCGAAGAGCGCACCGTCATCGATGGTCCGTTCACCGAGACGAAAGAACTCGTTGCGGGCTTCTCGATCATCCAGGTGAAGTCGAGGATTTCGGTGACGCGTTCACGCCGAATCCCGACATCGAGAAAATCAAGTTCAAGTAGAGCATGTGGCGCTGCTGCGTAAACCGCATCGTTCGCAGGCAGCGCCCATGCTACTGGTAGATGATCTGCTGAAAACCGGTGCGGAGCTGGCGCGCCGTGGTGTGGACGCGGTGGAAGGTCAGGCGGTTCTGGCGCGCACCCAGTCCCGTATCGTGTCCAGCAC
>JBHELX010000118.1:0-376 GCA_046262875.1 Gemmatimonadaceae bacterium | reverse complement strand
ACTGGGTGAAGCGCGCCCCACGGTTCACTCAGAACGGCGAGATCGAGATCCGTAAGCTGATGGACGTCGAGGATTTCGGTGAAGAGTTCACGCCAAACGAGGAAATCGCGAAAGTGAAGTTCAAATGAGAAAGCTCAAAATCATCGAACACATCTCGCTGGACGGCGTGATGCAGTCCTCCGGCGAAGACGGCTTCCCCTATGAAAATTGGACGGCGCCCTATCGGACGCCCGCTGGTCGTGACGCCTTGCTCGCAGAGCATGGCGAGCGGTTCGACCTGGTTCTTGGCCGTCGCACCTACGACATGTGGTCGAGCTTCTGGCCAAAGTCGCCGAGCAATCCATTCGCCGACAGGCTCAATGCGGCAAAGAAATTC
>JBHELX010000117.1:0-936 GCA_046262875.1 Gemmatimonadaceae bacterium | reverse complement strand
GCGGCATGTTGTGCGACACGAGAACGACTGACAATCCTCTATCGCGCACGCGACGAATTAGCTCGAGCACCATTGCACCTTCTTTCACTCCAAGCGATGCCGTCGGCTCATCCATGATGACGACGTGCCGCGCAAACGCGGCGCTGCGCGCAACGGCAACGCCCTGGCGTTGACCGCCTGACAATGTCTCGACTGTTTGCGTCATCGAGCCAACGCCAATCTTCAATTCCTGCATATGCGCGGCGCTTTCCACGAGCATGCGCTTCTTGTCGAGCATGCGAAAAACCTCTCCCCGCACGCCAGATCTGCGCAGCTCGCGACCGAGAAAAAGATTTTCTGCAATTGTCATTGCCGGCGCGACCGCGAGATCCTGATAAACAGTTTCGATGCCCGCGCGCCGCGCATCCATCGGGTTTCGGAAATGAACGGTCTTGCCGTCCAGAATCATTTCACCTTCATCCGAATTGGTCGCCCCGGACAGCACTTTGATCAATGTCGATTTGCCGGCGCCGTTGTCGCCGATTACTGCGAGGATTTCGCCGGCGCGCAGCTCGAAATCCGTTCCGTCGAGCGCGGTGACGTGGCCGTAGCGCTTCACCAACCCACGCGCCTCCATAACGACGGTCATCGTGCAGTCCGGTGCGAAAGCTGATCGGTCGCCACAGCGAGAATCACGAGAATTCCGGTAACCAGCACCTGGTACACCGATGACACGCCCATCAACGTGAGTCCATTTCGGAACACGCCGACGATGAGCGCGCCGACAAGCGAACCGAGCACCGCGCCTCGTCCTCCGAACAAACTTGTGCCTCCGAGGACTACAGCAGTAATGGCATCGAGATTCTCTGTTTGCCCGGCATTTGGATCACCGACTCCCGTGCGCGCGACTGAGAGAAGCGATGCGATTCCGTAGAAAACTCCCGCGAGCACGTACAC
>JBHELX010000116.1:0-956 GCA_046262875.1 Gemmatimonadaceae bacterium | reverse complement strand
CCGTCAGGAAATCGCGTCAACACGACGGGCCGGTTTCGCAGATACGGAAGGAGCCACGGCGAAATCGCGCGATAGTATTCGATCAAATCGCCTTTCGTGTATCCCTCGGCAGGCCAGAAAATCTTTTTTGGATTTGAGAAATTGATTGTTTTCGGCGCTGGTTGAAGCGAGACAGTCGGCGGAGGCGTGGCGGCACTTTCCCGTATCAAATCCGGATTATCCTGATTGTCGGTTTTCTCCGCTTTCTTCCATCCCTGCCGCTCGCATTCGCGCGGCGACTTGTCTGGCCTCATATGCTGGAACGCGGAGTGGCGCAGAATGCCGTCCCGTGTCCATTCGCGGAATCGAACCTGGCATACGAGAGCAGGATCCACCCATGTCGTCGTGCTCGTTTCGGGAATGGCTTCACTCGGGTGCGGCTGTGCGTCGGCCGCTATGCACGGGCCAAGACAAGGAGGCCCATCGCGTACGATCGTATCGAGCTGCGATTTCAATTCCTTCAGTAGCGAGTCATTGAATCCGGTTCCAACTCGCCCGGCGTACACGAGATCTCCATCGATGTAATCCGCAAGTTGCAACGCGCCAAATGAGCCACGACTTCGCTTCGGCTCGGTAAAGCCGACGATGACAAAGTCCGCGGTCTTCTCCGATTTGATCTTGAGCCATTGTGCCGAGCGTCCTTTGCGGTACGGAGAGTCGGCCTTTTTTGCGATGATGCCTTCGAGCCCCATGTCGGTGACAGACTTCAGAAATGCTTCACCCTCTCGCTCGATGTGATCGAGTGCGCGCACAGGTCCGAGCTTTGGAACGACGTCGATCAGAAATTGTTTCCGCTCGGAAAGGGGAAGTGGTCGAAGATCGAAATCTTCGAATGCGAGCAGATCGAACACGTAAAACGTCGCGGGCAGCTCTACCGTTGCTCGTTTGATCTCGAGCGTCGAGCTCAACCGCCCACG
>JBHELX010000115.1:0-991 GCA_046262875.1 Gemmatimonadaceae bacterium | reverse complement strand
TGCACGTCGTCGGGCGCAAGGGTCTCGGATATTTCCGGTACATTGGCCGCGAAGTCGCGACCAGTCACACCGACATAACCGATCGTCCCACGGCGCAGAACGCGGCGGATCTGGTGAAAGATCTCATCGTGCGCTTCGAGAACAGGGAGCTCGACGCGGTTCACATCGTCTACGCGAAGTTCAACTCCGCGTTGTCCACGCCTCCCTCGACGCTGACGATTCTGCCGGTGACGCCGCCCGAGAGAACCGGCACGCAGCCCGACTATATTCTTCTGCCTTCGGCCGAAGTAATTCTCACCCAGCTTCTCCCGTCATACGTTCGCAATTCCGTCTACCGGGCGCTGGTCGAGACCGCCGCAGGGGAGCAGGGTGCGCGTCGCACGGCGATGAAGAATGCAACCGACAACGCCGGCGAGATGCTCAACGTGTTACGCCGCACTTTCAACCGCGCCCGTCAGGCGCAGATCACGCAGGAAATCGCCGAGATAGTCGGCGGTGCCGCTGCGCTGGAGTAATTCAATGGCAACTGCCGTCCGTACCGAGCGAAAGAAAGCGCCGCCCGCCGGCAACAAGAAAACGCACGTCGGCAGAGTGGTCCAGGTCATCGGGCCGGTGCTCGACGTCGAGTTCGAAGCCGAACATCTGCCTGAGCTCTACAACGCCCTCGAGATCACGGGCAAGACGCCCGACGGCCAGGACATTCGCGTCACCGTCGAAGTCCAGCAGCACATCGGCCGCAACCAGGTGCGCGCGGTCGCGATGAGCTCCACTGACGCGGTGGTTCGCGGCATGGAGGTCGTCGACACCGGATCGGCGATCACCGTTCCCGTTGGCGGAACGGCGCTTGGTCGGATTCTGAACGTGCTTGGTGAGCCGGTGGACAACGGTGCCGCGATTCCGAAGAACGCGCTGCGTTGGCCGATTCATCGCAAGCGCCCGGACTTCGTGAACCTGGAACCGAAGACCGAAGTGTTCGAGACCGGCATCAAGG
>JBHELX010000114.1:0-1038 GCA_046262875.1 Gemmatimonadaceae bacterium | reverse complement strand
GTGTAACAACGGCAGGCCGCTCAACTCGGCCTCGCGCATGCGCTCGCGCGCCCGGCGCGGAACGAACCCCGCGAGGAAGGCCCTCGCTTCATCGGAGCCGCCGGTGGCGGCGATCAGGTCCGCGTCCTCCAACGCCAGCAGGCCCGGAGCGCGCCTGCCGGGCCTGTCGAGCAGGCCGGCGATCCGCGGTGCGAGGTGGCCGACGAGGTGCGCCCGCCCGGCCGCCTGTTCCGGGGCCATGTAGCTCGGCGTGCCGACCGAGCTGCCGAGTTGCGTGAGCGTCGCTTCACTCGCGCGGGAGCGGGCTGCATCGATCGCTTTGGCGATTCCGAAATCGGTTACGACCGCGGCGCCGCCGGAGAGCAGAACATTTTCCGGTTTGATGTCGCGATGAATGACTCCGTGGCGGTGCGCGTATGAGAGCGCCCGCGTCACATCCCGAAGTATGCCGACGCATTCTTCGATGGACATCCGGGCGTTGGTCGACAGCTTCGCGCGCAGCGACTCCCCATCGACGTACGGCATTGTGAAGTACGGAAGGCCGGCGACTTCCCCCGCGGTTAGAACCGGTACGATGTTCGCTTGTTGCAGTCCGGCGGCGAGTCTGATCTCTCGCTCGAAACGCTCGGCGCTCACACCCGCGGCGAGCTCGGGTGCGAGGACCTTGATTACGACTTTGCGCCGGAATCTCGTTTCCTGCGCGAGGAAGACGCGCGACATTCCGCCGCCGCCGAGCTCGCGCTCAATGGCGTAGGCGTCGCCGAGCTCGCTTTGAAGTTGGTCGCGGAGGTCGGCCATCCGGCAGACATTGATGGTCGGCTTTCATTTGCGCAAGACGCGAAGAGGCTTTCCATCGACCCCCAGAAAACAATGCCCGCTTTGCCCAGCCAAAGCGCTACGGCGCAATTGTCTGCGTTAGGGATTCCTGCGCCACTCCGGGTTGACTCCGTTCGCGAGGTTGACCGTCGCGCCGCTGCTCAGGGTAACCACTGAGACCGTACTGACTCCTGAATTCGCCGTGCTGTAGAACACCAGGCG
>JBHELX010000113.1:0-1152 GCA_046262875.1 Gemmatimonadaceae bacterium | reverse complement strand
CGCCTGGAAGATCGCGCCTACGCTCGCCGCGGGCAGCACCGTCGTCCTGAAGCCGGCCAGCACGACGCCACTGAGCGCGCTGCTGTCCGCGGACGTCAGCCGCCAGGCGGAGTTGCCGGGCGGCGTCGTCAACATCGTGCCGGGCCCCGGCGAGATCGGGATGCATCTCATCAGCCACCCCGACGTCGACAAGGTTGCCTTCACCGGCTCGACCGAGGTCGGCAAGAAGATCGCGCGTGGCGTCGCGGGCACCGACAAGGGACTGACGCTCGAGCTCGGCGGCAAAGCGGCGAACATCGTCTTCGATGATTCACCGGTCGATCAAGCTGTTGAAGGAGTGGTGAACGGAATCTTCTTCAATCAGGGACATGTTTGCTGCGCTGGCTCTCGTCTGCTTGTTCAGGAATCGCTGTACGAGGTTTTCGTGCGCAAGCTCAAGGATCGTATCGATGTTTTGCGAGTTGGAAATCCGCTCGACAAGAACACCGACATCGGTGCCATCAATTCGCGCCAGCAGCTCGAAAAAATCACTGAGCTCGTGGAGAGCGGCGTGACCGAGGGCGCGTCAATATATCAATCATCGTCGTGTCGTTTGCCTAGTGCCGGCTTCTGGTTCAAGCCGACGGTGTTTACGGGTGTGACTCAGAGTCATCGCATTGCGCAGGAAGAAATCTTCGGACCCGTTCTTTCGGTGTTGACGTTCCGCACGCTCGAGGAAGCGGTGGAGAAAGCGAACAACACGATGTACGGATTGTCCGCGGGAGTGTGGACCGACAAGGGCTCGCGAATTCTCAAGATGAGCACAGAGCTGAAAGCCGGCGTTGTGTGGGCGAATACGTTCAACAAGTTCGATCCATCGTCGCCGTTCGGTGGATACAAAGAGAGCGGCTTCGGGCGCGAGGGTGGCAGGCAGGGGCTTCTCGATTACATGAAACTCACATGAGCAGACTGCCGATTACCAAGACGCCCAAGGTGTACGTGGGCGGCGCGTTCATTCGCTCGGAGAGCGGGCGGACGTTTCCGATTTACGAGGGGAAGGGAACCGAAAAGTTTTTCGCCAACGTTCCCCAATGCACTCGAAAGGATGTTCGCAACGCGGTCGAAGCTGCGGCGAAGGCTGGTCCCGACTGGGCGAAGCGCACGCCATACAAT
>JBHELX010000112.1:0-1164 GCA_046262875.1 Gemmatimonadaceae bacterium | reverse complement strand
GCTATGTTCGGAAAGGATAAGCGCTGAAAGCATCTAAGCGCCAAGCCTATCCCAAGATGAGTTCTCCCTGAAGGGTCGTGGTAGACCACCACGTTGATAGGTTACTGGTGTAAGCGTAGTAATACGTTCAGCTAAGTAATACTAATAACCCGTTCGGCTTGGTCATTTACTTTTCAATTAACCCGTCGCCTCGATCGCAAGAACGAGGCGGCGGCAAATTGAGAGGAATGACTTCTAGAAATTAATAAAACGAAGCCTTGAAGTTGGAAAGCTTCCTGTATGTAGATATCAGAGAATCGGCGGAATTTGCGATTTTCGATTGGCGAATGCCGATTGAAGACCAGGTTCTTTGAAGATTGAGAAAGGTAGTCGCCAGAGACTGCGAAGAAAGAGCGGCGGTGAGCGAGCAAGATCGCAAATCGGCAATCGAAATTCGAAAATTCTTCGTCCCTCTGGTGATAATAGCGCAGTGGCACCACCCGTTCCCATTCCGAACACGGAAGTGAAACGCTGCAGCCCCGATGGTAGTGCGACGATAGGTTGTGCGAGAGTAGGACGTCGCCAGAACTAAAGCCCCGCGCTCGGAAACGAGCGCGGGGCTTTTGCATTTGTCAGTGATTGACGATCCGACGGATCGGCGTAAGGGGAAGGACACAACGAAAGGCTTGCCATGCTTACCAACCAAAAGGTCATCGATGCGATTAACGAACAAATTGGGTACGAGTTCAGCGCGTCGCTCCAATACTACGCGATCGCGGCGCATTTCGCGGCCGAAGCGTTACCGCAATTGTCAGCCCATTTTTTCCAGCAGGCGGAGGAAGAGAAAGAACATGCGCTGCGATTCATCAAGTATGTCGTGGATGCGGGCGGGCATGTAGCCATCCCGGCGATCGATGCGCCGAAGTCGAAGTTCAAGAATCCGGAAGAGGCGGTGAAGTTATCCTACGACCAGGAGGTGAAGGTGACACACCAGATCAATGCGCTGGTGGGGCTGGCGCGGAACGAGAACGATTATATCACGATCAATTTTCTTCAGTGGTTCCTGACCGAGCAGCTCGAGGAGGTGTCGTCGATGGATAACCTGCTGAAGATTGTGCAGCGGGCCGGGAATGATCTTTTGCAGGCGGATGAATACCTGGCAAGGGTGGGCGTTAAGACAATGCC
>JBHELX010000111.1:0-1191 GCA_046262875.1 Gemmatimonadaceae bacterium | reverse complement strand
CCGCAGGAAGCGGAAAGGTCGGCATCTGCAGGCGCGCGAGATCGAGCGCTGGACTCTCGACTACTTCAACGGCTTAGGGCTTCATCGCTTGCGTGGGACCGTTCGATACCCGGAGGTTGTGTAATGTTGCTTCCCAAGAGATCGCCGGTAAGCCGTGTGCGGGAAATCCGCACGCACGGTTTGAAAGGGGGTCCTGCCTAAGCAGGGTCTACCAATGCGCCTTCTCCCGTTCTTCGCGACTCTGTCCCTCGCGCTGCCTGCCGTTGCGCTCGCCGCGTTCGACGATTTCTTCGTGGCAAAGACGATGCGCGTCGACTACTTCCACACCGGCAATCGCGGCGAGGAGATCATCGCGCTCGCTCGCGTCGTCTCCGACGGTCCGTGGGCCGGCAGCCGCACGACGCTCATCGACACGACGAACCTCGGCAAGTACTACTTCGAGGTGATCGATCGCGCGACGAATCAAGCGATCTACTCGCGCGGATTCGCCTCGGTCTACGGCGAGTGGGAAACGACCGACGAGGCGAAGGAGCGTCCCGGCACGTTCAGCGAGTCGCTGCGTTTTCCGTGGCCGAAGAAACCCGTGCAGATCGTGCTGAAGAAACGCGATCGCGAGAACGCGTTCCAGCAGATCTGGTCGGCGGTCGTCGATCCCGATTCGCGGTTCGTGAATAAAGCTGATATTAAATCCGTAGGAAAACTGTTAACGATTTTCGAGAACGGGCCGGCATCCGAGAAAGTCGACCTGCTCGTGATCGGCGACGGATACACCGACGCGGAGCTGCCGAAGTTCCAGCGCGATCTGAACCGGCTTCTCGGGAGATTGTTCGACACGGAGCCGTTCAAGAGCCGCAAGCGCGATTTCAACGTGCGCGCGTTGCAGCTTCCCTCGCCTCAAAGCGGCGTCCATCGGCCGCGCACCGGCGACGATCGACGCAGCGCGATCGGCACGCAGTACAACATCTTCGACTCGGAGCGGTACGTGCTCACGCTCGACAATCGTGCCCTGCGCGATGCGGCATCGGCCGCGCCGTACGACTTCCTCGAGATCCTCGTCAACGAGAAGCAGTACGGCGGAGGCGGCATCTTCATGGATCAGGCGACGGCGGCCGTCGACACCGGATTCGCGGAGTACGTCTTCGTTCACGAGTTCGGCCATCACTTCGCCGGACTGGGCGACGAGTACTACAC
>JBHELX010000110.1:0-1356 GCA_046262875.1 Gemmatimonadaceae bacterium | reverse complement strand
GCTCGGCGGCGCGGATACTCACTCCGCGACATCGGGTGTGGCTCACTTTGCATCGGATTCCGAACCCGAGTGCCTGCAGCACATTCGGGACTTATTCCGATTCATCCCCTCCAACAATCTCAGCGATCCACCGCGAGGATCCGGCACCGACCCGCGTGATCGTCGAGATGAATCCCTGCTTGAGGTCGTTCCCGACAACGCCAATAAGCCGTATGACATGCACGACGTGATCAAGCGCGTCGTCGACGATGGCGAGTTCTACGAGGTTCACCGCGAATACGCCGGGAATATCATCTGCGGCTTCGCGCATCTAGGTGGATTCAGCGTCGGAGTGGTGGCAAACCAGCCCGCCGTACTGGCAGGCGTTCTCGACATCAACGCTTCACTCAAGGCCGCGCGCTTCATCCGCTTCTGCGATGCGTTCAACATTCCGCTCGTGACTTTCGAAGACGTCCCCGGATTTCTGCCCGGCGTCGCACAGGAGCACGGCGGAATCATCAAGCACGGTGCAAAGCTTCTCTACGCGTATTGCGAGGCCACTGTGCCCAAGCTGACCGTGATTACTCGCAAAGCCTATGGCGGTGCATACGACGTCATGAGCTCGAAACACATTCGCGGAGATTTCAACGTCGCGTGGCCAACCGCGGAGATCGCGGTCATGGGCCCAAAGGGGGCGGTGGAGATTCTCTTCCGAAAAGAGATTGCCGAGAGCAAGGATGAATCTGCGGCAACGGATGCAAAGATCGATGAGTATCGCGAGAAGTTCGCGCATCCTTACGTCGCTGCCGGTCGTGGCTACGTCGACGATATCATCGACCCGCGGGACACGCGTCCTGCACTGATCGACGCGCTCGAGACTCTGCAGGGGAAGCGGGACAAAAACCCGCCCAAAAAGCACGGCAACATTCCTCTCTGATCTGCGCGCGACGCTGGCGCTCTGATGTTCAGCAAAGTCCTCATCGCGAACCGTGGCGAAATCGCGCTCCGCGTGATCCGCGCCTGCCAAGAGCTGGATATCAGGACGGTGGCCGTGTACAGCGAAGCCGATGTGCGGGCGCCGCATGTGAGAGAAGCGGACGAAGCCATCCTGATCGGTCCGCCCCAATCGAGCGAGAGCTACCTCCGGGGCGAGAGGATCATCGACGCCGCGAGATTGACCGGCGCCGAGGCCATCCATCCCGGCTATGGATTTCTCTCCGAGAACCCGGACCTGGCCAGGGCGTGCGAGCGGCAACGAATCATCTTCATCGGGCCGAAAATCGATGCCCTGGTGAACCTGGGCGACGCCGAGTACCTCATCAGCGGCTCTCCCGAGATGTACGTCCGGGTCCTCGGAGGACGAGTCGAGAGCTGCCC
>JBHELX010000109.1:0-1379 GCA_046262875.1 Gemmatimonadaceae bacterium | reverse complement strand
ACCTCACTCTGATCGACCTCGCGACAGGCAACGAGCTGGAGATGGGCACATCCTTCGACACGTTCTCGGCTGCGGCGCACACGGCGAATGCAAACGGCGTGGCCGCGGTGAACCGCCAGAGGCTGAAATCAGCAATGGAGCGCAGGGGGTTTGCGAATTACGACCAGGAGTGGTGGCACTATACATTCAACGTGGCGAACCCTCTGCGATTTGATCGCGTGGTTCGGTAGAGGGCGGCGAGAACGCTGGCCTTTTTTCGCGCGATTCGTCCTCAGCACGCCGACTCGGCATTGTAAAAAAGAACGCGGTTCCGTCGTCGCCGAATTCGGCCCAGGTGCGGCCGCCGAGGGCTGCTGCGGTCTCACGAACGATGCTCAAACCAAGTCCAGTGCCTTCGATAGCGCCCTCGGTCTCTTCGTGCGCGCGAAAGAATCGCTGGAAAAGCTGCGCTCTCTTGTTTTCAGGAACTCCAAGGCCGTTATCGCGGACTTCCACCACTGTCTCTCCGGGATTTGGGTCGTCGGCACAGCTGACGTATGCACCGATCTTCACCCATCGCTTTTCCTTGGCAGCGTCGGAGTACTTGATTGCATTGGCCACCAGGTTTGAGAGACACAGCTCGAAAGCGGCGGCGCTGACATCGACCGATGGAAGTTCGGGGGCGATCGAGATCTGAACGCCGTGAGCGCGTGCCGACTCGCGCAGCTGACGAACGACTTCCGCGACCGCACTCGGCAGCGCGACGTGACGGGATTGTCTGGCGTCCTCATCCAATCTGGAGAGCTCGACGAGGTTATCCAGCGCAACCTTCATGTTTGCGGAGTTGCGAAGAATGACGGACACCATGGTGTGCTGCTGTTCTTCCGGGACCGAGTCGAGCTCCAATACTTCAGCGGCGCCGCCGATGTTGCCGATCAGGTTTCTGAGCTCGTGGCTCAGCGCGCGATTGAACCCGCGCAGCCGCTGCTCTCGTTCGTTAAGCCGCTCTTTGACGAGGCTGAGATAGTGCGTCAGAGTCGCCTGTTGTATCAGCGCGACTGCGAGAAAGAGTCGGTGGGCGCAGGCAAGCAGCTCGCCGCGGCTGCAAGGCTCTTCGATACTGTCGACGATGCGCGAGAGAAAGGCGAAGAGAATTCCGCCGAAGACGAACTGGCCCACCAGGAAATTCCAGCTGTAGAACGGAATGCCTGATGCAATTGCATCTACAAATCCATCAGCAGTCGTTGGATAGATGAGCGGTTCGGTTGTCCAGAAGCCAACTATCCACATGGCTGCGTTAGTGATAAAGAAGAAAAGAATAGAAGAGATCAGTGAAGTAGCCAGGAAGCCACCGACAGAATTTTTCTTTTGCAAAGTCCAGCCGAGCATAGTAATAAGTC
>JBHELX010000108.1:0-1524 GCA_046262875.1 Gemmatimonadaceae bacterium | reverse complement strand
CCGTTCGCCGAAGTTGCGCGTGAGATCGGCGCGAAGTTCGTCGTTGACATGGCGCATATCGCGGGACTCGTTGCAACTGGATTGCATCCATCTCCGATTCCGCACGCCGACGCCGTTACGACGACAACACACAAAACTCTTCGTGGTCCGCGCGGCGGCATGATCCTCTGCAAAGCCGAGCACGCAAAAGTTGTCGACAAGGCAATGTTCCCCGGAACGCAGGGAGGACCACTCGAGCACATCATCGCCGCAAAGGCGGTCGCGCTCAAAGAAGCGCTCGATCCATCATTCAAGACTTACTGCCAGCAGATCATAACGAACGCGCAAACGCTCGCAGCAGCGCTGGCGCGCGCTGGTTTTGAAATTGTTTCAGGTGGCACCGATACTCACCTGATGCTCGTCGATTTGCGAAGTCGTGGCCTCACTGGAAAAGTTGCCGAGAAAGCGCTCGACCTCGCCGGGATCACGGTCAACAAGAACACCGTTCCAAAAGAAACGCAGTCGCCGTTCGTAACGAGCGGAATCAGGATCGGCACACCTGCCGTGACGACTCGCGGAATGAAAGAGCCGGAGATGGAACGCATCGCCGAGCTGATCGACACTGTTCTTTCGAGTGCCGAAGATACTGCGCTAGCTGCTCGCATTCGCGACGATGTGCGCGAGCTCACATCGCGATTCCCATTGTATCCGGGGTTGTTCCTGTCGCGGGGAGTTGTGTAGATGTCGGGACTTGCCTTCCGTGAGGGAGTGATGGACCGCATTCGCGTTCGCGAATCGCGTTACGATGAGCAAGCCTACCTCTTTGTCCTCTCGGCGCTCGAGTACGCGCAGACGAAGCTCGAAGTGAGGCGCCATATTACTGCCGCAGAGCTGGCGCATGCATGCAGAGAGCTGGCCCTTGATCGGTTCGGCTTGATGGCGCGAATTGTCCTCGAGCGATGGGGAATTCATTCGACGTTGGATTTTGGTGAAGTGGTTTTCGCGCTCGTGGATCTTGGTTTTCTTGCAAAGCTGCCGAGCGATACGCGTGAGGAATTTTCGGACGTCTATGACTTCGCCGGCGCATTCGAGCGCGATTATCCCTGGAACAGCGCTTATAACGGCTGAGTAAACCATGACTGCTCGCGTAGCTACCGCTGCCGAATCAGTGGCGTGCGAGCGCGCGACAATTGTTGCGGGCACGTCCGTACGCGAGTTGATGGAACGTGCCGGACGCGCGGCCGCCGATGAGATTGTTCGTCGCTTTCGACTCGCTCTGCCTGGCGGCGTCGTCGTGTTCACCGGTCCGGGCAATAATGGTGGCGACGGATGGGTCGTCGCGCGCTGTCTCGCTGAATACGAGTTTCCCGTGACGGTTATCGAAGCCGCAGAGCCGAAGACCGACGAGGCTCGCGCAGCGGAAGATTCGGCGGGAAAACCGGAAATCACCGATGCTGTTACCCCCGCGTCAGTTGGCGACGCGCCAATCATCATCGACGCATTGCTCGGCACCGGCGCGTCCGGTGCGCCGAGGGGCACGGTTGC
>JBHELX010000107.1:0-1524 GCA_046262875.1 Gemmatimonadaceae bacterium | reverse complement strand
CCGTTCGCCGAAGTTGCGCGTGAGATCGGCGCGAAGTTCGTCGTTGACATGGCGCATATCGCGGGACTCGTTGCAACAGGATTGCATCCGTCTCCGATTCCGCACGCCGACGCTGTCACGACGACAACACATAAAACCCTTCGTGGTCCGCGCGGCGGAATGATCCTCTGCAAAGCCGAGCACGCAAAGGTTGTCGACAAGGCAATGTTTCCCGGAACGCAGGGTGGACCACTCGAGCATATCATCGCCGCAAAAGCCGTCGCGCTCAAAGAAGCGCTCGATCCATCTTTCAAGACGTATTGTCGCCAGATCATAACGAACGCGCAGACGCTCGCAGCGGCGCTGGCGCGATATGGATTTGAAATTGTTTCAGGTGGAACCGATACTCACTTGATGCTGGTCGATTTGCGAAGTCGTGGACTCACTGGAAAAGTTGCCGAGAAGGCGCTAGACCTCGCGGGTATTACCGTCAACAAGAACACCGTTCCAAAAGAAACTCAGTCGCCGTTTGTAACGAGTGGAATCAGGATCGGCACACCAGCCGTGACGACTCGCGGAATGAAAGAGCCGGACATGGAACGAATCGGCGAGCTGATCAACACTGTTCTCTCGAGTGTGGAAGATGCTGCACTCGCTGCTCGCATTCGCGACCACGTGCGTGAGCTCACATCGCGGTTCCCCCTGTATCCCGGATTGTTCCTTTCGCGGGGAGTTGTGTAGATGTCAGGACTCGCCTTCCGCGAGGGAGTGATGGACCGCATTCGCGTTCGCGAATCGCGTTACGATGAGCAAGCGTATCTCTTCGTCCTCTCGGCGCTCGAGTACGCGCAGGCGAAGTTCGAAGTAAGGCGCCACATTACCGCCGCGGAGCTGGCGCACGCGTGTAGAGAGTTGGCCCTCGATCGGTTCGGCTTGATGGCGAGAATTGTCCTCGAGCGATGGGGAATTCACTCGACGTTGGATTTTGGTGAAGTGGTTTTCGCGCTCGTGGATCTTGGTTTTCTTGCAAAGCTCCCGAGCGATACGCGCGAGGAATTTTCGGACGTCTATGACTTCGCCGGCGCGTTCGAGCGTGATTATCCCTGGAACAGCGCCTATAACAGCTGAGTAAACCATGACTGCTCGCGTAGCTACCGCTGCCGAAACAGTGGCGTGCGAGCGCGCGACAATTGTTGCGGGCACTTCGGCGCGCGAGTTGATGGAACGTGCTGGACGCGCGGCCGCCGATGAGATTGTCCGTCGCTTTCGACTCGCTCTGCCTGGGGGCGTCGTCGTGTTCACCGGTCCGGGCAATAATGGCGGCGACGGATGGGTCGTGGCGCGCTGTCTCGCTGAATACGAGTTTCCCGTGACGGTTATCGAAGCTGCAGAGCCGAAGACCGACGAGGCTCACGCAGCGGAAGATTCGGCGGGAAAACCGGAAATCACCCATGCTGTCACGCCCGCATCAGTTGGCGACGCGCCAATCATCATCGACGCATTGCTCGGCACCGGCGCGTCCGGTGCGCCGAGGGGCACGGTTGC
>JBHELX010000106.1:0-1563 GCA_046262875.1 Gemmatimonadaceae bacterium | reverse complement strand
CTACTTCTGATACAACGTCGTCCGGCTTAATTGCCAGAGCACGATCGAGCATTGCTGCCATTTCAGCGTAACGGCGCAGCTTCTCGTAGCTGAGAGAAATCTGCTGAAGTATAAGCAGGTTACGAGGATCAAGCGTAAGGGCGCGCTCGAGATTTTCCACCCCCTCGTCCAGGTAACCTTGCCGTCGGCGAATATATCCAGTTAGCTCAAAAATGCGTGGGTCATTCGGCAGGGTCTTACGCGCGATCTCGAGTTCGGCGAGAGCGTTCTTGTAATCGAGGTAACCCACATAAAGATGTCTGGCGCGCTCAAGATGCGCTTCTGCGGAATCGGGCTGCAAACGAAAAGCGGCCTTGAGGGCGGTCTCCGCCAAGGCCAGACGCTCCGGGCCGTGGTCGAGCCCATATATATAAAGACTGCCGTGGGTTCGGACGAGCCAGCAGTAGGCATCGAAGAAAGATGGATCACGCGCTACCGCCTGATCCAGCAGATCAGCGGCTTGCAGCAAAGAGTGCTTATTGGAGGCACTGTAGCTGACGGAGTCATGGAGCGACTTGGCGCGAATGTAGAGATCGTAAGCTGTCAGATCGGATGTCGGCGGTTGTTCGATGGCCGCTTTTTCACGTGGAGAAAGTTTCACCTGAAGCTGATCAACAATCCTCTTGGCGATCTCGCTCTGGATGGCGAAGACATCCGCCAGATCCCGGTCATAGGTCTCGCCCCACAGATGAGTGTCGGTTTGGGCATTGATCAGCTGCGCGTTCACGCGGACTCGATTCGCCGAGCGTTGGACGGTGCCTTCCAGGACGTGTGCGACCCCGAGTTCCCGGGCGATTTCGCGCAGATTGTGTGAGGCGGTTTTGTACTGCATCACACTTGTGCGACTGATCACTTTCAGGTCGGCCACCTTTGCCAGATCGGTTAGGATTTGATCCTGCACACCGTCCGCGAAATATTCGTTCGCTTTGTCTTCGCTGAGATTTTGGAACGGAAGGACGGCGATGCTTTTTGGAGGAACAGCAGGTGGCGCCACGTCGCCCGCGAGTTTCTGAAAACGCGGGTCGCTCCGCAGCGGATCGAACATCGGGTCGAGCCGCAGGAGTGCGGGAGTGAGCGGTAACAGCCGCCGCATGACGCCGCCGTACGGTGTCCTAAGCAATTTCTCTATGGCCTCGATCGCACGATCGGATTCTCCCGCGGTCGCTGCGACCCGGGCGAAAATCTCGAGCGGCCGGAGACCAAAGACCGCATCTTGCTCGCTTGGATTTCGAGCCATGGCGTTTTCAATCAAGTTCAAGGCAGCGGTCTTATCTCCAAGCCCCATATCGGTGAACGCCAGCGCGCCAATGAGCAGATAATTTTCCGGCTGTTCTTTCAGGATGGCTTCCAATTCGCTCGGGCTTGTCGCCAACTTTCCATTGCACCGTCACGGTCGCCGCTCACATCCTGCGCCCAGCCCAGGTAAAAACGCAGTCCCCCGACGTTATAACCAAGGGCTGGATCAGCTTTCGCCAGGAGCTCCTTTAATCGAGCAATGATCTCGGCAGGGCGTCGCTCCAGGAC
>JBHELX010000105.1:0-1584 GCA_046262875.1 Gemmatimonadaceae bacterium | reverse complement strand
CATAGACACCCTCGACACCGCCCTCAAAGCGGCGGAAACGGGACACCTGGTGTTTTCAACGCTGCACACGACCGACGCGACCCAGACGATCAACCGGATCCTGTCTTTCTACCCGCCCCACCAGCAGACCGAAGTGCGGTACATGCTGTCGACCGCGCTCCGCGCGATCATCTCATTGCGTCTGGTGCGCCGCGCCGACAAGAAAGGCCGCGTGCCCGCCGCCGAGATACTCGTGAACACGGAAGCGGTGCGCGACCAGATGCGCGACATGTCGAAGTCGATGAACATCCCACAGCTGATTCGCGAGGGCGCGGTTCCGTACGGGATGCAGAGCTTCGATCAGTCGTTGATGAACTGGTACCAGAAGGGAGTGATATCGTATGATGATGCGTTGTTCGCGGCGACCAACCCGGCGGAATTTGCTCTAAGAGTGCAGGGGATCGGGGCGTCGAGTGACACTTCTTGGGATACTGTCAAGCAGGAAGTCATCTGAAGACTGGAAACTGGAAAAGACAACTGACTGCAACCGAACGGGCGAGAGTTGTCAGTGACTAAAGATCTGAGAGCTCAGTTCACTACGTCGGGACGCGCCTCTGTAGACTTCCGCGGCAGGCTCATGACTCGGCTCAGTAGGCCGTGGAGCATTCTTCGTACTTCTACGGTCTGGTCTAGGAGTGCGGTGGACTCATTTGTGGTGATGGCTCTGATGTCGCGCGCTACGATGAGGTGATACTCCAGTTCCGAAGCAGAATTAAGCGCGAAGCGTATGAATCTCCCGAACTCACGTTGACTCCTTTGACCGGCTCCTTCAACGATATTGGTCGGTACTGACATTGACGCACGAAGCATTTGATTTCGCAATGAAGCATTGTCAGCACCGCGTATGGTTATCGCAACACGGTGGACGTTAAGGGCCAAGGCATGACTCTTTCGCCAGACATTCAGCTTCTTGAAATCGCTCACGCCTAATAAACGCGGCTGGAACTCCCTGCGGCGACATCATTCGCGTCCCTCTCCCACCTCGCTATTACGCCACCGCGTGACGTCCCGACGTAGTGAACTGGTCTCGGTGATCTCGCGCGCTGGTAACTCCCGCCCGTTCAGTTGCCCTTCTTTACGGAGCGCGGATGTTTAAAAAAGTCCTAATCGCCAACCGAGGCGAGATCGCACTGCGAGTCATCCGCGCCTGCCGCGAACTGGCAATCCAAACCGTCGCCGTGTACTCCGAAGCCGATCGGGAATCTCTGCACGTAAGATTCGCCGACGACGACGTGTGCATCGGGCCGGCTCCCGCCCGCGAATCGTACCTGAACATCCCGCGCATCATCTCCGCCGCCGAGATCGCCGACGTCCAGGCCATCCACCCCGGGTACGGCTTCCTCGCCGAGAACGACCACTTCGCCGAGGTCTGCCGCTCCTGCAAGATCGAGTTCATCGGCCCCCCCGTCGCCGCGATGGCCGCCGTCGGCGACAAGGTCGCCTGCAAGAAGCTCGCCAAGAAGGCGAAGGTCCCCACCGTCCCCGGCTCCGACGGCGCCGTCGACGACGAAAAAGTCGCCCTCAAGCTCGCCGACCAGATCGGCT
>JBHELX010000104.1:0-1605 GCA_046262875.1 Gemmatimonadaceae bacterium | reverse complement strand
CGTTTTGCCAACAACGCCCTTGTCGCCGGCGAAATGTTCCCGCCAAACCTGGTAACCGATCAGCGCGACCGGCGGCGCATTCAGCTCGTCTTCTTCCGCTCGAAAAAGCCGGCCGAGAATCGGCTGCACGCCCATGAACGAAAAGGCGTCCGCGGAAATTTGTCCGCCGAGATAGCGCTCCGGTTTATCGCCGCCGGTAATGATAAACGTCGCTTCCTGGACCGCCGCGATTCCATCGAGCGTGGTCGCGTTCTTTTTCCACTCGAGATAATCGGGAAACGCCGTGCCGCTATCGTGTCCGGGATCTTTGGTGAAGAACTCCGAGACCGCGACCAGTCGCTCCTGGTCCTGGATGTACGGCATCGGCCGGAGGAGGAGCGCGTTGATCGCCGAGAACATCGTCGTCGACGCGCCGATGCCGAGGGCAACCGCCAGAACGGCGATCGCCGTAAACCCCGGGGTCTTTACGAGCATCCGACTGGCGTATCTAAGATCTCGTAACATTAGACCCCGGGTTAATGTTTACATGGCTGAGATTCTAACTAACCACTGCTCGTTAGGCCGCCATCCGATCTTCCACGACGCGACCGTCGAAGAGATGGACTGTGCGATCGGCGTGCTCGGCAAACCGCTGATCGTGCGTGACCATGCAGATCGTCGCGCCGCCCTGGTGCAGTTCCTTGAGCAATGCCATGACCGCTTCACCGTTCCGCGAATCGAGGTTGCCCGTCGGTTCGTCCGCGAGAAGGATCGCCGGCTTGCCCGCCAGCGCGCGCGCGACTGCGACACGCTGTTGCTGACCGCCGGAGAGCTGACTCGGAAGATGCTTCGCGCGATGGCCCATGCCGACGCGCTCCAGCGCTTCGAGGACAAACTGCTTGCGCTCGCCCGACCCCATCCCGCGATAAGTGAGAGGCAGCTCGACGTTCTCGTAAACAGTGAGGTCGCCGATCAAATTAAAGCTTTGGAAAATGAATCCGATCTCGCGGTTGCGAATGCGCGCCCGTTCCGGGAACGAGAGGTTCGCGACTTCCGTGCCCTTGAGCGAATAGCTGCCGCCTGAGGGCGTGTCGAGCAGTCCGAGGATCGAGAGCAGGGTCGATTTACCGCAGCCAGAAGGCCCGGCGATCGAGATGTATTCGCCGGTCCGGATATCGAGATGAATGCCGGAGAGCGCGTGGGTTTCCACTTCGTCGGTCAGGAACACTTTCGTGACGCCGTCGAGATGGATGAGGTTAGCGGAACCGTTTCCGTTGGAGGTGCGGGTCGGTTGTTCGTTGATGGTTTCAGTTGAGGCCATGATGTTGGGTTTGGGTCGTTAGCTGCAGTTGTCGTGGTTAGTTAGTTGTCAGTTAAGTCGAATGCGCTCGTGGGCGTCCATCGAGCTGGTGTCGGAAAGGATGACCTGGTCGCCGGGTTCGAGACCGTTGATGATCTCGATCGTGTTGACCGAGCTGCGGCCCAGCTTCACCGGCGTGCGGACGAAGGCTCGGCCGTACAGCTCTGCGACGGTCGCATGTGTCGCCAGCTTCTCGAGGCGCAGGCGGTACGCGCAGTCGAGGCTGCAGCGAAGGGTGACCGGCGGGATCGCGGTCTGGCGGGGCG
>JBHELX010000103.1:0-1627 GCA_046262875.1 Gemmatimonadaceae bacterium | reverse complement strand
ACTCTTTGGTGATCGCTTCAACCTTGAAGAAGCGTGAGCCTATGCGACCTCGCACACAAAAAACCGGATAGGCCCATCGGCGGCCTGCACCGACATCATCGAAATGTCTCCGCGGGGAGTTGTCCCGTTATCGCTCAATCGCCAATGGGTCTATCCGGAATTTTGTGTGTGAGGTCATAATCCCATTGTTTGGAGGGAGATATGACCAAGAGAAAAAAAGATAGTGATTCGGGGATTCGTGCGGATGTTCTCGATGAGCTTCTCGGGAAGAATCCCACGGCTGAGGACGTCGATACTCTTTATCGAGATCTGAAGAAGGCGATTCTCGAGCGAGCTCTTGGTGCTGAGTTGACGCACCACCTGGGCTACGAGAAGGGTGAGGAGAAGCCGGAGGATCAGGCGAATTACCGGAACGGCACGACACCAAAAACGGTGTTGACCGACGACGGAGAGGTCCCGCTCGAGATTCCGCGTGATCGAGCCGGCAGCTTTACCCCGAGGATTATTCCCAAGGGAATGCGCCGGCTTCCGGGATTCGACAGCAAGGTGCTCTCGCTCTACGCGCGAGGAATGACGGTGCGAGAGATCCAGGGACACTTGGAAGAATTGTACGGGGTGAATGTTTCCCCCGATTTGATCTCCACTGTAACCGATGCGGTTCTCGAAGAAGTGACTGCGTGGCAGCAGCGGCCGTTGGATCGGCTCTATCCGGTGGTGATGTTCGACTGTCTCCGAGTGAAGATCCGAGACGAGGGAGTGGTCAAATCAAAAGCTGTATACGTGGTGCTTGGCGTAACACGCGAAGGCACGAAGGACGTCCTCGGTCTGTGGATCGAGCAGACCGAGGGAGCTGCCTTCTGGCTGCGAGTGATGAGCGAGATCAAAAACCGCGGAGTGGACGATATCCTGATCGTTCTCGTCGACGGACTCACTGGATTTGCCGAGGCGCTGGAAGTGGTGTTTCCAAAAGCTCAGATGCACCACTGTATCGTGCATCTTGTGCGACGGAGTCTTTCTTACGTCTCGTGGGCTGACAAGAAGGAGGTCGCAAAGGCGCTGCGCAGCATCTACCGAGCGCCGACGGCAGAAGCTGCGCGAGCTGAACTCGACGCCTTCGTCGAGGGTCCCTGTGGCCGTCGCTTTCCGCCGATCGTCGCGATGTGGCGTCGCCATTGGGAACACGTTGAACCGGTCTTCACCTATCCGGCTTCAATTCGCCGTTTGCTCTACACGACAAACGCAATCGAGAGTCTGCACATGCAGCTTCGAAAGATCATCAAGAACCGTGGGCATTTTCCGAACGATGAAGCAGCGACGAAGTTGCTTTACCTGGCGCTACGAAACATCATCAGCAAATGGAAGAACGCAGCACCCGCGTGGCAGGCGGCGCTCACTCACTTCTCGATCATCTTCGGCGATCGCTTCGCCCCTGAAGACTGAGGTGCAATATCCACCGGCCTCACACACAGAATTCCAGACAGGCTCCCGACAGCCGATTTTCGGTTATTCGCCTATCGCTCTGTCGCTCAGTCGCTCAATCGCTCTGTCGCTCATCGCTCTGTCGCTCAATCGCTCTGTCGCTCATCGCTCAATCGCTCTGTCGCTCATCGCTCAATCGCTCATCGCT
>JBHELX010000102.1:0-1678 GCA_046262875.1 Gemmatimonadaceae bacterium | reverse complement strand
CTTGTAGACCTTCTGCACCTCGCCCACGAGGTACAGCTCGGTCTCGGTGTAGCCCTTCAGGCGTAGGAGATCCGACGGGTTGAGCGAGCCCTCGTGCAGCGGGTCGCCCGGCTCGACGTGCTCGCCCTGCGCGACGCTGAGCCGCGTTCGGCGCGGCACGAGGATCGAGAAGTCGTCCTCCTCGTTCCCGGTGTCCGCGACGATCGTGATGCGGAGCTGGCGCTCGGTCTCCTCGAGCGAGACGGTCCCCGCCACCTCAGCGAGCGCCGCGGCGCCCTTCGGGTTCCGCGCCTCGAAGATCTCGACGACGCGCGGCAGGCCGTGCGTGATGTCGGCGCCGGCGACGCCGCCGGTGTGGAACGTCCGCATCGTCAGCTGCGTGCCCGGCTCGCCGATTGATTGCGCGGCAATGATGCCGACCGCTTCGCCGAGCTTCACGAACTGACCGGTCGCGAGGTTGCGTCCGTAACATTGGGCGCAGACGCCGCGTCCGCATTCGCAGGTGAGCACCGAGCGAATCTTCAAGCTCTCGACCCCGACCTTCTCGATCGCCGCCGCGATATGCTCGTCGATCAGCTGGTTCGCCTTCACGACCTTCTTCTTCGTAACCGGATCGACGACCGACTCGCAGCTCACGCGTCCGATGATGCGCGTCGCGAGATCGACCACTTCTTCGTCGCCTTCGTAAATCGAGCGAACGGTAATGCCGTTGACCGTCCCGCAATCCATCTCGTTGATGATCACGTCCTGCGACGCGTCCACGAGTTTGCGAGTGAGATAACCGGAATCCGCCGTCTTGAGCGCGGTATCCGCCAGACCTTTTCGCGCGCCGTGTGTCGAGATGAAGTACTCGAGCACGCTCAGGCCTTCACGGAAATTCGACGTGATCGGCCGCTCGATGATTTCGCCCGACGGCTTCGCCATCAATCCGCGCATGCCTGCGAGCTGTTTCACCTGCTGCCGATTTCCTCGCGCGCCCGAATCCACCATCAGGTAGACTGGGTTCAATTCCTTGCGGCCCTCGTTGTGTTCGAGAGTCCGGAACATGACGTTCGAGATCTCGTCGCCGGCGTGCGTCCAAATGTCGATGATCTTGTTGTAACGCTCGCCGTCCGTGATGATGCCCTTTCGATATTGCTGCTCGACCGTCTTGATCGCCTTGTAAGCGTTCTGCAGTTCGGTTTCTTTCTCCTTCGGAATGATCATGTCGGAAATTCCGATCGAGATTCCCGCCTTCGTCGCTTCCGCGAATCCGAGCTCTTTCAGCTTATCAAGCGTCTCGACGGTCCCCTGCTGTCCGGCGACCTGGTAGCAGCGCCAGATAATGTCGCTGAGCTGTTTCTTGCCGGCGGCCTTATTGAAAAATCCGAGCTTCTCCGGCCAGATTGCATTGAAGACCACCCGGCCCGCCGTGGTTTCGATCACGCGGTCAGTGGAATTTCCGTAGATGGTCTCCTTGCCGAAATCGGGATTCTTGAAGCGAATCCGGTCGTGCGTCTTCACCTTGCCATCGGCCATGGCGAATTCCACTTCGACCGCGTTCGCGAACAGCGGCAACCGCGTTTCTTTCTCCGTCCCCGCAGCGCGCCGCGGATTTTGCGTCAGGTAATAACAACCAAGCGTGATGTCCTGCGACGGCGTGGTGATTGGTTTTCCGCTCGAGGGCGAGAAAATGTTG
>JBHELX010000101.1:0-1695 GCA_046262875.1 Gemmatimonadaceae bacterium | reverse complement strand
TTCCAACACAGTGCAATCAGCCAAGCGCGTCGCGAATAAGCGCGCGGCGCACGGCACGGAACAGATGCACTCATGAGGGACCGGTCGACATGGGGTGATCCCGCCGCGGACTCGCGATTGCCGCAGCTGCCGCTCGCTGCCGCTTTACCTGGAAGGTCGCGGGAGACCGCCGTCACCATCACAGAGCTCAACAATTCCACTAAAGCGCTGCTCGAGCGGAAGCTCGCGCAGTTCTGGGTTCGCGGAGAGGTGACTGACTTCAAGCGTCATCGCAGCGGTCACTGGTATTTCTGCCTGCGCGACAAGTTGTCGCAGATCAGCTGCGTTGTCTGGTCAGGCGACCAGCAGCGGATACCAGCGTCGCCCGACGACGGTATGCAGGTGGTTGCGCTCGCGCACATGACTATGCATGCTGCGCGCGGTGCGCTTCAGCTCAGACTCACGCATATCGAGGCTCAGGGTGACGGGCTCTGGCGCAAAGCGATGGAGGAGACCGTCAAGCGTCTCCGCGCAGACGGATTGCTCGCTCCTGAGCGCAAGAAAAAAATCCCGATCTTTCCCCGTTGTCTGGCGGTGATTACAAGTGCCAATGGTGCCGCGCTGCACGACATCGTTTCCGTTGCACAGCGCCGTCGGCCGGGCATTCAGATCGTCGTCGCGTGTGCCGCGGTGCAGGGTGATACGGCGCCTCACGAGCTCAGGCGCGCGCTGTCGCGGGTGAGACGGTGGAAGGGCGTTGACGTCCTGATCATCGGGCGTGGGGGCGGGGCTCGTGAAGATCTTCACGCCTTCAACGATGAATCCGTGGCTCGCGCGATTGCCGCCTGCGAGATGCCTGTCATCTCGGCAATCGGACACGAGATTGACACCACTGTGTGCGATCTAGTCGCTGACCTGCGCGCAGCGACTCCCTCCGCTGCGGCAGAGCGGGCAGTCCCCGCGATTGCTGATCTTCAAAAGACCATCAATGCCCGCCGCGAGCGTCTCGTGTCAGCTCTCGCCCACCGGTCGGCCTCTGCCCACGCGGATTTCAAGACGACCGCGCGGGATCTGAAGAGCGCGGCGGCACGTGTGGTTGAAAAGCGGAAGATCCGTGTAGCCGGTGTGGCGGCTCATCTCAACGCACTTAGTCCATTGGCGACGCTGTCGCGCGGGTACGCGGTGGCGCGGAGCCCCGCCGGCGAGACTCTTACTCGGGTATCCCAATTCGTGAACGGCGATTCGTTCGATCTGTTGTTGCATGACGGTGAAGTTGGCGCTCGAGTGGAGAACGTGCGGGAACGCCGTGAGCCGTCCGGCGAGAACTAGCCGCGTTCGGGGCTTGACTCGCCGCTTACAGATCAGCGTTTTTGGGGCGAGCGGATTCGACGGATTCAGCCGGATTGCCTGGTACTCGCATAAGACAGGTTGACGGCACCTACATCACCTTTTTTTGTTGTTGTACAACAAAAAAACTGAGCTGATGATGGCCTCCGCCACTCTGATCACGAGTACCAAGCAATCGGGCTAAATCCGTCGAATCCGCTCGCCCCCTAAAACGCTGACCTGTAAGCGGCGCGCCAAGCGCACGGGATCGCTGGGCTCCCGCCGATAACCCCTGATGCGGACGTGGCACAGACACTCCGGACCAGTTCGGGCGCGACCAGGTGATCGCAGTTCACGGGTTTACACCGCCCCGTAAGTCAGCTAAATTAG
>JBHELX010000100.1:0-1734 GCA_046262875.1 Gemmatimonadaceae bacterium | reverse complement strand
GCCTATGTCTGGATCTCCCACCCGAATAGCACGGTGCAGGCTAGCCTCTACAAGATTGTATGGGCTCGCTCCGCGCTTCGGTCTAACCCGCAATTTCAATGTGAACCTTCGAAGTCGTCATGCGCCCAGATGAACTCCTGCGCGGAGGCTTTTTTCCATCAGGAGCGCTGCGGCGTAGCTGAAATGGACGGCGACCGCGATGGAATACCTTGTGAGCGGCAGTGGTGCAATTGAGCTCTTTTTGGGGTGCTGGTGCGGTGCCAATGCGCCCTAACAACGCGTTGTTGACCGACGCCAAACCTCCCCCGATTTAGTTGACACCCTGGGCTAACAAGCCTGGAGGTGTGCGATGCCGAAGGCAGGACCTCGTAAGGTCGAGACGTACGGCGATCGATTCAAGGCGACCGCGGTTAAGTTGAGCAAGTTGCCGGGTGTAAGCGTTCAGGACGTGGCCGCGGCGCTGGACATTCACCCCTTCATGCTGTCACTGTGGCGAAAGCAAGTCAGGGAGAGGGTGATCGTGGCGCGAGCATCAAAGCTCGATGTACAGACCACGGCAGAGCTGAGACGGCTGCGCGATCTTGAGCGTCGCTACAAGATCCTCAAGGAGGAGCACGAACTCCTAAAAAAAGCCATCCGGTTTGCTTCAGGTCGAAAGCGGAAGTCTTCGAGTTCATCGAAGTAAACCGGACCGAACACGACATCACCATGATGTGCCGGCTCTATGGAGTGACCCGAGCCGGCTATTACGCGTGGCGCTCGCGCGAGCGGAGCGAGCGTGAGCGCCAGAACGACGCATTGGCGGCGGAGATCCGCGCCGTTCATGCGCAAAGCCGCGGCACCTACGGCAGTCCGCGCGTGCATCGGGCCTTACGCAAGCGCGGCCATCGCGTGGGTAAGAACCGCGTCGCGCGACTCATGCGAAGCCATGGCATCAAGGCGCGCGTGGCGACGATTCGTTACACGAGTCCGGCGATACAACGCTTCTTTGGCAGCGTGCTCAACGAGCAGTTTGAGCTCGAGATCGAGCGTCCAGATCAGGTCTGGGTTGGTGACATCACGTACCTAAAGGTAGGCGCCATCTACCGCTATCTCGCGGTGGTGATGGACAAATTCAGCCGGCGCGTGGTGGGTTGGAGCTACGGGCCGAGAAAGGACGTCGCGTTGACGCTGCGCGCGCTCAACAGCGCAGTGCAAAGGCGGCGACCAAAGCGCCGCCTTATCTTCCACAGCGATCGGGGGACCGAATATGCCGGTACGGCATTCAAGGAACGACTTGCCGAGCTCGGGTTCGTGCAAAGCATGAACCGTCCCGGCAAGATGACCGACAACGCTTTCATCGAATCGTTTTTCCACTCGATGAAGTCCGACATCTATCACGGCGTCCGATTTACAGATGATCCCGAAGTCCGCGCCGCTCTGAAGAGCTACGTGCCGTTTTACAACGAAGCCAGACTTCACTCATCATTGCAATACGTGCCGCCTGCGACGTTTGAACAGCAGGCTCGAAGAACGGGCTGTCAATGAAATCGGGGAAAGATTCCGCCTACCCATCAGCGCTGCGCGCTTCTTCCGGCGCGGCAAAACGCGAACGTTAGCCTGCTACGAATAGGCGCCTTGCTATACTGAGCGACTCTAGGAGCTAGCGATGAAATTCACCGCAGTTTTCGAGAAGGTAGCCGAAGGCTATATCGGCTTCGTCGAAGAGTTGCCAGGCGCCAATACCCAAGGTTC
>JBHELX010000099.1:0-1804 GCA_046262875.1 Gemmatimonadaceae bacterium | reverse complement strand
CCGACGGACTCCACCGTCTTCGTGCAGGGTGAGACGGGCACTGGCAAGGAACTGATCGCCCGGGCGATTCACAATCTCAGCACGCGATGCGGCCGCGCGTTCGTCAAGCTGAATTGCGCCGCCATTCCGCTCGATCTACTCGAGAGCGAATTGTTTGGGCACGAGAAGGGCGCTTTCACCGGCGCCACCGAAAAGCATTCCGGCAAGTTCACCGAAGCTTCCGGCGGCACCTTATTCCTCGACGAGGTCGGCGAGCTTCCACCAGCCGGTTCAGCGCATCGCAGCCGGGACTCGTCAGCTTGCATTTCCCGTCGATGTCATTCTCGATCAATCCTGCACCACTCAGCTCTCGTTCGGCGGACTCGAGTATTTCAGGAGGAATTCGATAACGCTGCGCGAGCGTGGAATGATCCAATGAAGGATCCCGCTCGATGCGGACGAGCAAGAATGCCGCGGCCGGGGTGAGAGTTAGCCCGGCGCGCTCAACGATCTGCGCGATTTGAGCGCGCTGCACATCGCGATTCGCGAGAATTGCGAGTCCCCGACGCAGCTCTTCACCAGAATCCGGAGCGAGTGGTTGCGCGAAAGACTCGGCCATTTCTTCACCCGGCTCACCCGCTTTCGCGGCAACGGTGCGGCGCAGCGGTCGCTCCGGCAAAATAAGGGCGAGTAGAAATCCAGTCGCGGCAATGATCGCTGCAATGACGAAAACCGTGTCGATGGATGAGGCGTACGCTTTGGCGTACGTGTCTCGAACCGCGGGAGAAAGTGTCGCGAGATTTCGGACGTCCAGCCGACTTCCGCCGACGTGCGCGAGCTTAGCGCTCACGCTCGCCGTGAAAATGGCGCCGAGTAACGCCGTTCCGAGTGAGCCACCGACGAGGCGGAACAATGTCGCGCCAGAAGTCGCAACGCCCAGATCGCGATAATCAACCGCGTTCTGCACCGCGATGACGAGAACCTGCATCACCATTCCTATCCCGACCCCGAGGACGAGCATCGCAATCGATGTCGCCATTGTTGTTGTCGTGACTGAGAGGCGCGACAGGAGCCAAAGTCCGAGCGTCGCGACAATGAGTCCAATCACCGGGAAAATCTTGTACCGTCCCGTGCGACTGATCAATTGGCCGGAAATTATTGACGCGACCAACATGCCTGCCATCATCGGAAGCATTTGCAATCCTGATGAAGTCGGGCTCACTCCTTTTACAACCTGGAGAAAGACCGGCAGATATGTCACCGATCCAAAAAGTGCGAAGCCGACGATCAATCCAATGAGTGACGACAGCGCGAACGTCCGATTTGCGAACAGTCGAAGCGGAATTACCGGTTCTTTCGCTTTGCGCTCGATTGCAACGAAGCCACCGAGCGACGCGACCGTAATCGCGATGAGGCCGAGCATCAGCGGGGACGACCACGAATATGTCGTTCCGCCGAAATCGGACACGAGTGTAATGGCGGTGAGAAACGCAGCGACTAGCAGCGCGCCCGAATAGTCGATCGCGTGAGAAACCCGCTCAATTTGCGACGGCAGTGTTGCCGCGAGAACGAAGAGCGCGAGGATGCCGAATGGCAGATTGATATAGAATATCCATCGCCAGCTCAGGTGGGTCGTGAAGTATCCGCCGGCGAGTGGTCCAGCGATGCTCGCGAGTCCAAAGACCGCGCCGAAGATTCCCTGATATCTGCCCCGATCGATTGGTGGTACGATGTCGCCGACAACTGCCTGAGTCGTAACCGCGAGTCCGCCACCGCCGAGTCCCTGAATTGCGCGGAATAGAATGAGCTCCGTCATGTTCTGACT
>JBHELX010000098.1:0-1817 GCA_046262875.1 Gemmatimonadaceae bacterium | reverse complement strand
CTTACGGGTTTCGAGACGAAGAGTACTTCTTCCTCAAGATCCGAGCAGCATTTCCCGGAATTCCGCGATGAACCAAATAAAGAAAAAGGCGTTGTTCCGTTGGCCCTCGCCGGTCTCGCTGGTCTCACCAGCTGTGCCGGCCGCAAAAATAGAGTGGCCTTGAAGGGGCAACGACTTGTTTGACGCCTTGATTAACTTTCGCTCATGCCAGACAAGTCTCGAACTCCAGTAATCGTCTCCGCCACGAGAACTCCCATAGGCAAATTTCTCGGCGGCCTATCGTCTCTCAGCGCTCCCGATCTCGGCGCGATCGTAATCCGTGAAGCAGTTCGCCGAGCGGGGATAGAACCTGACCAGGTCCAAGAAGTCATCATGGGGCAGGTCATTCAGGGCGGAACAGGCCAAGCACCCGCGAGACAAGCGGCGCTCAAAGCAGGAATTCCCGCGACAGTTTCCGCGGTCACCGTCAACAAAGTCTGCGGATCAGGCCTCAAGGCCGTCATGCTCGCTGCGCAATCCATCAAAGCGGGCGACAATCAGGTATTCGTCGCCGGCGGAATGGAGTCCATGTCCAAGGCTCCATACTATGTATATGGCATGCGATCCGGCGTGAAGCTCGGCGACCAGAAGATGATCGATGGAATGATCAAGGATGGATTGTGGTGCGCCTCGTGTAACGTTCACATGGGCAGCCACGCTGAACATACAGCTCGAAAGGCCGAGATCTCGCGCGAGGAGCAGGACCAGTTCGCCGCATCGTCACACAAGAAGGCGATCGCTGCCATCGATGCCGGAAAATTCAAGGACGAAATTGTCCCTGTTCAAATCCCCGGAAAAAAGGGACCGACAACAATCGACACCGACGAAGGTCCACGTCGTGATACCACAGCCGAAACCCTCGGCAAATTGAAGCCGGCATTTCCCGGGAACAACGGCAATTCAGATCTCTCGGTAACAGCCGGCAATTCGTCGAGTCTCAACGACGGCGCTTCGGCCACGGTCGTCGTGTCTGAAGAATTCGCCGAGGAAAATGGACTGACGATTCTCGCGCGCATCACTGGTTACGCAACTGGAGCAACACAGCCTGAGGAGCTTTTCTTCGCGCCGATACTCGCGGTCAACAATCTGATGAAAAAGACAAGCGCGGTCATCAGCGATTACGATCTCATCGAAGCGAACGAAGCGTTCGCATCGCAGGCGATCGCAGATGGTGAAGGACTCGACTGGGATTGGAATCGCGTCAACGTGAATGGTGGCGCGATTGCGCTTGGTCATCCAATCGGAGCGAGTGGCGCTCGGGTGCTCACGACGTTGCTTTATGCGATGAAAGATCGAGGCGCACGCACGGGGCTTGCGACGCTCTGCCTCGGCGGCGGCGACGCAGTTGCACTCAGCGTCGAGCGGCCGAACTCAGCATAGCGCTCGTTGACCACCGGCGCCCAGCCGTCGAAGTTCGCCAGCCGGCTGCGCGCCGTCTGGCGCGTTTTTCTTTTTTTCGTTGTTCTTTTCGTCGCGCTTTTCATAACGACGAGTCTTGAGAATTTCATCGACCGCGCGATCCTCGCGGCGGGTTATCGTCCCATCGTGCTGGAGTGGGCGATGCCGCTCGGCGCTCTCATCGCAACAGCAGTTTGCATCAAGTGGGTTGACGGCAAGTCATGGGATTACGTCTGGCTTGGCAGGGCTTCTGTAAAACCGAAATTGCTGGCTCTAAGCGCGCTACTCGGCGCGGCAGCAATAGCCTTACCGTCGCTCATTCTTTTGTCCGCTGGAGAATTGCGCACCGTCCCGTCTGTTAGCGGAAGCTGGCTCGGAGC
>JBHELX010000097.1:0-1859 GCA_046262875.1 Gemmatimonadaceae bacterium | reverse complement strand
TAGACGCGCGAAAGTTCATTATAGCTGCGCTTGTATTAGGCCGTCAAAGAGTCGGCGTTCCCGAATATGCAGATGTACGCCCTCCGAGTAGGCTGCACTTGCTAAAGGAAATGCCTTCGAGTGCCCCCATTGTGCGCGTCGCACATATCCGGCCTGATGCGACGGCGAAATTCGTTAATTCTGAACCGAGGACCCGTTAAATGCGTTCATTCAAGCACGTTCTCTTCGCCTTGCCTGCAGCCATTCTCTTAGGTTGCCCCAACACGGATGTCTCTGGACCCCCCGAAGCACCGTTATGGCGTACTTGCCCCTGCAAGAGTCGAATTGGCCTGGCGGCGATTTCGAAGTTCAAAGTGACGTCTCAGTTGGCTGCCCGCTGACGCTCCAATATGAAGGAGAAGTGGTGAATTTCAATGGCACCGCACACTGGTCACAAAGCGGCTATGTCGTATACGACCTGACCGATTTCTTTTATTACGATGGCTACGAGAATATCCGCGGTGGCTCTTATTTTCCGAGCTGGACTTCGACGTCTGGCATTACAATGCAGTTCACTGGGTCGTATCAAGCTGCACTCGCTGGGTTCCAGATTCAAAACAACCGCGATTTGCTTATTTTCCGTTTCCAGCGGGCGGATAATTCGACGATCGCGAGCCAAGGGTTTTCCGCTGCTTACGGTTTTGGAAATCCCGCCCGGATTACGGCTCCTTCGACAGGCGACCCCTACACGCCTTTTTCAGTGAACGCCGATCTACTGGACCCCATGTTCGTTCCTCCGGTGACGTATTCGTGGACCGATGGGGGCAATCCATTAGTGTACACATCAGATTACTTTGAGTTTCCCGGTAGTGAACCAGGAATCAACCATGATTTCGAAGTCACAATCTCTGACTCAGAAGGTCGATCCGCCACAACGACCGTTCACATTCATACTAGGACCTGTTACGCCCCATGCGACGAGTCGTAGCGAGACTGAGCGTGACAACAATCGCGCGCTGAAGCTTACGGCGAGGAATTTGACACTGAAGCGTTCTTTTGAGCGATCGCTCGTCTTTGTTTTCTTGTGTAGCGCGTGCACTTCAATCCTAGCCGATTTTCCGCTCGATCCGCGCGCACAACAGTTCAGCCCACCACCCGTTTACCGACGGTGGTGGGCCATGGTTGAAAGTTGCTCCGGGCTCGCCGGGTCATTTGACGATGTGAGGTGGTACGACGTTCCTAATTCGGACGTCGTTAATAGGGGCGGTGATCCGGTCGGAGGCTACTGGGCCCCTGTCAGCAATCGCATCATCATCGCGGGAAACGCGGAATTCGCCGGCAATTTAGTACGCCATGAGATGCTTCATGCGCTTGTTCGCGAACCTCACGGCCACTCGAGATCCTATTTCATTGACCAGTGCGGTGGCGTCGTTGATTGTATTGAATCATGCCTAACGGATGCGGGTCCTGCGCCGACTCCTCCTGTTAATACTCTACGAGTTTCGTCGAGCGAACTCCGCATCGAGGTAAGCTTGATCCCGAGTCAGCCGAGCGAACAAGTAGATGATGGCATTTTCACGGTTGCTGTCGCAGCAACGAATCCCAATGGGTATCCCGTCGTTGTGACACTTGATCCACTATGGCTTGGACGTGGTTTCTTCTTTGTTCTTCATGGAACAGTTGGTGGAATCGGACTCAACGAGCGTATTTGGGATCCAAGCCTAACTTATTTTCGCGCCGGTGAAATCAAACAACAGTATTTTGACCTGAGCCTCACTAATGCGCACGGGGCCCTTTCAATTCTTCCGGGCGAATATTCTCTAGAAGGCGGTTATGATGCGGTCCTGGCGCTCGTGCCGAACGTCGTTCTCCAATAAGAC
>JBHELX010000096.1:0-1862 GCA_046262875.1 Gemmatimonadaceae bacterium | reverse complement strand
ACGAAAGAACTACAACCGACAGAGGGTGACATTTCAATCCGTGTAATATCGGTGACATTTCTATCCGTGCTTCACACCTCGGTGCTCCTTCGCTTGTAAAAATGAAAGATTTCTGCGATATTTCTTGGTTGCACAAAAAATCAACGAGAACACACCAATGAAATCCGATATTCATCCAGTGTACGCCACGGCGACCGTGAAATGCGCCTGCGGCAACACTTATCAGACCCGTTCAACTCAGGCCGAGATTCACACCGACATCTGCGCTCAGTGCCATCCTTTTTTCACCGGCAAGCAGAAGCTGGTTGACACCGCTGGCCGCGTCGAGCGCTTCCGTCAGAAGTACGCGAAGGGCAAGGCCACGAGCGCCGCTCCGGCGACGCCCGAAACCTGAGCCTTCGCGATCGCCTCGCTGAGTCCGTCGAGAGGGCCAGCGAGGTCGAACGGCTGCTTTCCGATCCAAAAACGGTGAAAGATTCCCAGCGCATGGCAGCGCTGGGACGCGAGCTGCGACATCTCTCTCCACTCGTTGAGATGAGCACTACACTCGAGAGGTACGACCAGGAGCTCGCGCAGGTGCGCGAGCTCGCTCTTTCAGATGACCCGGAGATGGCAGCCGAAGCGCGCGACGAGCAGTCGCGGCTCGAGTCTTCCATTGAAGGGCTCGAGCAACGCATCAAACCCGCGCTGATTCCTCACGATCCCCTCGATGATCGTCCGGCAATTGTCGAAATCCGCGGCGGCACCGGAGGCGACGAAGCCGCGATTTTCGCCGCAGATCTCTTTCGCTTGTACACGCGCTTTGCCGAGCGACGCGGATGGAAGGTCGAGATCATTTCGATGTCGGAAGGCGCGCTCGACGGAATCAAGGAAGTGATCTTCAAAGTCAAAGGGGACGGAGTGTTCGGCACGATGCGGTGGGAATCCGGAGTGCATCGAGTGCAGCGCGTACCTGTCACGGAAAGCCAGGGTCGGATCCACACTTCCGCAGCAACTGTCGCAGTTTTGCCGGAGGCCGAGGAAATCGACATCAAGATCGAAGACAAGGATTTGCGAATCGACGTCTTCCGATCGTCGGGCCCCGGCGGTCAGAGCGTTAACACCACTGACTCAGCTGTTCGTATCACGCACATTCCAAGCGGACTCGTCGTCAGCCAGCAGGATCAGAAATCGCAATTGCAGAACAAGCTGAAGGCAATGGAAGTTTTGCGTGCCCGTCTGCTCGACGCGACGATCGCGAAACAGGAAGCCGAGCGCGCGCGCATGCGAAAGACGCAGGTGGGTACAGGCGATCGCTCAGGGAAAATTCGGACTTACAATTTTCCGCAAAACCGCGTGACCGATCATCGAATCGGATTCACAATGCACGAGCTGGCGAAGGTGATGGGCGGCGAGATCGATCCTTTGATTGAAGCGCTGAAGAATGCGGATGCGGAGGATCGTCTCGGTGAATGACCCACACATGGCGTCTGCCGGCGAAGCCATCGCGACTGTGCGCCAGGTGATTGACGAGCTCACCGAAACTCTGAGGTCGGGCGGAGTCGCTGATGCACGACGCACGGCGCATGAAATCATCACGAGTCTTTTGAGCGTGCCGAGATCGTGGGCGTTGAGGCACCGTGACGATACTCTCGATCCAACAGTGATCGTTCCCGCGCAAAAAGCTGCCGCGCGAATCGTTGCCGGTGCGCCCTTCGCGTACGCCGTTGGCCGCGTGACTTTCCGTCATTTCGACCTCCATGTGGATCAGCGGGTTTTGATCCCGCGTCCCGAGACTGAAGTTCTCGTTGACGAAATCCTCGCGCGATTTCGCCCGAGATTCGGCGTTGGAAAGGATTGGGGAACTGCGGTCGAGATCGGGA
>JBHELX010000095.1:0-1869 GCA_046262875.1 Gemmatimonadaceae bacterium | reverse complement strand
CGCGCATACTTCCTCCAGCGATGGCCATCGCAGCGCAGCATGAAGCGGGTGCGACAGCGCGTAAAGGAGTTGACCGCTCGTCGGCGTTGCCACGATGACATTCGCGAGGTGATCGCGGATCTCAATCCGGTGCTGTCTGGCTGGGGCAACTACTTTCGCACCGGAAACGCGTCGGACAAGTTCAATCAGATCGACCTCTACGTGCATGACCGGTTGCGATCTCTCCGCAGGAAGCGGAAAGGTCGGCATCTGCAGGCGCGCGAGATCGAGCGCTGGACTCTCGACTACTTCAACGGCTTAGCAGGCTGCTGAAGAAGTCTTAGTTTGGGGAGCATTCAGTTCTTGCCGAGTTTCGGGTGGAACAGAAGTCCGTTGACAACGATCAGTTGATCCCTTTCTCAGGGTTGCTCGGATCGCTTTCGGCGTTGCTTCAGAGGCAAGATCACGTCCGCTTAACTCGGTCAGGTGACTTGCGGCTCCAATCGAGCCATTCGGACGAGGTTGTACGCACTCATTGTCATGACGAACTGCGCGGCAACGCGTGCCGCCCCTCGGAATCGGGTCTTGGCGATCCCGCCGACGGTTTTGGCCCACCCGAAGATCTCTTCCACTCGTTTGCGCTTTCGCTGACTTGTCTGATAGCCAGTGCGCCCGGTCGTTCTTCGATCGATCAGTGGATGGATCCCTTCGATCTGCGCGATGTGCGGGACGACTCCGTTTTCCACAAGGCTGATGATGAACTCCCCTCGGTCATATCCTTTATCGGCCCCGAGTGTGACCCGTCGTCGCAGCGGCTTGGTGGCGCGAAGCACCATATCGAGCGCCGCCTCCGGCTCGGCTCGTCCGGACGCCTGACTGAGTGTTGCGTCCGTGCACAAGCCGTTGCGATTCTCCATCAACACGTGCCCGAGGTAGCAGAGTTGTGCTGGCTGGCCATTGCCCTTTCGATACAGCTTGGCTGCGGGATCTGTCGTCGACTCGTGCGTGTCGTTCTTCCGCTTCTCGCCCCGGAAGTTCACTTCGACATTGCTTCCGCCTCCCTCCGGCGGCTTGCCTCCATCTTTCTTGCGAAAGCTCTTGAGCGAGGCGTTCGCTTCGATCAGCGTTCCGTCGACGGTGAAGTGTTCATCCGAGAGCAGTCGTCTCCCGCGAGCCTGTTCGACTACTTCGCGGAAGAACTCTGTGAAGATCTCCGCTTCGAGCAACCGCTCCCGATTTTTCGAGAAGGTCGTCGCATCGAATGTGCTCGACCCGTCGCGAAGATCCAGGAACCAGCGAAACAGGAAGTCGTACCGCAGCCGCTCGCAGAATAGACGCTCGCTGCGAACCGTATACAAGGCAATCAGGATCTGCGCCTTGAGCAACATTTCAGGGGGGATCGAGGGCCGGCCCCGCTCTGCATAGATCGCTTCGAGCTGCGGCCCGAGCCGATCGAGAACCTCATCTACAATCTTCTTGATCACTCGGATCGGATGATCGGTGGGGATCATCGCTTCCGGGTTCACCATCAACACTGCCGATTGAGGTTCCGTTGTTCCACGCATGCTACATAATACCATAAGGCCTGCGATCCGTCACGCACTTTTTGGACTTTTTCAGCAGCCTGCTAGATCTTGCTCGCGTCATGCTTCGTGAAGCGAAGGATCTCAGAATGCGCCGATTAAGATGCGTGACCCCGACGCCTAACGCCTGAGGCCTGAGGCCTGAGGCCGAGGCCTGAGGCCTGAGGCCTGAGAGCAACGACTAGATCTTGCTGGCTTTCTCGATGAAGAATTTTTCTTTGCCGTCCTCGCCGCAGTTGATCAGCTTCCCCTTCACGCGGACGTTCACGTCGTTGCCGAGTTTGTCGACGGCGGCCGTGCTGTGCTC
>JBHELX010000094.1:0-1990 GCA_046262875.1 Gemmatimonadaceae bacterium | reverse complement strand
TCCCCAGCTTCATCGCCATAAATTGAACCTTAACGACTTACCCGAGCTCGTAATGACGAACCTCATCGAGTCGATCCGCGCCGAGTACCTGCGATACAAGGCACTCGCGGAGGCGGCGATCGATCAACTGGACGAAGAGCAGCTTTCTGCCGAAGGCCCGAGCGGCGGCAACTCCATCGCGGTGATCTGCTGGCACATCGCCGGCAATCTCCAGTCTCGCTTCACTGATTTCCTGACGAGTGATGGCGAGAAGCCCTGGCGCCAACGCGAGGAGGAATTTCAGTCCCGCACGGTGAGCCGCGCCGAGCTGCTGGCAAAATGGAAGCTGGGCTGGGACACGCTGCTCGAGGCGCTGGCAGGCCTCAACGACGATCAGCTCAAGAACACGGTGACGATTCGGCGCCAGCCGCTGCTGGTTCACGAAGCGCTTCACCGCTCACTCGCGCACTTGAGTTACCACGTCGGCCAGATCGTGTACCTGGCGAAGTCACTCCGCGCCAAGGATTGGAAGTACCTGAGTATTCCGCCGGGTAAGTCGGACGCCTACAATCAGGACGCGCGGTACGACAAGGCCGCGGCCCAGCAAGCGAAGCTATCAGAGATGACCGCTCGCAAGTGAACCGATTCACCGAGGATGCGTCATGAAGTTCATGATCATGATTTACAACGACAAGGAATTGTTGGGGGCGATGCCGCCAGCGGAATTCAACACCACAATGCGCGGCTGCATCGAGCACGCGGACGAGCTACGCAATGAAGGTTACCTGCTCGATTCGCGGCAGCTCGAGGCTCCGAGCACCGCCAGGTCTTTGCGCGTTCGTAAGAACAAGCTGACAATCACCGACGGTCCGTTCGCCGAGACCAAGGAGGTTCTCGCGGGTTTCAACATTATAGAGGCGGCGGACATGGACGAAGCCGTCCGCATCGCCTCGGAGTTTCCGTGGGCGAGTACCGGCTGCGTCGAAGTTCGTCCGGTGCGCGATTTCGAAGCCATGAGGCGCAGAGTAGGCGCCGTCGAGTTCGCCCAATCGCGATCACCACAGTCCGCTCGATCGTCGTAGAATGCAAGGCGACTAGTATCCGCGCCGCCCGCCGCCCGGAATGGGTAGACGCGCCGATCAATGAAAAACGCTCTCTGGCGTTGCGCGAAGTGCGGCAGGGATTTCGCGAATCGAAACCAGTCCCACGCGTGTGGTCGATATCAGCTAGACGATCATTTCCGGGACAAGCGTCCGGAGATTCAGGCTTTATTCGACGCTGTGGTGGCGGTTCTGCGGTCCATTGGCCCGGTCCGCATTCTTCCCGAAAAAACCCGCATTGCCTTTCAGGTACGAATGTCCTTCGCGCAGGTGACACCGCGTAAAAACTGGATCGATGGTCATGTCGTGCTGGCGCGTCGGTTTCCGCATCCGCGCTTTCGACAGATCCAGACGATCTCTCCACGAAATCACCTGCACACTTTCCGACTGACGGCGCTGGAAGACGTCGATGACGATTTTCGCGCCTGGCTTGCAGAAGCATACCTCGTCGGTGAACAGAAGCATTTACGCTAAGAGGAACGGGGCATGCGAGTGGCGGCGCTCTATGACATTCACGGGAATCTTCCGGCTCTCGAGGCCGTGCTCACTGAAGTCCGGAAGGCACGCGTAGATCGGATTGTAGCCGGCGGAGACGTGGTCCTTGGACCGATTCCCGTTGAAACATTGGACTGTCTGCAAAGGTTCGAGATTCCGGTGGATTTCATCGAGGGGAGTTGCGATCGCGAGCTGCTGGCGCGAATGCGAGGTGAGAAGAGCAGCGGCCTCCCTGAGAAAATGCTCGGCGCGTTCGCTGGAGTTGAATTGAAGTAGCTCCACGAGAGAACCGCTAGCAGCGGTGTTTCTACGAAGCTCTAGCCTCGTCCGTCCGTTCCTGCCGGTGAGGCCGCAGTGAAGTGGGGAGAGTGAAGAAAAAGCTGCTTCCCTCTCCCACCACGCTCTCGACCCAGATG
>JBHELX010000093.1:0-2000 GCA_046262875.1 Gemmatimonadaceae bacterium | reverse complement strand
AGCGTAGGTCGATCCTTCGATCGCAAGAGTGTAGTCAGTCATCAGCCTGCAAGGAGAAGCCGGCGATCGCTTTCACCGGCGACGTAATCGATGTCGATCGGCACGTGATCACCGGGAATCCGTGATCCCGCGCGCTCCGGCCATTCGACGATTACGAGCGCGTGATCAGAAATCATGTCGTCCCAGCCGATGTTCGTGAGCTGCGAGGGACTATCGAGACGGTACAGATCGACATGATAGACTGGAGATTTCGGCGCGGCGTATCGATGCACGAGCGCGTAAGTCGGACTCGTCACCTCTTCCTCCACGCCGTAGCCCGCGCAGATCGCCTGGGCGAGCGTCGTCTTCCCCGAGCCAAGCTCGCCGGTCAACGTGATCACGAGCGGTGCGGTCGACGCTCTGCCGAGCTCGCGGCCCCACGCCTTCAGACCGTCTTCGTCGAGAACAAGACGGCTTCGTTCAGCGAGTGCCGGAACAACGTGTCGGTGCGCGCGCACTTACCGACGCGCCTGAATTCCCGCCAGCGCCCCTCGTGAACGCGCGCGGGTGCCATCCGCTTTTGCCTTGATCTCGAAAAGCTGATCGCGAAGTCGCGCTGCAGTCTCGAAGTCGAGCGCTGCCGCTGCCTCCTTCATTTCCTTCTCGAGCTCCGCGATGAGCTGCGCCGCATCCTTCGCATTGTATCCTGCTCGCGACTCCGCCACTCGGCGCGTCCGATCATCCTCGCGCGCCTCTCGCATTTCTCTCGCATCAGCAACGCGCGTGATGAACCGCACCTGCTCCGTGCTTTTCATCACACTCTGCGGAACGATTCCATGCTCGGCGTTATATGCTCGCTGCATTTCGCGACGCCGTCCGGTTTCGCCGATAGCGCGTTCCATCGAGCCCGTCATCTTGTCCGCGTAGAAAATCGCGCGTCCATTCACGTGACGGGCCGCTCGGCCGACTGTCTGAATCAGCGAACGATCGCTTCTCAGAAACCCTTCCTGATCGGCATCGAGAATCGCAACCAGGGAAACCTCCGGCATGTCGAGACCTTCGCGCAGCAGGTTGATCCCGACGAGTACATCGAATTCGCCGAGTCGAAGTCCGCGAACGATCTCCATTCGCTCGATCGCGTCGATGTCAGAGTGCATGTAGCGAACGCGCACTCCCATTTGCTGGAGATAATCGGTGAGATCTTCAGCCATTCGCTTGGTGAGCGTCGTGACGAGCACGCGCTCTCCTTTTTTCTCGCGAATTCGAATCTCGTTGAGCAGATCATCGACTTGTCCACGCACAGGCCGAATATCGATCTCGGGATCGACAAGGCCGGTCGGACGGATGATCTGCTCGACGACAGCACCCTCGGACAACCTCAGCTCGATGTCGCCCGGCGTCGCGGAAACGTTGAGCGCGCGCGGTGTGAGCGAAAGAAATTCGTCGAACATCAGCGGCCGATTGTCGAGTGCACTGGGTAGACGGAATCCGTATTCGACGAGCGTCAGCTTTCGCGCGCGATCGCCGTTGAACATTCCGCCGACCTGCGGAAGCGTGACGTGCGATTCATCGACAACGACAAGAAAATCTTCGGGGAAATAATCGAAGAGACACGCCGGTCGCTCGCCTGCCGCGCGACCGGAAAGATGGCGCGAATAATTCTCGATGCCAGCGCATGTTCCGATCTCGAGCATCATCTCGATGTCGAAGTTCGTGCGGGATTCCAGGCGTTGAGCCTCGAGCAGCTTTCCCGTCGTGCGCAGCTCATTCAATCGCTCCGCCAGCTCGGCACGGATCAACTCCACAGCCCGCTGGATCGTCGGACGCGAGGTCACGAAATGTTTTGCGGGATAAATCGCTGCCTTCTCGAGATTCGCGATAACGTCTCCCGTGAGCGGATCGATCTTCGAAATTCTCTCGATCTCATCGCCCCACATCTCCACGCGAACGCCCTGCTCCTCGTATGCAGGGAGAATTTCTACAGTGTCCCCGCGCACGCGAAATGTCGCGCGGTCGAACGC
>JBHELX010000092.1:0-2157 GCA_046262875.1 Gemmatimonadaceae bacterium | reverse complement strand
GGATTACATCGACGCCCGACGGTCCGCGCCAGCGCACTGTGTCTCCTCGAGGCCAACGCGCGCCGCCGTAGCCGCGCCACACCACGACGATGTCGCAGCCGAATCCGCGCGCGAGCTCCGGCAAAATTGCAGGATGGCCGAACGAATCCGGACAATACAAAACGGTAGGTGGTTCGCCGCCGAGTCGGCGCACGAGATCTCGGCCGGTGAGCAGGTTGCGAACGAGCGCTTCGCCGCTCGGTATGAGCTCGTCTGGCAGAACGTACCACGGTCCTGCTTCCAATCTTCCCTCGCGCAGCAGCGATTCGAGCGCCGCCGCGCGATCGGGCCGCACCTCTAGATAATCCTCGAGCACGATTGCCTGCCCGTCGAGGAGAAAACTTTCGCCGGGCGGAGGGGGATCGTCTATGAGTTCCTCAATCAGAGGAACCAGGCGTTGCCGAAAATGCTCAGCCGTGTGGTACCACTCACGATCCCAGTGAGTATGAGGAACGACGAGGACATGGAGAGGGGAGTCAGACACGAAGGGAAATCTCGCCGCGAAACCTCAACCGGAGAACCCAATGCTCAGTTTGCAAGTCGGGAGTTCTCAGTTGGGAGTTTGGCGTTTCGAGTAGCATTGCCGTGACGACATATCTCGGCGCAAGCCTTTGGATTGCAGGTGGAATCTTTCGACGATGGTGACCCGAGTCGAGTTATGTAGCATGTCTCGCCTGCAGGATTATCGACGGCTTCAGGTCTGGAGAAGAGCAGCTTTTTCTTGCACGAGATTATGGGATATTGCCTCGTAACGATTGGAAATCTCTTTCCCGGGAAACAGTCGAGATCCGACCAATGCTCTATGGATTGCGTCGAAGGATTCTTGGGAGACGATAATCAAGAAGAGGTGTGATGCGTCGTCACGGCAATGCGACTCGAAACTGCAGGCTCCCAACTAAAAACTCCGGACTTGCAAACTGAGCGGCTGGATGAGAAGCTCGGGTTAGGATGACGGAGCTCGAGCTCGACGATCTGCTTTCCACTCCGCGCGCCCAGACAAGGGACGCGCTAAAGGAATGTCCGGGTGACATCATTATCCTTGGCGCGGGAGGAAAGATGGGCCCGACACTCGCGCGCATGGCGGCCCGCGCGCGCGCCGACTCACGCCGCGTGATCGCCGTATCGCGCTGGTCCTCGGCAGGCGCCGAGCGCGCGCTTAATGACGCGGGCGTCGAGACGATTCATTGTGATCTGCTCGATCCCGACGCGGTCGCGCGCCTGCCGGATGTACCGAACGTGATCTTCATGGCGGGCCAGAAATTCGGAACAGCCGATGCGCCGGCAATGACGTGGGCGATCAACACGATCGTGCCCGCGCATTGCGCGCATCGCTATCGCGACTCGCGGATCGTCGCATTTTCTACCGGAAATGTCTATCCGCTCGCGCCGATCGAAGTCGGCGGATCGCGAGAGGACGACACGCCCGGACCAGTCGGCGAATACGCGGCGTCGTGCCTCGGACGCGAGCGGGTGTTTGAGTTCTATGCGATGGATCATCACACACGTGTTGCGATCGTCCGTCTCAACTACGCGATCGATCTCCGCTACGGCGTGCTCGTTGACATTGCGCTCAGAGTGTATCGCGATGAAGCGGTATCGGTCGAAATGGGTTACGTGAACGTGATCTGGCAGGGGGATGCGAGTCGCATCGCGCTCGAGTGTCTCCGACTCGCTTCATCGCCGCCGTTCGTGGTGAACGTTACGGGCGCCGATATTCTAAGCGTGCGAGAGCTCGCCGAGTGGTTTGGTGAACGCTTCGGAAAGCGCGCGCAGTTCGTGGGCGCCGAGCGAGCCGATGCGCTGCTCAGCAATACGTCGCGAATGCGGGAGAAATTTGCCGCGCCGGAACTTTCGCTCGATCAGATGCGCGAGTGGGTCGCGCAGTGGATCGAGGAAGGTGGATCGCTGCTCGGCAAAGCAACGAAATTCGAGGCGCGCGATGGACGATTCTAGTTGGCTCTCTGAAACGCCAGGATCTTTTTTTGAACGGGCTCAGGTAAATCGACAAAGACGAATTGTTCTTTACCGAAGAGATAGTCCTCGCCGGTTTCATCGACAACGCGAACCAGATTGTCCTTACCGGCTCGAGCATCCGACAACACTGGATATACTTTGCCG
>JBHELX010000091.1:0-2181 GCA_046262875.1 Gemmatimonadaceae bacterium | reverse complement strand
ATCCAACGAGAACGCGATGCAGCATCGTCGGCCGGTGCGGAGCGTTGTCGGCGCCGGTGTACTCGAGATCGAATCGCTCCGGAAGATTGAAGTCGAGCTGCACGGTCGGACCTTGCCATTTGCGACCGATTGCATCGATCAGCTTGAAGTCGAGCTTCGGTCCGTAGAACGTCCCGCCGCCCGGATCGACGGAGTATTCCTTCCCTCGCGCTTTTAGAACGCTGGCGAGGGTTTCTTCCGCGCGCTGCCAAACCTCGACCGTTCCCAGATATTTGTCCGGGCGTGTCGCGAGCTCGATCGTGTACGGATAACCGAATGTTGCAAGCATCTCGTCAACGAGGTCGAGCAGCCGCTCGATCTCAGTAACGACTTGCTCCGGCGTGCAGAACACATGCGCGTCATCCTGCGTGAATCCGCGCACACGCAACATTCCATGAAGCACACCGCTTCGCTCGTAACGATAAACAGTTCCGAATTCAGCATATCGAATCGGCAAATCGCGATATGAGCGCGGACTCGACTGATAGATGCAGATGTGTCCCGGACAGTTCATCGGCTTTGGACGATAGGCCGCGCCCTCGACCTCCATCGCGCCGAACATGTTCTCCTTGAAATTTTCGAGGTGTCCCGAGATCTGAAAGAGTTTTTCGCTGACGATGTGTGGCGTGTACACGAGCGAGTATCCGTGGCGCAGAATCAGATCGCGCTCGTAAGTCTCGATTTCATTTCGAACTATTGCGCCGCGCGGATGCCACAGGATCAATCCCGGGCCGACGCGCTGATCGGTCGAATAAAGATCGAGCTGCTGGCCGAGCGCGCGATGATCGCGGCGCTTGGCCTCCTCGAGTCGGGTGATGTATGCATCGAGATCATCCTTCGAAAAAAATGCAGTCGCGTAAATCCGCTGCAGCATCTGCCGATGCTCATCACCTCGCCAGTACGCGCCGGCAGTGTGCAAGAGCTTGAAGTGCTTGAGATACGACGTATCAGGCAAATGCGGCCCACGACACAAATCGATGAACGGACCATCCGTATATGTCGAGATGATCTCGTCATCGCTGAACTCAGAGAGTCTCTCGAGCTTGAGCGGATCGTCAGCGAATCTCTTTCGCGCTTCGTTCTGAGAAACTTCCTCGCGAACGAACGGATACTTCTCGGCGATCACCTTCCGCATCTCAGCTTCGAACGACTCGAGATCTTCAGGCGTGAATGGATGCTCGACTTCGAAGTCGTAATAGAATCCGTCTTCGATCGCTGGACCGAATCCGATTTTCGCGTCTGGACGTAGGCGTCGCACGGCAGTCGCCAGGATGTGAGCGCCTGAATGACGCAAAACATCGAGTGATTGCTGGTCTTTTGCGGTCAGAACCTTGAACGCGCCGCCTTTGCGAAGGGGCGTAACGAGATCAGTGACCTCGCCGTCCACCTGGACCGCAAGTGCATCTCTAAGAAGCCGCGGGCCGATCGACTCGACCACGTCACGCGGCAAGGTTCCCTCCTCGACCTGGCGAGTCGCGCCGTCGGGGAGTGTGAGGGTCAACATGTCATTTCCGGGGAAAAAAATTACTCGGCGGCTGGCCTTTAACTTGCTCGTGCGTAAGCTATAGTTTCAGAATAGCCTCCGCCACAGGGACAGGACACATGTCACCTTTCAGATATCAAGACGAAGAATCGCCTGCGACCGGCGCGCTCTACATCGCGCTCGGCGCTCTTGCCGGATTTGCTGCCGGAATTGTCGTAGCTCAGCACTACGGCGGCATCACTGGATTGACCGACAGCATTCGCGAACGAATCGGACGCTCGCAGGCGCGCGGCGGCGATACCGACGAGCACGAGACGTACAGCGAGTCAGACGAAGAGTACGATGATCACGAGCGCCCCCTCGATCCGACGGAAGAGCTCGAGGAGCGCGTTCTCGAAGCGTTTCGCAACGATCCGATACTGAGCGAGCGCGCAATCGACATCGGCGCACTTGATGAAGGAATCGTCGAGCTGACGGGCTGGGTGAACGCAGCGGACGAAGCGGATCAGGCGGTTGTAATCACACGTGGCGTGCCCGGAGTGGACACAGTAGTAAATCGTCTTGCGATACGAACCGACGAAGATCTGTTCGACGAAGCAGGCGAAGATTACGGCGACGGCGATTCTCCGCTCGCCGAGGGTCAGTGGGAAGGACAGAAC
>JBHELX010000090.1:0-2367 GCA_046262875.1 Gemmatimonadaceae bacterium | reverse complement strand
GCATTACAACCGCAAACTTGCCGCGGTACATCACGGCGATGCGGTCGGAGAGCGCCAGAACCTCATTGAGCTCGGCGCTGACGAGGAGAATCGCCTTGCCCTCATCGCGCGCGGCGTTGACGTCGGCGCCATCGAGTTCGTGCACCGGCGGCTGATCGCCGAGCGCGGCGCCGTTCCGCGCGTCATGGGTACGGGTCTGCACCGAGCAGCTATCCAGTAGCGCCGCCGTGATTCGCGTATAAGTATTGGGAATGATCAACAGCGTGCGCGGCCGGCTCCAGGTCCTGCTCGGCGTCGTCCTTATCGGAATATCGGGCATACTGACGACAGCCCTCGCGCAAACAAGCTTCCAGGTCAGTACTCAGCGAGCCCAGCTTCCGGACTCGTCCGAGCTTGTCGAACGCGCCCGCGATCTCCAGGCAACGTTCGAGCGACGTCGCCGGCAGATGCTGCCACGTTTCTACATGGGGACCGCCGAGCGTTGTCTGATCGTCGGGCGGTTCTGTGAATGGCACGCGAACATGGGTGACTACAAGGTCCCTGACGAAGGCAAGGACATTCGTCGCGCGCGCGCCGAGCTGTTGCGCGAGCTGGAGAAGCTATCCTCGGTGATTCCGGGCGACGACTGGATATTCGGACAGCGTATTCGCTACCTCGTCGAGGCGCACGACAGCTCACTCGTGAGCGTCGCGCGCGCGTGCAGGGCGACCAAGTGGTGGTGCGACGGCCTGCTCGGACTGGCGCTGCACGTCGAGGGAAATTTCCTCGCGGCCGATAGCGCCTTTGCGCTGGCGCTCGATGGCATGCCCAAATATCGCCACTGCCACTGGATCGACGTCTCGCCGCTGCTGGACGACGATATCCGGAAGCCTTACAAGAAAATGTCGTGTTCGGCGCGCGAGGCCGCCGACGCCCGCATTTGGTGGGTGTCGGATCCATTGATGATGATCCCCGGCAATGAGCGTCGAACCGAGCATTTTGCGCGCGTGCTGCACACCGACCTCGAGGAAGACGGCCAGAATCCCTACGGTCTTCGCTGGGGAGGCGATCTGGCCGAGCTGATTTTGCGTTTCGGTTGGGCGGAGAAATGGACACAGGCGCCGCCCTCGAGCATTTACACTGGGGCGCAGGCGTCGGTAACCGGCCACGAGCGAGAGCCCGGATTCCATTTCTTTCTGACGCAGCCTCCTCCCGACGACATTGCGCAGATAGCCGATACGCTGTTCGAGCTGGATCAGAATCCCCCTCGCGAACAGTACGCGCCGATTTATGCGAGAGGATTCGTTGCGCTCGACGCGCAGGTGGCGCGATTCCGGCGCGGTGATTCCAGTCTTGTCGTAGCTGCCTACGATGTGAGCGCCGACACGCTGCTGCGGAACAGGAAGTTCGCCGCCGCTCTTGCTGCATCGGGAGATGAGGCACTGTTGCCGTTGGTGCGGAAGACCGACACCGCGCCAAGTAAGAATGTCATGACGATGACGACGCCATGGAACTCGCAGCTGATCGGCGTCGAGTTGCTGGCCTACGACAGCACTGGAGCGGCGCGGTGGAGAGCGGGGTTCGGGGAAATACCAATCGATCCGGCGCGCATCGCTGTCTCGGATCTTTTGTTCGTGGACGGAGGCCCATCACTGCCTAGGGATTTGAACGATGCCATCGCCCGCGCACACCCAGGAACGAAATTTCGCCGTGATCGCAAAGTCGGTTTGTTCTGGGAGCTTTATGGAAAAGCGGTGGCGGACAGCATACTTCCGGTTTCACTCACTCTCACACCAATCGATCCGGGGTTGTTGAAACGAGCGTTCCGTGCTTTGCGGATTCTGCCGACGCCGACGCCCTTGAACATCCGCTGGCAGGAGAACGGTGCGTCGGGACTGTTCTCGGCGAGATCGGTGCTGCTCGACCTGTCGCTGGTGCCGAGCGGCCGGTACTCCGTGAAGCTTCAGATCGGCAGCGACCCGACAGCAGTGGCGTCACGTTTGATCGAAGTGAAATGAAACCGGGATTCCGGGTTTACTGAATGCCCGCATATCTCGCAGTGGAGATCGCGATCCATGACCCGGAGACCTACGAGCGTTACAAGACGGTCGCCCCGTCTTCTATTGGTAAGTATGGCGGGCGTTATCTCGTGCGCGGCGGCACCATGGAAACGCTCGAGGGAGATTGGGATCCCGAGAGATTCGTAATTCTGGAATTCCCCGACGCCGCGACGGCGCGCAAATGGTGGAACTCGCCCGAGTATGCGGAGGCGAAAGCGCTACGGCAGTCGTGTGCGCACACCGAGATGCTCCTCATCGAGGGACCGCCGTTAGATCCGCGACCCTGAGAGCCGCAATGGGGTTTAACTACAAGCCCATTAGCTCCCAC
>JBHELX010000089.1:0-2454 GCA_046262875.1 Gemmatimonadaceae bacterium | reverse complement strand
CGTGAAGGACGACTTAGGGCTCGGGGCTCGCCGTCGCAATTACTCATTACTGATTGCTGAGCGAGGTCGCAGTGGTTTAGACTCCGAGCATGAGCACCGTGCAGGAAATCGAAGCGGCGATGCTTGCCTTGTCGAACGACTCGGAAACCGGCTTTCTCGAAGGCGGCGATTGCCCGGAGATGATTGGCGCCGGGAATTTTCGGCACAGTTAGACGGTCACTTCGATTTCACGAAGGGCTTCGGCCGGAGCGCTCTCCCTGATCGCAGCAAGATATTCGCGGATTGCATCACGGATGTTTTCTACTGCTTCATCTTCCGTCGCACCTTGGGACCAGCAGCCCGGAAGCGCCGGGCAATTGACGGCATAGCCTTCATCAGATTTGTGGAGCACCACCGGGTATTTGAGGCTCACGATGCAACGTTACACGATTGCCAGCGAGAAGTCCCCCGAGACTTCGGGTGGTGACACCCGACGCTACATCGTTCCAGCATCCGACGCGTTCCTGGATGAAAAAGCAGGCTCGTTTCCCGGCAGAGATAATGATCGAATAGCCAGAATGCGATTGTTTAATCCGAAAGTCCGAACCGGGCAGGGGTCGACGCGGTTGAGCCGGGAGGAGTTTCAACGACGATGGAAAGAACGGTTTTGCGATCCGGGATTCGATCCGGAGCGGGATAAGATCGACGCGCTGGCGGAAATCGCGTGGCAGGCCTACGACGATCACCGGAAGAGTCCGCACACGCGCAAGGCCGGTCCGGAGTTTGCCGATCCGGAACATGAGCTCGCAACGGAATGGCTCGAGGCGCGCGACAGAATTCTCGCGGCGCAAAAGCAATTCGAAGATCCGGGCGGACCGTCCCGTATCCTTCTCATTTGTGCGTCGCCGCGGACGGATGAGACTTGCCCGAGCGAAATGTCGAAAACGTTTCGCATCGCGACTATCGCGCGGGAGCGGATGGAAACCGAAATCGGCTTTGAGATCGACTTTCTCGACTTGAGCAACCTCACGTCGGAGTTCGGCCGCGTGATTTACCCGTGCAAAGCCTGCGTCTCGACGGCGATGCCGCTCTGTCATTGGCCGTGCTCCTGTTACCCGAATCATTACCTCGGGCAGATCGGTGATTGGATGAACGACATCTATCCGCGGTGGGTCGCCGCCCATGGAGTGATGATCGTTACGCCCGTGCATTGGTATCAGGCGACCAGTCCGCTCAAGCTGATGATGGACCGGCTGGTCTGCGCCGATGGCGGCAATCCCGATCCGACCACGACGCACGGCAAAGAACCTGACGAAGCAAAGGCTCTCGAGCTAAAGGGCTGGGATTACCCAAAGCATTTGAAAGGACGAATGTTTTCCGTCATCGCGCATGGCGACGCGGTCGGCGCGGAGCGGGTATGCGCGGCGATCAACGATTGGCTCGAAGACATGGAGCTGGTTCCCGCCGGCACGATGGCACTCCTAGACCGTTACATCGGCTACTACGAACCATATGCCACCAGCCACGAAGCTCTCGACAAAGACGACGCGTTCCAGGAAGAAGTCAGAAACGCCGCTCGCACACTCATCGAAGCAGTGAGCGATATGCGTCGCGGCGACCATCAGCCCGGCGCCGATCTGGAAGCTCCGAGGAAGAAGTAGCTACGAAATTAAGAATGGAGCGACTGAGCCGAGTGACAGGGACGGCAGCATGATTGTTCGCGTTAGACGATAAACACAAACTGATGACACCATAGCTGGATGAAATATCCCGTTACTTTACTGGTCGTCGCAGCCGTGATGCTTCTCGTGGGCGTTGGGATTCGGATGCATGCGGATTGGAAATATACCAACAAGATGTTTTATCATACGGTCGACTCAGGGTTGTACGATTTCGAGGAGGTATTCGCCGAACGCAAAATCGGCGATACTCTCCAGTTCTTGTCGGTTATTGCAGGCATCGCAGGAGCTTCCTGGTTCGTTGTCGCGACAATCAGGCGTAATCGACTTAAACGTTTATGAATCGCCGAGATCCAATACCATGACCACATATCACACCTTTTTTTTCGCGACTGCCTCGCTGTTGACGTCGGCCCTCGGCGCCGCAGCATCGGATCAGTCAGGTCCACCGGCCGCCGACGAGGCTCAAGTAACAGAGGCCATCCGCTCGTTCTTTGCCGCAGCTACGGCCGATGATCTCGACAGGCTTCACGCTGTTACCGCTCCCAACTTCTATGCTTTCGATGCTGGAGGGCGTTTCACCCGCGATGCTTTGATGGACCTAATCAAAGCGGCGCACGCCGCGGGCAAGGTTTATGTCTGGACCGTAAACGAGCCTGAAGTTCACATTTCTGGGGACGTCGCCTGGATTACGTATGTCAATCGTGGCTCCATCAAGGATGCATCCGGCACAAAAGATCTGAGCTGGCTGGAATCAGCTGTTCTTCGGAAGGAAAAGGGCGACTGGCGTATCCAG
>JBHELX010000088.1:0-2500 GCA_046262875.1 Gemmatimonadaceae bacterium | reverse complement strand
CGCCTACGCACAGCCCGCGATGGATCGCAATCAGATCAATGGCATCAGGCTGGTGAAATATCTGCAGGGCGAGGCCACGCTCGCGGAGGCCCAGCGTCCAATCGCGCGCGCATTTCGCGATTACGAGCGTGAGAAGCCGGTGTCCGCCGCCCTTTTCGAAACCTTCCGGCATTTCTATGACTACGATCGCGCGGCGCTCAACGCAAAAATCGAGTCGCGCGACACGACGAACGAAGACTGGACGGTCGAGCGTGTGAGCTTCGACGCGGCGTACGGTAACGAGCGAATGTTCGCCAACGTCTATGTGCCGAAGCATCGCAAACCACCTTACCAATCCGTCGTTTTCTTCCCTGGATCCGGCGTAATAAATCTTACGAACAGCGTCCGCCAAACTGGCGCGCGCTACCTCGTTCCGAGTTTCGCGATAAAGAACGGGCGCGCACTCGTGCTGCCAATCTTCAAGAGCACATTCGAGCGCCAGGACAGCTTGAAGAGTGATGTGGCCAATCCGTCAATTTTCTGGCGGGACCATGCGGTAATGTGGGTGAAGGACGTCCGTCGAACGATCGACTATCTCACCACGCGCTCAGATATGGACACGTCGCGCATCGCGTATTTCGGCCATAGCTGGGGATCCAACGAGGCGCCGCTGGTGCTTGCTACCGATAACAGGATCAAAACGGCAGTGCTTTATGTCGCAGGTCTGGGAATGGAAGACATCAGACCGGAAGCCGATCCGTTCAACTTCCTGCCGCATGTCACCATGCCCGTTCTAATGTTGAACGGAAAATACGATTTCTTTTTTCCGCTCGACCTCGCGCAGAAACCGTTCTTCCAAGTGCTCGGCACCCCCGCCGACAAAAAGAAATGGATCGTGTACGAAGGTGGTCACGATGTGCCGCGGATGGCCTTGATTCGCGAAACACTCGCATGGCTGGATAAGTACCTGGGCCCCGTTCCGTAGGGCGAGGATGGCGAAGGGGAACCGCGTTGCCTACGGCCTGGGGCTGATTTTCGCGCTCTTTTCCTGCGCTCACGGCGGCTACGCTCGCCATCCCGAATTCATCGGCACCTGGCTGCTGGACACCACTGTCAGCAGTCCGATTCTCTCCGGTCGCGAAAGCGGTGTGGAGATGAGAATCCTCGACCTGGACTCGGCGTGGCTGTTCGAGCACATCATTCAGTATCGGGAAAGCAACGTCGTTCGCGCCGGAGGCTCGTACGAGCAAAACGACGGACGAGTGACAACCGTCGTGCGCGGCGACACGATTTCTCGAACGAGATCGTGGTGGGAAGGAGATGTTCTTCGCACGACGATCATCCTGCAGGCGCCAGGTTTGGATCACCGGTATGATGTCCGCATGACTGTCTCAGCCGATCGGCGCCGGCTGGTCACCGAAACGCGCGAAACGGGACCCGGAATCGATAGCCTCAGGATTCTCGTATTCAGAAAGAGCGACTAGTCGCCGGCATTGGGGTCGAGTTTCTTGTTGGTCCGAAACCGCCCACGCATACTCTTCGTACTTGCAGTTAACGGCCGTTAGCCGATTCGTGACCGAATCGTAACGGATTTTCAAACCCTATCGCCCCGGCCAACGTCAAATACTTATACATATAGAGGCGACTAGCGATCGCCTGTTGACCTTCCATCCTGCTCTCCCGTCCGATGAATAAAGTTCTTGTCTGCCTGCTGGCTCTGCTGGCCCCGGTTCCGCAGCTTCTCACTGCCCAGAACCCGACCGACACCACGAACCGCGTCTCCGCACGGCCACGCGTCGATTCCACTCGAGTCGCGCAGGCGGTGAGACGAACCGGCGAGATAAGACTCGACGGAATCCTCGACGAGCCTGACTGGCAGAAGGCGCCCGTGACGTCGGATTTCACCGAGAGCTATCCAAAACCCGGCCTGCGCTCGCCCTACCAGACCGAAGTGCGCGTCCTCTACGACGATGCGGCGCTTTACGTCGGAATCAGAATGCCGGACCCGCGGCCGGACTCGATCGCCGCGCAGCTCGCTCGGCGCGATGCATCCGGGATTTACTCTGACTGGGTCCACCTCATCATTGATTCGTACCACGATCGGCGCACTGCATTCCGGTTCACCGTGAATCCGCGGGGCGTGAAGAAGGATGTCTACACATCCAACGACGGCGCCGAGGATCTGAACTGGGACGCGGTCTGGGAAGTCGGCACCCGCGTCGATTCGGCGGGGTGGGTCGCGGAATACAGAATCCCGCTGTCGCAGCTCCGCTTCGGCTCGTCGGCAGGGCCGAGGACTTGGGGATTCCAGGTGATGCGCGACATCGCGCGCACAAATGAGCGCGACACGTGGTCGCCGTGGACGCCGCAAAGTTCCGGCTTCGTTTCGCGATTCGGCGATCTCGTCGGACTCGAAGATGTGAAATCTCCGTCGCGACTGGAGATTCTGCCGTACGTGAGCACGAAGCTGACGCGCGCACCCGGCGATGCCGCCGATCCGTTTTTCCGATCGACTGATACC
>JBHELX010000087.1:0-2608 GCA_046262875.1 Gemmatimonadaceae bacterium | reverse complement strand
GATGTACGTGAACGGCGGTGACTTGCTGCGGGAAAAAATGAAAAGCGAGCGCGGCGTGAAACGCGCCGGAGCTCGGCGAATGTTGGGAAGTGCAGCGGGTATTGTTGCCACGTCGAAATGGGTCGCCGAGCTGAGCGGCGAAGTCATGAAGTTAGTCGGCATTCAGTCTCCGCCGCCGGTTGCAGCATTCGATCTGGGAACCGATCCAGTGAGATTTCATCCATCGCGCGACAGTGGAGCGCTGCGCGCTAAGTGGGGAGTCGGTGACGCGCAGATCCTCGTCACCGTCGCTCGACTTGTTCCGCACAAAGGGCAGGATTCGGCGATTCGCGCTCTCGCTGCGTTGCACGACGAGTTTCCCGATTTGCGATACGTGATGGTTGGTGAAGGACATTACGAGAATCATTTACGTGCTCTCGCGCGCGAGCTCGGTGTTGACGACCGCGTGACTTTCGCCGGCCTGCTCAGCGACGACCAACTTCCCGAAGCCTACGCGACGTCGACTCTCTACGTGGGACTCTCGCGAATCGATCGTGACATAAATGTCGAAGGATTTGGTATTTCGTTTCTCGAGGCCGCAGCATCGGGCGTACCAGCAATCGCCGGCGACTCAGGCGGAGTGCGCTCCGCGGTTCGTGCTGGAGAAACGGGGATTGTCGTTCCACCGACTGACACTGCCGCAACAACAACAGCGATCGCGGCGTTGCTTCGCGATGACGAACGCAGAAAAGCTATGGGCCGAGCGGCGCGACTTGCTGTCGAGACGCACTACAACTGGGATCGCGTTGCACGCGACACCCGCGAATTCGCGTACAAGGTTGCCGGACCGCGCGAAGGCGAGCGATGAAAGCGACGCTTTCGCAACGCATCGAATTTTATTCAATGCGCGGACTACTCAACGGACTGAATCTGCTAAGCTGGGAAACAGCGTGTCGGATTGGCGCGAGACTCGGTGCGGCGGGATACAAGCCGCTTGGGATAAGAAAACGCGTAGTCGAAAAGCAAATTGCGGGAGCGTTCCCGGAAAAGTCGCATGAAGAAGTGCAGCGTATCGCCCGCGCATCATTCGAGCATCTGGGACGCACTGCGATCGAGACAGCGTTATTGCCACGCCAGGGCGAGCGCGCGGTCCTGAAATTGGTCGAACAAGTCGACGGATGGGAAAACGTCGAGCGCGCGCGGTCCGAAGGGAAGGGAATGATCTTCGTCGCCGGCCATCACGGGAACTGGGAGCTCCTCGGCGGATATATCGCGGCGCGAGGAATTCCGTTCGAGGTGATTGCGCGCGGAATGGGGAACCCGCTGTTCGGCGAGTTCGTGAATGAGATTCGGACGTCGCTTGGAATGGAGGTGATGCACGACTCCGACGCGGTTAAACGAACTCCGCGAGCCCTGAGGGCTGGAAAAGCTGTCGGCTTTCTTTCGGACCAAGGCGTAAAGGGGCTCGCCTCGACTTACGTGACCTTCCTCGGACGGCCTGCAAAGACTCCGCGCGGCGCCGCGGTATTCGCTTTGCGATTCAATGCTCCCGTATTCTTTGTCGACGGAATACGGCTGCCAAACGGAAAATATCGCGTGATCATCGAGCCGGTCGAAGTGACGCTCACCGGCAATCGGGAGAAAGACATAGATGCAATCGTCATTCGCTTCACCGAGCTTCTCGAAAAATGGGTAAGAAAAGTTCCGGAACAATATTTCTGGCAGCACCGGCGCTGGCGACGACAGCCGGAAGACACGCCGCCGGAGCTTCGCGACCCCACGCTCGACGTTTGAATGCTCGATAAAGCGCAGCGTCGTCGTCTACTCACCGACAACCGCGCCCGCTTCGGTATCGCCGTTGTCGTCATCATGACACTCGCAGCGATTGCAGCGCCACTCATCGCGCGACAGGATCCACTTCACATCGATCTCTCGCATTTGTTGCAGCGTCCATCTCCGGCGCACTGGCTCGGCACCGATGTGCAGGGACGTGACATCTGGTCGCGACTTGTCTACGGAGCGCGGGTGTCGCTCACTGTGGGAATCGTTTCGCAGGGGATCGCACTTTTACTTGGTGTGACACTCGGATTGCTCGCGGGATTCTACGGCGGCTGGGTGGAGGAGCTCGTGATGCGTCTCGCGGATGTCACGTTGGCATTTCCGACTCTGCTTCTTCTTATCGCGATGGTTGCTGCGTTTCAGCCGTCGATGGGAGTTGTGTTCGTGACTATCGGTGTTGTCGGTTGGGCGGGAATGGCGCGATTGGTGAGGGGCCAGGTGCTCGTAGTGCGACAGCTCGAGTACGTGCAGGCGATACGCGCGCTGGGAGCGCGTGACTGGCGCATCATGCTTCAGCATGTGTTGCCAAATGTCATCGCGCCGGTTGTGATTGCTGCAACTCTTGGAGTCGCCGGTGCGATTATGGCCGAAGCGGCGCTCTCGTTCCTTGGATTGGGAGTTCCTCCACCGGCGCCGAGCTGGGGTTCGATGATTGCCGATGGGCGTGATCTCGATCAACTGCGGCGCGCGCCGTGGACTTCGGTTTTTCCGGGACTCGCGATCGGAATGGCCGTGCTCGGTTTCAATTTGCTCGGCGATGCGCTACGCGATGCGCTGGATCCGAAACAAC
>JBHELX010000086.1:0-2616 GCA_046262875.1 Gemmatimonadaceae bacterium | reverse complement strand
AGGTAGGTCGAGGCGAACGGCGCGCGGCGGCTGGGACTGCGCACGAAGCAGAAACGGAATCGCGCTGAGTAGAATCAGTGCGCGAGTCGCGCTCACGTCACCGGTTCCGCGCCGAGCGCGACTGAGAGTTTCCACCCTTCGTGACCTGTGTCGAGATCGCCTTCACCAAATTCCACATTCTGAACTCGAAGCGCAGAGCGCAGCGTGGCGTCTACTTCAGCAAGTCCAGCGCGCGTTTCTGGCGGCACTTCGAGAATAATCCGCTCGATCGATTGGCGCGCGGGAAGTTTTGCATTGCTGCGCGCGAATCGCCAACCCTCGAGCGCAAGTAGTACGAGCTGCATCGAAGCTTCGGCTTCCGCGTCTCGACGATTGGTGTCGACCACAGGCCAGGTCGTCACGTGTACCGATTTCACGTCTTCGCCCGCTGCAAACATCCTCTGATAAATCTCCTCGGTAACAAACGGGAGGTACGGCGCGATGAGTCCGAGCATCACGCGCAAACTTTCCCAGAGCGTGCTCTGTGCCGACGCTGTCGATTGCGGATCATAAGCTTCGGGATGCCAGAAACGATGCTTGATGATCTCGAGATAATTGTCGCAGTAAACGCTCCAGAAGAATTTCTCGAGCGCGTCACGACCGAGCGCATAATCGTACGATTCAAACGAGTCGGTGACTTGCTCGACGACGTGATCGAGGCGTGACATTAGCCAGCGATCTTCCGGCGGGCGTTGTGCGAGAGGAACCATGTCGGTTGAAGGATTGAAATCCGCGCCGTATGTCGCGCAAAGCTTCGCGACGTTCCAAAGCTTGACGACAAACTTCCGGCCCGACTTGACGTCTTTCTCGTTGTAGCGGAGATCGTTTCCGAGTCTTGATCCCGCGGCCCAGTATCGAAGCGCGTCTGCGCCGTATCGCTGGATGATCGAGTAGGGATCGTAGCGATTGAACCCGGATGCATCGGTGCTCGCCTCGAGATCACGCTTCGCGATTTTCTTTCCCTGCTCGTTGAGTCCCCATCCGGATATCATCACGGTTTTCCACGGGATGTCGTTCCTGTGGTAATGCGACTTCACGAGGGTGTAAAAGAGCCAGGTCCGGATGATCTCGAACGCCTGAACACGAAGGGACATTGGAAGCATAGACGGATCGCCGATTCTTCCGGGAGTTTCCGCCCAGTTCGTATTGATTTCGGGTGAGAGACTCGATGTCATCCACGTGTCCATCACATCGTTCTCGGGCACGATCGTTTTACCGGCGAATTTCTCCCGCGCCCATTGCGGCGGCGCATCCTCAGTTGGATCGACAGGAAGGTCTGCTTCGTCGGCAAGAATGACTTCTCCCGTTTCCTCGGCGTACCAAACCGGGAAGGGCACGCCGTAAAATCTCTGTCGCGAAATGTTCCAATCGTAGCGCAGTCCTTCGATCCATTGATCGAGACGTGTCTTCATGTGTGGCGGATGCCACTCGAGCTCAGCAGAGCGGTCGAGGAACTCCTTCTTCGCGTCGAGGACACGAATGAACCACTGCGGCACCATCTGAAATTCAATTGGCTGACCCGAGCGCTCGGCGATTGAAACAGCCTGCTCGACGAGTTTTTCACCGCGAATCAGTCCCTGCGCCTTCAACTCTTCGATGATGGCAGCGCGAGCCTGTGGCGTCTGCAATCCCGCGTATTTTCCGCCGAGCTCATTGAGACGGCCGTTGCGTGTCAGCACGATTCTCGTGTCGAGCTTATACTCGCGCCATTTGCGCACATCCTCGGCGTCGCCGAATGTGCAGACCATCATTAGACCGGTTCCGAATTCCGGATCTACTTCTTCTGATTCGAGAATCGGAACTGGTTGACCGAAGATCGGCGCCTTTGCGTGTTTGCCTCGCAGCCGCGCATAGCGTTCGTCCTTCGGATGGAAAAACAATCCGACGCACGCCGGTATCAGCTCTGGTCGAGTGGTAGATATGATCAGGTCGGACCCATCTTCGCCGGCGAATGCGATGTCGAGCAACTTTCCCTTTCTCTCCAGGGTGTCGAGATCTGCTTGAGCGAGAGCCGTTTCGTCTGCTGAGTCCCAGAGCACGGGCTCGTCGGTGCGATAGAGAAGTCCCTTTCGATGGAGATCGAGAAAAGATTTCTGCGCGGTTTTGCGTGAGTGCGGATCAATGGTTGAATAGCGAAGTCGCCAATCGACTGAGAGGCCGAGTGCGCGCCAGATTCGCTCGTAAACTTTCGCGCGCTTCGCAGTCTCCTCGAGACAGATACGACGAAACTCTGATCGCGTGACGTTGTGCTTGTTGATCTTGTATGTGCGCTCGACGAATCGCTCGGTGGGCAACCCGTTGTCGTCGAAGCCCATCGGATAAAAAATCGAATAACCGCGCATGCGGCGGTATCGAACGACGAATTCCGCCTGCGCGTAGGACATTGCGTGTCCGACGTGGAGATGGGCAGCGGACACGTAAGGAGGAGGCGTGTCTATCGAATAAACGGGGTTCGGCGAATTCGGATCGTAGTCGTACAAGTGCGCATCTTCCCAAAGGGCGGCGATGCGTGTCTCGACTTCGGTATGCTCGTAAGTCTCAGGAAATTCAGTTGTTGATGGATTCGTCATTTAATGT
>JBHELX010000085.1:0-2667 GCA_046262875.1 Gemmatimonadaceae bacterium | reverse complement strand
TTGTCGATGAAGAGAAGAATCGGCGCGGATCCTTCGCCGACTGAAATTGCTTTGCCATTTGGCGGCTGTCCTTGATCTTCTCTGCGCGCGGAATCGCGAACAGTGCAAAGCTTGTTCAACGAATCGAGTGAGACGCCGAGCTGTGCGGGACCAATGCCTTTGCTCGTGATGAGTGTCGAGCCCGGACGTCGTGGGCAGATCGGCGGCCCATGAGTCAACGCTTCGTTGTGCGCAGTGACTGATTCCGGCGGCGGCGGAATTTCAACAGAGGTTGTATCAGTGATGTTGTGTTCGGTGTCCTGTTTCCCGCTGCACGCGAGAACAAACGCAATCAGAACAAAACGAGCGGCGTTATTCAAGATCTCATTCCTTCCCGATATCCTCATTCCAAATATCGGGATGTGCGCTGATGTACTTCTGCAACAGCTCCCGGCACTCCTGCGAATCGAGGTCAACGGCTTCCACTCCTCGCTCGATCAACCATTGCAAGCCGCCTTGAAAAGTTTTCGATTCGCCGACAACAACTGCGCCGATGCCGAATTGAACGATGAGTCCGCTACAGTACCAGCATGGAGCGAGGGTCGTCACCATGATCGTGTTGCGATAACTCGACTGCCTTCCTGCGTTTCGAAAGGCGTCAGTCTCACCGTGCGCGGATGGATCACCGTGCTGTACGCGACGGTTGTGTCCGCGGCCGAGTAGTTTTCCGTCGCGCGTGAAGAGCGCTGCGCCGATTGGAATCCCTTCCTCGGCGAGACCGGATCGTGCTTCTTCGATCGCAACGTCGAGCATCGATTGCAGATCGATCTGTTTGAGCGATTGGTTCACGCGCTGTTCTCAATCACGGCTGATCATTCCTCCCCGCCGTATTTTTTCATGAGGTAGCGGTGATAGTCTTCAACATCTGGCGGCCGCTGTCCCGGTTTCTTCGGACGTGCTGCACCGATGAGGCGCTGCACGGCGGGAGAGTACTCTGACTTCTTCTTTGTTTCGAGAGGCAGGGACTTCAGGAAATCATTTACGAGCTGTGAAAGATCTGTTCGATGTAGCCGGCAGTATTTCTCGCCGTGCTTTATGGCATCGGGATCCACTTCGATCTTTATTCTACGCATCATTAGTTACGCGCGTCGTGAACAGAGAGCTCATTTTTCCCGCGAGCGTAGTCGATAATCTGCGCATCCGCTGTGACTAAGGTCGCAGCATTCAGTTGAGCAGTCGCGATCAGAATTCGATCCGCCGGATCCCGTGGCGGGGCACCTCCGAGCCGAGTGCTCTGAATCAATGCCGCTCGTTCGATGGGTAGGTACGTCGCTCCAGGTGCGTTTGCGGCACGCTCCAACCACAGGGCAGTTTCGATCGAAAGCGTAAGCTTTCCTCCGGATGATTTGTTCGCGACTTCCCAAAACGAAATGTCCGAGACAAGAATTTCTCCTGCTTTTCCACGCTCACGCACGAACTGCAGGATTTTAGGAGAGAGGTTTCGCTGATCTTCCTCCAAAGCCCAGATCCACACGTGGGTGTCGAGCAGAAAAAATTTTGGGGGCATGTCACGGCTTGTTCAATGGATCCGACTCCGATTCTCCCCAAGGCTCGTCGTTAGGCTCGAGGAGTCCGCTCGAGTCGATAACGGTACCTCGCATCCAACCGACAAAATCGCCACGACGTGGTTCGACGGGAGCCAGCTTCGCGAAGGGCACTCCTCGCTTAGTAATGACGTACTCCTCTCGACGCTCCTTCACCTTGTCGAGAAGGTCGAGGCATTTCGCCTTGAATTCTCCTGCAGGAATTGATTTCATGGTCATGACCGGTTGACTATGGTCATAATCTATGGTCATACATACTTCCTGGCTAGGTGGTTGCTTCGGGTTTTATTCGGTACTACATATAGATATGCCCGTCGAGCTCCGAGCCCACACAGCGTTTTCCTTCGGCGACGGCGCCGTCAATCCCGAAGCCTTGGCAAGAAAAGCGGCTGAGCTCGGATACCACAGCATTGGAATAACAGACAACGCCGACATTGGCGGCATCATTCGATTCTGCCTGGAAGCAAAACGCGTTGGGATCGATCCCATCGTTGGCGCAGAGCTCAACGTCGATGGTCATCCCGTTGGATTGATTGCGCGCAACGCGGAAGGATATCGCAACATCGCATCACTCATCACACGCGCGCGACTTCACTCCGATCTCAACAAGTGGGAGAAGGGACAGAACTTGAAGCTGCGCGGACGTCCGCGCGTTTCGTGGAAAGATGTTGCAGAGCGAAGCGCGGGAGTGCAGGCGCTCACTGGACCTGCAACCGGACCAATCGCCGCAAAGATTGCCGCCTGCGAATACTCGGCAGCTCAGCGCACGTTGAATGAATGGCGCGAAGTGTTCGGCGAAAATCTCGCTGTCGAAGTTCAGCTGCATCACACCGGTGGATGTGAAGCTGCGCTTGCTGCTGCGCTGATCGACGTCGCGGAAAAAAATCATGTGCCGTGGGTTGCGGTGAATGATCCGCGCTACATCGACGAGAAGAGTCGTCTCGTTCACGACATTCTCACGGCACTGCGTTACGATCTCACGATCGACGAAGCAGCCGCGAGAGGACTGCTTCATCCCAATGGTGAATGGCGACTCCTTTCGCCGTGCGAGATGCGAGAGAGATGGAAGGGAAGAGAGGAAGGG
>JBHELX010000084.1:0-2760 GCA_046262875.1 Gemmatimonadaceae bacterium | reverse complement strand
GCGGCAGTTGCTGCTTTTGCCGCGACGCGCACAAGTGATTGGCCTTTGTGAACGAGCAGCTGCTTGGGCGAGCCAAATCGCGTCGAGCTACCAGCAGCAAGAATTACGGTGCCGATCATCAGTGAAATCTAGAGCGGTAGAGCGATTGAGCGATTGAGCGGTAGAGCGGTAGAGCGGTAGAGCGATTGAGCGATCGGGCGATGGGCGATACAGCGATTGGGCGATCGCTCTATCGCTCTATCGCTCTATCGGCCGATCGCTCGTGGAGGGGCCCTTTCTTATCCCGTAAGTGTCCACCCGCTCGCTGATTCACGACGGCTGAGATTTCCGCGACGATGGCAAGAGCAATTGCGTCGGGCCCATCACCGCCAATGTCCATTCCCACCGGCGCGAACAATCGCACTGCATTCTCGAGCGGCTCACTCGACCGCGATGCGAGATCGGACAACATTTTCTCCGTGCGACCGCGCGGGCCGAGCACTCCGATGTACGCCACGTTCGCAGCGAGAAGTGCGCCGACATAATCGGTATCGCGTGCGAGATTGTGCGACATCACCACTGCGGCAGTTCGCTCATTGAGCGTCACTGCTTCGCCGAGCTCCGCCGCTTCGGGCGCTTCGACAATGCGCGCGCCCGGATAACGCGAAGCGTGCGATTGATCGAATGGTCGATGATCGACGACGGTCACCGTCCATCCGAGCTCAGTCCCCAATCGCGCGAGTGGAACAACGTCTGGTCCGCTTCCGCAAATCACGAGGGGAACCGCCGGCGTGAGCACCTCGTAAGCGGCTTCCACTCCGCCGAATTCGCGCACGAGTCCGCGTCGCCCGGCGGTGAAAACTTCATTGGTGTCGCTCGTTGCTTTCGCGAGGATGTCACCGGTTCCCCATCCGCCGGTTTTTTCGATTCGATTGCCGATGATCAACGCGTGCGCACCGATTCCCGGCGCACCTTCGCTTTCGCGCGTCTTGATTACCGTGGTCAGGACTGACGGTTTATCTGCTCTGAGCGCGCGATCGATGAGCTTGGCGAGATAATTCGCGCGTGCGGGCGGCAGCGGCTCGAGAAGAACGTCGATCAGTCCATTGCAGCCAAGTCCCAGTCCCCATGGGGCGTCGTCGTCGTCTCGTGTGTCGTATCGCACAACCTCAGCACGCCCACCCTCGTGAACTCGTCGCGCGTGCTCGGCCAAATCCGATTCGAGGCATCCGCCGCTGACGAGTCCTACGGTCGAACCGTCGCCGCGAATGAGCATGCGCGCGCCGACGCCGCCGTAGCTCGAGCCAGTGACTCGAACTACAGTCGCCAGCACAACGGATTCGCCGTTTGCTGACGCTCGAGTGAGACCGTCGACGATTGCTCGGTGAGTTGTCATGGAAATTCAATGTGACGGGAGGGCAAGAGCTGGTCCAGCGCAGAGCGCCCTGGCGACGCGTTTTACCGCGCTGCTGGTCGCGCCGGCACAACATCGGCGAGCGCGCTGTATTTCATCGCGAGGTTCCGCTTTCCCTCGGCGTTGTACAGCCGAACCAGGGCCGATAAAGCATCAGCGCGCCACGCCTTCGTGATTGGGTTCGGGTGCTGGAAGCGAGAGTACGACGCCAGCAGTAACGGCTCCGCTTCGTCAAAGCGATGTTCGCCGGTCAGTGCGTCACCGATTGATATGCGCGCGAGGTACACCATCGCATTCCGATCGTCGAACAGTTTGCGATAAATACGGAGCGCGTCGCGCCCGATCTCCTCGGCTTCCTGGTATTGTTCCGTGCTGGCCAGCGCGTGACTCAAGTCAACACTCGTGTTAGCCACATCGAGAGCATCCGGTCCGAGGAAATGCCTTTTCATCGCAAGCGCTTCGCGAAGTCGAGGAATCGCATCCGCAAATCGTTTGTGCCGCATCAGAAGCGATCCGTGGAACCGCAGCGCACTCGCCAGCTCCGGATGGCCGCCGGGATACGTGGCTCGCAACATGTCAACAGCCTTCTCGAGGAGCGAATCGGCCTCGTCAGGACGCCCGCGATCACTCACCGCGAGCGCGAGCCCGACGAGCGTTCCCGCGACGACATGATGATTGTCACCATAAACGGCGCGGCGGATCGAGAGGGCGTGGCGATACATCGCCTCCGCGTCAGCCGGACGCGCTTGCATTCGGACAAGTGCTGCTGCCGCGGCGAGTTGATCGGCGCGCGTCGCCGTGACGACTGGCGGTTGTCTCTGAATCTGCGCGATCCAGTGATTGAATAATCGATCGGCTTCCTCTCGATTTTCTGACTGATGCAGTGCGAACGCGAGCTCATAGAGCGCATCCATCGTTTTCGAATCGGAAACTCCGGAGAGCTGTTGGCGGAGCGCGTAAGCTTGACGACGGAGCTCGACCGTTCGCGGAATGTCCTGCTTCAGAGTCGCTACGTTCGCGAGGTTCTCGAGGCTGGTCGCAACGTCCGGGTGACGGTTACCGTGCAATCGCCGGCGCAAGGCCAGTGCCTGCTCGAGCAGCGATTGCGCTTCATCATAGTTGCCAAGTTGCGTGTGAAGACGGCCGATCACATCGAACATCTGTGCTTGCATCTCTGGCTGTGCCGAGAGCTCCCGAGCCTGTTGGAGGCCGCGGTTCAGCAGCTCGCGCGCCGTCACCGTATCGGTGAGCGACTTCCCTTGTTCAGCTGCCTCGAATAAGCCCAGCATGAAGTCCGTCGTCTGCTCGGCCTTGCGTGTGCCGGCCGTAGCTTCGGTTAGCGCGCGGGCAATCTCCGCGCGGTCGCG
>JBHELX010000083.1:0-2812 GCA_046262875.1 Gemmatimonadaceae bacterium | reverse complement strand
TGCTTGTTCCAGGCATCGGCTTGCTGGGTGCCGACGAGGTCGCGGACGGCGGCTTTGTCCTGTTCGGTGTCGGCGCGCGCGAGGGAGGGGCAAAGCGCAAGGGCGAAGAAGATCGTTAGGTTCGCGAGAATTCGTTTCATCCGCAGATTAACGCAGATGGACGCAGATTAAGGGACTAAAAAATCTGTGTTAATCTGTGTAATCTGCGGATGAAACGCGGAGTTTCTGCGGGTGGGGAGACCCGCCGCTACACTTAGTCTTGGCGCGGCCGGTGCCGGGGGTGGGCAATGGCGGCGCTGGAATTTGCAGAGTTCTGATTCACACGTACGACGGTGGGCATCTGAGCCGACCTCAAAATCCGATTGATGTAATGACACCATGAGTTCATCGACCACTTTCATCCCAGCCGATCTCTTGTACGCGGCGATCGTCGATTCATCGGACGACGCCATCGTGAGCAAGAACCTCCAAAGTATTGTGATGAGCTGGAACAAGGCAGCGGAGCGGATGTTTGGATATGCCGCCGAGGAAATGATCGGAGAATCGATCGTTAAACTCCTGCCTCCTGATCGGCAGGATGAAGAAGTAGGAATTCTCGCGCAGCTTCACCGGGGCCAGCGAGTCGACCATTTCGAGACCAAGCGGCAACGTAAAGACGGCACAATCATCGATGTGTCGCTGACGATTTCGCCGATTCGCAACGCGGAAGGCATCATTGTCGGAGCGTCGAAGATCGCTCGCGACATTACCGCGCAGAAAGAGGCCCAACGCCGCCTGGCCCAGGTGAATGAGGAACTGGCCCGGGCTAACAGGATCAAGGGGGAATTTCTCACCACTTTGTCACACGAACTTCGCACCCCACTGAACGCCATTCTTGGATGGTCGCAGATCCTGAAAGACGGGGCCCGGCCGCAGGATGTGGCGGAAGCCATCCCGATCATCGAACGCAATGCCCGGGCCCAGGGGCAATTGATCGAGGACCTGCTCGACATGAGCCGGATCGAATCGGGCAAGCTGCACCTGGACATCCAACGGCTTGATCTTTCCGAAATCGTAATGGCTGGAATCGAAACGGCACGACCGGCCGCGGACGGGAAGGATATCCGTCTCACTCACGCTTTTTCGAGCATGAATGGCAGGATCATGGGCGACAGGAATCGCATCCAACAGATCGTTTGGAATTTGCTCACGAATGCAATCAAGTTCACGCCGAAACAAGGTCGCGTTCACGTGATCCTCAAGCGCGCCAATTCGCACGCTGAGATTTCCGTGACTGACACCGGCCAGGGTATCGCTCCGGAATTTCTCGGCTCCGTCTTCGAGCGTTTTCGGCAGGCCGATCCGAGCACCACTCGTCGGCACGGCGGATTGGGTCTCGGCCTTTCCATCGTGAAGAACCTCAGTGAGCTTCACGGCGGCAGCGTGCGGGTGGAGAGTGAAGGCATAGGCCATGGAGCGACTTTTACGGTTAGTTTGCCGCTCCAAGCGCAACGGCCGGGAGCTGACAGCGGGATCGAAGCGAGCCGTAACGCGGAGGTGGATGAGTCAGCGATCAAGGCAGACCTTCGCGGGGTCAGGGTGCTTGTGGTGGATGATGAGGAGGAATCGGTGCACGTGATTAGCCGTGCCCTCGAGCGCCGCGGTGCAGAGGTGCGCGGCGCCCAATCCATGCATGAAGCGCTCGAAGTGTTCAGCCAGTTCATTCCCCACGTGTTGTTGAGCGACATTGGCATGCCGGAACACGACGGCTACGAATTGATCACCCGGTTACGCGCGCTGCCGGAAGGGAAACGCGTGCCGGCGGTCGCACTTACGGCATTGGCACGAGCTGACGATCGCACTCGCGCGTTGCGAGCAGGGTTTCAAATGCACGTGCCGAAACCGGTCGACTTCGCCGAACTAGTCGCGATCGTCCAGAACCTGGCGTCGCTGCAGCAGCCGGGGAATAAAATTAAGAATTAAGAATTAAGAAGAGCGGAGCGCTGATCACAAATCGTCCGGCGTGAGGCCTGTTTTCTTTGCGATTCGAGCCAGCATGCGCGGGCCAATCTCTTCGCCGTCGTGGAAGGCGAAGACGGTGTCGGGCCAACCAGAACGCGAGAGGATTCGATGCGAACCGTGAGTTTGCCGTTTGATCGTCCAGCCGATGCGAAGAAGCGCAGCCAAGACGCGGCGCGCTTTCGCGGAGCCCCATTGGCTCATGCTGCGATCGTGAAAACCTTCTCGATTTCTGGGGAGGTTTCACCTTGTTCAATTCGTTCAGCGAGGACGCGGAGACCTAGTGCTTCGACACGAGCGATCGCTTCCTCACGCGTAGCGCCGTATGCCAGGGCGCCGGGAATCTGGGCGATCTCGGCGATCCAGCGGCCATCGGTTTCCTGCTCGATCTCGACGGTGAATGTCACGAGGAGATGATGGCGTAAACCCGCCGGAAACACAAGACGCCGGCGAAAGTAAGAGTTAAGAAGGAAGAATTAAGAAACGGTAGAAAGTGGAGAGACTAAAGGCCAATGACCTTGTCGCCTCAGGGCTGGTGGGCGAGAAGTTGATCGAGCGCGCCGCGGTCGAGCAGGCGGCCGTCGAGGATCACAGAGCGGATATGTCTAATGTTATCGATGTCGCGCAGAGGATTGTCGTCGAGAAGCAGGAGGTCGGCGCGTTTGCCGATGGCGATGGAGCCGTAGGTTTCACGCAGGCCGAGAAAGTCGGCGGCTGAGATAGCGGCGGCGCGGAGGGCGGCGTCGGGAGTGAGACCGGATTGGACGAGTAACTCGAGCATGTCCGAAACAGACAAGAGTTTGCGATGTAAAGC
>JBHELX010000082.1:0-2998 GCA_046262875.1 Gemmatimonadaceae bacterium | reverse complement strand
ACGCAAAGGAAGGAGTCGGCGCATCGTGACGAGAGTCGTGACGTTCGGTGAAATCATGTTGCGTTTGAAATCTCCCGGCTTCGAGCGATTCATGCAGTCACCGTCACTGGAAGCGACGTTTGGCGGAGCGGAAGCGAACGTTGCGGTTTCACTCGCGCAATTCGGTGTACGCGTTTCGTTTGTGACTGCGCTGCCATCGAATCCGCTCGCCGACGCAGCGCTTCAATCGGTTCGATCCTTCGGAGTCGATACGAGTTTTGTGAAACGCTCCGGCGATCGCATCGGGATTTATTTCCTCGAGGGAGGAGCGAATCAGCGTCCATCGAAAGTCGTCTACGATAGAAGTGGATCGTCCATCGCGCTCGCGAAGAAAGGCGATTTCGACTGGTCGACAATTTTCGAAGGCGCAACGTGGTTCCATTTGAGCGGCGTCACACCTGCTGTCAGTCAGAGTGCGGCCGATCTCGCTCTTGAAGCGGTGACTGCGGCGCAATCAGCTGGCGTCAAAGTCTCCTGCGATTACAACTATCGAAAGAACCTCTGGAAGTACGGCAAGAAAGCTCCGGAGGTTATGCGCGAAATCGTCAAGCACGTGAACGTTGGAATCGCAAACGAGGAAGACTGCGAAAAAGCGCTCGGCATCAAAGCAAACGTGAAGGTCGAAGAAGGCCACCTCGATACCGAGAGCTACAAGCGAATTGCCGAATCAGTCTTCGAGGTATTTCCAAACCTGGAGAAGCAGGCAATCACTCTGCGCGAAAGTCATAGCGCAAATCACAACGGCTGGTCTGCGGTTCTCTACAACGGTCGAGAGCTGAAGACGAGTCGCCGTTACGATATCACCAACATCGTCGATCGAGTCGGCGCCGGCGATTCGTTTGCAGCGGGTTTGATCTACGGGCTCACGACATACAAGGACGATCAGCGAGCGCTTGAATTCGCGACTGCAGCTTCGTGTCTCAAGCATTCGATTCCCGGCGACTTCAACCGGGTGAGCGTCGAGGAAGTTGAAGCTCTCGTGAAGGGCGAAGGGAGCGGCCGTGTCGAGCGTTGAAGAGATCTCTCCGCCAGTAGCCGCAGGAGCGACCGACCTCGCCGCAAGCGGAGCACTCTCGGGCATCGGCAGATATCGATGGGTCATCTGCGCGCTTCTTTTCTTCGCGACGACAATCAACTACATCGATCGCCAAGTGCTCGGCATTCTCGCACCCACTCTTCAAAAAGACATTGGCTGGAACGAGGCACAGTACGGCGCAATCGTCTCATGGTTCACATTCGCCTACGCACTCGGCTACCTCGGCGCAGGTCGGTTGATGGACCGGCTCGGAACGCGGATCGGATTCTCCATATCGGTAATCTGGTGGAGTCTTTCCGCGATGGCGCATGCGCTCGTCCGAACCGTCACCGGATTCAGCGTCGCGCGTTTTTCGCTTGGGATCGGCGAATCCGGAAATTTTCCAGCGTCGATAAAAACAGTTGCTGAATGGTTTCCGTCGCGCGAGCGAGCACTGGCGACAGGAATTTTCAATGCGGGATCCAATATCGGCGCGATCATCACGCCGCTCGTCGTTCCGTGGATCGCGCTCACCTGGGGCTGGCGTGCTGCATTCGTCGCTACCGGCACGCTTGGCTTTATCTGGCTCGCGTTCTGGATTCCGATTTATCGGCGCCCCGCTGAACATCCGCGATGCTCGAAGCGCGAGCTCGCATACATCCAGAGCGATGAACCCGATGTACCGGCATCGATAAAGTGGACGACGCTGCTCCGTCGCCGGGAGACGTGGGCGTTCACAATCGGGAAATTCATGACCGACCCGATCTGGTGGTTCTATCTCTACTGGCTGCCGAAGTTTCTCGACGCGAGGTACGGAATAAAACTCGCGCAGGTTGCAGCGCCGCTCATTGTGATCTATCTCCTCGCGGATGTCGGATCTGTCGGCGGCGGCTGGCTTTCCGGTGCATTTCTAAAACGCGGATGGTCGGTGAACGCTGCGCGCAAGACGACGATGCTGATTGCCGCGGTGCTAATCGTGCCGACTGCATTCGCACCGACGATGAACGGACTTTGGGCGAGTGTGCTGATCGTCGGAGTTGCAGCTGCGGCACATCAATGGTGGTCCGCCAACATCTTCACTCTCTCGAGCGATCTCTTTCCGCGTCAGGCAGTCGGTACGGTTGTCGGAATCGGTGGATTCGCTGGCGCGATGGGCGGAGTTCTCTTCCAACGTTTCACCGGATACGTGCTGAACTCGAACGGAAACAATTACGTTCCGATCTTTCTCATCTGCGGCTCGGCATACGTCACAGCACTTCTGATCATTCATCTGCTCGTGCCGAGAGTGCAACGAGTCGAGTTGTCGGCAATCGCGTCGTGAATCTGAGCGGGCTCTCGATAGGAGTCGTGTCACTCGGACTCATCGCATGCGCGGGCGGAGGAGTCGCGCAAGGTAAAGCGGCGCCGATTCCTGCATCCGTGCCGCCAACGTTTCCTCCCGAGCCGAAAAGAGATCCACTCCTGAGTGGCGAGCGTGTCGCGAAGCTCGCGCCGGATGCCAACGCCTGGTTCTACTATCTCGCAAAATCTCGTGCGCAGCGCGTCAAGGACTCCGCGGTGATGGACGCTGAGCTTCGCAGACTCGGTCGAACTGAGATGACTCCGGCTCCATACACGCACGGCTTCGAGATCACGCGTGCGATGACTCACGCGTGGCTCGCATCAGATAGCGCGCGCACGCTGGCTGAGAATCTTCTCTCGTTTCAGACGCCGAATGGAGGTTGGTCGAAGCACGTCGATTACGAGAAAGGTCCGCGCGCTCCGGGGCAGAGTTGGTTCTCTGAGAGCAACAAGTGGCAGTGGATTGCCACGATCGACAACAACTCGACGACGGAACAAATGCAGTTCCTGCTAATGCTCGACAGCGTTCAGCCAAATCAGCGCTACAGAGATGCGTGGCTACGCGGCTTTCAATATCTGGTGTCGGCACAGTTTCCAAATGGT
>JBHELX010000081.1:0-3057 GCA_046262875.1 Gemmatimonadaceae bacterium | reverse complement strand
CGTTGACTGCGAGGCGCGCTACGACGTGATGCTCGCCGCCTTCGAGGAGAAGCGGGCGCTCGATATGAAGCGCGGCATGACCCACGTCGGCCCGCATCGCGACGAGATAGAGCTCACACTCGACGGACGTGAGCTGAGAATGTTTGGCTCGGCCGGTCAACAGCGAACGGCCGCGATCGCACTCAGAATGCTGGAGGCCGCGACGTTACGCGCGCACGCCGGCGCCGAGCCGATCCTCCTGCTCGATGATCCCTTCGCCGAGCTGGATACTCGCCGGTCGACGAGAATCCTCGAGCTGCTGGAGAAAGGCGGACTCGGTCAGGCAATGCTCGCCGTTCCTCGCGAGTCGGACATACCAGGCGAGCTGATGAAACTGGAGCGGTTCTCAATCAAAGACGGAGTGATAACATGACAAATTTACACGCGTATCGAGCACAACTTGTATGGGATGGAAATCGCGGCGACGGGACTTCGAACTACGCGACATACGGTCGGCGATACACGATTCGCTTCAAGGGCAAGTCCGATCTGGCGGGCTCCGCGGATGCGATGTTCCGTGGCGACGCCGACCTCCACAATCCGGAAGATCTCTTCATCGCATCGCTCTCGAGCTGTCACTTGCTGTCATATCTCGCTCTTTGCGCGCGCAATAAGATCAGTGTCATCGCTTACGAGGATGAGGCGAGCGGAACTCTGGAGCTGAAACCCGGCGGAAGCGGTGCATTCTCGGAAGTGACGTTGCACCCATTGGTAACAATTGCGGAGGGTGGTGACGAAGAGCTGGCGATGAAGCTCCACGACAAAGCGCACGAGCAGTGCTTCATTGCCAGCTCGGTGAAGATTCCCGTTCATCACGAGCCGGTGGTGCGAGTCGATCACAACGTGAAGGTGCGGGAGATCACCCCAGAAGCAAGCGCTCGCTAACCCGGAATTCAGAAATAGCCCGCTGACAGTAATGGCCGCTCTCTTCTTCGTACCGCTGGCGTATCTGGCCGTAGTCTTGACACTGCTGGCGAGAAAGAGCTGGGCGGGAATCGCTACAAGTGTGGTGTTCGCCGCGCTCGCAGTCGCAACCGCGATCTGGGCAATTCTTCAATCGAGATCATCTACAGCAGGAATTGGATTTATCGGTATTCCGTTTCTCGCCGGCGGTGCCGGACTTCTGGGCCTCGCCTTTGGCCGCTGGCGATCCTCAACTGCCCTCCCGCGTCGCGTCGCTGCGTGGGCCAGTCTCGCCATCGCGGTGCTCGCAATTGTTGTCAATTTGAGGGAGGGCGCCACAACGCGTGACAAGAACGCGGCACGCGACGCGTATCAGGAAGGGTACTCCGCCGAAATTGCGCGGGCCAAGCAGGCAATTGCCGCCGGCATCGCTCAAAACAAGGCGAGGCAGGGGGCCTACATCGATAGCAGTATCCGGGCTCGCATCAAAGACAACCCGTTTCTGATCGCCGCTCTCGAGAACGATTCCATCTCACCGGATCTCCTCGACACCATTGCGAGCTCCAACGACCTCAACGTCGCGTACCAGGCGGTGCGGAATCCCAATGCGCGCGGCGAAACCCTGGTGCGCGTATACCGGACTAAGCCGTATCCCGACTACTTCTTCTCCGCGATCGCCGCGCATCCACATGCGCCGCCGGAGATTTTGCGCGAGCTGTATAAGCGGCGGGCCGCCATCGGCGGACTGGAGACCGAGTTCGCCGTCAATCCATCGACTCCGCGCGAGATTCTCGACGAGCTGTCGAGAACGAGCAAGGAGGAGTGGGTATTTCATCAACTGCTGCGGAATCCCGCGCTCGATTGCGGGCTCGTGCGGCAGGCGATAGCCAGCCTGGTCGCAATGCACCGGCTCGAGGCGGACGCCGATGCGCAACAGGCTCGCGACCTCGAGGCGAAGCTCTGCGCGTGAGCGCCAGCAATCAATGAGAAGGCGCGATCCCGAAGAAAAAAAGCGCAAGCCCGAGTCATTGGCGAACGTCGTCGGCTCGTTTCTTAAAGGCGCGAAGTTGGCCGAGCGCGTCGAGCAGGCGCGGGTGGTGCCCGAATGGGAATCGCTGGTGGGAAAGCAGATCTCGCTGGTCACGAAGCCGATCTCGGTCACACCCGATGGGACCCTGTTCGTGTCTGTGAAAACGAACGCGTGGATGACTGAGCTGTCGTTGATGGAACCGCAATTGCTGCGTGCTCTGAATGCAAAAGCAGGCCGAGCGCGGATCAGGAAGATCCGCCTGCAACTCATGCGTTAACGAGGAACAACCTGATGGTTACCGAATCGTGATCGATCTGGCAATCGCTCTTCACAATCGACCCGGGTCTCTTGCATCAATGGGCGAGGCACTCGGCGCTGCCGGTGTGAGTGTCGAGGGTGGCGGAGTCTGGGTACTCGACGGTCGCGCAGTGGGACATTTTCTGTTCGAGGATGGCGCGGCTGCACGACAGACGCTGGAGCGCGCAGGCATCCGTGTGCTTAGCGAGCGCGAAGTGATCGTCCAGAAATTGAAGCAGGATGTTCCGGGCCAGCTCGGGAAAATTGCGCGGCGGCTCGCCGATGCGGGCGTCAACATCGAGGTTATGTACAGCGATCACGACAACCAGTTGATCCTCGTCGTAGACGACATCGACAAAGGGCGGGCGGTGTCCAGAAAATGGATGGAAGAGCGCGAGTTATCCGTGCGCTAATCACTTGTCGGCAGGCAAGTCTCCGCTCGTGAGGAAGCCGATTTAACGGCGGACGGACAATTCGCGTTATGCTCGAAATGGGTGCAGTTTTGAAGTGACCGAGCCCCGTGTCGGTCCTTTACGAGGAGCATCCATGCGATACGCTCTGCTCACGACCACGCTCATTTTCACCGCGCTCGCCTGCTCGCCCGAGAAAACAACCACACCCTCCGCTCGACGTGCCGCTGTCTCGCCGGCCGCCGCCAAACCCGTCGATTCGCGGGCGAATTGGATCTTCGCCGACAGCGTGAACGTTGCCGCGGCGGGCAGTCCGGCGCAGTGGAGTCCCGCGGGATTGAGAGGTGATGGACGTCTCAAGAACGGCGAGGCATCGAC
>JBHELX010000080.1:0-3214 GCA_046262875.1 Gemmatimonadaceae bacterium | reverse complement strand
ATTCTGGACGCGTTCTCGCTCCGCCGTCGCTGGCGCTCATGCGGACACCGACCACGCTGTCGGACGGGACGAAGATAGATTATGGATTGGGCACGCGACTGGGATCGCTCGATGGGCATCGGGTGCTCGGGCATTATGGAGGCGAAAGCCGGGGCGGGTTCCGCCCGCTCTTGGAGTCGTTTCCGGATGACCATCTGACCATTGTGATACTGATGAATATGGGAGATGCCGCATCGCCTTCGCCTGTGGCGGTAGCTCCAGAGATTGCGCGGGCCGCGCTTGGACTGAAGAAGAATGCGCTGCTCGATCTGCCCGTGCCCGGCGCAGAACTCGCGGCGCTTAGCGGAAAGTACGATTCTGACGACGGCCCCGTGGAGATTTTCGCCCGCGATGGAAAGCTGCATTATCGAATTCCTGGCAGCCACATCGAAGGCGTGGTGCGAAGACAAGCCGAGAACGTGTACGCGATTAACGAGAACACAGAGGCCCACTTCCTGGTGAGCGGCGGTCGCGCGGCGTGGAGTATGGTGTACATTGGCGGGCTATTGATGGACGCCAAGTACCGTGTCAACTGATTCACCGCCGCCGAACAAGCCCTTGCAGCGGACTCGCGCCTCAGCGTTTCTCTCATGGACGTTGAACGGGCGCTCGCCGCTGAAGCGCGGCGTTAGGCGAATACCACGCATATGCCGAGCTTCGATCAAATAGCTGAGTTCGTTCGCGAGGAAACCGGCTACGGCGGCGAGATCACACCAGCCACAAAGCTCGTCGAGGACATCGGGGCCGACGGCGATGACATGTTTGCGTTCATCCAGCATTATTCGGAGCGTTTCGGCGTGGATCTCGCGGGTTATCGCTGGTATTTCCACCATGGCGAAGAGGGTTGGAGCATCGGCGGCATGTTTTTCGAGCCGCCGTACGGGCGAGTGCCGCGCATTCCAATCACGATTGGCATGCTCCACGATTTCGCAGAGCAAAAGCGCTGGGGGATTCACTATCCCCGGCACCAGCTTCCGAAGCGTCGCTTCGACTTACTCGTCAATCAGCTTATCGCGCTTATTGTATTCGCAGTTCTCGGTTACAGCTTATGGCGACACTTCGCACACTGAAGTCATCTAACCGTGCGATGGAGCGAACGGCGGACCGCTGTGCGCTCACATTTGAAATGACTTCCACACTTCCACTCGGACCGACGCGCTCTCCCGCCAGCCGTCGCTCGTCTTATTCTCGTTAGACCTTAACGCGCACCTGTGAAAAGAACCCCTTGGATAACATTGCTGACCGGTCTCATCGTCGGGTTCGGGCTCGGCTACGCGTTTGAGATGGCGCGCGGCGGCAAGAGCATCGGCATTATGATGTACGGACCGTTTATGCAGTCATCCGACACGGCTTTCGCCGCGTATAGCACTGCCGACCCAGCCGTGGCTTTTTGGGTCCTGCACCGCCATCTTGCGCACCTCGATGAGTTCGAGAAACAGGGGTTTCCCACAGGGGAGGAGCTACTCCGTCAGAGATTTTTCACCCATGCTCGCCTTGCAAAGCTCTACGCCGCCCAGGGCAATTCGCAGCAGGAGACAAAAGAGCTCGATTTAGCCATGGCGACCGGATTCATGCATCTTGCAGACAAGAAGGACGTTTATCAGGCGCTTTCCGTGTTCGACAGCCGCAAGGTTCCATGACGAGTCTAACCATGCGATGGAGCGAGCGGCTCGCAGCCATGGGAAAGTAAGATTTAAGAATTATGAAAGATGAAATCGCGGCGACGCGCTCTCCCGCGAGCCGTCGCTGATCTTATTCTCCTTAGGCCTATGACGCGCATCCTCTTTGTTTTTTCCTGCATCGCGGTTGTGCTCGCCACATCAGCTCATGGTGGCACCTACATCCCGAAAGACCTTGACGACGCTCACCGGCAGCTGATGAAGATCTTCTCCGCCAAAGACATCGAACACATCAAGTCAATGAAGAGCGAAGACGAAATGATCGAATACCACATGGGCCTCGGCATGGGACTGCGAAACGAGTGGGGACTCTGGAAAGGCTCGCGTCTATCGCAGTGGTTCAATCAGCGCGGCATTTTCCATCCAGACGATATGAGCGGCATCATCTTCGACACTTTCTGGGATAAGCTTCACAACAAGCCATTCCGATTGCCTCAAAAGATCGATGGCTATCAGGAGTATTGGCGGTCGATGGAGACTCCGAAAGAAGGCAGTCCGAAAGACGGGGCGAAGATAGCGTGGGTAATCACCAGAGGAAGTGGGCGCGAGACGGTCCATCTCGGTATTAGCGCTTCTGACCGCAGCTACTGGCGCTACCAGTATGGAACGAAGAAATTAGTCCCGGCCACGCAGGAGGATGCCAAGCAGTTAGACGAGCTTCGAAAGACTTGGAAGCAACTGGGTACGGATGAAGACGACGTCTTTCGAAAATAAAGACCTAACCATGCGATGGAGCGAACGGCTGGCAGCCTTGGGGCAAGGCAGAATTAAAAATTAAGAATTATGAAACAAGCCACGCGCTCTCCCGCCAGCCGTCGCTCATCTTGTTTTCGTTAGGTGGTTACACGCACATGAAAAAATTCCTCATCGTTCTTATCGTTATCCTCCTCGTTGTCGCTGGCATCAGTTATCGCGTAGTGCGCGGCAGCGCGCGCGATAAGGGAAGCAAATCCAGGATCGTCGCCGTCAACACCACCGAAATCGAAGGGCTTCCGATAGACTCTGGAAAGCTTAAGTTCATTGCCTCTAGCGAAGACACCAATGGCGCCTTTGCGATCGTCGAGCGCACACAGGATCCGTGTTACAAGACGACCTGGCACCGGCACGATAATTATGACGAGTCGTTCTATGTCCTTGAGGGCACCTGGACGGTCCAAATACGCGACAAGGTGTCTGAATTTCCAGCTGGCTCGTACGTGCTGATCCCGCGCGGGACTCCGCACGGGCAAGGGAATTTCACACATCGGCCGGTTAAACTGTTAGTGATAGTAGCGCCGGCAGGGTTCGAGCAGTTTTACAGAGGCCGAGCGGAGCTTTTCAAAACCAAGGGGAGCAATAAGGAGGAACTAGAAAAGGGATTGGAAGCGCTACGCAGGAAATACATCCAGATAATCAACTACACTTGGGATATCGCGAAGGAATGCCGGGAATAAGGTGGTCTCTGACTATTTTTATGGACGATCTGGTCGCAAGCCGGCAGCACCTAACCATGCGAT
>JBHELX010000079.1:0-3270 GCA_046262875.1 Gemmatimonadaceae bacterium | reverse complement strand
GTCCTGCACACCGTTCGGATAGTTGGCGTTTTCGCCCGGAGCCAGCTGAAGGAATAACACCGTCGATGCAGACGGCCCGAAAAGTTTGAGCAATTGCTCCGTCTTCCGATGCAAATCGATCAAAGGCACATGCTGCTCGGCCGCAACCGAACGCACGATATCCGGATACTCACCATGCGTATCCTGGAAATTCCCATCCTTATCGAACTTCCGGCGCATCACGGGCGTGAGTAGCACAGGATTCGCACCCTTCGCTCGCGCATCGGAAACAAATCGAATGAGATTCGCGCGATAGTCAGCCGGCGGAGTGTACCGATCGGTTTTCTCCTGCGACTCATCGTTATGCCCGAACTGAATGAACACGTAATCACCCGCGCGCAGAGAATCGACGATCGCTTTCCATCTTCCTTCCGAGATGAACGTGCGAGTGCTGCGACCATTCACTGCATGATTCTCGACACGCACCGCCGACGTATCGAAGAACTCCTGAAGCATCTCACCCCAACCGGTCTCGGGACGCTTCTCGGCGAGCTTGGGCGCCATCGTTGAATCTCCGGCGAGATGAATCGTTATTCGCTGAGGAACTTGCGAGGTGGCAATTGCGACGGAGACCGCCAATACGAACGCTTTCATTTCATCATAATTTACGAATTCCGCCAGAGCTTCGAATATGAAAAAACCTCCCCAGCTGCCGGACTCGAAGCCACGAAACTTCGAGCTCTTTCACCTCGAGCACCTACAGCTCAGTTACGTGCGCGCGAAACCACTCCGCGAGTTTCGCTGCGCTTAGGCGGCCGGTGGTGACACCTTCAATAGTACGAACGACTTCAGGCTCGGAAGCATCGATATCGCAGCTGTTCAGGCCGAGAAATGAGTACGCGACGATGAATGCGCCCGTTTGTTGGCGGCGACAAATGCATGATTCTTCGCGAGACCGAATGCATAAGCCGCAGCGGGACTCGCGAGATCCAGCGCGGCTCCTTCCGCTTGCGCGGAGCCATCCTTAGCGAGCGACTGGAAATTTGATAGCCAATTGGCTATCATTAGTCATGACCGATAAGGCAGCTAATCTGTTGAAGACGGCTCGCACCGCTGCAGGCCTCTCTCAGCGCCAGCTCGCAAAAAAGGCGCGTACTGCCCAATCCGTGGTTGCGCGCATTGAGCTTGGCGAACGCAACCCGTCACTCGCGACGTTGACCCGACTGTTGAAAGCAGCGGGCTTCAGCTGGTCCGCAGAGCTCCAGCGGATCCCAGTTATCGATCCCCAAATGCTCGACGACGTACCGCGAATTCTTCGCATGACGCCCGAAGAGCGTCTGCGCGAGGTAGCGCAGGTGAGCCGTTTCATCGCGGCAGCGAAACGTGCCTGAAACCGCGGCCCTCGATCCCGAGCGGCTGATGCATGTGCTCAACAAGCACAAAGTCAAGTTTGTTCTCATAGGCGCTCTTGCTGCCCGCCTACACGGTTTTCCCCGACTCACCGCAGACGCCGACATTACTCCTGCGACCGACAACCAGAATCTCGACCGCCTTGCGTCGGCGCTTCGCGAGCTGCATGCGCGTATTTACACTGAGTCAATTCCCGAAGGCCTCGACTTTGATTGCTCGCGAGTAATGCTTCTACGCGCGAAAACCTGGAACCTTGTTACAGATGCGGGCCGCCTGGATCTAGTGTTCGCTCCTGCGGAGATCGATTATGACGACCTGGCAAAAAATGCCGAGCGGTTCATGGCATTCGGTGTGACATTTCTTGCTGCATCGGTCGATGACATTATTCGGTTGAAGGAGGCCGCCGGTAGACCAAAGGACAGGGACGATGTTGCAATTCTGAAAGCAATGAGGCGGCGGAGTTGAGTGATCGCTTCTCGGCAACCGCGACTGCAACTGCGCACGCAACGAGTAGCGTTCTCACTCCAGGAATAATTCGCGCCGCCTCAGCAACGCTTCGACAAAAAAATAATCCGCGTAAACAATTCCAACATCGACCTCTGAATTCGCCGGTTTGTTTCCGACCGAATGCTGAAGTATCGACGCCTGCTGCGTTCCCTCTGTCAAATAGCTCGACGCAAGAGTGCGAATTATCCGCTCAGCAACTTCACGATACCGAGCTCCTCGTTCGCGTCCCACGTGCCGAGCAAGATCGAATAATCCGGAAGATGCAATCGCTGCGGCCGACGCATCGCGCTCGACGAATGGAATGTTCGGATCGCGAAAATCCCAGAACGGAACGCCATCCGCCGGAGCGTTCGCAATGAACCAATCAGCAACCCGCTCGGCACCGGACAGGAAATCGCGATCTCGTGTGTGAGCGTACGCTCTCGTCAGTCCATAAAGCGCCCACGCCTGACCGCGCGCCCACGCCGAGCTGTCCGAGTATCCCTGCCACGTGACGGTCTTCTCGAGTTTGCCGGTCGCCGGATCGAAAAGCGCAATGTGCGCAGTGCTCCCATCACTTCGCACGTGAGCGCGCATCGACGTCATCGCATGATGCTCTGCGATTCTTTTCCACTCGGGATCTCCCCAACGCGATGCCTCGAACAGCATCTCGAGGTTCATGAGATTGTCGACGATCACCGGATACTTCCACGTCCGGCGCGCATCGGAAACGTTCTCCGTGTCCCACGACTTTATCGCGCCGACTTTTGGGTTATAGCGCGTGACAAGCGACTTGCTCGCGTCGAGCACAACCCGCTTGTAAGTCGTATCGCGCGTGAGAAGAAATCCATGACCGAAGCTGTTGAAGACCATGAATCCCAGGTCATGTGTGTTTGTCATTCTGCTCGCCGGCTCAATGCCTCGCGTCCATCGCTGCGCGAGCGATTTCCACTCGGCATTTCGATCGAGAGCGTACATGTACCAGAGCAGTCCAGGAAAAAAGCCGCTCGTCCACTGAGTGTATGGCTGCTGCTCCCAGCTTCCATCGGGTCGAGTATCACGCGGGTAACCACTCGCGGGAGCGAGCGTCGTCGCCGCGGAGTTCAACCTCGCTCGAGCAAAGCTGAGTGCGTGCGATGCAAGCGAGTCGAGATTTCCTAAAGCCGCAACGCGAATTCCTGGATAGAACAGCACCTCGCGCCGAGGCGACGCGAAAGATTTCGCGCCACGATTGGCTGCACGCTCGAATGTCGTATCTGGAAAAGTTGCTGCCGCTCGACGAAACGAGATCGCGCCTTCTTCCGGCGCAATGGGAGCAATGTCGGGCTTGCTCCATTTGCGCGCAGGATCTGTGTATGGAGCAACGAATCGCAGCGCACCCTCGATGCTTCCACC
>JBHELX010000078.1:0-3295 GCA_046262875.1 Gemmatimonadaceae bacterium | reverse complement strand
TGCGAGGCATCACCAGCCCCGTTGGCGGGTGCCGCCATGGTGAAAGGGTCGTTGCCTGCGAAAATAAATTTGCCCAGAACCTCGGGGCGTGTTAGCGCTATCTCGGCGACAGGTCGAATCATCGGGTTTGGGGCTACAATTTGTTCGGCGAGCTTGGCAAGATTGAGCGCCTAATCCAAAGCTCGAGCGAACAGATCGTCCAGGTCGAGAACAAGTGGGCTTGGTGCAGTGACGGGCCGCCATTCGATCATGCCCGAAATAACGTCGGGACGTTCGTCACCCGCACGCCATCGCTCGACGATACGCGCGTCAAGGTCAACAATCCAATACTCAGGAACACCCTCACGCTGATACCGGTCGCGCTTCACACGACGATCGAGCCGCGCCGTGCTCGGCGAGAGAACCTCGATAACCAGCAACATCTCTCGCACCTCTTCCCACGCTCTCGGTTTCCTTCCCTCAATTAATGGAACCACGAAGATGTCAGGCTCAACAAGAGTCCGGTGATCCAGGACAACGTCCTGCGGCGCGAGCTTCACATGAGCGACTGAGTTCTGCTTCACATACTCAGCGAGGATCAGGTGCAGCTCCGCGATCACATCGCCGTGCCGCCAGGAAGGTGCAGGCGTCACGAACAACTCCCCGTCGACGACCTCGTATCGATTGTTGTCGTCGGGAATCGCGCGCACCATGTCGACGGTCCATTCCGTTTCTACTGCTGGCATACCCATACAATGCAGTCCTCGGCCGAGTGAGTACAAGCGAACATCTGCCGAGCGTAGCAGGGGATGCCCGGGAGCGACTCATCACTTCCTGAGGGTAGTAAGCCCTTCCATTCCGGCGCTACAGGTGCGATAATTCAAGGCTGTTCACAACTCAACGCCGGCTAGCGACTTAGCTCGGCGCGCCTCGAGTCCCCACCCGCGTAAGAGAAGCGAGTGCACCCGGCGGCAGCGGATGGATACCGGCTCCTCTTCTGGAGCGACACGGTCCACCCGCGTTTTTGTTGAATGTGGACAGCGACGTAACCAACAAGATCACAGCAGACCCGATGACAAACGCAGCAATTCCAGCTCGCCCCGAAGGAAAGGGCAAGCATATCACAACAGATTCAGGACGCGATACTCCGCTCGATCGCTATCGGAATATCGGCATCATGGCGCACATCGATGCCGGTAAAACGACTACCACCGAGCGCATTCTCTACTACACCGGCAAGTCGCACAAAATCGGCGAGGTCCACGAAGGCACCGCCACGATGGACTGGATGGAGCAGGAGCAAGAGCGCGGAATCACAATCACATCCGCCGCAACCACCGCTTTCTGGACGCGACACGGCATCGAGTATCGCATCAACATCATCGATACTCCCGGCCACGTCGATTTCACCGTTGAAGTCGAGCGCTCACTTCGCGTACTCGATGGCGCGGTAACTCTTCTCGATTCCGTCGCCGGCGTAGAGCCGCAGACGGAAACCGTTTGGCGTCAGGCCGATCGCTACATGGTCCCGCGACTCATTTTCTCCAACAAGATGGATCGCGTCGGCGCGAACTTCGATCGCTGCCTAGAGATGATTCGCCACCGCCTCACGAAAGACGCGTATCCGATTCAGCTCCCGGTTGGATCGGGCGAGCTGTTCACCGGTCACATCGACGTCATCGAGCGCAAGCAATACATCTTCGACGACGCGACGCTCGGTCGCGAGTTCGAAGTTGTAGACGTTCCCGACATCTATAAGGAAGCGGTCGAGAAGGCTCGACACGAAGTTCTCGAAGCCGCCGTCACTCACGACGAAGAGCTGATCGGGAAATATCTGGACGGCGTCGAGCTCACCAACGAGGAGATTCGACACGCCATTCGTAAGGCGACCGTCGGCGGATTCATCGTTCCGGTTCTTTGCGGCGCTTCGTTCAAAAACAAGGGAGTGCAGGCGCTCCTCGATGCAGTGATCGATTTCCTGCCGTCGCCGCTCGAAGTCGCGGCGATCGAAGGTCACACGCCCCACAACGACACACACAAGGAAACTCGCGAAGTTGCCGACGACGCTCCATTCGCAGGTCTCGCGTTCAAAATTGCGACAGATCCTTTCGTCGGTAAGCTGACGTTCTTTCGCGTGTACTCGGGCGTGCTCAAGTCGGGTTCGTACGTCTACAACTCGACCAAGGACAAGCGCGAGCGCGTGAGCCGACTGCTTCAGATGCACGCGAACAAGCGTGAAGAGATCGAAGAAGTACGCGCGGGCGACATCGCCGCCGCGATCGGACTTCGCGACACGCGCACCGGCGACACGATGTGCGACGACGACCATCCGATCATTCTCGAAGCGATGAAGTTCCCGATGCCGGTCATCGACGTCGCAATCGAGCCGAAAACGAAAGCCGATCAGGACAAGCTCGCAATCGCGCTTCAAAAACTTGCTGAAGAAGATCCGACGTTCCGCGTTCACACCGACGATGAGACTGGTCAGACAATCATTTCAGGGATGGGCGAGCTTCACCTCGAGATCATCGTCGACAGAATGCAGCGTGAGTTCAAAGTCGATGCAAACATCGGCCGGCCTCAGGTTGCTTACCGCGAGACGATCAAGAAGCGCGTCGAGAAAGTCGAAGGAAAATTCATTCGGCAGTCAGGCGGAAAGGGCCAGTACGGACACGTCGTCATCAACGTCGAGCCAGCAAAGCCGGGTGAAGGATTCGTTTTCGAGGACAAGATCGTCGGCGGTACGATTCCGCGCGAATTCATTGGGCCGTCCGAGGCGGGAATGCGCGAGGCGCTGGAGAACGGCGTGATCGCCGGCTATCCGATGGTCGACGTAAAGGCGGAGCTGGTCTACGGCTCGTACCACGACGTCGACTCGAGCGAAATGGCGTTCAAGATCGCCGGCTCGATGGCGATCAAGGAAGCCGTGAAGCGCGCGCATCCGGTAATTCTCGAGCCGATCATGAACGTCGAAGTTGTCTGCCCCAACGATTACATGGGCGACATACTCGGCGATTTGTCATCACGTCGCGGAAAAATTGGCGGAATGACACAGCGTGGAGAGGCGCAAGTGATTGCTGCCAGCGTCCCGCTCTCAGAAATGTTTGGCTATTCCACGAAGCTCCGCTCGCAGTCGCAGGGACGCGCGGTGTACTCGATGGAATTCTATCACTATGAGGAAGTACCGAAGTCGAAGGCCGAAGAAATCATGACCAAAGTCAAGAAGTAATTAACGACATATAGAGGAAAGAATGGGAAAAGCGAAATTCGAGAGAACCAAGCCGCACGTAAACGTTGGAACGATCGGTCACGTCGA
>JBHELX010000077.1:0-3414 GCA_046262875.1 Gemmatimonadaceae bacterium | reverse complement strand
CTTCGGAGCCGGTTCTCCCATGTATCATTTAGGTTTTCACCGTAACGCAACCTCGTCAATGTCGATTTTATATCGGTGCAGTGTCGGTTTCCTATCAGTAAGAAATCCGCGACTTCCCGGTTGTTCGAAGAACGCTAGCTTGTGGTCCATGAGCAATATCGCCGCGTTCGTTCTCGCGTTCGTACTCGCGGCTTGCGTAGATCACCGCAGCAACGCTGTGGCCGACAACGGAGGAACTCTCGTAATCTCGGCGACGGCTGACCCCGGAACGCTTTTTCCGCCGATCCTGGTAACGACCCAGGCGAAGCAAATTACGGAACAGATTTACGATTACCTTGCCGATGTCGGTCCCGAAATGAATACGCGCGGTGACCGGTATTTTCGACCGGCACTTAGCGACAGTTGGCGGTGGTCCGCCGACTCGCTGTCTATTGCCTTCCACATCAATCCTCACGCGCGTTGGCATGACGGAAAGCTTGTGACCGCGCGCGACGTGCGGTTTACATTCGCGTTGTATCGGCAGCCCGAATTAGCGGCGAGCGTGCGGAGCGAACTGGACAACATTGATTCGGTGACTGCAGCGGATTCCCTGACGCCGGTTTTCTGGTTCGCAAAAAGGTCTCCGACGCAATTCCTCGACGCAGCCGCGCAAATGTTGGTTCTGCCGGAGCATCAGCTGGAAAGACTCAGCGTCCGGTCGCTCCGTGAGATCTCAACTCCACCCGTTGGGACCGGCCGATTCCGACTTCGTCGCTGGGAGCGCGGGTCTTCTGTCGAGATCGTGGCTGACTCGTCGAACTATCGTGGCCGGCCGAAGCTGGATCGAGTCATTTGGACCATCTCGCCTGATTTCCCCACGGCAGTGACCAAACTACTTAACGGGTCTGCGGACGTATTCGATGCACTGAGGCTCGAAAATCTTACGGATCTGAAGAGACAGCAGAATCTGCGCACGATCGTGATTCCTGCCACTGACTACGCTTTCCTCCTGTTCAATCTTCGCGATCCCCGAAACCCTACGCATTCTCATCCGCTATTCGGTGACCCCAATGTGCGACGGGCCATCACAATGGCCATCGACAGAGTTGCGCTGGTGCGAAACGTCTTTGACACGATTGCCAGCGTCCCGGTCGGACCAATCGTTCGGGCATTTCCAACCACCGACCCCGCCACGCCGCAAATTCCATTCGACTCGACACGTGCTCGAGTGATTCTCGACTCGCTCGGATGGCTACGCCAAGGCACGAATGGAATTCGGGCGCGTGGAGGTATCGAATTGGCCTTCACGGTTCTCGTGCCAATTGCGAGTTTGAATCGACAGCGAATGGCCGTGTTACTTCAAGAGCAACTACGCAAAGCCGGTGTTGCCATGCGCATCGAGCAGGTAGATGCATCCGCGCTTGTATTCAAGCTGACGAGCAGGCAGTTCGACGCAGCAATGTATGCCTGGCATCTCGGCGCGAGTCCCGACGGAACCAAAACGGCCTGGACGAAAGCGGGGTGGGGCAAGGATGGTGTCAACTACGGATCCTACGACAATCCGATTTTCGACGCGGAACTTGACAGTGCCCTTGACGCCGACCCGGACCACGCCCGGGAGCTCTTTACACGTGCATTTGCAACTATCAATCAAGACGCCCCGGCTGTGTGGCTCTATGAGCCCAAAACGATCATCGGAATCCACAAACGAATCCGGATCGGCGAATTGAGGCCCGACGCGTGGTGGATCGACCTCGGAAGCTGGCATATCCCGCCCTCCGCGCGGCTGTTGCGGGACCGGTTGAAGGGGGGTAGTTAAGTCAATTGAGAGGGCCTTAACTGACATGAAACCGACCCTCCAATGATATGAAAAAGGCATTTCCCGCGGGGGGAAATAGGTGCATTTTAGAGGCACCAAAAACCCCTTTCAGGGCTTCTATGATCCGGCACCAGGTCTACTTCGACACCTTAGGTTCGATGAAGGAGGATACCGCCTCCTGGCGTTCAGTTTTCGCCGGGCTCTCGGTGCTGCGTTTCGTCGACTCCTATAGCGAACCCGGATCGGCAGTTAACCCTTCGAGCTGGGCGCAGGCCCATAGCGTCCGCGCCGCTATCAACGACGTGAGCGAAGGCGACCCTGTTCGTGGAGTACTCATCACAGTAGTCGACGAGCTATCAAATCGTGGCACAATCGACGAGACTGTGTCGAGCTCGCTCCTCGCTTACGGCCGCGCACTCGACTACGAGGCAAGCTGGGGTTTGGCAACCGATGTCTTCACCACCGTCGCTAAGCTGGCGAAGCCGGAACGCAACGCGCGGCTTGCCGTCGAAGCGCATGTGGCTGTGGGCGGTGCTGCCCGCCGCAACGGCGACTGGGAGACATCGGCAAGGGCATACTCGCAGGCTGCCTATATCGCTGACACGCTCGGAGATCGAACTGGGGTTCTGACCGTTCAGGTCGGTATCGCTAACAATTACATGGCGAAAGGCAATCTACCGCAGGCCCAGTCCATCCTCGACGACGTGCTGGTGCAATCACGCGATCATCAGCTCGGTGAGGTTCAAGCCATCGCCTTGCATAGCCGCTCCGCGCTCGCACACAAGCAGGGTGAGTTCGCAGAAGCCGTGAAGCTCGCCTACGAAGCGCTGCACCTCACCAACAAGCCCACAGCGAAAGATTCCGTTCTAGCGGACCTCGCCGGCAGCTTGTCCGAGCTAGGGTTACTCCAGGCAGCTCGTGACGCACATCTGATTCTCGCGACGACCTCCCAGAACCAATGGGTCCGCTGGCAGGCAACCATCAACTTGCTGGAGCTCGCCAGCCGGGAAGGCATGGAACGAGCGTTCGATGACTACGCGGCCGAGCTTCGCCAGTCGAGACTTAGCCCGACGCACAAAGCGTATTTCCTGCTGTTCCTTGGCGAGGGTCTCGCGAGGTTTGGAAGGTACGAATCAGCGCAGGAAGTCCTGTTGGAGGCCGTCGCGTTTGCTTCGGCGAACCAGCTGAATCAGATCGCCTTCGAAGCAGACAAGGCGCTCGTCCTTCTCAACTCCGCACGCCAGACCCACAAACCGCTATCAGCACCTCTGACGCATTCCCATGACCTGGGTTTCGTCCTCGATGGCCTCTCAAACCTTCGCGAGGCGGCTTTCGCCGCCTCCGCGAGGTAGTGATTCGAGTCCTACTGGGTGCAGGTTGATGAGCCCGTTGTCATCGGGCAGGCCTCGCTCTTCGGAGCAGTCATATCCGAGCAGGCGGTGAGAACGATGGACGCGAGGAGGGCGGTTGCGAAGAGGATTCTGCGGCGGATCATGGGAGTATCTCCTGACTGAAGGGAGTAGGTGTTGACCTAATAGGCTCAACGTACGTCTGTAAGGAAATCGGGAAATGGCGTTTTCTTATCAGAAAATGCCTGTTTCCTATCATCAATAGCC
>JBHELX010000076.1:0-3561 GCA_046262875.1 Gemmatimonadaceae bacterium | reverse complement strand
GTCGTACCGTGCTACAATGAGGCAAAGCGACTCGATGAGAGTGCGTTCATCGAGTTCGCCGCTGCGCGTCACGATTTCACCTTTCTCTTTGTGGACGATGGAAGCAGCGATGCAACGTTGGAGCGCTTGAACCATCTGCACTCCCAGAGTCCAACTCAGCTCCGTTACTTGTCACTCGCGACGAATGTTGGAAAGGCTGAGGCAGTACGCGCCGGGATAAACGCTTCTCTCGCCTCGGAAGAATTCAACTACTTCGGCTTCCTTGATGCCGATCTCTCCGCACCGCTTGCACAGCTGCTCGTCCTTCGCGATGCCATTGATCAGGACCACATCCGCATGGCCATGGGCTCACGAGTGAAGAGACTTGGTGCACAAATCACAAGACGCCCCGCGCGACACTACCTCGGCAGAGTCTTCGCAACTTTCGTTTCGATGGCGCTAGCGCTGGATGTGTACGACTCACAATGCGGGATCAAGCTGCTCGATCGTAAGTTCGCAACCGCTGCGTTCGACGAGCCCTTCTCTTCAAAGTGGATCTTCGATGTCGAGATGCTCGTACGGTTGCGCGCAAAGGATCCGGAATTTCAGAGTCAGGTAATGGAGGTTCCACTTACAATGTGGACCGAGAAAGGCGGCTCGAAGCTGTCGTTTGCTTCGTTTCTCACCGTCCCACTCGATGTTTTGCGCATACGACGACGTTATCGCGTTGCTTTTGGCCACCCCTGATCGTAAAGCATGAACGTAACTGAGCGGGATGATCGCGCGACTGTCGCCGTATTCGTATCGATTTCAGCTACCGTCATCGCCGCGTTGTATTACGTCGGCCAGGCTGGATTGGGACATCCCCTCCGGCCGATCATCATGGCGCTCGGTGTCTCTCTTTTCATTTCCGTTTCGCCGTTTATCGCATGGTGGTTGACGCCACGCACGCATTACGATCCACCCGAGCCATGGTGGCGCAGCCAGGCATTCCTCACTCTTGTCGCCCTTGGGGTGACCGCGATACGCGGCGCCCATCTCGAGTCATCGATCGTCGTCATCCCGCTTTTTTTCAATGCCTTGTTGCTGCTCGCGGTCGAGGCGAAAAAAGAGTGGAGTACCGGTTCGAATTTAGCGGGACGTCCGCTTCGCTCTGACTACGCAAGCTGGTTCGTTTTTGCAGCCGCGATCATCGGTGTATTTCCGACGGCCGCATTGGAGTCGATGGGAATCCGGAGTAGTAGTACGCTGACGTCACCATCCTACGTGACATCGATCGCCATTTTTTTCCTGGTCGTTTCGACTGCGATCATATACTGGACACAACGCAAGAGCTCGCATCGCAAGACTGATCTTCTATTTCTGCTCATCTTTGCGCCCGGGGTGGTGGCGATATGCGGTTTACTGCAGCCGGCGACCATGCTCATTCTTCTCGCCGCAGCCATTGGAGTCGCGTTGCTCGCTCGGCTGTTTCGCGACCCCATTGTTCTGCTGTCTGCTTTTCTGTGTATCGCAGCCGGTGTGGTCGTTTATCGCTTTGCGACCGTTCCTGACGCAAATAAGGCGTTCTTTACGGCGGATGCGGCTTGGTGGTCTTACTTCGTATTGGTTCAGTTTTTTTGGACGTGGTTGTATGTGTACTCAAGAATCCGCGAAGAAAATCTTCAAACGTTTGGAGAGGTGCGGCGCGCGGCCATTCACGGACAAATCACTGACGTTGCAGCGCTTCTCCTGATCGCAATCGTCGGCCTTGTCGGGGGCGTTATAGCGAATTTCCATGGTGGCCCCGCCCTATATTTTTCCGACGTTCAGCGTTGGCTCGCGCTGGGTCTTCTCATGGCCGCGATTCCGAACTGGATCGCGAAGCGCCGCGCGCACGAGCCAGAGCCGCGTGGCCAGTCATTGCGTTTGTCCCGAATCGGAATCGCGGTACTCGCGATTCCTATTGGTATTACTATGATACTAAATGCCACCCGCTACGCAGGCGCAGTTCTCAGATCCATGCGGTAATTCCCGCGACCTGCGCGTCGACGAATCGCGACGAGGTCGCGCAGCATCGTCACCGAATCGCGCATCAATCGAACTGTCGAGATGTCCTCGTTCACGAGCTCAACTGGTATCGCTTGCATGCGAAGCCCGCTGTCAATCGCGCACTTGAAGATCTCGACATCGAATGCAAAGTGGTTGGTGCGCAACAGCGGACCGAGCGCATCAGCAACCGCGCCACTCAGACCCTTCAATCCGCACTGTGTGTCTGCCGGAGGGAGCTGCACGATCGTCTCGACGGCAAAACGAAACACCGAGCTGCTAACGCGTCTCCTGAAGGACGGATGCGCAACCACTGTCGATGCTGGAAGCGAGCGATCCCCGTAAACGAAATCCGCGCCACCCTCGGTGATTACGCTGTAGCACCGTGCAAGTGCGTCGATCCCATAGGGGAGATCCACGTCTGTGAAAACGCGGCACCGCCCACAGGCCGCAAGCAATCCTGTGCGAACGGCGAATCCCTTTCCCTGATTCTTCTCGAGCTGGATCAGGGTCGCTGTAGCAGGGAATTCCGCCGGATTCGGACGCTCGTGTTTCGAGCTCCCATCATCGACGAGAACTATCTCGAACTGAAGCGGCGTGTTCCGAAAGTAGCTGTCGAGATTCCTCGCGCTTCGCACGGCGAGCCCGCCGGCATTGTAACTCGGAACGATTATCGATATGTCTGGCTGCGAGCTTGATATTGGCAAGTAGAACGCGGCTTGAAGAGACCGGAATGTACACCCATCTTAAGCGGCAACGGGTCACGGGCAAATGGAGGATCATCAAATAGCCTTTTGGAAGAACGAGTCACTCGGGCTTCGCCCCGTAGATGCGAAAGGGGCAGCGTTTCTCGGGCTGGTGCTTGGACTGGGCGCCTTTTGGAATGGCGCCCTCATTATTTCCGCGTTGCTGATTCTCGGCGCGGCGATCATCTGGAGTCCGCGGCGCGCAGACTTCTTTCTCTGTTGCGCGATTGCGACTGTGCTCGCGATTCTCGAGTCGAAATTCTTCATTCGCAGCGGACCCGGCGTTGCGCCCCACCCATACTTCGGATTTCTGGCTGGCGCCCGCACTCCTGGCGGCGTGATGACGTACTATCTGGCCCTCCTCGGGCTTTCCATCCCGCTTCTTGTTGTCGTGTTCTGGATCCTGAACCCGCGTGGGCGATGGCTCCTCGTGTCATTCCTGGTACCCGTTGTGTTTGCGACGACCTTCAAGTTCACGCCGGACGTCACCGTAAATCACAAGTTCGTCAACGTCAGCATCAAGCTCGCCGGAATTTTTGTCGCGCTGCTCATCGTGCGATTGTTCGATAACGGCCGCGCTGCGCGTGTTACTGCGCTGGTCCTGTGCGTTGCTCTCACTGCTACGGGAGTCGTCGATTTCATTGCGTTGTGGAACTGGAACATTGAAAAGCGAACGCATGACCTCGCAGATCCCATGTTGCTCTGGGCAATTCACAACACTGATCCGCACGCAGTATTTGCCGCTCCGCCCGTCTATCATCACCTCGTTTATCTCACGGGACGGCCCTCTTACCTCGGCCTTCCATAT
>JBHELX010000075.1:0-3635 GCA_046262875.1 Gemmatimonadaceae bacterium | reverse complement strand
AGAGAATCGCCAGGGAGGAATTCGGAATGGTGAGAGGGAATAAAGAAATCCTCTATCGGCTTAGTGAGCCGGGAGATTCAATGGCCGGAGTTGCAAAAGCGGGCAGGTCGCACGTACCGGCTGGCCGGTAACGATGACGGATGTCTGAGAACTGCCGAGTTGCGAGTTTGCAATTTCGGACCTCGGAGATCCGTTATCGGCCAGCGGGTACCTGCGACCGGCTCCGATCCCTCATTTTCTCCCGGTGCTTTAACTTGATTCGACCCTCTCTCACGGGTAGGTTTCTCTTCCTATCGCGGGGTGGAGCAGCCTGGTAGCTCGTCGGGCTCATAACCCGAAGGTCGCGGGTTCAAATCCCGCCCCCGCCATAAAAAAAAGCCCGTCCTTTCGGACGAGCTTTTTTTTTGCGACGACTGGCGAGCTTATGCGTTTCGATCAGTGCACGCTTTGCCAGCCGTCACGTTCGGGTTGTTCTCTTCAGCTTGCGGAACCGGGAAGTTCACGTCTGGTCCGTAATTGCCGCCCTTGTGCCACGCACCGGTTGGAAACACCGACTCAGCGGAGCGCCCGTAGAATTTGATAAGGCGTCGCAGATCGCCTGTTCGGTGGCCAGTCGAGAACATCCAGAACGCGCGCTCACGGAATATGAGATTCACTTCCGCTGCTGTCGTGCCCGGATCAGTCAAGTTCGCAGCCAACCCAGCCACACCACCTTCCGTGCGCGCCTGATTCAGCTTCGCGATTGCGCCAGCCGGATTGCCCGCCTTCAACGCAGCCTCTGCTTCGATCATTCGCGCCTCGACGCCACCGGCGATCGTCACTGGATTGTCACGCGCCGGCCAGATGCGCTGCACCCAAATCGGAAATGAGGATTTGTCGTCACGCTGAGTCTGCGCAACGCCGATTGCCTTGCACACATTGTCGCCACCCTGACAGGTCGGCACGCGTGGATCGTTCGCTGTTGCGAAGTCCAACCCATTCGTGCCCTCGCCAGTGCTCACGCTGTAGCGTCGCGCGATATTGTTGTACGTCCAGATCACGTTGTCGTTCGTGGTCTGCGACTGGAGCATCTGATATTTGAAACTCGTCGGGACAGCTGCAACCGCAGTCGCAGCCTCAGGAAGTCGATTGAGATTGACGAGAATTCTTCCTTTGATAACCGATAACGCGTTGCGAATTTTGACATCCGCCGTCGATGACCCTGTGATCAGCGTAAGCCCACTGTCGGCATGCGCCAGCGCGCGCTCGAAGGCGGCCTGCGTCGTGATTCCAGAACCATATTCCTCGGCCCCGTTCACCACATTGCTGATGATGAGACCATTGCAGTAATTCTCGCCGAGGGCGTTCTCGACGTACGCCTGGACGAAGTACATCTCCGCGACATCGGCCGCCGGACCCAGCGGATTGAATTGTTTCTCGAGATCGATCGCCTGAGACGCCGCGAGTCTCGCGCGGTGAAGCATTCGATCCACCTCGGTCAGGAAGTTGTTCTGCGGCGTGATCGCGCGCTGATCTACTTCCCAGCGCGCGATGAACGAATCGCCATTGTTCCATTCGTCGGCGAGCAAGCCGCTGAGCAGGAATAGGCCCTCGGCGTTGGAATTGCCTCCACTTGTTGCATTATCGAGGCGTGCAAGAGCACCGAGTCTTACCGAGTTTGCTCCAGCGGCCGACTGAACGTCGGTGGGATTGATGACATCCGGGTCCTCTACTTTGAGAACATCCGTGGGATTGCAGGCAGCGAGCGCGAGAATGCCCATCGCGAATGCTGCCAGCGTTGTTTTGTATGAAGTCATTCTCATTTTTCTAGAATCCGAAGTTGAGACGAAGTGAGTAGTATGTTGGCGGCGGGAAAGCCTGGAACTCCGACGGTGCGTCGCCGGTGGTGCCGTATGCTTCGGGATCGACGCCGGTGTAGTTCGTCCAGAGAATCCCGAGATTTCTTGCGGCGAGCGTTAGCGAGACGTTTCGTGTGCCCATCGAGCGCGACAACCACTGACCGATATTTACGGTCGCGTTCAGCTCGCGGAACCGAATGTAATCGCCGTCCTCGATAAATCCTCCCGCGGATTTACTCGAGCTTTCGCGAACCATCACGGTCCTCGCCTGCTCGAACAACGAAGACTGCGGATTGATCAGTCCCGAGCAATTTAGACGGCTTGCACAGCGAATACGCTCTGTGTTGTTGTACATTTTGAAGCCGCCCTTGTAATCGATCAGCGCGCCAAGATGTATCCGGCGGCCCGCGAGGTCGAATCCATTGGAGAACGTCAGCTCCTTGCTTGGAAGGGGGTTGCCGATGTAGACCGCAGTGTCGCTGACGGTGATCTCGTTCAGCGTGATGATGCCATCACCGTTCGCGTCGCTAAATCCTGTAAGATTTTTCGCCCACCAACCGTTGAGCGGATAACCCTCGCGATTTTGTTGCGTGGAACTGTTGATGAGTGGTGGAAGACCGCCGAGGCTGATGATCTTGTTGTCGTTCGCCGAATAGTTGAATCCGACATCCCAGCCAAAGGCATCGCGCTCTATCAACTGTGCTGTAAGAAGTCCTTCCCAACCCTTGTTGCGTACCTCGCCGAGGTTCTCGAATCGAACCGTTGCGCCCGTGCCAAGTGACGGCGGCAGCACGCGACTGATCAGCGCGTCCTTCGATGTCTTGTTGTAGTGAGTGAGCTCTACTGAAACACGGTTGCTGAAGAATGTGCCATCGACGCCGAGCTCGAGCTCCGACGAACGCTCGGGCTTGAGGTTTCGATTGCCAAGCGTGCTGAAGACAACGGCCGGCAAATCACCGCTCTCGCCGCGTGTTGTAGTAGCCGAGTAGAACGGCACTGCGTCAGTAGTGCCGGGCTGAACTCCAGATGCGCCATAGGCGCTGCGCAAGCGGAGTTGATTCATCCAGCTCGGACGATGGAAAAACGATTCATCGGACGCCACCCACGAAACCGCCAGCTTCGGATACACCACAGTCTTGAAGTTCGCGCCAAACGCGCTGTTGCGATCCGACCGTAAAGCGCCCGTTAAGAACAACCGGTCATTGAACGCGAGATGCTCTTCGACGAACGCGCCAAGGGTGCGTGTCTCGTCAGTAGATTCGTCTGCGCTCTTGACCGCAGCTCCGGTGATTTGTGTAGCGCCTGGTGCGAGCTGAACGCCGCTCGCGCCGTTGCGATCGAAAATCGTGCGGTTGAATTGCACGCCGAGTGAAGTTTCCGAATTGATCGCATCGCTGAGCCGTCGCGTTGCGGTCGCGTTTCCGTTTGCAGTGTAGGTGAAGAAATTCGTTCGGTTGTCGATTTTGAATCCGTTGCGACTATCACCGCCCAGGTCCGGACACTCACCGAATCTGCAAAGCTGAGTGTCGAGTCGATTGATGTAGTCGACGCCTGCGTTGCCATGCGCCGTCAACCAGCCGCTTGGACGGTAATTCCCGTCGATCGAGGTAATGAGACGTTTGATGCCCTGACCGGTGACCGTCTGGTAAACGTCGCGCGGCGTGATTTGTCGCCAGCCGAAAAGAGTATCGCCGTTTGCGGCGATATTGTATTTGAATCCTGGTCCGCCGTACGTATTACCTGCGACGCCGTTGACTCCCGAGTCGTCGCTCGTCGGCAAACGAAGGTCCTGAGACG
>JBHELX010000074.1:0-3751 GCA_046262875.1 Gemmatimonadaceae bacterium | reverse complement strand
CATCTGAGAAATGCGTCGCCGAGGTTCCATCGAGATGCGAGCTCGCGTACGATCTTGCGAAGCCGATCACCGTTCCTCTCGATCAGCTCGCACGGAATAACAGTCAAACCCGACTCGACTGAATATCCAAACGTACGTGCGCGCTCGTAGAGGAACGCCGCAAGCTTTCCGGGAAACGAGCGCGGCACATTGTCGAGCTCGTCATCGGGATCAAGTACGATTCCAACTTCAGTGGTGTTGGAGAATACGAGAGTAATTTCCGGGTTCCGCGCGAGCTCGAGTACTCGATGCCATTCGCTCGCTGCGTTCAGCGCGCGACTCAGCGACGAGATTACCTGGAAGCGACGAACTCGTATTCCATTGTCGACGCCTTCGGTAAGAAGAGTGAAAAGACCGTCCTGACGATTTACGAGATCGTTTCGCCCGCTTTCCGTTGAGGCGATTGCGACGATTCGTCCATCGAATGATCCGGTGCGATTTGCCTCATCGATGAAGTACTCAACGAATCCGCGAAGAAATGCACCGGTTCCGAATTGCACTACGCGCTCGGGAAGATCGAGCAGCGCTGCCTGCGGAAATTCTGCGGCGCTCGACCGCGATGTCGCCGACGTTACGAAAGAGCGATCGAGTGTCGGCCGCGGCGGCGTCACTACAGAGTCACTCCTTCCTTCCAGATCGATATCTCGCGATAACCCTGCTCCTCGTTGCGTGCGAGCTTGCGTCCCGATGCGATGTCGAGGACGAGATCGAAGAGATTCTCCGCGAGAGAATCCATCGTTGCTTCACCGTCGAGCAGAGACCCCGCATTGAAATCGATCCAATGTGGTTTCTTCTCCGCAATTTCGGTGTTCGACGCGATCTTGATCGTCGGTACGGGAAATCCAAGCGGAGTCCCACGTCCGGTAGTGAAGAGAAGAAGCGTCGCGCCGCTTACCGTCATCGCAGTTGATGACACTGCATCGTTTCCGGGCGACTCCAGCAATGAAAGTCCGTCGGCCGGAGCCTGTTCGCCGTATTTCAGCACGTGCTTTACCGGCGCTCGTCCGCCTTTTTGAATTGCGCCGAGTGATTTCTCCTCGAGCGTGGTCAATCCGCCGGCTTTGTTTCCGGGAGATGGATTCTCGTAAATCGGCTGTCCGTGACGCGTGAAATAATCCTTGAAATTGTTGATCATCGTCACGATGTCGTTGAAAACCGATTCGTCAGTCGCGCGGTCCATAAGAACCTGTTCCGCGCCGAACATCTCAGGAACTTCAGTAAGAATTACGCCGCCTCCCATCGCGGTCAGTCGATCGGCAATTCTTCCAACGAGGGGATTCGCAGTGATGCCGCTGAATCCGTCAGATCCACCGCACTTGTGACCGAGTACCAGCTCCGATGCAGAGACTGTCTCACGACGATCGTTCGCCATTCGCTCGACGAGCTTGCCAACTCCTGCGCCGCCTTCAGCGATCTCATCCATCACGTCCTGTGTGTTGAACACAGCGAGACGCGAGCGATCAAAATCCCCGGCGACATTCAATAGGGATTCGATCTGATTGTTCTCGCACCCCAGGCCAAGAACGAGAACACCGCCCGCATTCGGGTGACGCATAAGTCCGGCGAGGACGCGTTGAGTGTTCTTGAGATCGTCGCCGAGCTGGCTGCAGCCGTACGGATGTGAGAACGCGTACACGCCGTCGACTTTTCCCGCGAATCTCTCAGCGGCGATTTTTGCGATTCGTTCAGCTGCGTGATTGACGCATCCGACTGTGTTGAGCACCCAGATTTCGTTTCGCGTACCTACTCTGCCATTCGTTCGGCGATAGCCGTCGAACACCGCGGACTGCGGGGTGAGCGGAGCAACCGCGGACTGCGGCGCGGAGCGAGACCACTTGTATTCGACAGTTCCCGAAAGCGCGGTGGCGAGATTGTGCGAGTGCACCCAGTCACCTGGCTCGATTCGCCCAGCTGCTCGGCCGATTGGAAATCCGTACTTGATTACGGAGTCGGCCTCCGCGATGGGCAACAACGCGATCTTGTGTCCCGCAGGAATGTCGGCCGACGCCTCACGAGTTTTGTCGAGGACAAACGTGTCGCCGGCCGCGAGTGCGTCGACCGCGACCGCGACGTTGTCATCGGGGTGAATGCGAATGACCCGATGCTGGCCGGTGGGAATGTGTCGCTTTGGTCGCTCGACGCCGACAGTCACGCTGCGGGTTCCTCCGCTCGGTAGAGAATTAAATATAGCAATTTGTTCGTATTACGAACAAATTATGCATTATGCACCGGTTTGAGCGAGATATATCGCCCGCGTCCCTACTATATAGTAGTGAGGCGCCGCATCCGTGAGGCGGATCGACACTGCAAGCTTCGTCCGCGCGACGCGTTCCACCTCTCGAGACATCAATCGCCGGATCATTTTGAATCTGGTGCGAGAGCACGAGCCGATTTCGCGTGCCGACCTCGCACGACGCATGGGAATCGGACGAGGGATGATCACGTCCCTTGTGGACGAGCTCATCGAGGGCGGAGCGATTTACCCGGGTTCCACCATCGTTGCTGCGCGCGGACGGCGCCCGGAGATGCTTTACGTTCGTACGCGAGATCGTCTCGTCGTCGCCGTCGATGTGCGTCTCTCGATGACATATCTAATGCTTAGCGATTTTGCCGGTCGCTCAATTGCGCTCGGTAGCTTTGCCACGATCACTAATCCGTCAAAGCTTGCGGCGAAATTGGGAAAGCGAATCGTCGCGATGTTGAAGGAACACAGAGCGACGAAAAGCTGCGAAGGAATCGGACTCGTCGTTCCAGGAATGGTCGACCGTTCAACGGGACGAGTGATTCGAGCGCCGCAACTCGGATGGCGTGATGTGGACATTCGCGATGCGCTTGCGAGCTCGATCAAAATTCCCGTCGAGATCGAGAATGCGCCGATTGCCGCGGCGCTCGCGCGGATGTGGCTGAATCGTGGGGAAGAGAAAGCGCCGCAGAGTTTTATTTATGTAACGGTATCAGACGGCGTCGGAGCGGCGATCGTTGCGAGAGGGGAAGTAGTTCGCGGCGCAAACGATGCCGCAGGTGAATTCGGTCATGTGCCGATCGAAACCGACGGACCGGAGTGCATGTGTGGAGCGCGCGGATGTCTCGAAGCGCACACATCGAATCTCGCGACGACAGCGCGCTACCTCGGCCACGAATTCTCGCCGTCCGTGGCGCGCGAAATAATTGCGCCGAGCGGAGTCGGCATCAGCGATGTGATCGAGCGATGGAAAGCAGGAGACAAAAATGCCGAGCGAGCGTTGGTGGAAACTGCGCGCTACCTCGGCGTGGGAATCGCGAGCATGGTGAACGCTGTGAATCCCGAATTGATTTTCGTTGGAGGCGAAATCACCGAAGCGTGGGAGCTTTTTGCGCCGGAGATCTCGACTGCGATTGAAGCGCGAGCCTTGACCCGCGAAGCAGCGCGAACTCCGGTGATTCCCGAGGCGCCGGGTAGCCATCCTCGACTTACTGGTGCGATTGCTCTGGTTGCCGCGGGGGCTTTTGCAGCTCCGGTTGTAGCGTGAAGCTCAAACGCGCCGTTTATCCCTTATCCGTTTCTCGTTTTCCGTTAACTGTGATTCGGTTCTCCGTTCACCGTAACCTACGGTCAAGGGTTTGGACTGACCCCGGTTTAGTGGACACGTGACTAAGCTGCATTTCTCGCGCTGAGCCTTTGCAGCTCATACTCGACGGGCGATAGGTAGCCGAGCGTCGCATGGCACCGACG
>JBHELX010000073.1:0-3972 GCA_046262875.1 Gemmatimonadaceae bacterium | reverse complement strand
CACGCGATGCACCCCAACATCCGCCGCAATTGCTGAGAGACGAATCGACAAAGGCAGAGAATCATGAATCATGTCGCGCGCACGCACGAGCCACAGCGGAACATTCCGCTCCGTGATTGCGCGTCGAAGCTCAGCTGATGCAACTAGCAGCGCCACAGATTCCTCGACAGCCAGCGCGGTGTCATGGTGTTGCGAATACATCTCGTCGTACAGTTTCACCGCGTGTAACGCGGGTAAGCCCTGAAGATGAAGACGACCATCGGCGTCGCTAAGGTCGCTAAAATTGTCGGCATGACTAATGGCGATCGTGAGACACGACGCGCCTCGTGTTCCGAAACGATCAGCGTGTCTTTCGCCGACGGGCCGATAGATCAGATCGTAGGGCGAGCAGCTGCGATCTCTTGAGCCGAATCGTTCCTCAAACTCTCCGGCCACGACGAGAACGAACATCGGCGCCGCGTGATCGTGGGCTGCAAGCACTTCGTTCGGCGAGTATCGCGTCTCCGTGAGGGTTACCTCTTCGAGCGACAACGAGCGCGCGACTGCGCCGTGTAATGTTACATCCGTTCTATTCATGGCCTTACCTCGAATCCTAAATGTTATGAATGATTCGACACGCAATTGCAATATCCGGATTTCTCGTCGCTCCAGCGGCGCACATCACTTCACTTGACCTCGATGTGGTCGTCAATCCACAGTCACGATCTATGGCCGTATCGGGAGCGGCTGTTATCACCACAGATGGAAGCATGGCACCCCTTACGCTTGTGCTTGGCTCTCAGGGAATCCAGTTCGATAGCGCCCGAGCCGACGTTCCCGTTCAGCTCCTTTACGACTCACGCCGCGACTCACTGACCATCACGCCGAGTCGGCCATCGCGCACGATCACCTTCCGGTTCTTCACGCACACTACGGGCGACCTCGGCCGCAGCCTCGTCCGCGAAGACGGCGCGATGATTTCGTGGGGAGCGCGCTGGTACCCAAGTCTCTCCGGCGTCGACGAGGTCGACTTCTCGGGAAATACACGCATAACAATCCCATCCGCGTGGCACTCGTTTTCTTCGGGCCAGCTTGTCGACAGCGTCGTGACCACATCCTCGCGTACTGAGACATGGCGGGCTGTGAGACCAACAGCGAGAAGTTTTGTTGCTGCGCCCTTTATTCCGCGCTGGGTGCGTGTCGGTAATGCAACCGTTGGTGTGTATCTCCTGCCGCGTCACGCGAATCGAGCAGATGAATACGCGCAGGTCATCCCGAAGATGGTGGAGGTGCTGTCGTCGTACTTCGGCCCATATCCTTTCGCGTCATTCGGGATCGCCGAGCTGCCGCGCAGTGTCGCGCCTCCGGGGTTTGGTGGACGGTCTGAGCCGAACTACTTCATCGCGCACACCGATGCGTTTCTCGCTCCTGGTGTGAACGTTCCCGTCTTTGCACACGAGCTCACGCACATGTGGTTTCCAAATGCCGTCGACTCTCGCCCTCCGGGCGACGACATGATGGACGAAGCGATCGCCAACTATGGAATCGCTCTTTATCTGGAGCGCACCGTGAGCCAAGCTCGCGCGCGACAGGAGCTGATAGACGGATCACCGGATTTCAGCATGCGTGCGTACTTCGAGCAGATGCGAGCCGGAGTGGACGAGCCGCTCATGGCGGACTACAGTCCAATAATCGCGCGATCGAAAGGTCCGATGTTCTACGACATGCTGCGCCGGCGCGTCGGCGACTCCGTGTTCTTTTCAGTCTGGCGCGATCTCGCTGCGCGCGGTGGGAGTGCGTCGCTCACCGATCTCCGTCGCATGTATGTGGAGCGCGCGCAGAGCGATTCGGGTCTTGCGACGTTTTTCGCGCAGTGGCTCGACAGGAAAGGAGCGCCGGAGATCGAAGTGCAGCGAGAAAAGAATGGAGATTTTGTTCTGACGCAGAAGGGTGAGTTGTATGTACTCGATCTGCCGGTTCGAATCAGGCGCCGTCGGCGAGTAAGTGATACTGTGATCCACGTCGCTAAAAAGGTTACCGCGCTGAATGTTCGTGGAGTGACGAACATCGAGCTTGATCCGCGCGACGAAGTTCTCTTATGGAAACCGCGCTTTGGCCCTCCGCCGAGTGCCCCGCGCAGTTGGGGTTATCAGCGGTGGCGTGCGTGGCTTGACAGAGAGATTGCGTGGCTAATGGAGAAGTATGACGTGAAGGCAGTACACGTCGAAGTCATGCAGCGCGGCCGTGTATTGTGGAACGCGCAGTTGGGCGGTCAAGCAGCGCCTGATGATGGTGTACTTACAACAGCTGTTGTGGATTCAGTAGCAGGCGCTCGAGTTGAGATCGTAAGCCACGGCGGATGGGGCGGTCCGCAGCTTGCCGCGCAGATCGCACAGAGAATAGCGATTCAGTATGCCTGGAGCCTGAGATCTGGCCCGCCTCGCGCGCAGTGAGCGTCGGCGCTTCATTGACCGGGCAGGGTGGTTGGCATCATTGAACGATGTGCGGTTAATCAGGGTTTCAGGTTGTAGGAGGCTGCCATGGGGCCGGCGCCTGACAAGTACTTGCGGGCGCGGACCAGTTCGGCGATCTGGCGGATGTGGGCGAGGTCGTGGAGGGCCCATTCGTTCAGCATTTGTGACAGCTTGATCTCGCCATATTCCTTATGCAGGGCGAGGCGATTGCCGGCGCCGACCGGGAGGCTGCGGAGGAAGTCGACGTTGTTCTTGCGCTGCTCCTCGAACTGACCGAAGGCGTTCTCGGCGTCGGCATCGCGATAGAGGTCCAGGTACATCTGCGCATCGTCGGGCTCGAACTCGGGACGGGTCTCCGCCATGAAACGATCGAGGCGCATGCGGTAACAGTGGCTTTCGGAGTGCGACAGGTGCGCCAGTACTTCGGCGACGGAGAAGCGATCCGGCGCCGGCTTCCACCGGGCGTCCTCCTCGGTCAACTCCGTCATCACGCCGCGAAGAATTCCAGGAGTGGCCTCCAGCAGCTCCAGGCAGGGCAGTCCGTTTTCCGTCATCAGTTCATTCTACCCTTCGGAGCGCCGCGGCGCGCGCGCAAGCGTCGCTGGTCTAGACTGTCGAGAAACGAGAAAGGCTGCATCGGCCACTCTGTCCGCGGCGCTGACCGAGATGCAAATTGGCGTGAATCGCTAGTCGTCACCCATAGCGCCTGATCGCCCATGCAACGACTTCTCACGCTGGCGTTTCTTCTCGCTTCAATTGGCGGTCCGGTCGCGTCGCGCGGTCAGCAATCGCGCGTACTCGTTTTCTCCAAAACCGCCGGATTCCGACACACTTCCATTGGAGTCGGAATCGCCGCTGTTAAAAAACTCGGACAGGAGAATGGATTCGCCGTAGACGCGACTGAAGACGCCGGAGCATTCACATCGAAGAATCTCTCGCGATACAACGCAGTCGTTTTCCTGAACACAACCGGGGACGTACTCGACGCCGCACAACAGGACGATTTCGAGCGATATATACAGGCGGGCGGCGGATACGTCGGAGTTCATTCCGCCACTGACACCGAGTACGACTGGCCGTGGTATGGCAGATTAGCCGGCGCGTATTTCAACGGACACCCAAACAATCCCAACGTTCGCAAAGGCACGTACCGAGTGCTCGACAAGAGCAACGCTTCAACACAAGGGCTGCCGGATCGATGGGATCGCGAAGACGAGTTCTACAATTTCAAATCGATCGATCCGACAATTCACGTTCTCATCGACATCGACGAAAAAAGTTACGAGGGCGGCACAAACGGCGATCACCACCCAATGAGCTGGTATCACGACTTCGATGGCGGACGCGCGTGGTACACGAACATGGGTCACACCGAAGCGACATACTCCGATCCCCTTTTCCTGCGACACCTACTCGGCGGATTACGCTACGCGATGGGAACGGGAAAAATTGATTTCAGCCGCGCGCGCCCCGAGGAGAATCGCTTCACGAAGGTCATTCTTGCCGAGAAGCTCGATGA
>JBHELX010000072.1:0-4049 GCA_046262875.1 Gemmatimonadaceae bacterium | reverse complement strand
TGCCTCGTTCGTAGCGATCCTCCGCCCACCACTTACTGTAACGATCGAGCTTCTCGAAATAATCATCGAGCGACACATATGTCGAATGCACGAGCGATTCATTCAACTCGCCGATTTCTCCGCGCACCTCGACGTGCTCATGCACTCTGCTCGCGTTGTACCTGAGCGACGAACGAAATAAACGAATCGGACGATCACTCGCCCAACCACCATGCTTCACTTCACGCCCAAGAAAAAAATTTCGCCGCCGAACTCGAAACGCTTCACGGTTCCCAGGCAAAGGAATAGCTCGAGCAATTTCGTCACCAAGCGCCGGCGAGCCGCGCTCATCTGCGTCAACGACAAAGATCCAATCGGACGTCGCCCGCGAAATCGCCGCATTTCTCTGCGCACCGATCGTCGTGAACGGATTCGACATCACAGTCGCACCGGCGCGTCGGGCTAAGTCAACAGTCGCATCAGTCGAATCATTCTCGACAACAATTATCTCACGCGCCCAACTCACGCTCGCGACACACGCTTCGATGTTCGCAGCCTCATTCCTCGCCGCGATTACAACCGATACCGGGACTGACCCGTTGCCGCTCAACCCGATTTATCGGTGACGACCAGCCGCCGCATTCACGGCCTGCTCGAAGCCGTCCACCATCGCCGCCTCGGGAAATTCCCGCGCAACTCTCCCGCGGCCCGCCGCCCCAATCGCCGCACGCTGCTCTTCATTCGTCAACAGCTGAACTACCGCAGCTGCAGTTGTCGCCGGATCGTCGGGCGGAATCAAAGTTCCCGTAATGAGATTTGCGACATACGACTCAGCAATCGATCCTTCAGGCGCAATCACCGGAACACCGAGCGCCATCAGATCGAGAATTCCATACGCCGCGGTGTCCGCCTCTGCTACAACCCAGCCGAGATCGGCATCGCGCATCAATAGCAAATGGTCATCCCGTTCGCCGAGGAAGCTCACGAGATCCAGAACACCAAGTGCCGCCGCTTGCATGCGCAACTCTTCACTGTCTGATCCCGCACCGAAAATCATCAAACGCAGATACGGGTGACGCGGTGACAGCATCGATACAGTTCTGATCGCGGTTGCCGCTCGACCTCTCGAACGCGGGTCGTAAACGCAGATGATGTATCGAATGCCGACCCCTTCCGCGGGCTCGGGACTCGGGGAGTCAACACGCTCCGGGTACCGCGAAACGTCGACGCCCGGCATCGCGACAATCGGTTTTCCGCCCCGTCGGGGAATCTTCGAGTTCGTTGCGGACTTCTCGTCCGCAAAGAGATAGACGGTCTCCGTCTGCGACGCCGCAAATTTTCCGGCGCCCCCCATTTGCAGCTCGCAACCCGCCGGCGACCTTCGAACAATTGCGCCGCGTCGGCCCAACCAGCACGCCGCTGAAGCAATCGCGTGCTCGCGCTCAGTCGTTACGAAAACAACGTCCGCATCCCACCGTCGGAACAAATTCTTCAGTCGCCATCCTGCTGACATCGACGATCCTTCGCATCTGAATTGCACTACTTCAAACGGCGCGACGTCGCTTTTTCCTTCGAGATCGGCGCCCGCGATTTTGGAAGCGACAGTCGCCATTCGAGAAACCGACTGCTCGGCCCTCGACTCCGGCTCCGCGAGAAAACGCACAGTGTGTCCACGCGCGGCGAGACCGCGAGCCGCGACCGCAAATGCGCGCGCCGTTCCCGAGAATTCTTGTCCGCAGTGGAGAAAGAGGATGTGCACGCTATACCGCTGACGAAGCGAGGGACCTCTCCAACTCCGGAAGGCTTCCAAACTGCATCGAGTACAAACGGTGATACGCGCCGCGCGCTGCAAGCAGCTCCGCGTGCGTTCCTCGCTCGACGATCACTCCACGCTCGAGAAAGAGGATTTGGTCAGCATGAACGATCGTCGACAAGCGATGTGCAATCACGAAAACGGTTCTCCCGCGCAAAAGTCTATCCACGGCTTCCTGCACCAGTCGCTCGGATTCGGTGTCCAGCGCCGACGTCGCTTCGTCCAGGATCAGAATCGGCGGATCACAGAGCAAGGCTCGTGCAATTGCGAGTCGTTGCCTCTGGCCGCCGGATAAACGGGTGCCGCGCTCCCCCAGAATCGTGTCGTAACCCTGAGGTAGCTCCGAGATGAACGAATGCGCATTCGCCGCCTCGGCGGCCGCGCGAATCTGCGCATCGGTAAATCGCCCCTCCGCTCCATAAGCAATGTTGTTTCGCACGGAATCGTTGAACAAAACGGTGTCTTGGCTGACGATTCCAGTCAGCCGGCGAAGCGCCTTGAGTTTTATGCGACTCGTGTCTACGCCATCGAGCGTGATGCTGCCCATTGTCACGGGGTAAAATCGAGGAATCAAATCCACCAACGTCGACTTCCCCGCACCACTCGGCCCAACCAGCGCCGTGACCTGACCCTTTCGTGCGACAAAACTGATGCGCGAAAGAACCGGATCGCCATCGTAGGCAAATGTTACGTTGTCGAACTTCACGTCTCGCTCGAACGCAGCATGATCCAGCGTACCAGTGTCGGTCTGGTCTTCCGACGGTGTGTCGAGAACTTCGAACAATCTCTCCGCGGCAGCGAGGGATGATTGCGCCGTGGTCGGCATCTGCGACAACTGTTTGAGCGGTTGCAACAACCTGAGCGCATACAAAAGAAATGCGATCAGATCAGCGCCAGACATCGCATTCTCCACCAGCACCTGACGCGCACCGATCCATAGGAGAAGAACCGCCATGCACGTTCCAACGATCTCGGTTACAGGCGGCGCGAGGAATGAGAGCCGGGTAAGTCGCACTGTGCTGTTGGCGTAGCGATCACTCGCTTCACGGAAGCGTTTCTCCTCGTACGCCTCCGCGCCGAATGATTTGACGAGACGGACGCCGCTCACGGTCTCCTGGACGACACTGGTCATCTCGCCGTGCTGATTTCCACGTCGCCGATTTCCCGCGCGCAGCTTCTTGAGCAACGGCTGAAGCGCAGCGGCAAGCACCGGCAACAACACGAGGGCCAGCAGCGTCATCTTCCACGAAATCAAAAACAAAAACACGATGTAACTGAGCACGAGCGCGCCGCTCTGAAGCGACTGCGTCACTAGCTGAGTCAGTATCAATCGCGTCTCGGCGGTATCGGTAATCACTCGCGAAAGTATCTGACCGGTTTTTGTCCGCTGGAAATACGAGAGGGGCAGCTGCTCGAGATGTGCATATAGAGCGTTGCGCAAATCGCGCGTGACGTACTCCTGAAGACTCGCGCCAAGTTGGCCCGCGAACCACACGAGAAGATTCTTGCTGATGACGAGAACCAGCACGATGAAGATCACGTTGCGAAGCGATTCCATCTTGTTCGCGGGATCGAGTAGCATCCCAACGGTCGCGCGCAAAAGTCCGCCGAGTCCGCCGGATTTCAGCGGAATTGGCGGTTGGTTGAAAAGCGTGTTGAGAAACGGGATCAGCAACGCGAGCGAGAACGCGTCGAGTATTGCAGCAGCGACGTTTCCAACGATGGCGCCCGCCATGCGCCACCCATGCGGCCTGACGAAGGGTGCGAGCCGCCGGTAGACGGACATTTACGCCCTTGGCGTCAACAGCGCGAGTGGAAGAATCACTTCCTCGGGCGTCACGCCACCATGCAGGAATGATCCGCGATAACGACTTTGATATTCGCGCAGCTTCGTCGGATAGACGAAGAAGCAATCGTTGGTGGCAAGCAGCGTATTGCCGCCCAATCCTCTCCGCGGAAGTCGAAGATCGTCTTCATTGGTGAAAAGCAACGCCTGATCGGGCCGCTCAGCGCGGAGATCTTCGCCGAATTTGTATCGGAGATTCGACGTCGCATCACGTTTTGCAAAAACTGTTGCGGGCGTGTTGCAATGAATCGAGCCGTGATCAGTCGTGAGAAGCACGGAAATTTTTCGACGCGATGCTTCCTTGAGAACACTGAACAGCGCGGACCTTTGGAACCATTGGCGCGTGATCTGTCGCAACGCGATTTCATCGCGGGCAACTTCGTAAAGAATCTGCGATTCGCTGCGTCCGTG
>JBHELX010000071.1:0-5011 GCA_046262875.1 Gemmatimonadaceae bacterium | reverse complement strand
ATCTACCAGGCAGTGCAACAGGAAAAACAGCTCGAAGAATTAACCGCGCAGGATCTGCTCGACATGATCGAGCGACAAGCAAAACAAGGCGTCGATTACATGACAATCCACGCCGCAATTCTCATCGAACATCTTCCGTTGGTCCACGGAAGAACAACCGGAATCGTCAGCCGAGGGGGATCACTTCACGCAGTGTGGATGATGTACCACCGCAAACAAAATCCACTCTACGAACACTTCGACGAAGTGCTCGAGATTCTCGCGTACTACGACGTCACGATTTCAATCGGCGACTCACTGCGACCGGGATGCCTCGCCGACGCGAGCGACCGCGCACAATTCGCCGAGCTCGACACGATGGGCGAGCTCACTAAACGCGCATGGGAACGTGACGTCCAAGTAATGATCGAAGGACCCGGTCACATCCCGATGGATCAGATCGAGATGAACGTGAAGCGCGCGAAAAAAGTTTGTCACGAGGCGCCGTTCTACACACTCGGTCCGCTCGTTACGGATATTTCACCGGGATACGATCACATCTCGAGCGCAATCGGCGCAGCGCTCATCGGATGGCACGGCAGCGACATGCTCTGCTACGTAACACCGAAGGAACATCTCGGACTTCCAAACTTAAACGACGTTCGCGAAGGAGTGATCGCATACAAAATCGCCGCACACTCCGCTGACGTTGCACGCGGAAGAAAAGGCGCACGCGATCGCGACGACGCACTCTCACGCGCACGATACGCATTCGACTGGAAGGAACAGTTCCGTCTCGCACTCGATCCCGAGCGAGCACAGGAATATCACGACGAGACTTTACCGGCCGAGTATTTCAAGAGCGCGGAGTTCTGTGGTATGTGCGGGCCGAAGTTCTGCTCCATGCATCACTCGCGTACCATAGAAGAGGGAATTGCGCAGCTCGCGCGAGAGGCCGAGCTCGTAACAGCCTGAGCGGCAGCGGGTCACGTAACACCGACGGCCATGACAAGCTTCCAGCAGCATTTGAAAGACACGCTGGGCCGCGCCTTCACTTTCGAGCGCGAGCTCGGGGTGCGAGGAATGAGTCCCGCGTTCATCGCGATCGACCGCTTATCAAGGCGGAAGGTCGTCATCAAGTTCCTCTCGCCGGAGCTTGTCGCCGACCTCGACCAGTTCCGATTCCGCCGCGAGATCCAGGCCGCCACTCAGCTCGAGCACCCGCATATCCTCCCCCTCCTTTCAGCCGGCGAGCATAAAGACCTCGTGTGGTACACGATGCCGTTCGTCGCGGGGGAATCCCTCAGGTCGGCGGAAAAATACGGGCCTATGCCGGTTTCCGACGTGCTGCGCATTCTTCACCATGTCGGCGAGGCGCTCGACTACGCTCACGGCGAGGGAGTTGTTCATCGCGACATCAATGCCGTAAATGTTCTTCAGTCCGGTACGCACACTCTCGTCACCGATTTTGGCGTAGCGAAGGCGCTCGTTGCTTCTGTGTCCGGCTGGGGGATCACCGAGATCGGCCGGATGATCGGCACGCCCGCGTATATGGCTCCCGAACAACTCTCTGGCGACCCGGCGGCCGATCATCGTATCGATATCTACGCGGTCGGACTTCTTGCGTACGAGCTCTTGAAGGGACCAGCGCGATTTTCCGAAAACAGTCCTTCGACAACTGTCCGCGCGGGTTGGTCTCAGGAACCGCAACCACTGACCGACTTGCCGCCGAGTGTTCCGCAATCGTTGGCGGAGCTGATCATGCGGTGCCTCTCGACGGATCCGGATGATCGCCCGGCGACTGCGAGGGATTTGCTGAACGCGCTCGACCAAATTTCGACCGCTTCCGGCGACTTGAGCACGATGGAGAACGAGATCGGCGCCGAGTCTACAGCTCCGAGCGCAGCGGCACCCGTACTGGAGCCACCTGAGCCCGCGCCTGAGCCCACGTTTGAACCGCCCCTTGCGCCCACGCCCGACGATGAGAGGCCGCCGTTCGAGCTCGCTTCGCCGCGAAGGAATGGAAAGAAGGTGCTTGCAGGCGTGCTTCTGCTGATTCTTCCAATAGCTGCCGGCGCAATTTTTTTCTCTCAACGCCGAGGCAATGAATCTTCGGGCGATACTGCTTCCACACCGGGGATTCCTTCGCACATCGAGTCCGCGCCGGTGGAGGCGTCGCCGGGAGAATCGCAACTTCACCCAGCGCTAGAAACCCGGAAGAAGGGTGTCGCGCCGCAGCGCGCTTTGCAGGCACGTGCCGATTCGATCCAGAAAGCCCGAGCCGAATGGGCGAAGCTGGCCGCGACAAACGATTCGTTGCGAGCTGAATCGGCGAGACGTGCCGCCCTGAGCGATTCACTGCGCAGAGCTCAGGAAACGATGAGAAACCACGCGCGAAGCGCCGCTGCTGCACTGCTTGCAAATCCTCGTGCGCTCGAGTCCTTCATGCAGGGCGCCACTCACAAAGGCGGCCTGCTCGGCAGTAAGACAAAGGGTGATCTCCAAACGCAGATTGACGCGTTGCAGCCCTTCCTGACCGAATGGGGTCTGACGTACCAGCAATTCAAGGACATTGTGAAAGCGTCGGGCATCACGTTGTTCGACAACTTCGGGCGGATGGTGCCCGAGACGCTACAACGCATCGCCGCCCCGGGCGGCTAGACGTCATCCACTCGGCGGTCCCTGCTGGGGAACATCCGGATCGTTCTTCGGCTTAATCCTGAGCGACTGTCCAAAATTTCTGGTGATCGTCAGGTAAACTGCGCGCGCCGCGAAGTAACGCGAAGTCGATTCGATCACCGTGCCGTTCGCAGTTCGATAACCGAACTTCTGAAGCTTGAACGGATCGGAAATCCTGAGCGAGATGTTTCCTTTATCTCTCCACATCTTGTAACGCATCGACGCATTGAGCGACGCAGACGCCAGCTGCGAGCCACCCTCGGTCTTTAGCGGTGCGCGATAGTTCCCGGTAATCTGTGCGTCGAAAACAGGAGAGAAAATCCACGTCGCGTTCATGCGCGCCGACTTGATGAAGTCGTGCGTCGACAGATTGCCCGACAAATTCGATGCGTCACTCGAGTAATGCGAAAGGCTACCGGTGGTGTTGAGCTGAAGAGGTCCCTTCCGAACGTTGACATTCAAGTCAGAGCCAACCCTCAATGTGCTCGCGACATTCTCGAATGTGCTGACTGACACTCCAGTCGAATCGACAAACTGAATATTGCGTATGGCGTGATCGCTCATTCGCACATACGAGCTCAGTTGAATCGATCCCCACGAACGCCCTTCCTGTAGCGCGAGCTCGTATGCGTTCGCGTATTCGGCGGCAAGGTTTGGATTTCCGCGAAATACGTTGCGACTGTCCTGCCGAAACTCAACTGGATTCAACAGAAACGGATCCGGGCGACTCACGCGTCGCGAATAGCTGAGCTTTACCTGTCTCAAGTCAGTGAAGTTGTACGAGAGAACGAAGCTCGGATAAGCGCTGTAGTACTCCTTGTCGAAAGTCTTCGTCAGCGACGGCACAGTGAAATGTGTGTTCGCATCCTCGAGTCGAATTCCCGTTTGCAGCTGAACTTTTTGAATTCGGTTTGAGAGAAGAGCATACGCTCCGACGATGTTCTCGAGGTAATCGATTCCGGTCGTGCGAGCGGGATTCACTTCGAAGTCGCCGGTCGAGCTCAGGTACGACGCAGTGAAATCATTTTGTTGTATGCGGTGGGTTGCCTTGAATCCACTCTCGATTTTCGTGTTCGGATTGATCGGCCGGGTGTAGTCGAGCTTTGCGTTCAGGTACGGGTTTTGTCCGATGTTCCTATCTCGTTCGGTGAGTATCGACGCGGGCGTGCTGCCACCCGCTTGAGTGAACACTCCGGAGAGATCGTTGGTGCTCTTGTTGTTGTTGATCGAATACTCCAGCTCGGCCGTGAGCTGTGGAGTATTCGGTTTTCCCTGAATGCGAAATGCCAGGTCGTAGTCCTGCGACTGCCAGCGGAAGCTCGACTGGTTGAGCTGATTGAATGCGCCAATCACCGCTCGCGATTGATCGAGGTTCGTGTAGTACGACCAGTTGTCGTTCATGGGATGCCCGCCGTAGAGCCAGGCATCGAAGGTCAGGGCTTTGGTCTCATTGAACCGATACTCACTTCGAATGCTGCCGCCGGAGTTGAAGAAATGACCCTGGCCGACGAGATCCGTTTCCACGAACGCGGGTGTTGGAATCGCGACGTTGGTACGTGAAATCGTTCCCGATGTCGTGCGCTGATCGTGATAGCCGCTCGCTTGAATAAATCCGGTGAACTTTCCCTTCTGTTTGCCGACGTTTCCCGAAACGTTCCTTTGACCGGTTGTTCCGGTGGTCGCATTCAGCCCGCCACTCAAGCCGAGCTCGACGTCCTGTTTGAGGATGATGTTGATGATACCGGCTGTGCCTTCAGGGTCGTCCTTCGCCGAAGGATTTGTCGCAACCTCGACTGTTTTGATATTGCTCGCTGGAAGCTGAGAAAGGAAAAGTCCCAACTGGTCTCCTTTCAGCGGAGTCGAGCGGCCGTTGATCTGGACGACAACGTTGGAATTATTTCTGAGACTCACGTTGTTGTTTTGATCGACTTCCACCAGTGGAATATTCCGAAGCACGTCGACTGCTGTACCGCCGGCAGCCGTAGTCATGTTTTTCGTGCTATAAGAATTGCGGTCGGGCGAAAGCGTTTCCTCGTCGCGCTGTGCTTTGATTTCCTGACCGATCAATTTCGTCGCAACTGCGTTCAGTTTCAGCGTGCCGACATCGAGAACGGAGTTTTCAAGAGTGATGACAAGATTATTTCTCGCTACAGGCGCAAACCCGAGTGCTCGAAAACGCAGAGTGTATTTTCCCGGAGGCAACCCATCGACTTGGAATGTTCCGTCAGAATTCGGCAATGTGCCACCGACGAAAGCCGTGTCGCTCTGCCTGCGAATCGTGATCGATCCGACGGTTATCGGCTGGTTGCTCGCAGAGTCAGCAACTCGGCCCTTTACTTCGCCTGTGCCGGCA
>JBHELX010000070.1:0-5890 GCA_046262875.1 Gemmatimonadaceae bacterium | reverse complement strand
GTGCATTCGCGGTGGCGCAGTCGGTAACGAGAAACGTGACGTGCTCCGGGGTGTGACCAGGTGTGTGCAGAACATCGATGCGAACGCGACCGACCATGAAACTCGATCCGTCGCGAAGCATGTCGGTCTGCTTATCGATTCCGTCGTACTTCCAGTCAGATCCGCCCATGTCGGATAGGTGCAGGCGCGCGCCAGTCTCTCGAGCGAGATCGCGAGCGCCGGACACGAAGTCTGCGTGAATGTGCGTTTCAGTCGCGTCAGTGATGCGAACCTTCTCTTCGCTCGCCAGAGCGATATATCGATCGACATCGCGTACAGGATCCACGATGAGTGCGGTGCCCGACTCCTGACAAGCGATGAAATAACTCGCTTGTGCGAGCTTGTCGTCGTACAATCGTCGTAGAATCATGCAGGAATATAAATCGTGAAAAAAAAGGCGCGTCATTGACGCGCCTTTGACTGACCGCCTTACGAGTCGTTACTTCCCGCCGAAGGTTTGTACGATCTTCATTACTGCCGGGCCAAGGATCACGACGAAGAGTGCAGGGAAAATGAGGAGTGCCATTGGTATCAGCATCTTCAGCGGCGCCGCGGCGGCTTTCTTCTCGGCAGCGAAGCGGCGTTTTCGCCTTAGAGTCTCGGCCGAGACCCGAAGCACCCTGCTACTGCTCGTCCCCCACTTCTCGCTTTGAATGAGGCTGGAAACCAGGGATCTCACTTCATCGACTCCCGTTCGGTCCCACAACCCGCGAAGCGCCGCCTCGCGGGTAATGCCCGCATTGGTTTTGCGATTTACGATCAGCAATTCGCGCGATAATTCGGGATGCACGTAAACCATGTCTTTCGAAACCCGCAGCAGTGCCGCATCGAGGCTGATTCCAGCCTCGACGCACACAACGAGTAAATCGAGCGCGTCAGGCAAGGAACGCCGAATTCGCTCACGGCGTTTGCGAACCTGACGGGTGAGAAAAAAAACCGGTAGCAAAAGTCCGAAGAAGGCTGCCGATGCGCCGATGACAAATCCCTTAAAGACTGTTGGCGGCGGCAATACAATGAACGAGACGACCGGAAGCAGCACGAGAAGAAACACGCGAACGGTGGCGTAGATCGCCGGCGCCATCGGACTGTCATATCCCGCGTGCACCAATTGCTCCTGGATGGACGCATTCTGCGACCACACCGAGGGAGCCCGCTTCAGGAGCTCCTGGCTGAACGCGTTGATCTGCTTGTTCGCCGACGGGCGAATGATCTTCTGTCGTATCGCGGTATCGCCACCACCGATCGCCTGAAGAACCCCGCGCCGCGATTGCTCGCGAAGCCAGAGGTATGTCGCGAGCGCAAGCCCGGCGATTCCGACCCAGATCAGGGCAATCAGAAGAATCGGCATGGCGCTTAGATATCCACGTCGGCGATCTGCATCATTATGGCGTACCCGATTATTACTCCAAGAGCAGCAATCGCAAGCGACATTCTTCCGCCCCCGCTCTGCAACATCGGTGTCAAAAAGGCGGGGCTTACGATCGAAAGGACCAGGGCGACGACAACAGGCAATGCGGCAAGAAATCTCGCCGACATCTTTGGCTCCGTGACCAACGTCTCGATCTCGCCGCGCATTTTTATTCGCTCACGAATCAAGTCGGAAAGATTCTGCAGCACCTCGCCGAGATTGCCGCCTGTCTCTCGTTGAATGAGCACCGCCGTGACGAACATCTTGAGATCCTGGCTGTCCACTCGCCCTTGGAGGTTCGTCAACGCCTGGCGCACATCGATGCCGAGCCTTTGTTCGTCGTAAAAGCGGGCGAACTCAGGCCCAGCGGGCGCCGGCATCTCAACGCCGATGAATTGCGCTGCGGCCTGAAACGAATATCCGGCTTTCATTGCACTCACCAGCATGTCCACAGCGTCGGGAAGTTGTACCTCGAATTGTCGCAGGCGCTTCTTTCGCTTTCGCCTCAACCATAAGAACGGACCGGCCCATCCAAGGACAACGACGACGAACCCAAAAAATCCGCTCATGATCATCGTTCCAAGGAAAGTCATGAAAGCACCGAACGTCACCCAACCCATCAGGAAGGGTCCGGGTTTCATTTCGAGGCCTGCCTGCGATAGCTGATACGCGAGTTCGTCGACCCAACCCTTACCGGCGAGCAGCCGATTTACAAAACCGAGATCGCTGACCTTGTCGTCTTTCAGAAGGCGCCACGTACGCTCGACGCCTTCGGGCGTGCTGAGTCGTTCACGCGCGAGGTCTGCCTCGGCGAGCGACTTTCGATTCACGAAGATGTAGCCGCCGACGATTACCGAAAGCGTGCCAAGAAATATTGCAGCCAGCCCCGCAATCACCTTGTGAACCCTTCCGAGAACATGTTGGTTGGAAGATCGACGCCGGCAACCGTCAGGCGCTCGGTGAACTGGGGCCGAATACCGGTTGCCTCGAACACGCCCTGCACCTTGCCTTCAGGCGACACGCCTTGACGGCGGAAATGATAGATCTCCTGCGTAGCCGTAACCGCTCCTTCCATTCCGGTGACTTCGACGATGCTGGTGATGCGACGCGTTCCGTCGGACAATCTCGTGACTTGCACTACCAGATCGAGCGCGGACGCGATTTGTTCGCGCATCGCACGGTCTGGCAGATTTGACCCCGCCATGAGAATCATGGTTTCCAGTCGCGACAGTGCATCGCGTGCGCTGTTGGCGTGGATTGTCGACAGCGATCCCTCATGACCGGTGTTCATCGCCTGAAGCATGTCAAGCGCTTCAGCGGCGCGCACTTCGCCGACGATGATTCGGTCAGGGCGCATACGGAGTGCGTTCTTGACGAGGTCGGCAGCTTTGACTTCGCCTAGTGATTCGGCGTTCGGGGGTCGAGTCTCGAGACGGACTACGTGATCCTGTTGAAGCCGCAGCTCTGCCGCATCCTCGATGGTGATGATTCGCTGATCCGCCGGAATGAACGAAGTCAGCGCGTTGAGCATGGTCGTCTTTCCAGCGCCGGTGCCGCCGGATACCAGAATATTCAATCGGGCCTCGACGCAGCCCTTGAGCAACAGCGACATCTCCTCGGTCATTGCTCCGTTCTCGATCAGCCTCGCCACCGATAAATCGGCTCCGAAGCGACGAATCGAAAGCACCGGTCCGTCGATTGCGAGCGGCGGAATGATCGCGTTTACACGCGATCCGTCGGGAAGTCTCGCATCCACCATCGGCGACGATTCGTCGACTCGGCGACCGATGCGGCTCACGATGCGGTCTATCACTGCCATCACGTGCGCATCGTTTCGGAATGCAGCTGTGACGCGTGACAGTTTTCCGAAGCGCTCGATAAAAATTTCCTTGGAGCCGTTCACCAGGATGTCGCTGATGGTGAGATCGCGGAAGAGCGGTTCCAGCGGACCCAGGCCCGTGATTTCGTAAAGAACCTGCTCGATAATGTTCTCGCGATCGGCGAGAGTGAGCGGGGTTGATTCTTCGCGAAGGAGCTCGGTTACGACTGCGCGGATTTCGGCATTGATGATTCGCTCGTCGTTGATCTCCTCGAGCGCCTCGAGGTCCAACCTTTCGACGAGCTTGCGGTGCAGATCGATCTTGACGCGATCGACAGGAGTGAGAACCTCCTCTTCGATCTTCCTTCCATACATGCCGGATGTAACAGCGGGAGCAGGTCCGCGCGAAGCTCCCGGGGGGCGTGCATCGGTCGCGACCGGAATGAGCGGCGCTACAACCGGCGGAGCGGTTGGAACGGGCCCATTCTGTCGCTTGGTAAGACGATCCCTAAGTGACATTTCCAACTCTCCTTTCTTTTCCGAACCACGTTCGTATCAACGACGAGTTTTTGCGATCGCCTGCCGCAGTATCTGCGGCGTTCTCGACAGCTGCGCCGCCGAGTTTTACAGCCAAATCCCGGTAGCTCCTTGCAAGCTTCGAACCCTGGTCTTCCATCGCAACCGGCACTCCCTTAGTGAGCGCAGCCGATGAAAGTCTATAGTCATTTGGAAGATGCCAGAAGATCGGCCATTTCAAAAGCTCCTCGGCATCCTTCAATGGTAATACGTCTGCGGACTGGTACCGGTTGACCACGACGCAGAGTTTGTTTTCCGCGTATCCGAGGCGACGACAGAGGCCGAGGGTTCGCTGCATGCTTCGAAGCGATGGCACCGATAAGTGGGTAATGAGAAGCACTCGGTCTGCTGCGTCGAGTGCGGTGATCGTTCGCTCACTCAGGTGGTGCTCGCAATCGACGACTGTCACGGCGTAATTGGAACGAAGCAATTCGAGAATCGATCCGATTGCCGCCGCGTCGAACATTTCTTCCGGCTCTGGATTCTCACTCGTGGGTAAAGCCCAGACGCCTCCGGGGCAGGGGCTCAGTATCGAATTCAGGAGCTCGGCGTCGACTTCCTTTCCCTTTGCGACGAGGTGTGAGAGATCATAATTAGGCCGTAGATTCAAAAACACTCGCACGTCGCCCCCTGCGACGACAAGATCCGCGAGAGCAACTCGAGACTGGGGACGAGTGCCTGCAATCGCGTGAGCGAGATTGATCGCAATACTTGTTGTGCCAAGGCCGCCCTTTCCGCTGTAAATGGCGATGAGCTCTCCTCTTCCCACGTCGACGGACATGCGGCGCATGAGCCGCTCTACCGCGCCGGCAAGCTCTTCGGGTGGCGGTGGTGCAACAAGAAATTCGTGCACGCCCGCGCGCATCGCGCGCAACAGGAGGTTTGCGTCGCTCGATGGCCCGGTTGCGATTACGGAAAGATTCGGGTCCTTTCTGATTTCCCGCTCCAGCGCGAGCAGCTCTACGGGCTGCACGTCCTGGAGCGGAAAGACCACGAGATCGAAGCGCTCTTCTCGTAGTCGCGCTATCGCGTTATCGCGATCGGAAGCGAGGACAGCAGGCGCGAAATCGAATCTGGCGAGAACTGCGTCCATGTCATGCGAGTTCCCCGCACCGTTGCCGGCAATGAGTGCTCTTCGCTTCATCGATGCTGCGTCACCTTATGATCGGTGACGGCGGCTTGTTGATTGGCTGCAGTCTTTTCTTGATTGCATCGCGAGCCGGAAGTGCAGTGTCAGGAACGAGGCGAATGATATCCTGCGGCCGCGGATCGCGTGGATCGACGAGCACCGGAGTAACGATTACGAGAAGCTCACTCTCGTTGCGTGTCCACGTAGAGCTGGAAAAAAGCTGTCCGAGAATTGGTACGTCCATCAGGTACGGAATTCCTGTTCTGGTTTTCTGTTCATCGCTGTTGAACAAGCCCGAAATAATCATGCTCTGGTCTCGTGGCACGTCAACTGTGGTCGACACACGACGCGTGCGGAATCCCGGAATGCGGAAGCCCGAGAGAGTAACACCATTGCTGAAATCGATGCTGGAGACTTCAGGAGAGACCTGAAGTTTCACCAAGCTATCGCTCACGATCTCGGCCATGAAATGCAATCGTACACCGAACTCCTTGTAAAGAATGGTAACCGCTGGCGCGGTACCGCCACCGCCACCACCTGATGTCGTCTGAACGACGGGAATTGGAACCTCACCGCCCGCAAGAAACGATGCAGTGTCCTTGTTTCCGGCGAGAAGATTCGGTTCTGCAAGTGTTCGGGCGCGGCCCCTCGACTCCTCGACGTCAAGCAATGCGAGCAGATGCTTGGTGCTGAAATCTGTCAGCACTGTGCCAAAGCCCGCCGATGACGGAAGGGTAATGACACCGGTTAATGGATTGATGGAATTGTCCGTGTTGAACGTTCCGGTTCCAACCCGAGTTCCAGCGTTTCTATAGATCGCCGAGACGCCGAGGTCGCGCAGGTACTCGAGCTTGGACGTCAGTCCGCGGAAGTCACCGATCCCGTCGGCGTCGGAGTCGTAGAAGGCCCGGACGTGGAC
>JBHELX010000069.1:0-6627 GCA_046262875.1 Gemmatimonadaceae bacterium | reverse complement strand
ATCGTGAGACGAATCGAAGGCGATTATTTCGCGGTGATGGGATTGTCTCTTGTTCGGCTTGTCGAGTTGCTGGTTCAAATCGGAGTGCGTTACACTTTCGCCAGGTAGCGTTCTCTCCAAACAGCAAGTCGGTTTTCCACGTCAGCGACTTGAATCCGGTCCATTCGGTTCGAACGGGTTTCCATCGAGACCGGAGTGTTTTCTCCCGTATCGTGATATGCATCGATTATCAGATCGTGAAATTTTCTGTAGGGCCCGGTTCGTCGCGGATCGCTGTAACCGATAAGACTTATGACGGGGCGATCGAGAGCTACCGATATGTGAAGTGGTCCCGTGTCTGGCGACAAGACGAGAGCTGATCCGTCGATGATCGACACGAGCTTTCGCAGGCCGCACCCGAGAGCATTCACTGGTGCCTTGTGTGCGCCATTTGAAATTCGCTCAGCCGCCTCCTTCTCGCGAATCGAGTCACCACCGACAAGGACCGCCCGCAATCCGTACTGATTTTCCAGCAAATCGCACACGGCTGCCCATCTCTCGGGAATCCAGTCCTTATCGGGCTTGCTGGTGGCGACCACAATCACAGCGTAGGGACGATTCACGCCTGCAACCCAGCTTCGTTGCCATTCTCGCTCATCGGTCCAGGGCCCGAGGTTCCACTCGATCGGCTCCGGAGAAATGCCGATCTCCGAGAGAAACTCGAAGTATTGATCCTGCACGTGTTTCATCGGGCTCGCAGGAATTCTTCGGTTCGTAAAGAGCCAGTTCACATCCCGGGCACGCGCGCGATCGAAGCCCAGACGTACAGGCGCGCGCGACAAAGCAGTGACGATTCCAGCCTTCAGGTAAACCTGTAGATCGATCAGCAAATCAAACTGCCTGCGCGACAATTCTCGGCGTACATCGACAAAGGCAGCGACTCCGCGCGTGCGATCGAAGACTATGATGTCATCAACGGCGGGATGCCCGCGCACGAGCGAAGCAGGCCCAGGCTGAAGCACCCATGTGATTCGCGAAGATGGACGCTCGCGCTTTATTGCGTTGATCACAGGCAGAACGTGCACCGAATCTCCGACCGCGCTCATCATCACGATGCAGACTCGATCGAGATTGTAACGTGTCACTGCGCAAGCTCCATTACGCGCGCGCCGAATGCGACAATCTCATTCTCCTCGACAGGCAATTGATCCAGGTCTCGCCGCTTGCGCAGAGATCTTTGTAATCGCTCGATGTTTGCGCGCAAAACGATCGGATCACCCGGCACGTGGAAACGCACGCGATCGATATCCAGGATGTACGCGGCATCATTCGAAATCAGAATGTTCCGAAGATTGAGATCTGCGTGATGCGCGCCGGCGCGAGACAATGACGCCACAAGTGCCGCAGCTGATTCGAGAGCCGCGCTTCGCTTCTCGCTCGACCCACTCAACGCAGCTCCAAGATCTTCGCCGACGATCTCCCGTGTTAAAACATCTCCCCGACGCAGGACTGATCCTGCAGGATACACGAGAAACGCAACAACCTCCGGCGTTGAAACTCCTGCCGAGCGCAATCGCAGTGACGCGATCAATTCTCTCAATCCGCGCGTCGGTGGCAGGAATAAATCGGTGTTGAGTCCCGCGAGCCATCCTCCACGCATCGAGCGGCGAACGACTACAACGCCGCAGTTGTCCGGCAGCTGCACCGCATACACCGTCGCACGACCCTGAAATTGTCGCGCATCCGGCTGACGGGACGCAAAGTCGTACAACGTTTCGTTGACCAGAATCGCTTCGAGTGTACTCTTGCAACTCTCGGTTGCAATTCCCCGCGCACGCGGCGAACTGAGGCGCGCGTAGCCCGGCAGAGTGATTCTCAATCGCGGCTGCTCGCTCTCACCTGTCCAATGGCCGCGAGCAGCGCCCTCGCTTTGCTCTCTGTTTCCTCCCATTCAGTTTCCGGAACTGAATCGGCGACGATTCCCGCACCCGCCTGAATCGAAGCGACACCTTCAGCGATTACGCACGTTCTGATCGTAATCGCGAGATCCATTCTCCGGCCTCCCCCCGAGATGTAGCCAACTGCGCCAGCGTAGGGCCCGCGCGATTCGTTTTCGAGCTCGTCGATAATCTCCATCGCGCGAACTTTTGGAGCGCCGGTCATTGTGCCCGCGGGAAATGTTGCGCGGAATACATCCATCGCCGAAAGATCGCGCTGGAGTTTCCCTTCGACCTGACTGACGATGTGAAGCACGTGCGAATACTTCTCGATCTTCATCAGCTCCGTCACTTTCACCGACCCGTAGCGCGCGACTCTCCCCACGTCATTCCTTCCAAGATCGACAAGCATGATATGCTCGGCACGTTCCTTCGGATCTGCCATCAATTCCTTGGACAGCCGCTCATCCTCTTCCGTTGATTTGCCTCGCGGACGAGTTCCAGCAATCGGGCGCAAAGTCACGTGATTGTCCGCGAGACGCACGAGCAGCTCAGGGGAGCTGCCGACGAGCTCGACGCCGTCGAGTACCAGATGATACATGTAGGGCGACGGATTGAGCGCGCGGAGTGCGCGGTAGAGAAGTCCGGACGGAAAATCCGCGCGAAGATCGATCCGGCGCGAAATGAGCGCCTGAAAACAATCGCCCGCGCGAATGTATTCACGAATGCGCTCGACCCGACTCATGAAGGTTTCGCGATCCATGTTGGAGCGGCCACTGGCGACAGGCGCTTCATTGTCGAGAGTCAACGGACCGAGTCGCGACGGCTCCGCGAGTCCGGATTCGATTTCTTCGATTTCGTGAATTGCTGCGTCGTATTCTTTGCGCAACGCATCGTCCGATGCATCGCGATTCACGACCACGCTCACGACAATTCTCGCCTGCGCGCGAAGATTGTCGACGATCACCATTGCGCGCGTGAGAACGAAGAGCGCGTCGGGAATTTCCAGGCGGGCGGTCTTCCGATTCGGCAGTTTCTCGATGAGACGGACGATGTCGTATCCGAAGTAGCCGACCGCGCCGGTCCAGAACGCTCCCAGCTCGGGGATTTCAATCGGCCGTGGAGCCGATACGATTACGTCGAGATCTGCGAGTGGGTCACCAGGAGTGCGCGGATTGTGCCATCCACTACGCGGATCCCAATCCTCGACGACGCCGTCCTTGAATCTCCACGCGGCGCGCGGGTGTGTGCCGAGGTAGGTGTAGCGCGCCCATGTCTCGCCGCCTGCGGGTGCAGATTCGAGAAGAAATCCGAATGGCTCACGCCGAAGTTTTGCGAACGCCGACACGGGAGTATCCGCATCAAAGACTGTATCGCGCCATACGGGGACGATTTGTGCATCCTCGCGCGATTGCGACGCGCGCGCGAGCTCGACGAATCGTTCGAAAGTCGAGTGGCTCATTCAGCCGGTAGCCGGTAGTCGGTAGCCGGTAGCCGGCAGCCGACAGTCGGGGTACTGAATTGATGCCCCTCTCACGTACCTTTCCTTGATGAAGCGGTCAACGGTGGTGCTTTCGATTTGCACACTATCGTCTGTAATGGTTTCTCTGCCTCGTGCCGGCGCACAGGAGTGGAATGATCCACGTACACGCGCGCTCGTCGAGGCGGCTACTCAACGCCGCGCGAATCAGATCGCCGACACTTCACTCGCCAGCTACAAAGCACTTGCACACGGCTACCTGACTTTTCTCGCGCAGCTAGGCGAAGGATTCACCGAGCCGCCAAAGATCGTCAAGGCTGACGAGCTCGCGCTAGAAGTGTATTGGCAGGCTCCCAATCTGAGCAAGCAGTGGATCGTCGGCAGGAGAGACACGCTTCTTTTGCCGACGGACATCGCGTATCACCGCGATCACCTCGGAATCGTCCAGAACAATTTCCCCAATCTCATCAGAGTTGGTGAAGGCGACGAGGTAAAAGATGTTCCTCACCCACTCTCGGAAGCTGGACTGGCCGAGTACGACTTCGCAATTCGCGATTCGCTTAGGATTGCGCTCGGTCCTCGAAATCTCGAAGTGTACGAAGTGCGCGTCCGCCCAAAGAATGACCGCCTACCGCGAATTGTCGGCGCCGTGTTCATCGACAAGGAGAGCGGGGAAGTCGTGCGCATGGCTTTCAGCTTCACGCGCTCTGCGCTCCTCGACAAAGAGCTCGAGGATGTAAGCATCGTTTTGGAAAACGGGCTGATTGACGGCCGATTCTGGCTTCCGCGGAGACAGGAAGTAGAGATACGTCGCACCGGCACCTGGCTCGACTATCCAGTTCGTGGAATCATTCGCGGCCGCTGGGAGATTTGCTGCTACGAGGTGAACGTTCCCCTGCCAACGACGATGTTTGCGGGCCCCGAAATTCTGTTGGCTCCGCCGGGAACGAAGCAGCCGGTTCCCTTTGTCGGACAAATCCTCGATTCACTACCGCAGGACGTTCGCGCGGTAACCGATGCTGATGTAGCGAAAGTGCAGGAAGAAGCGCGCGCACTGGTTCGAGCACAGGCGCTCGCACGTGGTCATAACGTCGCGCTTTCGGCGAGAGGACTCTCTGATTTCGCGCGAGTAAATCGCGTCGAAGGGCTGGCGCTCGGAACGGGAATCACGCGGCAGCTCGGCGCCGGCTTTTCGGTCAACGCGCGCGGTCGTTATGGAATCGATGATCGACAGGCCAAGGCTCGCGGTGAGCTCGCTTACAACTTGCCGAGCGGAGGCGGGGCGAGCATCGCGGGTTACCGCGATTATCGCGATGCAAGCGATGAGATGGAAAGGTCGACGGTAACGAACAGCATCGCATCGCAGGAATTCGGCAGTGATTACACAGATCCGTTCGACGTGCGAGGTGCTTCGATTTCGGCGCGAACGGGAACCTTCAACGCGTGGAACGCGACTGTGGAAGCTGCGCTGGAGCGAGATGATCCGCTTTCGGTGCACGCGTCACCTGCTTCGGGGCGGTACGAGCCGACGATTCCCGCTCGGCCGCTCGATGAGCGACGGCTGTCACTGGCCCTCGATCATCCGACGCGGCTCACCATTCTGGGAATCGAAGCCCAAATGCGGTTGATCGGAGATGCAATCGGATATAGCTCGCCGGATTCGTCGAGTTACAAATATCTGTCGCGAATTTCCGCGCGTGCGACTTTCGAGCGACCGATTGGAAAAACTCGCGTGGTTGCACACTCGCTATTTGCAGCCGCAATGGGTCAGGACTCGATTCCCGCGCAGCATCTCGCCTACCTGGGTGGGCCAACGACGGGACCGGGATACAATTTTCACGAATTCGCGGGGAAGATTGGGGCGAGTCAGCGACTCGAGCTTCAATTTCCGGTGCCGTTTCCGTCGTTCCGGCTTGGGCGTTACGGCAAAACACCGGCGACAATCACCCTCGCACCGTATGCGAACACGATCTGGATCGACAAGCGATCGAACGGTCAGGAAGCCGGCTGGTTCCCGTCGGTTGGGCTTGGCGCGCTCACTCTCTTCGATACGATTCGGTTCGATGTTGCACGCGGACTTCGAGATGGGCGGTGGAGCTTCGGAGTCGACTTTGGGAAAGATCTCTGGCGCATCCTGTAAGGAGGCAGCCGCGGAACGCGGACCGCGGTAATACCGCGGACTACGGAACAATCTGCAGTCCCTCCGCCGTCCGCGGTAACCCCGCGGTCCGCGTTCCGCGGCTTTAGTGGTCGCTTCCTCAAGATGGCGATGAACTGATTTCACTGGTAAAGAACGGATGCGCCGAGAGGGGCGACGCGAGAGTAGACTCGGTGCATGCCCTCGACTGCCGTTGCGCCGCGTGATCAATGGATGCTTCCGATTCTCGAGGAGTTTCTCTCGCGCTCCGATGTCGCCAGGGTCGAAGAAGCCGTTTGCGACAGTTATTGGGAGGCTGCCGTCGCAACGGGATGCGTCAGTGACGAGGATTTGCTCTCGATCATTTCCCGCCGCGCGCATACACGAATTGCCGACGATCTTTTTGTAGATCCTGCCGCGCTCGACGTCGTACCCGAAACACTCGCGCGACGATATCACATTCTTCCGCTCGATGCATCCACGTCGCGTCTCGAGATCGCGACCGCGAATCCGTACGACGCGGATTGTGAGCGCACCCTCGGGTTTTGGTCGGGTCGCGCTGTTGGAATTTCTTTAGCACCGCCTCTCTTGATCGCCGAACGAATCGAAGAAGCGTACGGGAAGTCGCGCAAGAAGCGTGGTTTTGCGCTTGATGATCGAGAGCTTACGCGCACTGATGCGACAACTGAAGTCAGCTACGATGTTGAGCCAATTACGCAAGCGGGTGAGCCGGTCGTTCGTCTCGTCGATCGGATTGTCGCCGGCGGAATCAGCGAGCGCGCAAGTGACATCCATCTCGAGCCTGCCGAGCGTGGCTTGGCGGTTCGATATCGCATCGATGGGTTGTTGCGACAAATAATGGTTCTGCCAAGTGCTGTCGGTGTGCCGCTTGTGTCGCGAATAAAGATCATGGCTGGGATGGACATCGCCGACCGTCTGCGCCCGCAGGGAGGACATGCGACGGTAACGGTTGATGGTGCGCGAGTCGATCTTCGTGTCTCGACACTTCCAGCCTCACACGGCGAGAAAGTTGTCATTCGCATCCTCGACACGCGCGCAGCAGTGCGCTCGCTCGAAGGACTTGGTCTGGATTC
>JBHELX010000068.1:0-6985 GCA_046262875.1 Gemmatimonadaceae bacterium | reverse complement strand
TTAGCCACCGTCGAGGAGAGCGTCGCGGTGATATGGTATGGTCCACCCGCCACCGTCTCACCAGCTGCCCTCGCGTACGTCGCCGTTACTCCATCGCCTGCCACGAAGTTCGAGCCGCTACCAGTGGTCACGATGCTCGGCTCGGCGTTGCCGTAGGTCTTGCTGTTGTTATTGGTGGTCCACGTCGCTGCACGCTTGGTGATCGTGAAGTCACCACCATTGTTGGTGATCGTGTAGTTATCGAGCGCACCCGTCACCGTCGATGCCAGCGTTGCGGTGATGGCGTACGGTCCACCCGCCACCGTCTCACCAGCTGCTCTCGAGTATGTCGCCGTCACGTTATCACCAGCGACGAAGTCCGTACCGCTTCCAGTCGTCAGAGGAGACGGATCAGCATCACCGTAGGTCTTGTTAGCTGCCGCTGTATTCCACGTCGCTGCACGTTTCCCGATCTCGAAGGTAGTCGCGGCGTTGCTGCCCTCGTGATTATCATCGCCAGCGAAAGTCGCACTCGCGCCGGCAGTCCCGGCTTTAGTGTTATTCGTGTAGGTGACCGCCACCGGAGCGTTGAGGCCACCGGCACCGGTGGCGGTCGCCGAGCAAGGTGTTTGAGCAAGGCCATTGTACGTGAATGGAGCGCCCGTGCAGGTGACCGCTGTCGTCGATGCCGCTTTGGTGACGATCAGACTCAGAGTGTTATCGTTCGCGGCGTTGTAGTTAGCCGAACCGGCATATGAAATGGCCACACCGTATCCGGTGGCGCTTACTGTAAGTGCCTCGGTGCCTGAAACGGTGAACGAGAATGTGCCATCGGCGGCGAGAGTTGCGTTCGCTACTAAGGCTCCGCCCGAGCCAGCGACTGAGACGTCTATCCCACCTGTGGCTGCGAGTGACCCGCTGAGAAGCTTTCCGCTAACTGTCGCTGATGTCGTTCCGTAAACGATGGAAGGAGCTGACAGCGCGCTGTACACTGGCGTCGCCTTATTGATCGTGAGCGCGACTGCACTGCTTGATCCGGAGTTGTAGTTGCCGTTGCCTCCAAAGCTCGCGGTTACAGTGTAGGTCCCGGCATTCGTTGGTGCAGTCGCAGACGCCGGATAATTCGTCGAGCCTGTTCCAACATAGCTCAGGGTAACGGGCGTAAGACTTTCCGCGTTGACGCCGACTGCGCTACCAGTGCCCGCGTGCGCCGAGTTATCGAATGTGAAAGTTCCACCGACAGCAGTAACAGTGGGGTCGGCTTTGGTGACCGTCAGTGTCTGGTTGTTACTGTTGGAAGCTGCGTAGACTGTTGAACCGATTGACTGCCCAGCAAATGTTGCCGCGACCGTGTGCGGGCCGACTCCAAGGCTGCTCGGATTGTAGTTAGTAACCGTTGCAACGCCGCTGGCGTTCGTCGTCGCTGATCCGGCGGCAACTCCATCAACTGTGAAATTGATCGTGGCGCCATTAACTGCGCCTGCAGGACTGTTTCGAGTGAGGGTCGCGCTGAAAGCAACCGCGCCAGTCGATGCATACGTAACTGAAGCAGGGCTCGGAGCGGCTAGAACTAGAGTCGTGCCGCCAGTTCCATATTTTGCGACGTAAGTCCGGGTACTGGTAAAATTTCCGGGTATGCAGATCGCCTGCGGGGTGCCAGCAATCGCAATAAAGGTATCGCTCGCAGTTTCTCCGACCCATTCAGTGAACGGAGCTCCCGCTGGAGTAGTCTCAGTCAGCGCAGCGGTTAGCGTAATCGATTGGGCTTGCGGAACGCCGTTTGTAAACTGCGCGCCGCCGCTAAACCCCGCGCTTGCTGAACCGGACCCGGTCGAACTTCCGCCAGCCGCACATGTTTGTCCGTTGTAAGTGTTCCAAGTGAGATTGAACGTTTCGCCAGCGCCTTGGGATCGCGCCTTCACGTTTCCATCCGTGAACATTGCCTGCGCGGTTCGGCCCGACGTCAGACCGGTCGCAACAAGTGTGAATGTCACGTTCAGGTCATGCGGTTGAGGCGAAATCGTGCGATCGTTGAAATTTCCTGCGCCGTCAGCCACAACGTTCCAGACCCGCGTCGTATCCCCGTCAGATTCATCGAGGACCATCTTCACGGTTTCACCAGCCGCCCAGCCTGAACCACTGATCTTTACCGTATCCCCTGGGGCGTAGTCGCTCTTATCAGTCATTATGAGCGCCCCTGACCCCGAGGCGTCGAATCGAAGCGCCGGCGCCGCCTGCGGCTCCGTCGGCATGAGCGCGTCCTGACAAGCAACGACAACGCCCAGAGCAAAGATCGCGGCAAGCATCTTCACCGGCGGAACGTGTCGCGAGAGGAATGACCGGAACTTCTTGGGCGTCGAGGGAGTCGAATAGTCAGGTGTCATTGCTTGCTCAGTCGGTGAATTGCGGAGTATTTTTCTTTTTCTTTCGATCGCAGGTCAGCCGCGTAATCGCGACGGCTCGGCCGGAATGGTCAAAGGCGCTGCGGGACTAGAAGCGCCCGACAGCGTCGTTTATATGCACAGCTTTGGAAGTCACACAATCTCGGTAAACAGGTGGCAATCCACATATGGGATAAACATCCTATTTTGTGACTTCGCCTAACCTCCGCTCGTCCGGCTACCGGCGAAAAAATGGCGATTTCCACCTCCTTGAACCCGGCCGCTCCCTACGATCCCCACTCCACGCGTTTCGGCGCATCCAAACAAGAACCCGCTGGGTGGCTCGCGGGTTGCAATATTGCCGCTGCCTCAATAGTGAAGCGTGGGAGGAACCATGAAGATCACATTTGGAAAAATCGCGGCCCTCGCCGGCGCGCTGCTTTTTGTCGCGGGATGCAGCGACAACGGCTCGCCCGGTCTGACAAACGGCAACTCAGGTCAAGTCAGCGTGCTCTTGACCGATGCCCCATTCCCGTTTTCTGAAGTCAAGAGCGTCGACGTCTTCGTAGTCAGGATCGACGGAAAAGTCGCCGACACCGACGACAACGAAGCCGACGATGAGTCGGACATGAGCGACTGGAAGACGCTCGTTTCGCCTAACACCTCCATCAATCTTCTCGATCTCGCTAACGGCAAGACCGCGAACCTCGGCGTCGGGACTCTTCCCGCCGGCACCTATCGAGGCTTTCGACTGATTATCGATACCGACAAGTCGAGCGTCACGCTCAACGACGGAACCAAGCCCGACGTGAAGTGGCCAGGCGCCGGCAAGCATGGCATCAAGATCAATCTCGATGCTCCGGTAGTAATCGGTCCCTCCACTCCAAACCTTTTCATCGACTTCGACGTCGGAAGAAGCTTCGTGATGCGCGGCAATTCGATCTCGAAGCACGGATTGATTTTCAAGCCATCTATTCGCGCGACTACCCAACAGAGCACGGGAATCGTGAGTGGCAGCGTGCACGGTGACAACGCGACGGGCCCGGCGATCGCCGGTGCGACCGTAGAAGTTCTCAAGGACGGAACGTCGCTGACCGACGACAACTCGGAGAAGGTGGTGAGATCGGGCGTGACCGACGCGAGCGGAAACTTCACGATCGCCTTCCTCAAGCCCGGTACATACGTGCTGCGTGCTACTCCACCAACCGCTTCGTTATACAAACCCGCGATTCTCACGGGCGTCGCTGTCACGGCCGGAACAACAACGAGCGGCAAGGTGATAGTCGTAACGAAGTAAATCCCTTAACGAAAAAAGCCCCGTCGCCAAGTATGCGGCGGGGCTTTTATTTCCCAGCTGGTTGCCACCGCTTCAGCGCGTTACTTCGGACCGAAGAAGCGAAGCGCCAGCGTCAATCCAGCGCTCCCAAGCCAGAACACAAACATCCACGCAACAAGATCTGCGCGCATCTTGTCCATTTCGCCCCGCAGCGCCGCGCGCATCTTGGCCATTTCGGCGGTCAACTCGGCGCGCATCACGGACATATCGCCACGAACTTTAGCCAGCTCCGCATCGAGGTGCGCTTTCAATCGCTCCCAGCTCAGCTCGTTCATCTCTTTTAATTGACTCTGATACGTGGCGTCCACGGCGTTGAACCAGTCCACGAGCTCCGTGGCAATGTCATCACCAAGACGCTCGTAGAAATTGCGAGAAAGTTTTGCTGTCACGGGCACTCGGATCTCCAAGAATGAAAACGAGTGCAATCAACCGATAGATACGCTCGGCAGCGTCACCAACGCAATGCATCGAGAATCGATCCTCGGCAAAAGGGACAATCTCCTTGTTTTTGACTGGGAACAGGGAACAGCGAACAGGGAACCGGGAACGGGGAACCGGTATTGGCAGTGGCGGCAGAAAACCGATTCAGTGCCAGCTGACAGCGCCCAGTACCGGTTCCCGGTTCCCGGTTCCCAGCTTCATAACCGCTAGTCCAATCTTCTCGACTCTGGCAACAACGAGTGGTGAATCGCCACCGCCGCGACGACTCCGCTCGCCGCTGCAACCATCGCGAGCTGCGGTTCCGGAACGACATCCCCCGCGGCATACACATTCTTCACCGATGTGTGATTGCGATCGTCGATGACGATTCGCCCAACCTCATCGCGTTTGCATCCGAGCTCCACGCCGATGTCGTCAGAGGGAAATTGCCCGATCGCGAAATACAATCGCTGGCAATCGAGTGACATTCCATTCGCAAGCTCGACGCAATTGATCTCGCCATCCTGCGATTTGATGCACGTCACTTCCTGCTCGAGCACCGGGATATTCAGCTTCTTCAACTTCGCCGCGAGCTCCCCCTCGATCTCCGCGGGTGTTCCATTCGTGACGATGACTATCTCGTCCGTCCACGTAGTGAGCGCGAGCGCCATTCCAACTGCTTTTCTTCCCGATCCAATCACGACGGTTTTCTGATCGCGCGTTTCGTATCCATCACAATCGGGACAAACGTGCACAGTCTCGCCGTAACAGTCGGCGAGTCCGGGGATCGCCGGCCACACATCCTTGATCCCAATCGCGAGCAGCAAACGCTCGGCATCGATCGTCTTGTTATTCGAGAGCCTAAGACGAAAACAGTCGTCGTCGATTTTCTTTGCTGTCTCGACAGTATCATCGACGATTCGCGCACCGAACTTCTCGGCATCGCTGCGTCCCCGTGCGCGCAGCTCGGGCGACTTGATATAGTGTGCGCCGAGGAAGCCGTTGATTCCGCGGGTTTCCCAGTTGCGTGGGTCGCCGGAGTCGATGAGCACTACCTTATGTGAGTAGCGGGCGAGCCACAGTGCTGCCGAGAGTCCCGCCGGGCCGCCGCCGATTATCGCTACATCGTAAGTCTCATTTCCCATGCGGGGATGGGGTGCAAATTCGAGTCCCACTACGGGCGGGAACTACGCGGTCGCCGATACCCGCTGGCCGATGCCCGATGACTGATGTCCGAGAAAAACTCAGTTGCGAGTTTTGCAGTTTCGGATCTCTGTGATCGGCTATCAGCTAGCAGGTATCGGCGACCGACTCGCGGCCGGAGAAACGCTTGTCGGTGAGTTGCGCGGGTAACGGTGCCGAGCGTATCTATCATTTGATTGAGCTCGACTTCAACGGAGAAGCGAGTGCCGGTCACAGCAAAACTTTCACGTCAATTCTATGAGCGGCTCGGAGATGACATTGCGAGCGAGCTCGTGGATTGGTTCAACGCCGTGGACCTTACGTACCAGGCGCAGCTTCGTGAGTTGAACGATTTGAACTGGGAACGGTTCAAGGTGACGCTGCATGCTGAAATCGCGACACTGCGCGGCGAGTTGCTCGCGGAAATCGGATCCCTGCGCGGGGACTCGCGCACTGAAATCGGGTCCCTGCGTGGCGAGTGGCGCACTGAAATCGCGTCGTCGCGCGGTGAAATCGCAGAGATGCGTGGCGCGCTTGAGACCAAAATCGCAGACCTACGCACAGAGATGCATGCAATGCGCAATGCGGTCCTGACGTGGACGCTGGTTTATGGGACGACCACGATGATCGCGCTCGCCGGGCTATTCTTCGCGGTGCTCCGCTAAGCAACCGCGGACGGCGGTTGTTACCAGCGCAGCGTTATCGTCTGCGGCTTCTTGTTCCTGAAGATTTTCAATCGAATCGAGCCCCCGTTCGATTCTCGCAGCACACGAATCAAATCGCCGGGATCACCGACCGGCGATGAATCTGCTCTGAGAATCACGTCAGCGGGTTTCAATCCCGACTCGCTTGCTGGTGTGCCGAGTGCGACGTTGACGACGAAGATGCCGGGTGAGCTGAGACCGACGAGCGCTTTCAATCCCGCGTTTAGCGCGGTGATCTCCGCACCCGCAACAGCGAGACTCCTGGGACCAAAACCAAACGCGAGAGGAGGAAGCGCGGCCATCGGCGACGGAAGACGCTGGCGCACTTCGGGATTTGCGCGCGCGGTGCGCATCATTTCAGTCGTCGCCCGGTCCATACCCATTTCGGGCGCCGGTTCCGACCCGAACACCGTCATCACGAACTTCTCGTTATTACCAACCGGCCTTCGAGCTACCATCACCGTCACTTCGCGCACGGCATCGTTTCGCTTGAATCGAAATCTCACTTTGCGTCCCGGCTGAATCATCGCGGCCATCGGCAGCGGAGTTTTCTTGAGATCCTGCGCGTTCATCGCGATGATCGTATCGCCGGCGGCGAGTCCGGCTTTTTCCGCGGGAGAATTCGGCTCGATGGATTCGATCACCGGATAATCCTTGAACACCATTGTTCCGGTGCGATCGGTCTCGCCGATGCTCGTCGTGTACGCAACGCCGACCCAACCTTTGATCGCTTCGCGATCGCTACCAGCTACCGGCTGACGGCTACCGGCTTCCCGCCGGGTGCTCACTGGTTCCTGCGCGTGGGCCACGTGAGCGATTATCGAGGCGATGATGACAAAAACTGCGGACCGCGGACTGCGGAAGTACCGCGGACTGCGGAAGTACCGCGGACTGCGGAAGTACCGCGGACTGCGGAAGTACCGCGGACTCCGGAAGATTCGAGTCATGATCAGAACCGGTTCAATCGTGCGCCTGCGGGCAGT
>JBHELX010000067.1:0-7036 GCA_046262875.1 Gemmatimonadaceae bacterium | reverse complement strand
CTGGCTCAGCTGCTCGCTCAAGCGCTTTTGCCTTGATCCTCTCATCGAGTCGATGATTCGACGCGCGTCCGCGGAGTCGGTTGATGACAGCACCGTCGCCCCCGTTTTCAACTCGTCGGCGCAGACGTCGAAATTGTCGAGCAGACAATCTCAGCTTACGCGCTCCAGCAGCCGCAGAGAGGAGTCCATCCTCGACCTCTCGTAATACTGCTAGTCGATCTCTATCTCGAACACTCAATGTCAGCATCTCCTCCCCCGGACCGATCAGCTCGGCTCGAAGGTAGCCCGAAGGAGGACATTTCTATTTCAACCGAGGCGGACATTTCTATTTCAACGCTACACAATTGCGCGGGGTTCGGGTTGCATTCGCGCTCTAACCCCTTTAATTTCAAAGGCTAACTCAGAAAACCCTCCCCGCGACGAGCGGGGAGATTTGCACGTCCCATAGGAGCTCCTTTGAAAGTACGAAGCAGCGTCAAACCAATCTGTGAGCACTGCAAGGTGATCAAGCGCGCGGGAGTGGTGCGGATCATCTGCAAGCGAAACCCCAAGCACAAACAGCGACAGGGATAATGGCACGCATCGCCGGCGTGGATCTGCCACGCGAGAAGAAGCTCGAGATCGGGCTGACATACATCTACGGAATCGGTCGCGCTACCGCGCGGAAGATCCTCGACGACTCCGGAGTGAATCCCGAGCAGCGCGTTCGTGATCTAAACGATGCCGACACCAACCGCCTGCGACAGGCGATCGAGAAGGACATTCGCGTTGAAGGCGCGCTCCGCACGGAAGTCGCGATGAACATCAAGCGATTGATGGACATCGGATCGTATCGCGGGAATCGCCATCGTCGTGGCCTTCCCGTTCGCGGTCAACGCACACATACAAACGCCCGCACCAAGAAGGGACCACGCCGAGCAATCGCCGGCAAGAAAAAGGTGACGAAGTAATCCATGGCTACTGGAAAAAAGACAAAGCGCATCATCGAGGCAGAAGGAATCGCCCACGTCAGCGCAACGTTCAACAACACGACGATCACGATCACCGATTCACACGGGAACACCATTTCGTGGGGATCTTCGGGAAAGGCGGGCTTCAAGGGCTCGAAGAAATCGACGCCCTTCGCCGCAACGGTCGCCGGAGAGCAGGCTGGTCGAGAGGCAGTCACCCTTGGCGTTCGACGAGTACACGTTCGCGTGCAGGGACCAGGATCAGGACGTGAGTCTGCGATTCAGGCGCTCGTCGCAGCGGGTCTACAGGTGAAGTCGATACGCGATGTGACGCCAATTCCACACAACGGCTGTCGTCCGCCAAAGCGCCGGAGAGTCTGACCGATGCGCTATACAGGACCGAGCTGCAGGCAGTGCCGAAGGGAAGGAACAAAGCTGTTTCTCAAGGGAACGAAGTGCTTCACCGAGAAGTGTCCGGTCGAGAGGCGTCCGAGTCCTCCGGGACAACACGGAGCGAGCACGGCGCGTCGTCGAAAGATGTCGGAGTACTCGAAGCAGCTCCGAGAGAAGCAGAAGATCAAGCGCATTTACGGCGTGAGCGAGAAGCAGTTCCGAAATACTTTCGAACGCGTTGCAACGCTCCCCGGAATCACGGGACACAATCTTCTCGCGGCGCTCGAGAGCCGGCTCGACAATGTCGTGTACCGAATGGGATTTGCCTCGAGCCGAAAGGCGGCGCGTCAGCTCATTCGTCACCGACACGTCGAGATCGCCGGCAAGCCGGTGGACATTCCGAGTTATCTCGTCACACCCGGGGAAGAGGTTCGCGTGCGAATGAAGTCGCGCGAGCAGGCGTCGGTGATGGCGGCGATGGATCAGTCCACTCGTGGCGCGCCGCTTTCGTGGATCGCAGTCGATCGCGACGCATTCAGCGGTCGCATGCTCGAGAGGCCGAGTCGGACGAACATTCCGATTGCAGCACAAGAGCAATTAGTCGTCGAGTTGTATTCCAAATAGCGGACCGCGGACCGCGGTAGTACCGCGGACGGCGGGCTGCGGAAAACTCCGGAGTCCGGATTATTCCGCGGTCCGCAGTCCGAAGTGACTTAAACGGGGCCCTATCCCCTTTTACTAGCTCACCGCGCGATAGGGGCGGGGTGGCTACGTGAGGAAATTTTAGAAAAATGGCACAAGCAATTGAATTGAAGGGTCTCGTCCGTCCGCAGCTCGTCGAGATGACCAAGCGCGAGGACAACTCCAACGCAGCAGAATTTCGTCTTCAGCCGCTCGAGCGTGGTTTCGGTCACACTCTTGGAAATGCGATGCGGCGTATGCTTCTTTCGTCGCTCAGAGGATCGGCCGTCTGGGGAATCCGCATCGATGGCGTGCTACACGAGCACCAGACAATTCCTGGCGTCGTGGAAGATGTCCATCAGATCATCGGCAGTCTCAAGATGCTGACGCTGATTCTCGATGAGGGTGTCGAGGACATCATCCTTCGCATCACAAAAGGCGTCTCCGGTCCCGTGACGGCAGCCGACATTCAGGCAGCGCCGGGCGTTACGGTTCTCGATCCGTCGCATCACCTCTTCACGCTGCAGGACGACCGCGACATCAACGTCGAGCTGTACGTGAACAAGGGCCGCGGCTATGTCGAGGCCGATCAGCACACCGTCGATCGCGCTCTGCCCGTCGACGTTGTCAGAATCGACTCGATTTACAATCCTGTTCGCCGCGCGAATTTCGCTGTTGCCGAGACGCGCGTTGGGCAGCGCACGGACTATGATCGGCTGACGCTGAACGTCGAGACGAACGGAACGATCTCACCCGAAGAGGCGGTGAGCTACGCAGCGGCGCTCGCGCAGACTCACTTCCAGTATTTCGCGGGCTTTGGATCACACGCATCGGCGCCGTTGATTCCGGGCGGCGACGTTGCCGCAGGCGACGGTCAGCGCATGGCCGACTTGCTGCGCACACCGATCGATGACTTCGAGCTCTCAGTTCGCTCGGTCAACTCGCTCAAGAACTCCAACATCCGCACGCTCGGCGATTTGGTGAAGATGACCGAGAGCCAGATTCTTCAGGTCAAGAACTTCGGCAAGAAGTCGCTCAACGAAATCGCGGATTTGCTGGAGAAGCACGATCTCAACTTTGGAATGAAGTACGAGGATTCCGCCGACGGCGTGCGCTTCACCGATCGTGGAACTCCGCCAAATCGAAACGTCGCGACGGTTGCCGCCGACGAGGACGAAGAGGGATAGACAAATGCGTCACCGGAAAGTCGGACGTTCACTCAAGCGCACGGCCGAGCAGAAGCTCGCGCTCATGCGGAGTCTCGCGACTGCGCTGATCGAGCGCGGTGCGATCGAGACGACGGAAGCGCGAGCTAAAGAGCTGCGTCCGTTCGTGGAGAAGCTGATCACGAAGGCGCGCTCGGGAACTTTGCACGATCGCCGGCTCACGGGGCGTCACGTGCACCAGCGCGGGATCAACGATAAATTGTTCAGTGAAGTCGGGCCGAAGTTCGCAAAACGGGCCGGCGGCTACACACGAATTCTCAAGACGGGACATCGCAAGGGCGATGGCGCCGAGATGGCCCGTATCGAGCTGGTGGATTAAATGAACATCGCAAGGAATCGCTGCTACGTATGCGACAAGGGCGTCGCGCATGGTAACAATGTCTCGCACGCCAACAACAGAACGCGCCGCGTCTGGAAGCCCAACCTCCAGGTCGCACGAATCGTCATCGACGGGAAGATCACCAAGATCAGGGTGTGCACTCGCTGTCTGCACGCCGGAAAGATCCAGCGTGCCCCTCGTGGTGCTTCCGTCGCATAAATTGACGAGCCCGCCGACAAAAGAGAGGAGCTCGTCAAGGGCTCCTTTTTTTGTATTGTGAATCGCAACAACATCACGACAGGTCCGAGGTCTGAGGCGGCGAGGGCCCAGGCACCGGGCGAGGCGCGAGGAAATCGTCCTCTCACGCCTCGCCTCTCGCCTGCAGCCTCGGCTCCGGGGACCTCGGACCTGTCGTTATGGTTTTTTGATCATGCCGCGGCGTAACGACCTTCACCGCATCCTCGTAATCGGCTCTGGCCCAATCGTTATCGGACAAGGGGCCGAGTTCGACTACTCCGGAACTCAGGCGGCGAAGGCGCTCAAGGAGGAGGGCTACGAAGTAATTCTCGTGAACTCGAATCCGGCGACTATCATGACGGATCCCGAATTCGCCGATAGGACGTACATCGAGCCGGTCACCGCTCAATTTGTCGAGCTCGTGATCGAGAAAGAGAAACCGGATGCTCTCCTTCCAACGATGGGCGGTCAGACGGCGCTCAACGTCGCGATGGAGCTGTACGATTCCGGAGTTCTCGAAGCGAACGGTGTAGCGCTCATCGGCGCGGATGCGCGCGCGATTCGCATGGCAGAGGATCGCGGAGAATTCGCGGAGGCGATGCGGCGGATTGGCCTCGCGGTTCCAATCGGGGGAATCGCGACGACCTTCGACGAAGCGCTCGCGCTCGTCGATCTCGTCGGATTTCCCGCGATCATACGTCCTGCATTCACGCTCGGTGGAACCGGCGGCGGAATCGCCTACAATCGCGACGAATACGAGGGAATCGTTCGACGGGGACTCGAGCTCTCGCCCGTCAGCCAGGTGTTGATCGAGCGCAGCGTAATCGGCTGGAAAGAATTCGAGCTCGAGGTGATGCGGGACGGCGCGGACAACGTCGTCATCGTCTGCTCCATCGAGAACCTCGACCCGATGGGCGTTCACACCGGCGACTCGATCACCGTCGCGCCGGTAATGACGCTCACTGATCGCGAGTATCAGAAGATGCGAGACGCAGCCGTTGCTGTGATCCGCGAGATCGGCGTGGAGGCGGGCGGATGCAACATCCAGTTCGCGGTAAATCCCGACAACGGCGAGATGCTGGTGATCGAGATGAATCCGCGCGTTTCGCGATCCTCGGCTCTCGCATCGAAGGCAACCGGTTTTCCGATTGCTCGCATCGGAACCAAACTCGCCGTCGGATATCGTCTGGATGAAATTCCGAACGACATAACCAAAACGACCCCGGCGTCCTTCGAGCCCGTGCTCGATTATGTCGTGGTGAAATGCCCGCGATTCGCGTTCGAGAAATTCAGCGCAGCGAATCCGCAGCTCACGACGCAGATGAAGTCGGTGGGTGAGTCGATGGCGATCGGCAGAACTTTCAAGGAAGCGCTGCAGAAAGGATTGCGCGCGCTCGAAACTGGGCGTCCTGGCTGGGCGACGGCGCCAAGAATTGCGGATGACCGATTGAACGACGATTCATTGGAATCCTTGCGCGGTGCATTGAGACAACCGACCCCCGAGAGAATCTTTCAGATCAAGCGCGCACTCGAGGCGGGAATGAGGGTCGACGAGCTCAATGACCTCACGCACATCGACCCTTGGTTTCTTGCGCAGATGCAGGAAATGGTATCGGCCGAGGCGGTTTACTCGGACCTCGACGATCCGACTGCGGATGATGTTCGGAACATGAAGCGAATGGGATTCTCCGATCGCCAGCTCGCCACATTGCGCGGATCGTCCGAGACCGCCGTTCGCGAGTGGCGATGGAAGCTGGGAGTTCGCCCCGCATACAAAATGGTAGACACATGTGCCGGAGAATTTCCCTCTTCGACGCCATATCTCTACAGCAGCTACGACGAAGAAGATGAAGCGCCACGGAGCGGACGAGAGTCGGTGGTAATACTCGGCAGCGGACCGAATCGGATTGGGCAGGGCGTGGAGTTCGACTATTGCTGCGTGCGCGCGGCGCTCGCGCTGCGCGATGCCGGCTACGAGACGATCATGATCAACTCGAATCCGGAGACCGTCTCGACGGATTTCGATATCTCCGACAAGCTGTTCTTCGAGCCGCTCACACTCGAAGACGTGCTCGAAGTTGTCGATCGCGAAAAACCTCTTGGAGTGATCGTGCAGCTTGGCGGGCAAACGCCTCTCAAGCTCACCCGCGGCCTCGAAGCGGCAGGTGTCAAGATTCTCGGAACATCACCTGACGCGATCGACATTGCAGAGGATCGACGGCGATTCGATGCAGTGGCGCGAAAGCTTGGAGTGACGCAGCCGAACAACGGAACCGCGACGAGCATCTCGGAAGCGCTATCGATCGCGGAGGGGATCGGGTATCCAGTGCTAGTGCGACCCTCGTATGTACTCGGTGGGAGAGCGATGGAGATCGTGTACGATCCCGCCTCGCTCACTGATTACTTCGAGCGCGCAGCGCGGGTATCCGAAGACAGGCCCGTCTTGATCGACAGCTTTCTCGAGGACGCTTTCGAGGCGGACGTGGACGCAATCGCCGATGGCGAGCGCGTAGTGATCGGCGGAATCATGCAGCACATCGAGGACGCCGGAATCCACTCGGGCGATTCTGCGTGTGTGTTGCCGCCGTATCTCATTGGCGAGGCCGATCTCGACACTATGCGCCAGCACACTGTCGCGTTCGCCAAGGAGCTCGGTGTAGTTGGATTGATCAATGTTCAGTTCGCCATCAAGAACGGTGAGGTATTCGTCCTCGAGGTAAATCCGCGAGCGAGCCGCACGATTCCGTTCGTGTCAAAGGCAATCGGCATTTCGCTTGCCGCGATTGCCGCGCGCGTAATGCTTGGTGAAAGTCTCGACGATATCGGCTTCACGTCGGAGATAATTCCGAGTTACGTGGCGGTGAAGGAGGCAGTCTTTCCTTTCACAAAGTTCCGCGAGTTCGATCCCATCCTCGGGCCGGAGATGCGCTCGACCGGTGAAGTGATGGGAATCTCGACTTCGTTCGGCAGCGCATTTGGAAAGGCGCAGCTCGCCGCGGACAACAAACTTCCTGGTGAAGGTACGCTTCTCCTGACGGTCAACGATTTCGACAAGAATGCTGTCACGCCGATCGCGCGACGGTTTCACGAGATGGGATTTCGACTGCTAGGCACCGAAGGAACCGCTCGTCATCTTCGCGGAAGAGGCATACCGGTGGAGAGAGTCTTCAAGGTTCATGAAGGCCGGCCCCATGGAATCGATCTCATTCTGAATGGCGAGGTGCAAATGC
>JBHELX010000066.1:0-7123 GCA_046262875.1 Gemmatimonadaceae bacterium | reverse complement strand
CTCGGATGGAACGCTGATTCCGGACGAGCTGAAAGATGCTGAACATGAATCACCGGCAGGCCGCTCGTCCGCCACGCATCGAGGAGAACCGCGATGCGTCCTTCCGCGTCAGGATTGTTTCGTCGACCAAATCGTGGATCGTCGTGGCCTTGCTGCACATCGATCACGATCAACGCCGTGTTTTTTGAAAGTTTCCATTCTGGGTTTGTCATTTTGCTGTAGTCGAAATTTCTTCGAGCACTGCTCGCATCGCGGCTGCGGGATCATCTGCTCCAGTAACCGACCGGCCGAGCACGATGTAATCAGCTCCCGCAGCGACTGCCGCCGCGGGTGTCATTACACGCGATTGATCGCCGGCATCGTGTCCGGCTAATCGAATTCCAGGAACGAGGAGCTCGAGTGTGGGACCAAAGCGGTTACGCAAGGCGCTCGCTTCGTGTCCGCTGCATACAACACCGCGGACACCGCACGAGCTCGACAACGCGGCGAGACGCAACACCGCCTCGCTCACCGTCCCCGCATTCTGTCCTCTGACTTCGGCGAGGGCCCTGTCGTCGAGAGACGTGAGGACGGTCACCGCAAATATTCCGCAGCTCACACCTGCCGCTTCTACCGCGGCCTCGATCATCGCGCGACCACCGCTCGCATGGACAGTGGTAATGCGCACACCCATCTCATCGATTCGGCGTATCGCGCGCGTGACAGTATTGGGAATGTCGTGAAGCTTGAGATCCAGGAACACGTGGCAGCCATCATTGCGCAATTCCTCGACGATCGCTGGACCTGCGGCGGTAAACAGCTCGCTGCCGACTTTGTAGAATCTGCAGCTATCGCCAAGTCGGCTGACGAGGCGGAGTGCATTCTCCGAGTCAGCAAAGTCGAGCGCGACGATTACGCCGGCCATTCGAGTTTGCCGATTATTTCGTCGAGAGATTTGACGCGATGCGAAGCGCACCATGTCGCAAGCTCGTGGATGACACGATCCGGCGAGCGCGGGTCCTTCATCGCCGCCGTGCCCATTCCAACGAGCGTCGCCCCCGCGAGCATGTATTGAACGACATCGGTTCCGCGACTCACACCACCAACGCCGATGAGCGGCACGCTCACTGAGCGCTTCACTTTCCAAACCGCCAAAACACCGACCGGCAACAAGCCAACGCCGCTGACTCCCCCGCTCCCAAAGCCGAGGGCAGGACGACGCGTCTCGACATCGATGACGAGTCCCGGCAATGTGTTCACGAGCGTGAGCGCATCTGCACCCGCGTCCACCGCAACGCGTGCAGTCTCTGCTATGTCGGGTAGTGTTGGAGAAAGTTTTACGGTAATCGGTTTGCGCGTCTCGGCTCGTGCAAGTCTGATCAGCTCCGAAAGCGTGGCTTTATCAGCGCCGAATTCCATGCCCCCAGCTTTCACATTCGGACAGCTCACGTTCAGCTCGAACGCAGATACTCCCGCAGTTTCGTTGAGCTCACTGACTACGGTCGCAAAATCTTCTACCGAATCTCCGACGACATTGACGATCACGCGCGCGCGATGGAGTTTTGCAGCGAGCCATGGCAGCTCCTCATCGCGGACCGTTTCCACGCCCGGGTTCGCGAGACCGACGGCATTGATCATCCCACCATCGAAGTCCGCCACACGCGGTGCCGGCGCCCCGCGCCTCGGCGCCGGACTCACTGCCTTCGTGACAATACCGCCGAGTGATTCGAGGTCGATTACTCCGGCGATCTCACGACCGAATGCCGCAGTCCCCGATGCCAGCAGAAGTGGATTTTGAAATTCGAGAGAAGCGAATGAGACGGCGAGCGGCGAGCTCGCCACGGCTACTTGCTTCCTCCACCCACTCGCGCTTCGTAATGACTCAGATAGTCGAGCACTGATCGCGCGATGCTCGCAGCGATCTGGCGCTGATTCGACGAGTCGCTCAAGTAATCGGCTTCATCCGGATTTGTCCCGAATCCGATTTCAACGAGGACGGCAGGCATGAAGGATCCACGCAGCACTGCAAAGTTCGCTTGCTGCACGCCGCGACTCGGGCCGGGATGAAATGTCTGCAACCCCTCCTGAATTGTCTGCGCGAGATCGTTCGATTCTCGAAGATGTTCGTTCTGCGCCATGTCGTTGATGATGAAGCTGAGCGGATCCCCTTTCGGCGCGTACGCTCCAGTCTCGAATCGCACTGCCTCGTTTTCCATTCGCTCAACCCGTAACGCATCTTCGCTTTTTGCTTCAGCGAGAAAATATGTCTCGAATCCGCGCTCGCGAGCTGCCGATGGACCTCGCGATCCAGTCGCGTTCACGTGAATCGACACGAACACGTCCCCCTTGTTCCGATTCGCGATGCGGCCGCGATCGGATAGTGCGATGAGCGTGTCGGTGGTTCTCGTCATCAACACATCGACACCGTCGTTGCGAAGCTCGTTTGCCAGAAGCTTTGCAACAGAGAGCGTGATTTCCTTTTCGATGATGGGTGGTCCGCCGCCAATTGGACCCCTCATTCCCGGATCGGGACCTCCGTGTCCGGCATCAACAACGACGAGGTAACGCTGATTTCGCCGGAGCGGACGCGACCGGGCAACCGACGCTGAGCTGCCACTCGTTCCGAGCGTTGGCGGGAGATCGGCGCGCGTCGACGGCTGCGGGTCCGGGTAATGACGTGCGACCGTGGCAAAGATTCTGAGCTCGCGGACATTGTTGTCGTAGAAAAACCCGCTCGCGTAGCGCGGAATGACAACGCTTGCGACTTGATACGGGAGCAGGAAAGTATTTCCGCTTCTGAGCGCAGGAAGCGTCATTGGAACGACTGTCGTGTCGGCGCGCAGGAACGGTACTCCTTCGACGAGCTCGATCCGGTTATCGCCAAGCGATATCCGATAGTGCGCGTTCGGCGCGTTGCTGACGGTCCCGCCAAGAGCGGCGGCGAGAAGATCGGCGCGAATGTACGATCCGGTTGTCGAGGCGATGACTGGCACAACCCGAACTGCGTCGCCTTGCTTTACGACGAGATTCGGCGGTTGCGCAACCGCCGTTTGAAGAAACAAGAGCAGCGAGATCATCGCGTTCTCACGGCGCGCTGCATGTCGCGCTCGTCATCGCGCCTTTTTTCATCGGCGCGTTTGTCGTAAAGTTTTTTTCCTTTGCCGAGTCCGAGCGCGACTTTCACCTTGCCGCGCTTGAAATAAAGCTCGAGCGGAACGAGCGTGAGGCCCTGTCGCTCGACGGCGCCGATCATTCGCCTGATCTCGCGCCGGTGTAGAAGGAGCTTGCGCGTTCTCGTGGGCTCGTGATTGAAGTAGCTCGCCTGCTCGTAAGGCGACACATGAAGATTGAGGAGGTACACTTCTCCTTCCTTCACAATTCCGTAAGCGTCGGAGATGTTCGCTTTACCGTTTCGCAGCGATTTCACTTCACTACCTGTCAGCACGATTCCAGCCTCCCATGTATCAAGGATCTGATAGTCGTGCCGGGCGCGTCTGTTCCGCGCGATCGACTCGCGAGCCTCCTCTTTCTCTGCTACCATGCTGGGAAACAACATAGGTTGCTGCGAAAGCACGTGAAAGAGATATTGCTCGTTTGACTTAGTTCTTGAGCATATCTAAGTTCAAAATTCTCTTCTTGCCGAAGTGGTGGAACTGGTAGACGCGCTGGCTTCAGGAGCCAGTGGGTGCAAGCCCGTGGGGGTTCGAGTCCCCCCTTCGGCACTTTTATTTCTTGACGCTCTCGCCGGGTAGCCCCTTCAAGAACCGCACGTCGAGCAGCCGTTGCCGCTCCGTCAGCAGTACCGTTCGCAACGACGAGAACTGCGGCCGAACGCTTTGTTCCGAGCGCACATCGCCAATCACAGTGACGCCGGGAAGAATCTCCCGGTAGATCGTGGTGAATTGCAGATCGATCACCGGCGGGCGCAGCTGATTTGGCCGGGTGATTCGAAAGATCGCGCGGCGAATCACGAACGAGTCTCCGTCGAGAAACGCGGACCCTTCGACGTCCGGTGCGTGAAGACGCTGGTTCGGCCGGAAATCAATTTTGTGAACCACTACGCCGGAATCGATTTGGCTTCCTGCATAAATGAAACAATGCGTTCGAAGGAACGCCGGGTCGCCTAAATCCTCGAGGCCCGGCACCATCATGACTCGATTGTTCGGCGCTTGGATAGCGGGATCCTCTCTGATGAGCTTCCCGGGCGAATAATGCGGGCGCTCGTCGCTTCGGTAAGTGACCGTGTCGGTTCCACTCGAGCGCCGGAGGACAGCAGGATCAGACGAATCGAACCACTTTGCAATTCGATACTCGAACGGATACGACGACACGAGCAATCGCTCGCGCTCGGCATTCTTGCGCAGCTCGGCGAGAATCGTGTGGAAATCCGAATCAACGCTTGTGGTGTCCTCCGGGTCGACACACGCGCGCGTGACCTTGATCGTCACCGTGGCGATGTTGAAAGCAATCGGCCTTAAAACGACGGTCAGATTCTGTAACGCCGTCTCAGCCGAAAGAACGATCAATGTGTCGACTGCCGCGAACCCCAGCTCCTTCACACGAAGATGATATGAGCCCGGCGCGAGCCCGACCAAAACGAATTCGCCGCGATCGTTCGCGAACCGCTCCGCTCCGGTCTCACGAATTGAAACTGTACTATATGGAAGCGGGCCACCGACCGACGCGACTACGGTTCCGGAGATCGACAGTGATGGGGCAAGTTGTTGCGCGCAGAGGAATTCGGCTGAAGCCGCGAAAGCGAGGCAGAGCGATACAAACCAGGGCGTTACCCCATATGAAGATCGAACGCGCCCAAAGCCCTTAGACGTGCTCGAGAATCGGGAGTCCTACACGCTCGCGCACGATTGGCTCTTCGTGCAACAGATCCGCAAGGCAAACACCCTCGAGAACATCATCGATCTTGGTTTGCAACAAAACCCAAACCGGACGAATGCTGCAATTGTGGGATGCAGCGCACCGATCTTCTTCAACCGGGTGACTCAGGCAATGGAGATCGAAAGTCTCCAGCTCTGACGCGTGAATCACGGAGCGGATTGAAATCTCTTCAGGCGCCTTAGCGAGCATGTAACCACCACGCGCACCTCGCGTGCTCGTGATGACGCCGGCGCGACGAAGGCGGAGAAGAATTTGCTCGACGTAGTCCGCTGGAAGCCGTTCCTGCGCAGCGATTTCCCTTCCCGTAACCGGGCCTTTTTCAGTCCTGCGCGCGAGGTTCAGTGCGCATATCACTCCGTACTCAGCCCAAGTCGTTATACGCATGATTTAGGATAGGGGCGTTGAACCGATAAAGTCAATTGCGGACTCTTACTCAACCCGACGAGACGCCTCCGTGCTTTCCGCCCGGCACTCCAATCTCGGTCATCTTTCTCAGATCAAGAACTTCATCGATCTCGGCGTCCGGTAGAAGCTTCTCTCTTTTTACGAGATCTCGAATGAGAACATTCTCTTTCACCGACTGCTTACTTAGCTCCGCCGCGCGAGCGTAGCCGATCTGTGGAGCGAGAGCGGTCGCCAACGCCGCTGAGCGCTCGACCCAGTAAGCAGCCTGCTCTCGATTCGCTTCGATCCCGCGAACGCATTTCGTTTCGAACGCACGCGCAGCGTTAGTAAGAATCATCATCGAGAGAAGAACGTTGTATGCAATCACAGGCATCATCACATTCAACTCCAGCTGTCCGTGCTCGGCCGCAACGCTGACGCACGTGTCGTTGCCGACGACCTGGAAGCACACCTGATTCACCATCTCGGGAATCGACGGATTGACTTTGCCCGGCATGATGGATGATCCCGGCTGTACCGCCGGCAATCGTACTTCGTCGAATCCCGTGCGTGGTCCGCTCGCAAGAATTCGGAGATCGCTCGCGACCTTGCTCGTCTCGAGAGCGAGAACTCTGAGCTGAGCGCTGAACGCCGCGACATCACCCATGCTCTGCATGAGCTGAATGCGATCGTATCCTGCGCGAAGATCAGCGTGGATCATGTCCTCGAGATAATCCACCATCAACGCCGGATATTCCGGCTCGACATTGACGCCCGTCCCCACCGCGCTGCCACCAATGCCGAGCTCGCGCAGATAATTCGCCGCTTCGCCAACGCGCTGCACTGCGCGGCGCAGTGATCCAGCGTACGCATTGAATTCCTGACCGAGCCGGATCGGCATGGCATCCTGGAGGTGCGTGCGGCCTGATTTGATGACGTCGTCGAATTCGCCCGCCTTTTCTTCGAACGCATCGGCCAGTCTCTCGAATGCGTTTACGAGCTTCGGTAATTCAGTAACACACGAGAGTCGTATCGCAGTCGGAATCACGTCATTTGTCGATTGCGCCATGTTTACGTGATCGTTCGGATGCACGGGGGAATACTCGCCGCGTTTTTTTCCGAGCATCTCGTTCGCACGATTCGCAAGAACTTCGTTGACGTTCATATTGTGCGACGTGCCGGCGCCCGCCTGGAAAACGTCGACCACAAACTGGTCGCGATGTTTTCCAGCGAGAATTTCATCTGCTGCGTTCACGATTGCATCAGCGAGCTTCGCGTCGAGCCGACCTGTCTTCTTGTGAGTCAGCGCAGCCGCGCGCTTGATTCGAACAACGGCGTCCACGAACGCGGGCAGCGGCTTGGTGCCGCTGATTGGAAAATTCTGCACTGCACGCACGGTCTGCACGCCGTACAGCGCATCGGCCGGGACCTCGAGCTCTCCGAGCGGATCCTTCTCGACGCGTGTCTTGTCAGTCATTGCCGAGTGCTCCGCATTTACGACGAGGCAGCGCGAACGAGCCGCGCAGTCCCGTTGAGGAATGGATTGGACATTCGCTCTTCGCCGATAGTCGAGCTGTCACCGTGGCCGGGATGAATCACGGTTTCGGGTGGAAGCGACGAGATTTTTGCGAGCGATGCCTCGAGCTGCGCTGCGTTCGAGAATGGCAGGTCAGTGCGTCCAACGGATCCGGCGAAGAGACAATCACCGACCAGGGCCTCACCCTTTCCGTGAATTACGACGTGTCCCGGAGAATGTCCGGGAGCATGCATCACGGATAATTGAAGCCTGCCGAGTGGCAGCGTTTGTCCGTCGACAAAACTTGCGCCGGGTGGTGGCGGCTCTTCATATGGAATTCCATATAGC
>JBHELX010000065.1:0-8214 GCA_046262875.1 Gemmatimonadaceae bacterium | reverse complement strand
ATTGGGAACTTTCGCGCGCGCGCGAATCTGATTGACGAGTCCATACGCTTCGGATGTTGGTCCATCGGTCGAGTTGATCGCTTCAGCGAGTCCCATGAGCACATCGGCGTAACGCAGGAAGAGGTAATCGATTCCTTCGGCGCCGTTTGCCGGCGCTCCGAGATCGAGATACTTCTTTACTGTGGGACCGGTTGATCCATAATTGGTCGGGGTCTGAATTCCCGACGTCCACGCCCAGACGACCGTCTTGCCGTTGTAGGTGATCGACGTATTCCACGTCGCTGCTTTGCGAATATCCGTCGGATTGTAGGAATCGTAGAATGGGCGTTCCGCCTGGAATTGATTCTGTCCGGTGGGCGTATAAATCTGCGGGTTCGTCACCGGCGCAAACCACTGACTCAGATATCCCCCCGCTCCTGAAACGCGAACGTTCTGAATCGACCAGATGATCTCGGCGCTGTGCTCATTCGATCCGTCGAACAGGCTGTTGTAATCGGGGTCGAGCTTGTAACCCATCGTGAGAACCTGGCGATACGCGGCTATCGCTTTCGCATAATCACCTGCGTCGCTTGCACCTGTTGCCGCCGCCTGCAGATATGACTTCGCAAGCAGTGTGAGTGCGGCGCCTCTTGTTGCGCGCCCCCAATCGCCCGACGGCCAGCTCGCGGGCAGCACTGCGGCTGCTTCAGTGAGATCCTTCTCGATCTGGGCATACGTGTCTTTCGCCGATGCGCGCGCGAGCGAACCGCCCTCGATGGACGTCGTCGGCGTGAGCTTCAGAGGCAGACCACCAAACAATCCCGCGAGGATGTAGTAGTGAACTGCTCTCAGGAACTTCGCCTCGGCGACGACTTGATCGCGCCGCGTCGGATCCATATCGATCGCAGGCACACGCTCGATCACCGTGTTTGCTCGATTGATTCCGAAGTACGCTGCCTTCCACACGGTCTCGAGATATGCGTGGTTCGACGCGAACTGTGGATGATAAGTACCGATGAGACTGCGCTCGTTTCCGGCGCTCAACCTGCTTGTCACTACTTCTGTCGGATATTCAACAAGCATGTACAGGTTGCGTCCCATGTAATCCGCATTGCTCAGCGGCGATTGCTGGTCGACGAACGTCGCGTACGCCGCATTCACTGCAGCGATCGCGTCGTTCGCGTTGCGATAAAAGTTTTCGGGAGCAACGAAGTCGGATGGAACTTCGGTAAGGAAATCGTTGCTGCACGCAGTCACACCCATCACCGCCGTCAGCAGCACAATTGCTCGAATATTGTTTCTCATGGGAATCAATAGTTGATGTTGAGGCCGGCGATGATCGTCTTCGCGAGCGGATAGGCGCCGATGTCAATTCCGCGGTTCAGGTTCCCAACGGATTGCCCACTGACGTCAGGGTCGAAGCCGGAGTAGTCCGACCATGTGATAAGGTTCGTGCCTGTGACGTAAAGTCGCGCACCAAATAACCAGGCGGGCGCGCCGTACGAGAGCGTCACAGTGCGAAGACGGAGATACGATCCGTCTTCCAGAAGATTCGAGGAGAAGTTGTTCGGTCCAACCGTGTTCGGATTTTCGCCCACTCTCGGATACTGCGCATCGGGATGATCCGGCGTCCATCTTCCCTCCCAGCGCGCACGCGAAATATTCGCACGAGGCTCTGCCTCCGTGCGGACGCGGTTCACATTGAGAATCTTCCCACCGTGCACACCCTGGAGCAGTCCCGACAGCTCGAGTCGCTTCCACGTGAACGTATTGCTGAATCCATAGGAGAAGTCGGGAGTCGGATCACCAATCGTTGTACGATCGTTCAGCGTGATCACACCGTCGCCGTCGATATCCGCGATCAGCTCGTCACCTGGCTTAAACGATGAAACTCCAAAATTCTTGTAAGTGACTGCGGCGGCCGCTGCCGAATCGCGAATGACGCCGAGTGCCTTGAAGCCGTAGAACACGCCGATCGGCTGGCCAACCTGGATTGCTGTGCCGGGGAAGTTGTAGTCCGTAGTGATCAGATCGGCGAACAATCTCTCCGGGCCGCCAAGGTTCAACACCTTGTTGCGGTTCTTCGAAAAATTCACATTCGTGCGCCACCTTAGACCATTTGTGCCACCGCGAAGCACGTCGGCTTCGAGTCCAACCTCGAGTCCCTTGTTTTCGATCGAGCCCCGATTAGCGAGCGCGCTCTCGAACCCGGATTCCTCAGGAAGATCGATCTGCAGAAGCAGGTCTGTAGTTCGCTTATGGTAGTAGTCGACTGTGAGGTTCATTCGGCGCCCGAGTCCCAGATCCATACCAGCATCGAACTGATGTGTCGACTCCCAGGTAAGCTCTGGATTGGCCACCGATATGGGATAGTATCCCGCTACCTGACTTCCATTGAAGCTGTATGGCTGATCGTTGAGACGAGCGAGTGACTGATACGGTCGGATCGACGGATTACCAACGGTACCGAGCGATACTCTGAACTTGAGGTCGTCGATAAATCGATTCGATTTGAGGAACGGCTCCTCCGACGCACGCCACGCGAACGCCGCCGAAGGAAATCCTCCCCGCTTCCGACCGGATGCAAAACGGGATGAGCCGTCATTGCGATACGTCAGCGTGAGCAGGTAACGATCGAGCAGCGAATAGTTCAAGCGGCTCAGATATGACTCGAGCGTTTGCGATGATTGGTGAGAGCCGATGCTTGGTCCACCCTCTCGCGCGCCCGAGCCGATGTCGAAGTACGTGGTGATGTCACTGACAAAATTCGTGTTGGACTCGTTTGTTCCACTCGCATCAGTGCGCTGACGGCTGTAACCACCAAGGAGCGTTATCGCCTGGGATCCAAATCGTTTGTCATATGTCAGCGTATTCTCGTTCAGCCACGAATACGTCGTTCCGTCAGCACGTATTGCTTCACCATTCGCTCCCGCGCCACGAAGAGTAGTTCGCGGGTAATACGTGTTGCGGTAGCGATTCGCGTAATCTGCGCCGAGGCTCAAACGGAATTTGAGATCCTTCAGAAGTCCGATATCGGCAGCGAAGTTGCCGAGCACTCGCGTATCGCCGAGGCTGTCGGTTACTTCGCGCGCGAGAGAAACAGGGTTAGGCGCAGGCGCAGCGTTGAGCACTGTTCCGTATGCGTTGAGATCGGGACCGAGAAGCGAGTACGTACCATCCGGTCTGAATACCGGAAGAATCGGTACATACTGAAGCGCGGCACTCACTGCGCCGGCGTTTCCGTTCTGCTGCCCCGCGGTCGGCGTCGACTTGCTGCGCGCCTGACTCGCACTCACCGAACCCGAGAGTTGAACTCGTCCAAGATCCTGCGTGAGATTGAGTCTGCTCGAGAGGCGTTGCAGTCCCGACCCGACGACGATTCCCTCCTGGTTGTATCGGCCGAGCGACAGCGCATACCTCGTTTGTTGATTTGTGCTCGTCGCGCCCCGCACAGAGAACTGCAGGTTGTTCACCGGGCCTGTGCGGAAAATCTCATCCTGCCAGTCAGTGTTGACACCGCTGGCGAGAATTCTCGCCATCGTGGTGTCGGGGAACGGAACGAAAGCCGGGCTGGAGTTCTTGTAGTACTCATTCGCGTAGAGCATGAAGTCTTGCGAGTCGAGCAGGTCATATTTCTTTGCCAGCGTCGAAGCGCCGCTATAAGACTCGATGCTGAACTGAGGTTTCGATCCGCGACCTTGTTTCGTCGTGATGATGACGACGCCGTTGGCGCCGCGCGCTCCATAGATCGCCGTGGCAGACGCGTCTTTCAGAACACTGATCGATTCAATCTCGTTTGGATTGAGCGTCACGAGAGGATTCGGCGGAGTCGTGCGATCACGTCCGCCATTGCCGACCGCGGACCCCGTGATGTCGTTCTCGATAGGGAATCCGTCGATTACGTAAAGCGGCTCGGAGTTACCGGTAAGTGATGCTGTTCCGCGAATCCTGATCGTGACTGCTCCACCAGGTTCACTCGACGCAGTCGTCACCTGAACGCCGGGCGATGTGCCCTGAAGCATCTGGTCAACGGTCGCGATCGGCGTTTTTTCGAGGACGGCTGTATTCACGGTCGAGACCGATCCGGTGACATCACTCAATCGTTGTGTTCCGTAACCGACGGACACAACGGGATTGAGCTGAACAGCCTGGGCTCTCATCGCGACGGAGAGCGCATTGTCTCCCGCGCCGACGGTGATTGTGCGCAGGACTGGCGAAAATCCGATTCGTTGTATTCGAATCTGATGTGCGCCGACCGGAACATTTCCGATGGTGAAACGTCCCTCGTTGTCGCTTCCCGTCACGATGGTCGTTCCGACAACCGTGATTCTCGCGTTCGAGATCGGTTGCGATGTTGCGCTGTCGACGACCGTTCCCGTTACTCGTCCGGTCTGCGCCTGCGCGAGCACAGGTCCGGCGACAAGCAGCGAGAGGGCCAGGCAAACTTTTTTTGCCCACATAGCTGTACCTCTTGCGGTGAGTGGTGTGACTTGCATCAAGCATCAGCCGCAATCGTCGCGGCGCGGTTTGGGTTGTCTTCCTGCTTTGGATTGAAACGTGATCCATCTTCTTCGTCGGGCATTGCTGCGCCCGATGACTTTCGGACAATGAGCTCCGGCGGGAGAAGCTGGCGAATCTGTGGACGCTCTCCCCGGAGACGCGCGAGGATGTGATCGACCGCGAGCGCTCCGATACGATCGACTGGTTGTCGCACGGTCGTGAGCGGAATTCTCGCGCGACCTGCAAGCTCGATGTCATCGAGTCCGACCACGGCGATGTCGTCCGGAACCTGAATTCCGCGATCGAGCAATCCGTCGAGAAATCCGAGTGCGCCAAGATCGTTGAACACGAACATCGCATCCGGTTTCTTCTCGGAATTCGCGACGCGCTCCGCGACTGCGTATCCCGATCGATAATCGTTCCACTCGCCTTCAAACGGATACTCGTACTGAAAGTCAGCATCGACAGGCAACGCCGCTTGCTCGAGAGCTCGGCGATATCCTCTGCCGCGCAGCTCGCACATGATGCTGCCGAACTTGTCGCCGATGTATCCGATACGAGTGCGGCCGTGCTCGATCAAATGCTTCGCCGCGAGGTAGCCCGCGCTGTTCAGGTCCATGCCGATGAACGGGATATCGTCCCCGGCGGTATACGAAACCATCACGTATGGAAAGCCGGCGTTGTGCAGCTCCTGAATCGGCTCGTTGATGCGATATGTCCTGCTCATCGAAGCGATGATGAGTCCGCGGACTCCCAAATTCATGAAGCGGCGGATCTGTTCCTCTTCGCGGTCGAGGCGATTGGAGCTCGATGAGAAAAGCAATCCGTAGCCGAGCTCGTCTGCGCGTTGCTGAGCGGCATGCGCGACGAGAGAGAAGAAGGGACTGCTCAAGTCGCGAAGGACGAAGCCGAGGGTCGCGGCTCCTGCTTCGTTTTCAGTTGGTCGTTGAGCGACGAATGTTCCGCGTCCGACTCTGCTGTGGAGTAATCCTTCGCTGACGAGTCCGGAGAGAGCTTTGTTGATTGTCATCATCGAGACGCCGTAGCTGACGGCCATTTCGCGATGAGGTTGGAGCTGAGAGCCGACGGGCATTTCGCCCGAGGCGATCTTGCGGCGGATATCGAGAGCGACTTGCTGGTAGAGGGGCATCGCGGCCCCGGGATCAATAGCCAAGCACTCTCCAGCGTGGGTTAAGCTGGAGAGTTTACATTGTACACATTGATATTGTCAATATGTGTAAGTCCGAAGTAGTAGTCCGAAGTAGGTTAGTCCGAAGTAGTAGTCCGAACTGCTGACTAACAGCTGCGGACTACTGGACCAACTGCTAGTCCGAACTGCTGACTAAGTACGGATTGGGGAACCTACTGCGAAGCGCTGACTAACTGCGGGTGCGGTGAAATTACTTGCGGCTCGAAGGCCTGATCAACCTCCCTCGCTCACGAGGAATGGTCGCAAGCAATAAGCGACGAATCTCTTCGAGCTTGTCCAGCCGCGAACTGATCACTTCCGTCGTAAGAACAGGCCGTGCGGCGCGATACCATTCCATGCTCTCTCGCGCTGAGCCCAGTGCGTACTCGAAAATGCGAGCACGATCGCGGCCCGAGCTACGTGAGTAACCTTCGGCGAGACGTGCGGAAATGGAGCCCACGGCGGCGTAGAGTTGCCCAGAGACTTTTTCAGTGACCAAATGGTGGCGGAGTTGGTCCGCATCGGGCCAGCAATCGGTCAACAGTTCAATGGCCAGCTGATAAGCTCGCATTCGCGCGAGGGGGTCATGGCCGCCGTCGGCCGAAACCGGCACCCGATGTTCCATAATAGAACATACCGATGCTACGTACGACGCGTCGCACAATGCATTGCCAGAGGAATCATTTCCCCGCGAGCATCAAATCCGCGTTGCGCCCGCAGCTCGCAGTAGGTTTCCCAATCCGGACTTAGTCAGCAGTTCGGATTAGCAGTTGGTCCAGTAGTCCGCAGAGGTTAGTCAGCAGTTCGCGAACTACTCCGGATGAGTGCTTCTATCGCCTCTTGGTAGTTATGAGGATTACCCCGTTCGCTCCATCTGATCCGTAGATGGACGTCGATCCGATGTCTTTGAGCACCTCGATCTTACTGATGTCCTCCGGATCGAGAAAGAGCAAGCCGCCTGCACCGCTTTGAACTCGCGCGCCGTCGATGATGTAGAGTGGCTCGGAGCTCCCAAGAAAAGTCGATTGTCCGCGAATTCGAATGCTGATCCCGCCGCCCGGGGCTTTGAAGACTTCGACTCCCGGAAATCGCCCCGAAAATAATTCCTGCATGCTTCGGCCGGACGCGTCCACAGTGTTCGCATCGTCACTCGATTTCTGACTCGGCGCACTTGCACAGGCGCTCAGAATCAGCGCGGCTGCCGCGAAATAAAAACGTCTCATCGTCTCTCCACTGCTGGCTTCCATCCGTCGAGTACTGCTTCAACAGTGTAGCTCCGAGCCGCGCGCGCGTCGAGAACCTTTCGCTGCGGGCTCGTGACTGCGCCGGGACCTTTGCTCGCGAATTCAACGAATCGCGCGCTCGCCGGCTCGTACCATACACGAGTTCCAGTGGAGTCGATCGATGACATGCGCTCCCAACCTTTTGCGCCGATGTGATCGTCCATCCAGCAATCGATAAATGCCACGCTGGCTACTGCGTTTGGATCTGCGAACGGATGCCACGGTCTGCCGAGTGCGACGGAATTCGGCGCCATCGACGGCGTTTCCTTTCGCAGACGGCTTCGCAGAAAAAGAAATCCGTACTTCTCGTTTACGGGAGTGCTGGCCGCCGTGATGTAACCATTGTTGGTTTTGCTGCCGCGATCGAGGGAGACGATGTCGCAATTCTCAAAAACCGATTTGCCGGCGCCGAAAATGAAATCGACGTGTCCGGCGATATAACATTTGTAGAAGTATTGTCGTCCCGAATTCGTGAACAGCGTATCCTGGTGGCCGAGGATCTTTACGTTCACGAATGTCGCGCGATCGCTGCCGAGGTCGGTCATGAGCGCGACTGCTTGCGGGTTTCGAAATTTCGTGGAGTCGGAATCTTGTTTCGCTGCGTTCGCTGCGTAGTCGAAGGAATTCTCGATCGTGAGATTTTCCGCGCGGAAATCGGGCGCGACAACCCTTAGAGTAAAACTTCCTCGAGTTCCATAACGTCCGCCGCCGGGCGATGGAGTGTCGGCGGCGGCGTCGTAAGTAATAATTGTCGAATCGCGATTCTCGCCGAGCAGCGTGATTCGCGGGCGATCGATAGTGAGTTTTTCGCGGTAGCGACCGTTCCTGATGAAAACGATTGCGCGAGCGCCGCCGTTCGCCGACATGCCGCTGAGCGCAGCGCCGATCGAGCGATAAACCGGCGCGCCCGAGATCGAGTCTCCTTCCTTTCCGGTGTAGCGTGCATCGACGAGGGCGGCGTAACGCGGTTGTTGTGATGCAAAGATCAGAACAGCCGCCAACAACAAGCTCATTTTCCGATTGATACTTTGATCGGCGACGCGAGGCGATCGGCGAAATTATCCAGATAATCCCACCACGACTGAGGGGTAGGGAAGTCGCCGCTCGATGTCCATCCGGCGCCGATGTAATGCACGACCGGGACTCCGGATTTTGCGTTGGCAATCGCCAGGTAATGATTGACGGCTTCCTTCCAATCTCTGAGAGTTGCGCGCGGAATCATCACCACAGTTCCGAGCTCTCCGTGACCGCCGTTCTTGGGAT
>JBHELX010000064.1:5196-8818 GCA_046262875.1 Gemmatimonadaceae bacterium | reverse complement strand
CGACAAGGGCGGCGTGGCGGTGATGTTCATGGCCCTACGCGCCATGCAGAAGGCCGGAACGCTCAAGGACGCGAACATCGAGGTCGTGCTGACCGGCGACGAGGAGTCGGCCGGCTCGCCGACCAGCATTTCCCGCGCGGACCTCATCGCGGCAGGCAAGCGCGCCGACGTGGCACTCGACTTCGAAGGGCTCGCGGTCGTCGACGGCGAGGATTACGGCGACTTCAACGAGATGACTGACGTCTTAATGGGCTCGACCTATTTTGCGTCGCACCTTCCATCGCCGACCTACCGTCCGATTTTCGGAGTGTTGTGGGACATGATCGGAGACAAGGATCTCGTCATCAAGAAGGAAGTCAACTCAGTGCAGCAGGCGCCCGAGGTTGTCACCAAGGTTTGGAATACCGCGAAGGACCTCGGCCACGACGATGTTTTCGTCGAGCAGATGACACCGTACGCGATTACCGATGATCATGTCCCGTTGCTCAAAGCGGGACTCCGAGTGATCGACGTTATCGATCTCGATTACTGCTGTCATCACAAGCCGACTGATACGATCGATAAGATTTCGGCGAAATCGTTGTCGATTGTTGGAGACGTTGCGGAGGCACTTCTTCGGTAGGCTGAAACGCGCGTAACCAGATACGCGCTTGGCGTTGCCTGCTGCCCGATTATCCGCTTTGCGCGTGGCGCTGAGCGCTCCCCGCTAGCGGCCCGCGACGGCAATCTTCTGAAACGAGCGGTCTACGACTGCTTCGTGCATCCATTCCCCGGCGGTTTGCGAAGGATCGCCCACGATGTAACGTGTGCTTCCGTATTGAAGAACATTGGCGGTCCTCGCCGCAAGGAGAGATCCCCGTGTGACAATCGCGTTGTATGTGTTAAGCGCGCGCCTGCAAACAGCCGTGTCGGTGACGATTGTGATCTGTGAGACTGGAATCACCGGAAGTCCGATACTTTGACGCCAGATCTTCATACCCAAGTCAGTGGTGGTGTCTGCGAACTGATAGCTCTCAAGCATTCCCGCAGCTCCGCCACTGGAAGCAGGGCACGGCGGCGGATCAGTCGGTGCTCTGCTGCCAAATGTGCCAAGGGCGAGGAGCGCTATGGAAAGAAGGACTACAGTCGGTGGTGTTGTCATACACTAATAGAGACGCTTCATCGCAGCCACGCAACACATCCGCTCGAGCCTATCCGGTGCGTAACGGGTAATTCGTTAGCCGTCGCGCGATACCGGCTACCCGACTTCGCGATCTTCGTTTTCCGTTTTTGCACTTTTACCCTTCCGCGCATGAGTTTCCACTTTTCCGACCTTCTTCAGCAGCCCGTGCAACATTTTTCGCACATCGACCACACGCGTTATGAGTCCATCGTAATCGCGCTCTGACATCATTCCCACGTCACGAGCGAGCTGAACGTGACCTTCTACTTCCGTCGCAGAAGCGAGAGCATACTGAAGAAATCGCGCAAACTCTCGCGGACTCTGGTGCGCGCTTCCCTCAACGATGTTTGTGGGCACCGACATCGCGGCGCGAACAAGTTGATCGCATAACGTCGCGCTCCGCGCTCCGCGCAGCCGCCCACTCACATGATGCGCGCAAACGGCCAAATCCTGGGCCGCCACCCATACGCGAAGTTTTCTGAAATCTGCCATGGCGCACTTTATTGAATGAGGTTCCAAAGGCCTCATCGTTTGATTGCGCCGTAACGCGAATCCTCGCTCCTCGCCTTTAGCGCGCGACGCGCATCGCACACCGAATAACGAGGATCGGAAGAACCGGTAACTGGTAGCGTATATCGGGTAACGAACTACGAGCAACGTTTCGATGTCTCGATAACTAATCCGATGTCCATGCAATGATCGGCGAGTTGTACGATGACAAATGCCCACGCCCGGTGAACGAAAAGCCCTCCTCTTCCTCTCATCTGTAATCCTGCTCGGAGCAGGAGTGCGTGGCGTAGCAGTTCTCCATAGTCAATCGCCAGTCGATGCAGCAGCGCGGGGTGCACTCGATGCTCAAATCCAGGCGGTCGATTCGGTTCGCGAAACGAAAGGCCGGGGAAAATCAAAACGATCGAAAAAGAAAACCGGTGGCTCCGTTCATCTCGTCGAGCCTGAAACGAACGAGTCGCAACCAGTCCCAGCGATAATCGATTTGGACATCGCCTCCGCGGCCGAAATCGAGACGCTGCGCGGCGTCGGACCGGCACTCGCAAAACGAATTGTTGCCGATCGCGATTCACTTGGTCCTTTCGGAAGTCTCGATGAGCTCCAGCGTGTTCGAGGTATTGCAAAACGCCTCGCTGCGAAGCTCGCTCCGCAGGTAACCTTTTCCCTCTTACCTCGTCATCCCAGTACAGAAAACGACGGGACGTCCGTTCCACCCAGGAGCAGACGGAAATCCCGCCGGGGGGAGTCGCACATTTGACTGCACCAGCCGCCAGTTCCGAACGAGTCGGTGAAATCCTCGTTCGGGAGGGGCTCATTACGCGCGAACAGCTCAACCTTGCTCTCCAGGAGCAAAGGGATAGCGGCGCGCGCATAGGATACAACCTCGTCGCACTCGGTTTCGTAAAGGAAATCGACCTCACGAGAACGCTGGCGCGACAGTATCGAATGCCGGCTGTCGATCTCACGAACTTCGAGATCGATCCCCGCATCGCACGCCTCATTCCTGGCGAGATGGCCGCCAAGCATCTGGTCCTTCCCCTCAAGCGCGACGGCCGCACCCTCACAGTCGCGATGGCCGACCCGACGAGCACGGGCGTCCTCGACGACCTGAAGTTCATCACTCGCTGCGACATCTTCCCCGTGATCGCGGGCGAGTACACGATCCGCCACGCCATCGAGCGCTGCTACGAGTCGAACGAAGCGCAGATGGAAAATCTGCTCAAGGACATCGCGAAGTTCGGCGATACCGACATCGAGCTCGTCGAGCAGATCGAAGAGGACATGACCGCAGCGGCGCTCTCGATCGCCGTTCAGGAAGCGCCGGTCGTCAAGCTCATCAATGCGCTTCTCACCGACGCGGTCACGCGCGGAGCATCGGACATTCACTTCGAGTGTTTCGAGCACGAGCTTCGCGTGCGCTATCGCATCGACGGCGTTTTGCAGGAGATCATGAAGCCGCCCCTCAAGCTTCGCTCGGCGCTGATCTCCCGTTTCAAGATCATGGCGAATCTGAACATCTCCGAGCGACGCATTCCGCAGGACGGACGCATCAAGCTCAAGATCATGAATCGCGTGATCGACTATCGAGTCTCGACGCTCCCAACCCTGTTCGGCGAAAAAGTCGTCCTGCGAATTCTCGACAAGGGAAACCTGAATCTCGATCTGACGACATTCGGCATCGAGCCGCGTGCCGAGCGCGAGATCATGGACGCGATCGCAAATCCTTACGGGATGTTGCTCGTCACCGGACCGACCGGCTCAGGAAAAACAACCACGCTGTACTCGGCGCTCTCGAAGGTCAACAACATCCACGTCAACATCATGACGGCGGAAGATCCTGTCGAGTACAACCTTTTCGGAATCAATCAGGTACTGGTGCGCTCGGAGATCGGCATGACGTTTCCTGCCGCGCTGAGAGCGTTCCTTCGACAGGATCCGAACATCATCATG
>JBHELX010000064.1:0-5186 GCA_046262875.1 Gemmatimonadaceae bacterium | reverse complement strand
ATTCAACGTCGCATCGGCAATCAATCTGATCGTCGCGCAGCGGCTGGTTCCCCGAATCTGCACCAGCTGCGCGCAGAAATACGTTCCCGACGAAGCTGAGCTCGGCATGGCGAAGGTTGATGCGAAGATGACGCTGCGCGAGCTCGAGTTCAGCGACGTCGCACTGGCCGAGGCAAAGCCGCGGGCCACCAAACATGCGATGCCCTTCGCGAGAAACGTCACGCTCGACACCCAAATCGGCCAGCTCGCCTTCTTCAAGGGCGTGGGCTGCGACTCCTGCCAGGGAACCGGTTACAAAGGGCGTCAGGGTCTTTACGAGACGATGAACATGACCCCTCGTTTGCGCAAAATGATCATGCAGAACGCAGGTGCCACAGACATCGGCAAGGCTGCCGTTTCCGAGGGAATGTTGACTCTTCGAATGGACGGCTGGCTCAAGGTCATCAAGGGCATAACGACACTCGAGCAGGTCGTACGAGAGACGGCCATTTGAAAACGAACGCGTCGTTCTTGTGCTTTTCAGTCCTGCATGGTCGTCCTATGTGCAAATGGAGATGGATCTTATGACAGCATCAGTGCAACCCATCGTGCCAGTCGATCCGCCAGTTGCCGGGAATGGGTCGGAGGCGCCGCCTCCGCATCCTGTTATCGGCCGAGCCCCGCCTGCGCTCGGCCTCAATCTTCGCTCGCTACTCGACGAGATGGTCGCCAAGAATGCGTCGGATCTTCACATCGTCGCCGGCGAATATCCCAAGCTCCGAATCGACGGCGAGATGACGAACGCGACGAGCGGACACATGCTCGGCACGAAGGACACGATGCAGCTCGCCTACTCTGTTCTCACTGAAAATCAGAAGAAAAGATTCGAGCAGGAAGACGAGCTCGATTTTTCTTTCGGAATTGCAAACCTTGCGCGGTTCCGTGGCAATTGCTTCCGCCAGCGCGGCTGCGTCTCGATGGTGATTCGTCAGATCCCGTTTCACATCAAAGGATTCAACGAGCTTGGACTTCCCCAGGCGATCGCAAAGATGGCGGAGAAGCCTCGTGGTCTCGTCCTCGTAACCGGTCCGACAGGCTCGGGAAAATCGACGACTCTCGCCGCTGTGATCGACAAGATCAATCGCGAGCGAAAGGGCCACATCATCACCGTCGAAGATCCAATCGAGTTCATCCACAAGCATCAGGGATGTCTCATTAATCAGCGCGAAGTGGGAACCGACACCAAATCATTCGCGAATGCTCTGAAGTACGCATTGCGCGAGGATCCCGACGTCATTCTCATCGGTGAAATGCGCGACCTGGAGACCATTCAGGCCGCGATCACGATTGCCGAGACGGGTCACCTCGCTTTCGCAACGCTGCATACGAACTCGGCGGCAGAGGCGATCAATCGAATCATCGACGTCTTTCCTCCACATCAGCAGTCGCAGGTTCGCGCTCAGCTCGCGTTCGTGCTCGAGGGAATCGTCACGCAGACGCTCGTTCAGAAAGCGAGCGGACAGGGACGTGCGATGGCGGCGGAGATTCTTGTGGTCACGCCGGCGATCCGCTCACTCATTCGCGATGACAAGGTCCATCAGATCTATTCGCTCATGCAGGCCGGAAAGAAGTGGGGAATGCAGACGTTGAATGACGCTCTCTATGCGTTGTACATGCAAAGGGAAATCTCGGCAGATGAAGCGCTGCATGTTACAAGCGCACCCGACGAATTCCTGCGTATGATCGGGAGAGACCCGACGCACACCGACGAGCACAAAATCGCGCAGCAGAACCGTCCCGCACCCGTTGGGGCTAGACGATAAATGCCGTCATTTACCTATACAGCCCGGTCGTTTTCCGGAGATCTCAAGTCCGCGACACTCGAAGCTGCGTCGCGAGACGATGTGATTGCGCAGCTCCGCCGTCAGCGACTGAGCGTCGTCAAGATCGACGAGGCCGCGCAGAAAAAAGCAAAGCGCGGTCACATCAAGATGCGCGACGTCGTCATCTTCACGCGTCAGTTCTCGACGATGATCAACGCTGGTCTGCCGCTGGTTCAGGCCCTGACGATTCTCGCTGAGCAGAGCCAGAACAAAACGCTCTCGGAGATTACTCGGAAGGTTGTGTTCGATGTCGAATCGGGCAACACCGTTGCCGATGCAATGGGTAAGCACCCACAGGCGTTCAGTCCGTTGTATGTGAACATGGTCGCGGCGGGTGAGGCAGGCGGTATTCTCGATACCATTCTGATGCGTCTCGCGACGTTCATGGAAAAGAACGACGCGCTCGTCAGAAAGGTTAAGGGCGCCATGATTTATCCGAGCGTCATCATGGGAGTCGCGGCAATCGCGGTGACGGTGCTCCTGATCTTCGTCATTCCTGTCTTCGAAAATCTGTTCAGCTCGGCGGGACTCGCATTGCCGCTACCGACGAGAATCGTGATGGGGGCGTCGCGCTTCCTGAAGGGCTACTGGTACATGGTGATTGTTGCGGGCGTGACGGGGTGGTTCCTCTACAAGCGTTATGTGTCCAAGCCCGACGGCCGGCTCAAAGTGGATCGCCTTCTATTGAATGTTCCGGTATTGGGTGATGTTCTCAGAAAATCGGCTGTGTCGCGCTTCACTCGAACGCTCGGCACTCTGGTTAGCTCGGGCGTGAGTATTCTCGATGGACTGGAGATTACTGCCAGGACCGCAGGCAACCGCGTCGTGCAGGATGCGATCATGGAATCGCGATCCTCGATTGCCGGCGGCGACACGATTGCGCAGCCACTCAAGAAATCCGGCGTGTTCCCGCCGATGGTTATCTCGATGATCTCGGTCGGTGAGCAGACCGGCGGACTCGACGAGATGCTCTCGAAGATCGCGGACTTTTACGACGACGAAGTCGACGCGGCGGTCGGCAACCTATTGAGCTTGTTAGAGCCGATGATGATCGTCTTCCTCGGCGTCGTAGTCGGCGGCATGGTGGTCAGCATGTACCTGCCGATCTTCGACATGATCAACGCGGTGCAGTAAAAAACCGAGGCGCCGGTCAGACACACCCGGCGCCCTTGCATCCGCACTCAGCGAGGCGCAGATATCGCGTCGATGTACTCGCGAGGAAGCCGCGCCGCTTTCGCTACCTCGATCATCTTTCTCTCCAGCATCGGTAGCGTGTCCCGCTCGCCCGCTTTCAGCATCGCGGCCCTAGCACGGAAACCCGCGAAGAAATATGTACCGGGCAAATTGATAGATGCCGGATCGATCCACTTCCCAATTCGAGCGAGCGTGTCAGGCGCTTTGTATTCTTTCCACAAATCCCTCGTCCGTTTCACGTCGACAAATCGATCGACCACCAGCACAGTGTCAACTGCTGGAACGAGAGGATGATCGACAAGTCGCTCTACGAGTCCCTGCGTAAGCAAGTACTTGTCGAGACCGAGCTGCCTCGCTCGATTGGCAATCGGGAAATAAATCGGTCTCTCGGGAAATGTGTCTTTGATAAGCCGGAGCGTAACGAGCTGCTCTCTGTCGAGATAACCCGGGGCGATGCCAGCCACGATATTCCCGTGACGAAAAATCTGCGGCTCTCGCACTTCTAGGAACTGGGGAATCGAATCTGCCTGTTCGAAGGTCAGCTTGAGCGGCGGTCCGTGCGGTTTCGTCCAACGCTGAGTCGCATAAATTCGCGGGCCCTTGTCAGCCTCATACTCGCGAACTGGTCGGCGAATCATCTGCCTCACCGTCCAATCAGTATTCAAATACTCGCCCACGAGGACCATGACATCCTTGCGAACTCCTTCGACCTCCTGCGCATACCAGAGAGGGAACGTGTCGTTGTCACCGTTGCTGATGAGAATCCCGTAAGGCTCGATGGAATTCAGGACGTCTGTTGCGTAGTCCCGCGCAAACGTATCACCCCGACGATTCACTACGCTGAAGTTTGCAACCAGCGGAATCAACGCGATCAATAGAATCGGCGCCGACAATGCCCACGCCCGTCGTGTCCCCCTGGTCCACCGCTGGAACCCCTCGGCTAGTGAGGTCCAGATATAAGCCAGCCCGACTGCCGCCCAGATTCCCCACGCGCTGAAGCTCCATATATAGAAGTAGTCGCGGTCTCGCACCTCCCGGTCCACAGTGTCGCCGAGTTCAGGTGACTGCGACCATCCGTACTTGAAGTTCATGTAGTAGATGAGCGCGAGCGTCAGCGTGAACATGAGAGGCCCGAAGTACACGAATGTCTCCCGACTCATTTTCCAGTGGACGTACCCGCCAATCGCGCCGAGCGAGAGAAAAATCACGGCGAGTATTGCTTGCTGCGTCGGCCGCTCATTGTACACGTCGCGGAGCCATTGCCATTTGAAGTACAGCCACCACATCGCGACTTGAGTCGTGTAGGGCGCGAGTCGCTCCACTTTGCTGCCGTATTGTTCGCGGTTGATGTTGTACATCAGTCTGTCTTTCGTGACTTTGCTGAACGTGCACGCAACACCAATCTCCGTCGCGCACGCGGTTGTCTCGCCTTCGTTGATTATCGGAAAATGCGCTGACCGAATCGGCTCATAAAAGAAAGGCGTCAAGCCAAGCGCTAAGAGCGCGAGACCTCGACCGACGAGTCGCCAATCAAGAAGAATTCTCCACCGCGTTGCAAGCACAGCGACCCCCACGGCAGGGAGCGCAAGAAATCCCGCGGGGTGGTTCGTGTAGCCAAGTCCAAGCAGGTAAAGAACAAAAAGAAGCTTTCGATTGGCGCGCGGACCTCTCGGGTCATCCATCCACGTGACGGTTAGCCACGAAACAATCGCGAAGAAAAGCAAAGAGACCGTATAAACTTTTTCATTGACAACGCTTTGATTCCAGACGGTGAAAGCCGTTGCTCCGATGAGCGTCGCGACGGAGGCTGCAGTTATTCTCTGCCACCGCTCGTCGAGCCAGCTCGAGACAATTCGTTCCGTTACCAGGAACCAGATCCCCGCTGAAAGCGCACTCGTCAGTGCCGCCAGGATATTGATGTGCTGCGCGTATCCGCCCGGCAGGGGAAGTTTCGCGAATGCGTTCGCAATCAGAACGAAGAGCGGATTACCCGGCGGATGTGGCAATCCGAGCACCCTCACGGCGGCCATGTACTCACCGGTGTCCCACATCCACGCAGACGGCGCCAGAGTCGCCAGATAAAGGACGAAGACCGAGGCAGCCGCAATTGCTGCTGCCTTGTATGACGGG
>JBHELX010000063.1:0-9077 GCA_046262875.1 Gemmatimonadaceae bacterium | reverse complement strand
GGTGACGCGTCTGGCGTCGGACCCTTCTCTCGGATTCAAAACGGACCTCCACACGAGCGTGTGACCGAATCCAAGCGCGTGCATCATCTCGTGAGTCACAACGCGCGGATCGTGTAACGTTTCGGAATCGCGGAATGTCACGCGCACGTCGAACAGCTCGCCCCAGGGGGTCCAGGTCTCGCGACTCAAGCCGTCGCTACTTCTCATATCGCTGATATCGACGACGATCACGTCCGATGGATCATCGGTTTCGAGTGTCGCGGGCCGAAAAAGCTCGGTGCCGAAATCGGTGTTCAATTGCGCAATTATCGACCAGAATGCGGATGAGTCGCCGGACGAAATCGAGCCGGAATGCCTGTCGTGTCGAAACGCAATCGGCATTGGATAGCCCGCACTTTTCCATCCGACAATGGTGCCCGTGCCGCCCGGCGCGATTCGCCAGAAATGTTCTCGATTGCCGAGCGAACCAAATGCCGCATCGACGTGCAGAGGGATCTGTAATCCTGCGTACGTTCCGCTTTCGATTGTCCAAACAGTATCCGACGGTTTAGTGGGCTCGAACGGGGTTGATGGAACATCAGTGCGCACAACCGGGACGTTCGCGAATGTCGAGCTTTCGCTGGCCGTGGTCGGAAAAGATGTATCTGGAGCTGGAGATTGCGTGACCGGCACAATTGACCCGCAACCAATGCACAAACCGATCACCCCTGCTGAAACCAGCAGTGACGCAATCGAAGATAAACGCGCCCGGAACGCCCCCAATTCCCTTCCCGAATACTTCAAAATCCAAACTATAGAGCGGCGCGTACAATTTCAAAGTCTGCCTCGCGCTTTCCGCTCTCCGCGGTTACGCCGCGTTCCGCAGTCCGCAGTGTAGCTTTATTGTTCCCTATGACCGCAACCGCGTTGCCCTCTAACGACCTGAGGTCCACAATCGCCGCTCGGCTCGCCGAAGCGCGCGAGCGTACGCTTTTGCTCCTCGAGGGATTGTCGGACGACGATCTTCTCCGTCAGCACGATGCGCTGATGAGTCCAATTCTTTGGGATCTCGGTCATATCGCGCATTTCGAGGAGCTTTGGCTTACGCAGAACCTCGACGGAAAAATCGAATTCTCCGAGATGCCGGGCATTTACAATCCGTTCGAGCATCCACGCGCAACCCGTGCGAGTCTGCCGATTCCGCCTCTCGCCGAGATGCGCCAACGACTCGAAGAGATCAGAGAAAGAGTTCTCGATCGGCTCGAGCGAACCGAACTCGATGAATCGAACCCGCTCCTCGCGGGCGGATATGTCTACAACATGGTGTTGCAGCACGAGTATCAACACAACGAAACAATTCTTCAGACTCTACAACTCAAGCTCGGCGAGCCTTACCATCCGCCGAAGCGGATTCCACTTCCCGATGTTGTGACGTCCGAGCGAACACTACACGGAATGGTGTCGATTTCGGCCGGACAATATTCGATCGGCACAGACGATCGCTCGGCAGCTTACGACAATGAGCGTCCGCAACACCTGGTGACACTCGCCGAGTTCCGAATCGATCGCGCACCGGTAACGAACGGGGAGTACATGGCGTTCATGAAGGAAGGTGGATATCAGGACAAGCGATTGTGGTCGAAGTCCGGTCGCACCTGGCTCGAGGAGAGTGGAGCTTCGTCGCCAAAGTATTGGAGTCGCGAGGGCGACAACTGGACGGTCCGAACGATGGATCGCACCGTGACCGTTGATCCGCGACGTCCGGTTTGCCACGTCTCTTACCATGAGGCTGACGCGTTTGCGCGTTGGGCGGGCAAGAGATTGCCGACGGAATTTGAATGGGAAGTTGCGGCATCATCGAGCGCGTCACACGATGCGCTGCGTTTTCCATGGGGAGACAATGAGCCGACGACCCGGGATGCAAACGTCGATCAGCTTTCGTTCGATACAGCACCTGTCGGCGCGTATGAACGCAATGTGTCGCCGAGTGGTTGTTACGGAATGATCGGCGATGTGTGGGAATGGACCTCGTCCGATTTCAATGGCTATCCAGGATTCGAGACTTTTCCATATCGCGAGTACTCCGAAGAGTTCTTCGGCAACGAGTACAAGGTGCTGAGAGGCGGATCATGGGCCACTCGACCCGGAGCAGTTCGCAACACCTTCCGGAACTGGGATTATCCAATCCGCCGGCAGATCTTCAGCGGATTTCGCTGTGCGACCGATGGCTGAACGCTCTAACGGGTCGGGAGCTTCGCACGCAAACCTGGAGTTGTTGCGTGACGTGGCGCGCGGTCTTACGCAACCGCAAAAAGAGCTCGATCCAAAGTATTTTTACGACGAACAGGGCTCCGCGCTGTTCGAGCAAATCACGGAGCTACCCGAGTACTACCTCACTCGCGCTGAGCGAAAGCTTCTCGAGTCCGAGATTCCCGACTTCATCGCGCAGCTTCGCCCACGTTCACTCGTAGAGCTCGGCGCCGGAAGCGCGAGCAAAACGCGCGTGATACTCGACGCGATGACGGAAGTTCGTAGCGCCGCTCAATACGTTCCGGTTGACGTGAGCGGGGAATTTCTGGAAGAGAGCGCACGCCGCCTCCGCAAGAGCTACGACGGACTCGAAGTGACGACCGCAGTCGGCGATTTCTCACGCGAGCTTCCCTTGCCCGCGATCGATCGACCGGCGCTCTTCGCATTCCTCGGCAGCACGATTGGAAATTTCGACGATGATGCGGCTGTAGAAATTCTCGCGAACATCGCGAGTCACATGCGGGCCGGCGATCGTTTCATACTCGGCGCCGACTTGCGCAAGGACGTCGCGACGATCGAAGCAGCGTACAACGACGACGCTGGCGTAACTGCGGAATTCAATCTGAACGTGCTGCGGGTTCTCAACCGCCAGCTGGGCGCCAATTTTGACCTCGATGCGTTTCGACATCGCGCGTTTTACAACGGTGACCGACACCGAATCGAGATGCATCTCGATTCGCTCGAGGATCAAGTAGTCTCGATACCTCACATCGGGCAAATTCACATGGCGGCCGGCGAATCCATTCGCACCGAGCTCAGCTGCAAGTACGATCGCGCCGCAGTGAACGCGCTGTTTCGACGAGCTGGACTTTGCCTCGATACGTGGATTACCGACGAGGATGGAATGTTCGCACTCGCAGTCGGCGAGGCTCTAAGAGGAATCGGCTGACGCCGCTCGACAAACGGCTGCTGCGCGACAGTGTCGAATCGCTTTTCGCACCCTCGACAGTCGATCCTCCATCAATGGCGATCGGCGCCGAGCTGGAGCTCATACCGTTCGATGCGGAAACTCATCGTCCAGTTTTGATTCGCGGCGGCTCCCTCGCCGTGATGCAACAGGTTGGGCGTCGGACCGGATGGACTGAGATTCCCGCGGGCGATGATCCGCCATCATGGACACTGCCTGCCGGCGGGCGCATTTCATTCGAGCCAGGCGGACAGATCGAGGTGAGCAGCGCTCCCTCCGCAAGCGCATCGAGGCTAATTCGCGACCTCCAATGCACGGCGCAGCTTCTCGCAGGCGCCTTTGCCGGCAAGGGTATTTCTTTGGACGCAATCGGTGTCGATCCGTACAACGACATCGCGGACGTCCCACTTCAGCTGCACCGTCCCCGATATTCGCGGATGACGGACTATTTCAATTCGATTGGCGCATCAGGAATAAGAATGATGCGCCAGACTGCGTCGCTGCAGATAAACGTCGAGGCCGGTCCCAATCCGCATGAGCGATGGTCGCTCTTGAATGCGATCGCTCCTTATGTGACAGCGATCTTCGCGAACTCTCCCCACTACGCGGGTATCGCGAGCGGACACAAGAGCTATCGGGCTAATCTGTGGCGCACTCTGGATTCGAGTCGCACAGGATTGCCTGTAGATACGGCCAATCCGGAGGGACGCTACTTCGATTTCGCTCTCGGAGCGGGGGCGATGATGCGGGCCGACATCGATGCCTATGATTCCTTCGAAGCGTGGACTCGAGATGGCAACCCATCAATCGAGGATTGGGATCTTCATTTGAGCACGCTTTTCCCGGAGGTACGTCCACGCAAATACTTCGAGCTTCGCTCGGCTGACGCAATCGCTCCCGAGTGGCTCGCTGCGCCGATCGCGTTCGTGGCTGGATTAGTCTATGACGACAACGCCGCTCATTCTGCTGCTGTTCTTGTCAGGGAAAGCACGCCATCTCTCGACGTCGCAGGAAAAGAAGGTCTCGCGAACAAACAAATTCGCGAGACTGCGATTCGACTGGTCGACGTCGCGCTCGCAGGCGCGCAAGCATTGACGCCGGAGTACATCGCTGCGCCGGATCTAGAAGTCGCCGAAGAATTCTTTGAGAAGTACACGCGTCAGGGTCGCTCGCCCGGCGATGACTGGAGCTGAACCAGGCGCATCAGTTGAGATAGTCGACGTATCCAAGCGCCACGGCGATGTAGTGGCGCTCGATCATGTGAGCCTTTCCGTTGCGCCGTCGGAGTGTCTGGCGCTCGTGGGAGAAAGCGGATCAGGTAAAACGACTCTTCTCAGGTCGATCAATCGACTTCTCGATCCCGACGTGGGCACGATCAAAATCGATGGTCGCGACACGCGCTCCATGAATGCTGTCGAGCTGCGGCGCGCCATTGGATACGTGCCGCAAGACGGAGGAATTCTTCCGCATTGGACCGTCGCCCGAAATGTCGCGCTCGTGCCCGTGTTGCAAGGAATGCCCGATGCAACTTCTCGGGCCGAGCGAGCGCTCGCTGCAGTGGGTTTCGATGCGAGCACAATCGGATCGCGCTGGCCGCACGAGCTATCTGGCGGTCAAAGACAGCGGGTTGCGATGGCCCGCGCACTCGCTGCTGGACAGCGACTGCTTTTGCTCGACGAGCCTTTCGGTGCACTCGACGCAATAACACGGGCCGAGCTCCAGCGTCAGCTGAAGAGCATTCGTGAAAGAACGAAACCAACAACCGTCCTGGTCACACACGATCTTCGAGAAGCGTTTTTCCTCGCAGATCGAATTGCCGTACTTCGCGAAGGAAAACTCGAGCAGGTGGCCGATGCCGCAACCTTACGCAGCGCACCCGCGACCGAGTACGTGCAGCGGTTGCTCACTTACGCGGATGTCACATCGTGAGAGTGCATCGATTGCCATTCGCATTTCTGTTCTTGTGCGCATCTACAATGGTTGCTCACGCCCAGACGCAAACTCAATCATCTGAGCGTCCTGTCGTCGTTGCATCCAAGCCGTTTGGCGAATCGTTCATCCTGGCCGAGCTATTTGCGCAGATGCTCGAAGCGCGCGGGCTCAAGGCGGATCGTAGACCGGGCCTCGGTGCGACTGAAGTGGCGCTCGCAGCAGTGAGATCGGGTTCCGTGGATGTTTATCCGGAATACACAGGCACCGGACTTCTCGCTGTTCTTCACGAGCCACCACAGCGCGATCCGATTGCCGTCTTCAATCGCGTCCACAGAGAATTTCAATCGCGTTTCGGAGTGCGATGGCTGCCGCCACTCGGTTTCGAGAACACATATGCGATTGCAGTGCGACGCGAAACAGCGCAGCGTTATTCGCTCGCGACGTTGAGTGATCTCGCGCGCGCGGCGCCTCGGCTTTCAGCCGGACTCACCGCCGATTTCATAGAGCGGAAAGACGGACTGCCGGGATTGCGCGGAGCTTACGGCATCAACTTCAAGAGTGTGCGCCCACTCGGGCAGGCTGTGAAGTATCAGGCGCTTGCGTCCGGAGCCGTCGACGTAATTGACGGTTACTCGACAGACGGATTCATCGCCCGCTATGATTTGATAGTACTGCGTGATGACAAGAGATTTTTTCCGCCGTACGAAGCGGCTGCTGTAGTCAGCGCGAGGCTGCAGCGCGAACAGCCGGCCGCGCTCGCTGCGCTCACGGAATTGAGCGACAGAATAGACGTCGCGACGATGCGAAAACTCAACGCTCGGCTCGAAGTGAATCGAGAGCCAGTCGACGCAATCGCACGATCGGAGCTCGTCGCGCTTGGGCTCACCCAGAGTAAAGGCGGCAACGCCACGACGGCCCAGGCGAAGAGCAACGAATCATTCACGGAGTATATGTGGGCACATCGCGCGCCTCTCGGTGCGGCGGTGATGCGACATCTGCTTCTCGTTTCCGTTGCGCTACTCGCCGGAATTCTTGTCGCAATTCCTCTCGGTCTTTGGCTCGATTATGCCGGCCGCGCAGCAGAGCCGGTCATAAGAGCGATTGGATTACTGCAAACGATCCCGAGTCTCGCACTTCTTGCATTCATGGTTCCGCTAATTGGGATCGGAGTGTGGCCCGCGCTCATCGCACTATGGTTGTATTCGCTTTATCCGATTGTGCGAAGCACATACTCGGGCGTGCGCGACGCCGATCCGAATGCAGTTCACGCAGCTCGCGCACTCGGCATGACACCGGGGCAGATACTCAGACAAGTGCGCCTTCCACTTGCTGCGCCAACTCTTCTTTCGGGAATCCGCACGGCGGCCGTGATCGCAGTTGGAACGGCAACGCTCGCGGCATTCATTGGTGCGGGCGGTTTAGGAGAGCCAATCGCGACCGGTCTCGCCCTCGCGGACACGAGGTTGATAATGTCGGGTGCTCTGCCCGCAGCCGCGTTGGCTTTGATTGTCGACGGATTGTTGGGAGTCGTGGAGAGAGCGACTACCCCAGCTCCTTTGAAGCACGCCGCTGCCGAGAGAAAAAGAGAGGTATCAAGAAGATGAAATCGGTCGCCGATGCCCGCTGGCCGATAACGGGCATCTGTGACCGGTCTTTGCTCTCCTCTCTCTATCTAGCTCTCCTACCTCCAAAGAGCGTGTATGGAGTATGGAACGCGAGCCCGACATCGAATGTGAAATAATTCACTCCCTGACCATCAGGATCAGGCGACGAAATTCCGGGCACTCTCACTTTCAGATTCTGACCGACGTACCGAACTTGCGGCGCCAGTCCAATCAATCCGGCCAACGACAAATCCACGCCAGCGCCGATTTCGTATCCGGGCGCTCTGTCGGAGCTGAGACCGCTCGACGATGAGCCGTAGCTACCATGAAGATTGTTGAATGTCACTCCACCCTTGATGAACGGCCTGAGAATACTGAATCCGTGAGACGACAGCTTGAGGCCGATACTCGCTCCCTGAAGTGTGTAATTCCCCTCGTCAGTACAGCTCGTGAGCTTGCAGTCGAACTTGATATGGTCGAATCCCGCGTACGCGCCGATGGGTCCAATGCCGGCGCCTGCCTCGAGTCCATAGCCGAAACCATTTTTCGCCCCGCTCACGAGTGCGCTGCTCGAGCTTTCGTCTTCAGCGAATGCACCCGTAGGAACGCCACCACTCCCACGAAGAGCGAGCGATATCCATTGAGCTGAAGCCGTAGCTGGAACCAATGAGATTACGAGAAGGGCCAAAGCACGCGAGAGACGCTTCATTCAAAATCTCCACTGTTGAGTTCAACGCGACTCACACACGTTAAACAAAAAAGCCCTCTCAATCGAGAGGGCCTTTTCTAATGCCGAATACTGCGATCAGGTGCAGGTAATCAAACCGTTTGCCGAGGAGCTGCAGGTCTTCGTGGTCAGCGTGTGCGTCGCAACTGCTGTCCAGCTTGCCGGGGGTCCGGCAACCGCGGTGAACGTGACCGACACATTCTGTGACGGCGTAAAGCCCTGCGCCGTGCCGTTGCCTGAGAAGTATGCGCCGGCGCTATCTGCGGCGTAGCTCTCTTCGTAGGTCGCACCGTTGCGAAGATCGGACTTCATCGACGCGAGGTAGGCCTTTTCCTTCGTGTTCGCGAACTTCGGGATCGCAATCGCGGCCAAAATGCCGATGATGACGACGACGATCAAAAGCTCGATGAGCGTAAAGCCCTTCTTGTTCTTTACCATTATTGGCTCCCAGTGGGAAAACTGTTCAAGTGATTCCTACTGGGGGGACTCATGAAGGAAGGAAAGGCAACGAATCAAAAACGCCTCGCCCTGCGATAGACCGCAAGGCGAGGCGCTGCCAATAAACGAATGGCTACGCTGTTACCAGCGATAATGAGCGAACGCCTTGTTCGCTTCTGCCATGCGGTGAGTGTCTTCCTTTTTCTTGATCGCGTTTCCTTCGCCTTTCGACGCAGCGATTACTTCGGCTGCGAGCTTTTCCGCCATCGACTTTTCGTTGCGGCTGCGTGAGAACGTAATCAGCCAGCGCATCGCGAGGGCCGTTCTCCGATCGGGACGAACCTCGACTGGAACTTGATATGTCGCGCCACCAACCCGGCGGCTCTTCACTTCGACTGCGGGCTTGAGATTGGTCAACGCCTGCTTGAACACCGTGACGCCGGATTGACTCGTGCGACTCTCGACGAGATCCATCGCGCTGTAGAAAATTCTCTCGGCAGTAGACTTCTTGCCTTCGTACATGATTGCGTTGATGAACTTCGACACTGTCTGACTGTCGTACCGCGCGTCGGGAAGAATCCCGCGCTTGACTGATTTTTTGCGACGGCTCATTTACTTCTTTCCTCCCGCATCGCGCGGCTTCTTGGTGCCGTATTTCGAGCGGCTCTTGTTGCGACCGTTCACGCCTGACGCGTCGAGCGAGCCGCGGACGATGTGGTATCGAACACCCGGAAGATCCTTTACGCGACCGCCACGGATGAGCACGATCGAGTGCTCCTGGAGGTTGTGACCTTCACCGGGAATGTATGCAGTGACTTCGAATCCGTTGGTGAGACGAACGCGAGCGACCTTGCGAAGAGCTGAGTTCGGCTTTTTGGGTGTCGTCGTATAAACGCGAGTGCAGACTCCACGCTTCTGGGGATTCTGCTTGAGGGCTGGCGCTTTCTCTTTTTTCTGGACGTCTCTGCGGCTTTGACGAACGAGTTGATTGATTGTCGGCATTAACTGGGATTCGGAACCAAAAACACGCCTCCTTTTGAGGCTGTACAGCCTTGAAATATAGACGGTTAGAAGGGAGTGGGTCAACCTTCACAGCGACCGCGTGTGAAGCACGGATAGAAATGTCACCGATATTACACGGATTGAAATGTCACCCTCTGTCGGTTGTAGTTCTTTCGTT
>JBHELX010000062.1:0-9941 GCA_046262875.1 Gemmatimonadaceae bacterium | reverse complement strand
TGTCGAGATCGAGGATCGGGCGCAAGTTGAGCTCGGCGCAGAGCCCGCGGTGGCCGGCCTCGGCCGAGCAATGCGCGACGCAGGCGTGATCGAGCGCGCCGGCGCGCACAAAGGCGAGCGGCGCCGCCGCCGCGGTGGCGCTGAAGCCGTCGAGCAGCACCGGAATGCGATGGCGCCGTGCGGCCAGCGTCGCGCCGAGGATCGCGGCAAGCTCACGTCCGCCGAGTGCAGCGGCCACGAGCAGCGGATCATTCGCGATGCTATCGAGCGGATCGGAAAGCGCCAAATAGCCGACCCCGAGATACGACCGAGCCGAGAGGAGTGGCGTTATCGCGCGAAGCTGACGCTGGCGATGAAGCGTAATTCGATGGGACGATGGATTGCGGGATTGCACCAATACGACGACCCGTCGAAGATTTTTTCGCTGAGAGATTGTCTGATTACCGATCGTCGTGTTCTGGATGTGTGGCGCGCAGTTATGGAGAAATCCGAATTTCTGCCGGGATCCCAGTCGCTTAGGGGAAGTGTGCGCATCACGCCGGACGGTCCCGTGTTCACGCTGATTGGCGGCATGCGCTTCTCTCACGCAACAGAATTCTTCGATGCACTTCCACAGCTTGCTGCGCTATGGTGGGAGAACGACGAAAACTTGAGACGACTGCTTCACGATCGACGTCCACGCCGGAGTGAGCGTGGCGCACCGTCGGCATCTTTCGCGCAAGTGAATGAAGCAGTTGCCGCGGAGCTTCGTGAGCTTGTTGTCGAGCGAGTGCTAGCTCGCGACCCGCATAGCGTCGTCGATGCTTACGCGGGCAGCGGTGACACGGCGGTCGCGATCGCCGAGCGTGGTCCCGCAGTAGTTGCAATCGAGTTGGACGCGGATGCCGCGCGATGGAGTGAGTCGCGATTGCCGGAGAACTCGAAATCGATCCACGCGCGCGTTGAAGATGCCCTGCCGGGCGCGCTTCCTGCCGACGCGATCATATTGAATCCCCCGCGCGCAGGCGTCGACACAAGCGTCACCGAATTGCTCGAGGCGACGGTGCCTCGTCCGCGCGGAATTATTTACGTGAGCTGCAATCCGGCGACGCTTGCGCGCGACTTGTCACGCATGCCGAGTTATCGAATCGAATCGATTGTCGCGTTCGACATGTTTCCGCAAACGGCGCACGTCGAGACAGTGTGTGAGCTGGTGCCGGCCGCGTGAGGTATGTCGTCGAATTGAACGGCGAGCGTCGCGATGTCGAGCTCGATGGCTCGACCGCCAAGCTCGGACAAGTCGAGCTCAATGTTGATCTCGAGACGATCGAAGGCACTCCAATTCGTGTGGTGACAATCGGCGATGAAGTGCATCGCGTGGTAGTTCGCCGTCGTGACGGGCGGGGCGCTTACACGCTATGGGTTGACGGTTTCCGATTTGAAGTCGACGCGCTCGACGAAAGAGCTCGAACGATCCGTGACATCGCTGCCGCTGCATCGAAGCCAACCGGTCCCGCGCCGATTGTGGCCCCGATGCCGGGCCTCGTTGTGCGAGTGAACGTCGCGGTTGGAGATACAATCGCGGTCGGGCACGGCGCGATTGTGATGGAGGCGATGAAAATGGAAAACGAATTGAGAGCGACTACTGGAGGAAGGGTGAAGGCGGTTCATGCTGAAGTCGGTGCTGCGGTGGAAAAGGGGGAGGTGCTCGTAGAACTCGAGTAAAGCCACAGCGGACCGCGGTCTGCGGTAACCCCGCAGTCCGCGGTCCGCTGTGGCTTTTATTTGTTGAATGAAACGAAGGTATCCCCTTCGTTGATCCCCGGAGGAGTAACGCCGCCTTTCACATTTTCTTTGACCCATTCACGTGCCCGTTTCGTCGTCTCGTCTGTGCCCGCTTTGTCCTTGCAGACTGTGACCGAAGTGACAACGTCGCCGTTGCGAATGGCGTAGTAGGCGATGAATCCGGGTACCTCGCTGATGAGCTTGCGAACCTCGTCGGTCTTTGCTGCCATCGCATCGCCAAGGGCGGACGCGTTGGTGTAGTATCGCATTGTGACATGCATCGATAGATCCTTGATAGAGAGGAGCGTCGAATCTGCGGTCGCACGCAGGCTTGTCAAACCTCGCCCCGGTTAGTTGACTTAACCTGCTGCCATTCGTAAGTTTACAGGCTGTCCCAAATCGCTCCATAAGGTCGGAAAAACCCGTCACTCTCGATGCAAAAATCGCGGGTGCGGCTCGACGCACGATCAATCCAAAATGAAGACATACACCGCTACACCGTCAGACATCAAACACCAGTGGTACATAGTCGACGCATCGGGAATGGTGCTCGGCAGGCTCGCTGCCGAGGTCGCCAAAATCCTTCGCGGAAAGCACAAGCCGATGTACACACCCCACATGGATACTGGTGACAACGTCATCGTCATCAATGCGTCGAAGGTGAAAGTCACTGGAAGAAAGGCGGAGCAGAAGCGTTACTTCAATCACACTGGCTACATGGGCCACGAGCGATTCACACCGTTCGCTACAATGCTCGAGAAGCACCCGGAACGTGTGATCGAAAAAGCGGTATACGGCATGCTACCGAAAACGGCGCTCGGCAGGCAGTCGCTTCGCCGCAAGCTTCGAGTCTTCGCAAACGCAAATCACACGCACGCAGCGCAGCAACCCAAGGTTCTCGACCTCAAGAAAAAGAGTGAGACGAAGTAATGGCTGACAGCACCACCACGCATACAATCGGACGCCGCAAGGAAGCGCGCTGCCGTCTTTATCTGAAACCAGGCTCAGGCAAGTGGCAGGTGAACGGCCGCACGCTCGGCGATTACTTCCCGCGCTCCGCGCACGTTGCGGCGATTCAGCAGCCGTTTACGGCGACGGATTCACTCGGACGCTTCGACATCGTTGCCAAAGTTGAAGGCGGTGGTCTGACTGGGCAGGCTGGTGCGCTTCGTCTTGCCGTTGCCCGCGCTCTGGTGAAGATCGACGAGACGCATCGGCGCAAGCTGCGCGACCTCGGCCTGTTGACGCGCGACGCGCGCGCAGTCGAACGCAAGAAGCCCGGCCGTCCCAAAGCGCGCAAGAAATTCCAATTCTCCAAGAGATAACCGAACTTTTACTGAATGTCTGAGCCAAACCTCGATCAGCTACTTGCCGCCGGAGTGCACTTCGGCCACCAGACCCGACGCTGGAATCCGAAGATGCGCCGTTTCATCTTCGCCGAACGCAACGGGATTCACATCATCGATCTCCAGAAAACTCTACGTCAGCTCGAGCTGGCGAAGAAGCTGGCGCGCGATGTCATCCTTCGCGGCGATGCAGTTCTTTTTGTCTGCACCAAGCGGCAACTCGTCAACATCGTAAAGGAAGAAGCAGAGCGTTGCGGCGCGATGTTCGTTACCGAGCGATGGCTGGGCGGTTTGCTCACGAATTTCCAGACGGTAAAAAAACAGGTGCGTCGCCTGAAGGAGCTCGAGGCGGGAAGCGAAGCCGGTGGTGACTTCGAGAATTACACGAAGAAAGAACAGCTGATGATGGGGCGCCAGCGCGACAAGCTCTCGAAGAATCTTTCGGGCATCAAAAATCTCACGCGGCTTCCGGGATTGATGTTCGTCATCGATTCAAAGAAGGAGCGCATCGCAGTCAGCGAAGGCAACAAGCTCGGTATTCCGATCATCGCACTCGTCGACACGAATGCGGATCCTGATCTGATCACCGTGCCGATCGCCGGAAACGACGATGCGATCAAATCGGTGGAGCTCGTGACGCACGCGATTGCAGACGCGATTGTCGAAGCGCGGCGTGAAGCCCCGATTCGTGAGGAAGTGGAAGAGGCGGAGTCGTACACGTACAGCTCCGATCGCGGTGCCGAGCCGGAAGGCGAAGGCGATCGCAAGAAGAAGCGGCGACCGCGTCGTCGACGAGCACGGCCGGAAGCAATCGCGGCTCGCTTGAAGACGGGAGGAGAAGTGGAGTCGGGTGAGTCCGACTCCGCTGGTGATGCAGGCGGCGAAGCGAGTGACGCGGGAGCTAACGCGGAGCCCGGAGAGGGTTAACTTCCACCTGCCCGCGGGTAGGAACCCGCCGCCGGCTGAATCGCCGGCGGCGTTCTTGTAAATGCGATTGAGCGGTAGAGCGACGGGCGATAGAGCGATTAGCGAAGACAGATTCAACGAAAACAACAACTGCGCGGACTTCGCGCGAGTTTATAAAAGGAAAAACGAAAAGTGTTCACAGCAAAAGATGTTCAGGCGCTGCGCCAGAGAACGGGCGCGGGAATGATGGAGTGCAAGAAAGCGTTGCAGGAGAACGCCGGCGATATGGAGAAGTCGGAGGAGTACCTGCGCGTAAAGGGAATTGCGAAGGCGAGCCAGCGTGCGGGGAAGCAGACAAGCGAGGGACTCATCACGAGCTACATCCACCACAACGGAAAAGTAGGAGTGATGGTCGAGATCAACTGCGAGACTGATTTCGTTGCGCGCACCGATGCTTTCAAGCAGCTCGGTCGCGAGATCGCGCTTCACATTGCCCACGCTGCTCCGATGGCAATCGATCGCGATGGAATTCCGGAAGACACGCTCGTGGTCGAGCGAAGAATTGCAGAGGAGCAGGCCAAGGCTAGTGGAAAGCCTGAGGCGATCGTGAAGCGAATAGCCGAGGGAAAAGTCGAGGCTTTCATCAAGGATAAGACTCTCGTGAATCAGCTATGGAGAGACACGAAGAAGTCCATCGGCGATCTCATGAAGGAAGCGTCGGCGAAAGTCGGCGAGAACATCCAGGTCCGCAGATTCGTGCGCTACCAGATGGGAGAGGAGTAAAGTCGTGGCGAGTCCGGTCGCCTACTCCAGGATTATGCTGAAGATCTCCGGCGAGGCTCTCGCCGGAGGTCGAGGCACCGGATTCGATTTCGACACACTCGCCCGAATTGCAGGCGAGATCAAGCAGGTCCTCGCCTCTGGAGCGAATGTCGGCCTGGTGATCGGCGGCGGCAACATCGTTCGTGGCGCAAGCTTCGCAAGCGTCGGCATGGATCGCGTCGGCGCAGACTACATGGGCATGCTTGGCACAGTGATCAACGCACTCGCGATGCAGGACGTTCTCGAGCGCGCGGGAATGGAAACGCGCGTGATGACGGCGATCAACATGGAACAGATTGCCGAACCGTTTATTCGGCGCCGAGCGATCCGTCACTTCGAGAAAGGGCGGATCGTTCTTTTTGCGGGTGGCACGGGCAATCCTTACTTCTCCACTGACACTGCGGCCGCGCTCCGCGCGATTCAAACGAAGGCGCAAGTGATCATCAAGGCGACGAGCGTCGATGGAGTTTATTCCGCGGATCCCAAGAAGGATGCGACTGCGACACTCTTCACGCAGATCAGCTATCGTGACGTGATGCTCAAAGAGCTCGGCGTGATGGATCAGACCGCAATCGCGCTCTGCAGAGAGAACAACCTTCCCGTAATAGTTCTCAACATCAACACTCCGGGAGCCATCGCGCGCGCCGTAAGCGGCGAGCAGGTCGGCACAATCGTTCAATGAATACCATACCACAAATCGTCAAGGATTCGCGGGGCGCGATGGACAAAGCGCTCGAGAGCTCGAAGCGCGAGCTGTCGTCCATTCGAACAGGGAAAGCGACGGTCAGCCTTCTCGATACGGTGAAGGTCGAAGCGTATGGACAGACTATGCCGCTCAATCAGGTTGCGAGCGTGTCGGCGCCAGAGCCCAGGCTCCTCACAGTAACGCCGTGGGACAAGGGATTGACGCAGCCAATCGAGAAAGCGCTGCGCGAATCTGATCTCGGATTGAATCCGATGACGCAGAGCGGAATGATTCGCGTTCCGATTCCCGCGCTCAATGAAGAGAGGCGGCGCGATCTGGTGAAGGTCGTGCACAAGCTTGCAGAGGAAGCGCGTATTGGCATTCGTCACGCGCGCACGGAGGGACGGGAAAAGCTGAAGAAGCTCGACAAGGTTTCAGAGGACGACGTGAAGCATGCAGAAAAAGATCTGCAGAAGCTGCACGATGAATACATCGTGAAGATCGACGATCTGCTGAAGGGGAAAGAAGCAGAAATAATGGAAGTTTGAGCTCGTGACGGAGCTCACGCGGCGTGTTTTGTTTTCGGTTGTTGCGGCGCCGCTTGCCGGCCTCATCATCTACTTCGGCGGCTGGGTGCTTGCCGCCACGCTCGGCGCGATTGCCGGAACAGCCGCGTGGGAAGTTTTTCGCATGGCGCGAGCGGACGGTACGAATCCAATGAGTACTCTCGGGATCGGTCTGGCCGCGCTGATCCCGATTTGTGTCCACGCGCACTATCTCGGATTGTTCACGCCTTCAATGGCTGCGGACGCGGTGATTTTTCTCGCAGTCGTCGCCAGTGTGATCTGGGCGCGCGGAGTCGATGGAAAACCGTTTGTCGCCGTTTCCGTAACAGTCTTCGGGGTTTTATATGCGGCGATGATTACTTTCGTTTATCCACTTCGCTATCACGATTACGCGGTTGGGGCGGCGGCCGGAACCGCTCTGGTGATGTTTCCGGTATTCCTCGTCTGGGCAACCGACACGGGGGCATACACGTTCGGTCGACTGTTTGGGAAGAAGAAGCTGATGCCGTCGGTAAGTCCTGGCAAAACGGTCGTCGGTGCGATCGGTGGGCTTTTCGTTGCGATTGCCATTTGCTGGCTTTACTCGAAAGCCGTGCTCGAGCCCGCCGCTCACCTCGCGCTCTCTCCGGTTGGAGTGGTGATATTCGCAGTGGCAATCAGCATTGCCGCTCAGGCAGGTGATCTTCTCGAGTCTCTGCTCAAGCGCGACGCCGGCGTGAAGGATTCATCTTCGCTGGTTCCCGGTCACGGTGGGATTCTGGATAGAATCGATAGCCAGCTCTTCGCGCTTCCGGTGGCATATCTGATCATCGGATATCTCCTCATTCCGATTCCGACATGAAGCAGCGCGGCGTCGCGATACTCGGCTCGACAGGCTCGATCGGAACCACCGCGTTGAGAGTGATCGCGCGGCAGCCGGATCGGTTTCATGTCGTCGCGCTGACTGCGCACAGCAACGCCGCGTTGTTGAGACAACAGGTGCGCGAGTTTCATCCTTCGTATGTCGGAATGGTGAATGGCAGCGAAGCGAATGGCGATGGATGGCATCGCGGAACTGAATCTCTGGTCGAGGCAGCGACGCGCCCCGATGCTGACATCGTGCTCAACGCAATCGTCGGCGCAGCGGGGCTCGACGCAACGCTTGCCGCGCTCCGCGCTGGAAAACGCGTTGCACTAGCTAACAAGGAAACTCTGGTTGTTGCGGGGGAGCTCGTTGCAAGAGCGGCGAAGCTCGGCAAAGGAGAAATCGTCCCGGTCGACAGCGAACACAGTGCGATCCTTCAATGCATTGCAGGGCGGGAGCGCAATGAAATCAGGCGCGTGATTCTGACGGCATCGGGTGGCCCGTTTCGCGGATGGAGTGAGAACAAGCTCGCCAATGCGACAGTGACTGACGCACTGCAACATCCAACGTGGACGATGGGACGTAAGATCACCATCGATAGCGCGACGCTGGCGAATAAAGCGCTCGAAGTAATCGAGGCGCATTTTCTGTTCGGCCTTCCGTACGATTCCATTGAAGTCGTTGTGCATCCGCAGAGCGTCGTTCATTCATTCGTGGAATTCGTTGACGGCAGTGTCGTTGCGCAGATGAGTGTTCCGTCGATGGAGCTTCCTGTTCTCTACGCGTTGACGCACCCGGACAGGGCGCCCGATAGCGGGGTACAGGCCTTCGATCCCGTCGCGCTTTCGCCGATGACGTTCGAGCCGGTTGCGCACGATAAATTTCCGGCGCTCAGGCTTGGAATCGCGGCTGGAAGGCGCGGTGGCGCGGCGCCTGCAGTTTTCAATGCAGCGAACGAGCAAGCTGTGTCGCTCTTTCTAGAGGGAAAAATCCAGTTCGCGGAAATCTCCGAATCGATCGAGTCCGCTCTCGATCGGTTGGGTGATCTGCCCTCGGATACTCGCGAAGAGCTTCTCGACGCCGACATGAAAGCGCGACATCACGTTATGGAGTCGTTCGAATGCTAGCATGGATTGCCCCGATTTTTGTTTTTGCGATCGTCGTGTTCGTTCATGAGTTCGGGCATTTCCTCGCCGCTAAGGCGGTCGGGGTTTACACTCCGAGGTTTTCGATCGGGTTCGGTCGAGCGCTCATCAAGAGGCGGTGGGGAGAGACGGAGTACGTTCTCGCCGCGCTGCCCCTCGGCGGATACGTCCGGATGGCCTCGAAGGACGACGAAGCAACTGCTTTCATAGAGGGCGGCAGCGAGAATTCCGCAACGCAGGTAACGCAGTCGGGAGAACTGATGGATCCGGACGCCATGATTCCGTTCGGACCGAAACCGATTCCACCTGATCGCTGGCTCGAGTCGAAGCCGTTGTGGGCGCGGCTCGTGATTTTACTTGCCGGTGTGACGATGAACGTCGTGCTCGCCCTTGTCGTCACGATTGGAATGTTGCTCGTGTACGGCTTGCCATATGTGTCGACGAAAACTGATTCGGTTCTGGCTTCGCGACCTGCGGCAATGGCGGGTTTGCGAGCCGGTGACAGTCTCGTTGCAATCAATGGAGTCCCGCTCACCTCGTGGGACAGTCTCGTCGCGAAGATCAGCGCTTCGGCGGGGACAGAAGTTGTGTTCGACGTTCAGCGACCTGAAGGAAGAACTCGAATCGCAGTCACGCCGGCGCTCGACACCGCGACCGATCTCGAGACGGGGAAGCTCGAGCATGTCGGAAGAATCGGAATTCTTCCCAAACCTCTATCGCGTCACATTGAATTCGGCGAAGCGTTAACTCGCGGGTGGTTCCTCACCTGGGGCATGGCGGGAAGCGTTATTGACGCATTGAAGGGATTGGCCACACGAAAAGTTGCGCCGAGTGAGCTGGGCGGACCGATCATGATTGCGACCGCTTCGGTGCAGGCCGCGCGCAGTGGTTTCGAGAACCTGCTCGTGCTGATTTCGTTGATCAGTGTGAATCTGGCGGTGTTCAACCTTCTTCCAATTCCGATTCTCGACGGCGGGCAGATCATGGTTCAGGTATTGGAGGCAATCAAGGGAAAAGCGTTCAGCGCACAGACACGCGACTACATACTGAGAGCCGGATTGGCCGCGGTACTATTGTTGTTTGCGCTCGTCACGTACAACGACTTGCGAAGGTTGGTAGTGAGTATCATCCAAAGGTTTGGGTGATCTTTCGACGCGCAAATTGTTGTTCACGACACTCGACACATTACATTTCCCAGCTATGCTTTTTGCGGGGCTCGAGTCGCGAGTGGCGGACGTTCGCGCGCGTATCAAGCTTGCGGTCGAACGAGGCGGTCGAGGGCAAAGGGTAAAGATTGTCGCCGTCACGAAGACTCACGGTCCTGAAGCCGTAGTAGCCGCGAGCAAAGTGGGCCTGCTCGACGTCGGCGAAAACAAGGTGCAGGAAGCCGTTGCAAAAATGGACCGGGTCAGCGTCCCAGTGCGTTGGCATCTCATCGGACATCTTCAGCGCAACAAAGTAAAGTGGCTTGACCGGTTCGCTTTATTTCATGCGTTGGACAGTGCGCGACTCGCTGATGCGGTGAATGCATTTGCCGTCGAGCGCGGAAATGCGATGGACGTGCTTGTGCAGGTCAACGTTGCCGGCGAGTCGACGAAGGGCGGATTCTCTCCGCGCGAGCTCGATGAACAGGCGAAGCTGCTTGCAAGATTGAAAGGGCTGAATGTACGCGGGGTGATGACGATGGCGCCGCTGCTGATCGCGTTTCTGCTGTTCCAGCGGCAATTCGTGCAGTCGTTCATGCGGGCGGGGATCCGCTGATGCACCTGATCACCTGGAACATTCAGTGGGGCAGGGGTTGCGACGGAGTCGTCGATCTCGCCCGCATCGTTTCGACTGCCATGTTATTGGGCGATGCCGACG
>JBHELX010000061.1:5833-10350 GCA_046262875.1 Gemmatimonadaceae bacterium | reverse complement strand
GGCGGCGCCTGGGGACCTGAAGGCGGCCTTGCTGCTGCCCTGTCAATGTTCATTGCCGTGATCTACATCTACACGCGGCATCTTCGCCGCATGGAGCAATAGAAATGGACGAGCGCATCGCTGTAATCGGTGCGGGGCAAATGGGAAATGGAATCGCGCACGTCTTTGCGCATGCCGGATTCCCTGTCATGATGATCGACGTTTCGCGCGATGCGCTGGAGCGCGGTCATGCGACGATCAGAAGAAATCTCGAGCGTCAGGTAAAGAAGGGAACGATCCAACCTTCGCATTCCGAAGAAACGCTCGCGCGCATCTCGATGAGTGAATCTCTCGAGTCCGCAAAAGGGGCTTCACTCGTCGTTGAAGCCGCGACTGAAAACCACGAGCTCAAGTACACAATTTTCGCAGAGCTCGATCGCCTCGCCGACGATGATGCAATTCTCGCAACCAACACCAGCTCCATTTCGATCACTGAGATCGCGAGTCACACCGACCGGCCCGCGAAGGTCGTGGGAATGCATTTTATGAATCCGGTGCCGGTGATGAAGCTCGTCGAAATCATTCGCGGCCTCGCGACATCGGACGAAACGACCGCGCGCGTGATCGCGCTGAGCACAAAACTCGGGAAGACTCCAGTTGAAGTGAATGATTATCCCGGCTTCGTGTCCAATCGCGTTCTCATGCCGATGATCAACGAAGCTGTGTACTGTCTGATGGAAGGAGTCGGCACCGCGGAGTCGATCGATCAGGTGATGACGCTCGGTATGAATCATCCAATGGGACCGCTCGCGCTCGCAGATCTCATCGGACTCGATACGTGCGTGGCAATTCTCGAGGTGTTGCGTGACGGACTCGGCGATCCGAAATACCGTCCGTGTCCTCTGCTAAAGAAGTACGTCGCTGCGGGCTGGCTCGGTAGAAAAACCGGCCGCGGCTTCTATACATATCCAGCGTAGATGACCTGGAGCATCCACGACCTGACCGAGGAGCAGCGCGAGATTCAGAGTCTCGCGCGCGAATTTGCTCAGCGCGAGATCGCGCCGTTCATCGCGCAATGGGATGAAGACGCCCACTTCGAGCCTTCGCTCGTGAAGAAAATGGGAGAGCTCGGCTTCCTTGGAATGTTGCTGCCCGACGAATACGAAGGGCTCAACGTCGATACGTCGACTTATCTTCTGGCTCTCGAGGAAATCGCCGCCGTCGATGCATCGACGGCGGTTCTCATGAGCGTCCACAACTCGCTTCCGACGAAAATGATTTTGCGTTACGGAAGCACCGATCAGCGGAATCGATTTCTGCGAGCAATGGCGCGAGGCGAGCTGCTCGGTGCGTTCGCATTGTCGGAGCCCGAAGCAGGCTCAGACGCAGCGTCACTCACAACGCAGGCAGTGCGAGACGGCGACGACTGGATACTCAATGGAACGAAGAGCTGGGTCACCAGTGGAAATCACGCCGGCGTGATTATCGCCATGGCGCGTACCGACACTCCTCAGGAGCGGAAAGGTGCACGAGGAATTGGAGCGTTCATCATTACGCCCGACCTTCCGGGATTTCACGTCGGCAAAAAAGAAGACAAGCTTGGGCTGCGCTCGTCGCCAACGGTCCAGCTCAACTTCGACAGCATGCGCGTACCGGGAACAAACCTTCTCGGCGAGCCGCATCTCGGATTAGTGTACGCGTTGAAATCGCTCGACGCCGGGCGACTCGGTATTGCTTCTCAAGCGATTGGAATCGCGCGAGCTGCACTCGAATCCGCTACTGCTTACGCGGCCGAGCGGCGGCAGTTCGATTCACCTCTCAGAGATTTTCAGGCGATTCAATTCAAGCTCGCCGACATGGCTACACGTGTTAGCGCGAGCAGAGCGCTATTGCATCTCACCGCGCAGGCGAAAGATCGAGGGGCGAACGTGAAGCAGGCGTGCTCGATGGCCAAGCTTCTCGCAAGCGAGACCGCGATGTTCTGCACGAATCAGGCGGTACAGATTTTCGGCGGCTACGGTTATGTGAAGGATTATCCGGTCGAGAGGTATTTCCGCGATGCGAAAGTAACCGAGATCTATGAAGGCACGTCGGAGATTCAGCGCATTGTAATTGCAAGAGAGCTATATGCGCACGACTGAATACTGCGGAACGCGGGCTGCGGAAGAAGCGCGGAAGGCGGGCTGCGGATTGCCAACAGAAATGCGCAGCCCGCAGTATTCCTCATTCCGCGTTCCGCGGTTCTTCCGCCGTCCGCGATAGCACTTTTCAAACTGATAAATGGAACTATTCGATAAGCTTGCTGAAATGGGTCACGAAGAAATCGCGATGGGCAGCGATCCGAAGTGCGGATACCGGGGCATCGTTGCGATTCATAGCACGCGTCTTGGACCCGCACTCGGCGGTACGCGCTTCTGGAGTTACGCCACCGACGACGAAGCAATCGTCGACGCGCTGCGGCTTTCTCGTGGTATGACCTACAAGAACGCCGTCGCTGGGCTCAATCTCGGCGGCGGAAAATCCGTGATCATCGGCGACAATCGCACAAATAATCGTGAATCAATTTTTCGAGCTCACGGCCGACTCGTCGAAAGTCTTGGCGGTCGCTACATCACGGCCGAAGATGTCGGGACGTCGACGTCGGACATGGATTTCGTTCACCTCGAGACCGATCATGTCGCGGGTCTCGCCGGCAAATCCGGAGATCCTTCGCCCGTCACAGCGCACGGAGTATTTCGCGCGATTCAAGCTTCTGCGAAGGAGCTTTGGGGATCCGATGATCTCAATGGCAAAACCGTCGCGATTCAGGGCTGCGGAAGCGTGGGGCGATATCTCGCGAAAGAGCTTCACGAGGCGGGTGCGAAACTCATCGTAGCCGACATCGATCCAGAGCGCTCCAAGCGCGTCGCGAATGAAACGGGTGCGACGGTCGTTCCCCCCGATGCGATCTACGCGGTGAAGGCCGAGATATTTGCGCCGTGTGCGCTTGGCGGAATCATCAACGATGAAACGATTCCGCAATTCAAGTTCGAGATCATTTCCGGCGGCGCGAACAATCAACTACTCGAAGAGCGTCACGGCGATGTTCTCGAAGAGCGTGGCATTCAGTACACTCCGGATTACGTCGCCAACGCAGGCGGCGTGATCAATGTCTACAGCGAAGTAGTCGGATGGAATTCAGCGCGCTCTCTCAAGAAAGCTGACGAGATTTACGATACAGTTCTCGGAGTTTTCGAGATCGCAAAGGCAATGAAGATTCCGTCGTACGAAGCGGCCGACCGCCTCGCCGAGCGCCGCCTCGAATCGTCGCCACCGCTGACGCTGCCGCATTCGCCGTCTGTTTTGCGTCCAACTCCATACGCGTCCGAGCGCGTTGATGGCGAGCCTGTCGAACCTTCCACCGCGTCGAGCCGCCGCTAATATGGCAGAAGTAATTCCAATCGGTGCAGATCACGCCGGGTTCGAGCTGAAGGAAGTTCTGAAGGTGGAGCTCGAGAAGCTTGGATTCGAACCCGACGATGTCGGTGCGCACTCTGCAAATCCGCAGGATGATTATCCCGATTACGCGCATCCACTCGCGGAAAAGGTCTCGCGCGGAGAAGCCAAGCGCGGTATTCTGCTTTGCGGTAGCGGGATCGGCGTCGATATCATAGCGAACCGTTACCCTCATGTGAGAGCAGCACTGTCGTGGATGCCTGAAATTGCCGAGCTTTCACGGCGTCACAACAATTCGAACGTTCTGGTGATTCCGGCGCGTTTCGTTGCGCATGAAGAAGCAGTCGACATAATGAAGCGATGGCTCTCGACGCCGTTCGAGGGCGGACGGCACGAGCGGCGTATTGAGAAGATCGACGAGCCACCTAACGAGGAGAGAGCAGGCAGCGCGAATGCAGGGAGTTGAGCAGAACGCAGGACTTCAGCTGGCGACAGTGAGCGACTTCGACCCCGACGTCGCTGACATCATTCGTCACGAAGTCGATCGCCAGCGCGAGGGACTCGAGCTCATCGCGAGCGAAAACTTCGTCTCCGAAGCTGTCCTCGAAGCAATGGGCACGCCTCTCACCAACAAGTACGCCGAAGGCCTTCCCGGAAAGCGATACTACGGCGGCTGCGAGTTTGTCGATCAGGTCGAGCAGCTGGCAATCGATCGCGCGAAACAGCTCTTCAATGCCGAGCACGCGAACGTTCAGGCGCATTCAGGTGCGCAGGCGAATGCCGCGGTATATCTCGCATTCCTCAAGCCGGGCGACACGGTACTCGGACTCGACCTCTCGCAGGGCGGACATCTCACTCACGGTTCGCCTGTAAACTTTTCAGGGCTGCTCTACCACGCGATTCATTATGGCGTCGGTGACGACGGTCGCATCGATTACGAGCAGATGAAGGAAATCGCTCGGCGCGAGCGTCCGAAGATGATCATCGCCGGTGCGAGCGCATACGCGCGCACAATCGAGTTCGAGCCGTTCGCCGAAGTTGCGCGTGAGATCGGCGCGAAGTTCGTCGTTGACATGGCGCATATCGCGGGACTCGTTGCAACT
>JBHELX010000061.1:0-4466 GCA_046262875.1 Gemmatimonadaceae bacterium | reverse complement strand
CATCAGTTGGCGACGCGCCAATCATCATCGACGCATTGCTCGGCACCGGCGCGTCCGGTGCGCCGAGGGGCACGGTTGCTTCGGCAATCGAGATCGTGAACAACGCGAAGGCGGATGGTGCGGTCGTCGTTTCGCTCGATATTCCTTCGGGTCTCGATGCGACAACAGGGAAGCACGAGCTGTGCGTTCAAGCTGATGTCACAATAACGTTCGGGGTGGTCAAGCGCGGACATCTGCTCGCGCGCGATGTGTGTGGCGAGATTGCTTGTCTCGACATCGGACTCACGTCGAGTCGCGATCTCGATTCACTTCCTCTGCTTATCGATCGTTACTGGGTATCCGAGCGAGTCCCTGATATTCCGTTCGATGCGCATAAGGGCATACGTCGTAGCCTCGTGGTTGTTGCGGGCGGAGAAGGAATGGCAGGCGCGGCGATTCTCTCCGGCACGGGCGCACTGAGAAGTGGAATCGGATTATTGAGGCTTGTGGTTGCCGGGCAGAACACAGCTGCAATTCACATCGGCTTGCCGGAGTCACTCGTGAAATCGTGGCCGACTGACGCATCTGCTCTCGAACAAATCATGGAAGACACAGAGGCGTTCGCGATTGGACCAGGGCTTGGCCGCTCACGGGAAGTGCGCGATCTCGTCGAGCGCGTGTTGATCGCCTGGGCAGGTCCAGTAGTCGTCGACGCAGATGCTCTCAGCGTTTTTGAGAATGATGCTGCGTCACTCGCAAAGCTTCTTCGGGGGAGACCGGCCGTGATCACTCCTCACCCGACGGAGTTCGCGCGGCTCATCGGTCGCGAGACGGACGAAGTTTTGAAGAATCGGTTCGAGATCGGTGCTGACTTTGCACGTGATGCCGGTGCGACTGTGCTTTTGAAGGGAGCACCCACCATAATCTTTGCGCCTGAAGGAAATCGATTCATCAGCGCTGCGGGAACGGCTGCTCTCGCAACCGGCGGAAGCGGAGACGTGTTGACCGGCATTGTAGGTACGATGCTCGCACAGCTGGCGGGAGATCGGAGCTCCGCTGAAATCGCTGCGATTGCGGCATTCGTTCACGGACGCGCTGCGGAGCTGGCCGGCCCAGTTCGTGGAACCACGCTCGAAGATATTCTTCTCGCACTCCCGGATGCGTGGAATGAAACGGCCGACGAGCAATGGCAAAATCGTCTCGTTTGTATACCTGGTGTCCCTTGAGCCCTGACTTATCGAGGCAATCGAACGGCATTCCATTGCGAGAGGGCGTTGAATTCGATTTCGTGCGTCGCATGCTCGCGCGGTGGGGCCCGATCGCGGAGGGAATTGGTGACGACGCCGCGATACTCGCGGCTGTTTCTGATCGCGCGCTGATAGCGAGCACGGATGTATCAGTAGAGAACGTTCACTTTCGCAGAGGTTGGCTCGAGCCACGCGAGATTGGATACCGTGCGACCGCGTCGGCACTGAGCGACCTCGCAGCCATCGCGGCGACGCCGCTCGGAATTCTTGTTGCCCTGACGCTTCCTGAACTGTGGCGAGCGCACATCGACGAAATCGCTGACGGTATTGGTGACGCCGCGCAGAACTCTTGCGCACGGATCGTAGGCGGCGACCTGAGCGAAGGGCGCGATCTTTCACTCGCGATAACTGTTCTGGGAACCGCCGAGCATCCACTGCGACGCGACGGTGCGCACCCTGGTGACCGCGTGTATGTCACGGGCCGCCTGGGCGGACCGTTGGCGGCGATCAACGCGCTGGTCGAAGGTCGCGCCCCCGCGGCAGAACATCGCGAGCGTTTCGCACACCCGGTCCCTCGAATCCGCGAAGCTCGGTGGCTCGTCGCGCATGGTGCAAGCGCTGGAATCGATATTTCCGACGGGCTTGCGGCTGACCTCGGTCAAATTGCCGCGGCGAGTGAAGCGTGCGTTGCGCTGAGCCTCGATCGAGTTCCGACGATGCCCGGCATCTCCGCGAGCGACGCTGCGGGAAGCGGCGAGGAGTACGAGCTCGCGGTAACGTCACGAGATGCGCTCGACACTCGCGCCTTCATTGAAGAATTTGGAATTCCACTCACCGAGGTAGGCACGGTCGAAGCCGGTCGTCCCATAGTGCGAGTTTTCGATCGGGGCGCTCCAGTCCCAACCCCGTCGGGATACCTTCATTTCAGGGAATCGGCTGAATGATCGTGTTTCGAATAATCCGCACCGTGTTCGCCGCCATCGTCGGTGTTCTCGCAACGACGGTCGGGGGACTGGGCGCGATAATCGCACGAATCATCGGCGTCGAGGACCGCCAGGGCGGGATCTTCGACAATACGCCTCGTTATTGGTCACGCGTTGTGTTGTGGGGCGTTGGAACGAAAATCACCGTACACAATCCGGAGCGCATGGCGGGCGGCGAGCCACGACTCTATCTGTCGAATCACCTTAGCTGGCTCGACATTCCCGCACTCGCCGGAGTCCTCCCACGTTACAAGTTCGTCGCGAAGTCGGAGCTCTTCAAAGTGCCGGTGTTCGGACCAGCGATTCGTGCAATCGGAATGGTTCCAATCGAGCGACAGAATCGCAAAGCGGCATTTGCCGCCTATCGTGTTGCGGCCGAAAAAATTCAAGCGGGAAATTCTGTCGTTGTGTTCCCTGAGGGCAGTCGCGGGGACTCGTATCCGATTCGTGCCTTCAAGAAAGGGCCGTTCGTTCTTGCGATCGCCGCCGGCGTGCCCATAGTCCCGGTTCTTCTTCACGGCACTCGGGACGTACTCGGCAAAGGCAATTGGATACTACGGCCCGGCCGGGTCGATGTACATTTGCTCGAACCTATTCCAACTGCGGGACTCGACTACTCCGACCGGGAAGAGCTTGCTGAAACTGTTCGCTCGCGAATTGTTGATGCGCTCGCATCGATCTACGGAATCGAAAGTGAATCCACACGCCGTTTGCCGCAGATGGCGGATACTGAATAGCACAACAACAACTCGATCTTGATGACAACCATTGTAGATATCGCTGCGCGAGAAATTCTCGATAGCAGAGGCAATCCAACAATCGAAGCAGACGTGACGCTTTCGAGCGGAGCAACCGGACGCGCCGCTGTCCCGAGTGGCGCATCGACCGGCGAACACGAGGCCCTCGAGCTTCGCGACGGCGACGCAGATCGTTACGGAGGGAAGGGAGTTCAACTCGCGGTCGAAAGTGTGGAAGAACGCATTGCACCGGCCCTAATGGGAATGCTCGCTGACGATCAGATGAGCATCGACCGCGCGATGATCGCGCTCGACGGCACTCCCAACAAGGGAAAGCTCGGCGCGAACGCGATTCTCTCTGTCTCGATGGCGACTGCGCGAGCCGCCGCGATGGATGCAGGCATGCCGCTATATCGATACCTCGGCGGGCCAATGGCGCGAGTTCTTCCTGTTCCGATGATGAACATTCTGAATGGTGGAGCGCACGCGACTAACACGGTCGATTTTCAGGAGTACATGATTGTTCCTGTAGGCGCCGACAATTTCGCCGAAGCGCTTCGCATGGGTGCCGAGGTGTTTCACGCGTTGAAGAAAGTTCTCGTGAAGCGAAAGCTGTCGACGGGCGTTGGCGATGAAGGCGGATTCGCTCCCGACCTCGCGAGTGATGAAGACGCGCTCAAGGTTGTTGTCGAAGCAATCGAAGCGGCGGGGTATGCGCCGGGCACCGAGATCGCCATTGCTCTCGATCCAGCGGCGTCGGAGCTGTACAAAGGCAAGACTTACACGTTCAAGAAGAGCGGGGCGGGGAGCTTCAACGCTGACGGGATGATCGAGCTCTATGCGAGATGGCTCGACGAATATCCGATCGTGTCTATCGAGGATGGCCTCGCTGAAGACGATTGGGCCGGCTGGGCGAAGCTCACTGCGGCATTGGGCGATCGAGTGCAGCTCGTGGGCGATGACATCTTTGTTACGAACACCGAACGCCTCGCGCGGGGAATTTCAGAAGACGTCGCGAATGCGATCCTCATCAAGCTGAATCAGATCGGCACCGTTACCGAGACACTCGAGGCAATCGAGCTCGCAAGGGCGAACGGATATCAATCAGTGATCTCACATCGCTCCGGTGAAACGGAGGACACTTTCATTGCCGATCTTGCCGTCGCAATCAATGCTGGGCAAATCAAGACGGGATCTGCAAGTCGTACCGATCGTGTTGCGAAATACAATCAGTTGTTGAGAATCGAGGAGCTTCTTGGCGATTGGGCCGAGTTCCCCGCGGGAGCGATTTACGGACTGTAGGCGATCGCAATGATTCAGCGAATCATCTTTGCTGTGCTGATCCTGGGCGGACTTGTGTACGCGATTCAGGGAGGCGAGTACAGCACGATGGATTTGTGGCGGCAGCGGCAGCGCGCAAAAACTCTTGCGGCGCAAACCGATTCGCTCGCGCGTGAAGTCGATTCGTTGAGAAAAATTGCGAAGGCGATTCAGACTGATCCCGCGACACAGGAGAGAAT
>JBHELX010000060.1:0-11183 GCA_046262875.1 Gemmatimonadaceae bacterium | reverse complement strand
GCTGCGATCAATCGACGATTCGGCCGGCGCGCATTATTTGTCGAAGACGAACGCGCATACGACGCGGGCGTGTTCTACTGCAAGGACGCATTCGAAGGACTGGAGACAATGGACGTTCTCCAGGATCCAAAACAGCGAAACGTTTTCGTCGAAAAAAATCTCGACGATGCACGTAACGACGTTTTTCTCAAGACGACAGTCGGCAAGGACATTGCAGTCGGCGATGAGGCCGGAGCTCGAAGCGATGTCGCGGCAAACAATGCAGTCCCGAATCCACCCTTCTGGGGAACACGCGTGCTACGCGACATCCCCATCGACGAAGTATTCGAGCTGCTCGACCTCGACGAGCTGTATCGTCTGCAATGGGGCGCACGCGGATCGGGCGAGCAATACGACGCAACGATCAAGAATGAATTCGAACCGGCACTCGAGCGTCTCGAGCTCGACGCAAAAAAGAATGGATGGATTAAACCCGCCGCGACGTACGGATATTTCCCCGCGCAGTCGCAGGGCAACGACGTCATCGTCTACGATCCGGCTGCGTACTCCAGCGACGGCGCATCGCTTCGCGAAGTCGCACGCTTTCACTTTCCCAGAATGGTCGGAAGAGAACGACTTTGTCTGGCTGATTATATTCGCTCGGTCGACTCAGGCGACGTCGACGTTCTGCCTCTGCAAATCGTAACAGTCGGCCCCGAGGCAACGTCTCACTTTGACAAGCTCCAGGCAGCACACGAGTATACTGAGGCGTATTACTCGCATGGCCTCTCGGTCGAATCGGCCGAGGCGGTTGCGGAATGGATGCATCGACGGATAAAGTCTGAGCTGGGCGTTACCACCGGCAAGAGATACTCGTGGGGATATGGGGCGTGTCCCGACCTCGACGATCACGCAGTGGTGTTCAAGCTGTTGCCTGCAAAGGAGGCGCTTGGAATGGATTTGACCGAAGCGATGCAACTGCTACCCGAGCAGTCGACTGCGGCTGTGATCATTCATCATCCGGAAGCGAAGTACTACGCAGTGCGCGGCATGGCAGATGGAAATGGCGGCCTCGAGCGAGCCGCTGCCGGTGAAGTCTCACTCGCGGAAGCACGAGCTGACACATGATCCTTGGACGTCAGGATTATACCAGGCTCGAAGCATTCAGCGACGCGATCATCGCGTTCGCCTGCGTGCGACTCATACTCAGCCTCGACGTGCCGACACGTTATGACGACCTCGTCAAAAATCTCAAAGGGTTCATTCCTTTCCTCGTAACATTTGCTGCGCTGCTTCTTATATGGGTCGCACACCGAAATCTTTTCCGTCGCTATCCGCTCGACGATGCATTCACTCTGGTTGTGAATGGGGTTTTTCTTTTCACGATCGTCTTCTACGCATTCCCGCTCAAATTCATTGCCGGGTCGCTCCTCGCGGTGTTCATGCCGGGTAACCAGTCCGTCGTCCAATCGCCCGAACAGCTGAGAAATCTGTTCATGATCTACGGACTCGGCTGGTCGATGATCTTCTTTTGCATCGCGCTTCTCTATCTCCACGCTGCGCGTGAAGCGGACGAGCTCGGCCTGAGTGAGATCGAGCGATACGACGCAGTGTCGGACGGCTTCTACTATCTCTGCTTCGTCGTGGGCGGAATGCTGTCTGTTGCATTCGCGGATTTCAACATCGGTGTCGACGTGGGCTTGCCTGCTATTGTGTACTGTCTCATCGGCATTCTGGTAGCTTCGATGGTATGGGTTCGCCGGCGCAATCGTCCAGATTCCCTCGAAGCCGCCTTACCTCCGTTAGCAACGTCGAGAGAGCTGGTTCCGGATATTCCTGATGACTGATCGCAGGGTTCTCGTCGAGCGCCTGCTCGATCCCCAGCAGGTGATTGTGTTCGACGGCGCGATGGGAACGATGCTCTACTCGAAGGGCGTCTTCATCAATCAGTGTTACGACGAGCTCAATCTTCGCGCGCCCGCTTTGATACAAGAGGTCCATCGCGCGTACATTCGCGCGGGCGCCGACGTCATCGAGACAAATACTTTCGGCGCGAATCGCACCAAGCTGACGCCGTATGGCTTGCAGGAACAAACTGTCGACATCAATCGCGCCGCAGCCCGGATCGCCCGCGAAGTTGCGGGCGAAAATGTTTTGGTCGCAGGCGCGGTTGGTCCGCTCGGAATTCGACTCGAGCCGTACGGTCCGACTTCACTCGATGAAGCGCGCGCAATTTTCGCGGAGCAGCTGAGCGGACTCAAGGAAGGCGGCGCCGACGTTTTCATTCTCGAGACGTTCGCAGATCTTCCGGAGATCGACCAGGCGTTGCTCGCCGCGCGCGAAGTCGATCCATCGATTCCAGTAATCGCGCAGATGACGATCGCGTCAGATTGCCGCACTCCATATGGCGTGACGGTCGAAGATCTCGCGCGCACGCTCGACGCGATGGGCGCTGACATCATCGGATTGAATTGCTCGGTTGGCCCGCAGGCGATTCTCGAAGCCATCGAGACGATGGTAAAAGTCACGCGAAAGAAATTGTCGGCGCAGCCGAATGCAGGAATGCCGCGCGAAGTCAGCGGGCGCTCGATGTACATGGCCAGTCCCGAGTACATGGCGACGTACGCGCATCATCTCGTGCAGGCAGGCGCCAAAGTCGTCGGCGGATGTTGCGGAACTACACCCGATCACATCGCAGCGATCGCAGAGGGCATTCGTCCGCTTTCACCGCGTCATGCGCGCGTCGTAGCACGCGAGAGAAGAACTGCCGAACCCACGCTCCCGCCCGAGGATAAAGGGGTCGACCCCATTCCATTGGCCGAGAGGTCGAAGTGGGGCGGGAAAATCGCTCGTGGTGAGTTCGTGACGTCGGTGGAGATTGTTCCGCCACGTGGTGTCGATGCATCGAAGATGATTCGAGACACGCAGGCGTTGAAGGATGCAGGCGTGGATGCGGTGAACGTTCCCGATGGTCCGCGCGCGCAAAGCAGAATGGGTGCGTTGCTCACTGCGCTGTTGATCGAGCAGCAGGTTGGAATCGAGACAGTGATTCATTATTGCTGCCGCGATCGAAATCTTCTCGGGATGTTGAGCGATTTGCTTGGCGCATCTGCGATTGGATTGCGAAATCTTTTGTTGATCACGGGTGATCCGCCGAAGATGGGTCCATATCCGAATGCAACGGCGGTATTCGACATCGATGCGATCGGACTAACGAATCTCGTCAACAAGTTGAATCATGGGCTCGATCCGGGGGGAAACGCGATCGGTACGCCGACGAGTTTTGCGATTGGAGTAGGAGTGAATCCCGGCGCGATCGACGTCGACCACGAGCTCAAGCGATTCGCGTGGAAGGTTGAAGCAGGTGCCGAGTTTGCGATTACTCAGCCGGTGTTCGACGTGGAGCAGCTCGAGAGGTTCCTCGCAAAACTGGGGAGCTCACGCATTCCCATCGTTGCAGGCATCTGGCCATTGTTGTCACTTCGGAATGCGGAGTTCATGGCCAATGAGGTTCCGGGCGTGATCGTGCCGCCGCACATCATCGAGCGGATGAGAAAGGCGAGTGCGAAATCGAAGGAGCACGGAGTTCAGGAAGGAATCGCGATCGGGCGTGAAATGCTCGAACGAGTACGGCCTTCCGTGCAAGGTGTTCAGGTGTCGGCGCCGTTTGGGAAAGTCGAATTGGCGCTCGAGGTATTTCGCGATACGCTCGCGATGGTCAGCACCTAATAATGGCGGCCCGCGACGTGATGGAGGGGAAGTTTTTCAGGATCCTCTTGCCAGTTTTGGCAAGAGAGCCCGAGTGACTTGCAAGCCATCGAAGGAGGCTTGCCAAAACTGGCAAGGAGATCCTGAAAAACTTCCCCTCCATCACGTCGACCACGCTAATTGATTATTTGCTCGACACGTAACCGGACAGCCAGCCGAGTACCTGTTTCCAGCCGGTCGTGTGATTGTTGCACATCTCTTCACGTCCTGCGAATCCAGTGTGCTTCAACGTCACGCGCGAGCCCATTGCTGTTGGAGCGATCTCGAAACGCACACGACTCTCCTGATAATTGTCCCAGCTCGGAACCCACGTGTATTCGAGCACGCGTGGCGGATCGATCGTGATGTATTCGCCGCCAATAGTTGATTCGTCGCCCTTCGGATTTATCGCCTTGCAGCTCCACTTTCCGCCGGGACGAAGATCGATCTTGTAATCCGTGGTTTTGTAGGGACCCTGGCCCCACCAATCGGCCATCTCTTCTGTCGTGAGCGCGCGGAAAATTCTCTCCGGGGTCGCGTTGATATCGGCGGTTCCGTAAATCTCTCCCTTCTTCGTGTCGGCGGTTACGGAAATCGGATCCGCCTTCGTTGGTGCTGCGGCTGTTGCGGTCATCGTGATTTTTCCTCCGTCTCCTTCTCGAGACGGCGTTTGAGGTTGGACAGACTGTGGTGCCAGAGCTCGCGGTACTCTTCCGTCCAGCGCGCGACCTGCTCGAGGCGGTCGGCTTCGAGCATGTAGATACGCTGGCGCCCTTCCTTTCTTTCGCGCACGAGCTTCGCATTCCGGAGAACGCGCAAATGGCGTGAGATCGCGGGCCGGCTCACTTTGAATCCGGATGTGAGCTCGGTGACATGCGCGTCGCCACGGCGGAGGCGATCGAGGATCGCCCGGCGCGTCGGATCGGCTACCGCGAGGAATACGTCGGAGGCTGCTGCTGGTCTCGGCACTGTGAAAAGGAGATAGGTAACGTTTCTGTTACCTATTCTAGTCGAGGCATTTTGGGGAGTCAAGGCCGACGTTATTCCGGCGAACTCGACGAGCTGATCATGCACGTTGTGCCGGTTCTGATCGGAACGGGAATTCCGTTACTCGATGCAAAGCGTCGGACTGGTCAGCTCGAGCTCGTCTCCACGAAAAAATTTTCGGACGGCGTAGTCCGACTACAATACTCCATGAAGAAGTTGTAACGAGCGCGGTTGCCCGAGCAGGGTCGAAATGCGCTCAGTGACCCTCCCCCCTTCAGGAGCTATTGGGTAGGTTTGCAATCCCCCGCTAGAACGGTGCTGAAGCGTGCTTGACCGCCTCGAAAAAGCTTTATCCGACAAGTATGAAATCGAGCGTGAGCTCGGGCGCGGCGGCATGGCAACGGTGTATCTCGCAAAAGACCGAAAGCACGATCGAGAGGTCGCACTCAAAGTCCTTCACCCCGAGCTGTCTTCATCGCTCGGCCCCGATCGATTCCTTCGCGAAATAAAAGTCGCTGCCCGACTGAATCATCCGCACATCCTGCCGCTTCACGATTCCGGCGAAGCGAACGGCTTTCTCTATTACGTGATGCCCTATGTCGAGGGCGAGTCGCTTCGCTCACGGCTGAATCGCTCCGGAAAACTTGCACTCGACGAAGCGCTTTACCTCGCGCGTGGAATTGCCGGCGCACTCGACTATGCGCATCGACAACGCGTCGTCCATCGCGACATCAAACCCGAGAACATCATGCTTCACGAAGGCGAAGCGATGGTGATGGATTTCGGGATCGCGAAGGCAGTGAGCGTCGCCGCCGGAGATACGCTGACCCAAACGGGAATGATGGTCGGCACACCGGCGTACGTCAGTCCCGAGCAGGCGGCGGGCGAAGGAGAAATCGATGGACGAAGCGATCAGTACAGTCTCGCCTGCATGCTTTTCGAAGTTCTCACCGGCAAGAAAGCATTTACCGGATCGAGTGCACAGGCTGTTCTCACGAAGAGATTCACCGACCCCGTTCCGCATCTCCGCAAGGTTGACCCTGACGTCCCCGATGAAATCGATGAGGCTGTTTCGAAAGCAATGTCGAAAGAGCCGGCGGAGCGTTATGAAACGTCCGGTGAATTCGCGAAAGCACTGGTCTGGCCGAAAATGAATACGCCTTCCGAAACCACGACTGTAAAGCAAGGAGCAGCGCCGAAATCGATCGCTGTTCTTCCGTTCGCCGACATGAGCGCGGAAAGGGAGAACGGCTACTTCACCGACGGAATGGCGGAAGAGATCATCAATGCTCTCACCACCATCAGAGCGCTGCGCGTTGCCTCACGCACATCGAGCTTCGCATTCAAGGGAACGACTGAAGACATTCGGCAAGTCGGCAAGAAGCTCGACGTCGCGACTGTTCTCGAAGGAAGTGTCCGTAAAGCCGGTAACAAGCTCCGCATCACAGCGCAGCTCGTGAACGTCGCGGACGGATATCAGCTCTGGTCCCAGCGATACGATCGCGACATGGAAGATGTGTTCGCGATTCAGGATGAGATCGCTCAAAGCATCGTCACAGCGCTGAGAGTCATTCTTAGTGAAGACGAAAAGCGCGCGATCGAGAAAGGTCAACCTGTCAATGTCGAAGCGTACGACTGCTACCTGCGCGGCCGGCAGTTCTTTCATCAGTTCCGCAAGCAGAGCCTCGAGTTTGCGCGACAGATGTTCAACAAGGCGATCGAGATCGATCCGACATATGCTCTCGCTTATGCGGGTGTGGCCGATTGCTGCTCCGTTCTCTACACGAACTTCGACGCGAGCGATGCGAACCTTACAAACGCCGATGTTGCGAGCCGTCGAGCACTGAAGCTCGCACCGCAGCTCGCTGAAGCACACGTTGCACGCGGGTTGGCAGTGTCACTGCTTGGACATCATGCCGAAGCGGAAACGGAATTCGAGACCGCAATGGGACTGAATCCGCAGTTGTTCGACGCCGCGTACATGTTCGGCAGAGCTTTGCTTGCGCAGGGCAAGTTCGAGAAAGCGGCAGAGATCTTCGTGCGCGCCGCCGAGCTTCGACCTGAAGACTATGTCGTGCCAGGATTTCTCGGCAGCGCCTACGCCAGGCTCGGTCGCACCGCCGAGTCGCAGCGTGCCTATCGTCGAGCGGCCGACGCTGCGGCCAAGCGACTGGAGCTCAACCCCGACGATCCACGAGCTCTCTACATGGGAGGAACCGCTCTCTCACGCCTTGGTGACATCAAGCGCGCAAAAGATTGGGGGGCTCAGGCTCTTGCAATCAGTCCGGGTGACGCGACTGTGCTCTATAACGTTGCGTGCATTTACGCGACGAGCGGCGAAAGCGACGAGGCGATCAGCATGCTCGAGAAGGCCGTCAGCCTCGGATTCGGTCACTGGAGCTGGATCGAGAACGACTCGGATTTCGATTCGCTGCACAAGCATCCACGGTACGAAGCATTGCTCGCAAAGAAGGATCTCCCCAAGTGAAAGCAATTCTTCTCGTCGATCACGGATCGATAAGACGTGAAGCAAACGAGATGATGGTCGACGTGATGAATCTCGTTCAGCGTATGGCGGGCAGCGACGTCGTAGTTCGATACGCGCACATGGAGCTCGCAGAGCCTACAATCGCGCAAGGATTCGCAAACTGCGTGGAAGCTGGCGCGACGGACGTTGTTGTTTTCCCATACATGCTTTCACCGGGACGACATTCGACAACCGACGTTCCGCGAATGGTCAAGGAAGCCGCGGCCAAATATCCAGGAGTCGCTTTTTCCGTGACACGCGCATTCGGCATCGAGGAAAAGCTTGGCGAGATAGTACTCGCACGCGCGGGAATCGAAGCTTCATCTGCATCAACAACTCCCGGCTAGACCGGTGCTGAGACAGAAACTGGTCGCTCACTACGAGCGCGCCGGACGCGCAGTTCGGTTTCGCAATCGTGAGATTTCGCGACTCGAAGGATTGAGCGATGCTGTTTTTGGATTTGCGATTACGCTTCTCATCGTTTCGCTGGAAGTTCCGAAGACGTCGAGCGAGCTGATCGCAACAATGCGCGGATTCGTCGCCTTCGCGTTCACCTTCTTCATTCTCTTTACGATCTGGTATCGGCAGTTTTCGTTTTTCCGCCGGTACGGACTCGAAGACAAGGTCGCGATCGCACTCAACGGAGCACTTTTGTTTGTGGTGCTCTTCTTCATTTATCCCCTGAAATTTCTCGCAACCTGGATTGCTGGTCGATTGATGGGTGGGGGCAAATCGATTGTGCTCGCCAATGGTACCCTGGAACGAATTCTGAAACCGGAACACATCCCGTGGCTTTTCGGCATTTACGGATGTGGGTTCGCCGCCGTGTTTGCCGTGTTCGCACTTCTCTACCGCCATGCGCTGAGCAAGAGCGATGAGCTTGGACTCAGTGACCTCGAGCGATTCGAGACGAGGCAGGCGGTTAAGCTCAACGGAATGGTCGCTGGCCTCGGACTCCTTGTCGCGGTGAGTGGAACAGCGGCACAACTCGAGAATTCCACGGGACCTCTGCGATACGCCGGCGACGTGGTCGGGATTATCACTGTTGTGGGAGTGGTGGTGCTGATGCGACTTCGCATGCGCAGCCGTCGACAGCAGCGTGCGATGGAGTCCCTCGCTTCATAGTCGATTAATTTGGATACCATGGAAATTCACACGGAGCTGCGGCCCGCGCTGACGATTCTCTCCGAAGAAGAGGAGATGTTCCGCGACGTCGTCAGGGCATTCGCAGAGGACGAAGTGCGTCCGCGTGTGATGGAAATGGAGAAGGCGAGCAAAATCGCGCCGGATCTCATCCCCAAATATTTCGATCTCGGATTGATGGGAATCGAAGTGCCCGAAGAATACGGGGGCGCGGGCGGCTCGCTCTTCATGGTGACACTTGCAGTTGAAGAGATAAGCAAGGTCGACGCATCATCGGCAATTGTGTCCGACGTGCAGAACACGCTCGTGAATTATCCGATAAATCGTTACGGCTCGGCCGAGCAGAAATCGAAGTACCTGCCGATGCTGAACTCCGATACGATCGGTGCGTACGCACTATCAGAATCGGGATCAGGGTCGGATGCATTCGGATTGTCGGCTCGCGCGGAAAAGAAAGGCGACCGTTGGATTCTGAACGGACAGAAGTTGTGGATCACCAATGGTGCCGAGGCGGGCGTGTTCGTGATTTTCGCGAATGCGAATCCGTCGGCGGGTTACAAGGGAATTACCGCATTCATCGTCGAGCGCGGCTTCCCTGGATTTGCGGTCGGAAAAAAAGAAGACAAGCTCGGCATTCGTGCGTCGAGCACAACCGAGCTCCTCCTCGACAACTGCGAAGTGCCCGAAGAAAACGTCTTGGGCCCGATTGGTCAGGGATACAAGATCGCGATCGAAACGTTGAATGAAGGTCGAATCGGAATCGGCGCGCAGATGATTGGGGTTGCACAGGGCGCACTCACCGCGACGATTTCGTATCTCAATGAGCGAAAGCAGTTCGGAAAATCGCTTTCCGAATTTCAAGCGATTCAGTTTCAGGTCGCGCAGGCGGCCACAGAGCTGGAGGCAGCGCGACTCATGGTTTACAATGCGTCGAGGTTGAAGGACGCCGGCCGCGATATCGCCCGTGAAGGTGCGATGGCCAAGCTGCTCTCATCCCAGGTGTGCGAGCGAGTGACATCGCTCTGCGTCGAATTATTTGGAGGGTACGGGTACACGAAGGATTACCCGGTGGAGAAGTTCTATCGCGATGCGAAGATCGGCGCTATCTACGAGGGGACATCGAACATGCAATTGCAGACAATTGCAAAGGCGATCCTTCGGCCGAGTTAAAAAACCCCTTCAGTATGCGCGTCTCGAGTTATCAGTCTTACCGTTCGCAGTTTTTCAGTAGCATTGCCGGGGCGACGATCCCGATTGTTCTTCTCGCCCAGGTGTTGGGTGCCCAGATCCCACAATCCGAATATGCAGAGCGCCGAGCCGCGCTCGCGAAACTTCTTGGCAACGGTATTGTCCTCGCGATCGGATCGCCGGAGCCGGAAGAGGATTACATCGCCTTCTACCAGAATTCGCCGTTCGTGTATCTCACGGGTTTTCGGGAGCCGGATGCGGATCTCGTGTTCGAGGTGAAGGACGGTCAAATCGTCGGTACTCCACAATTGTTCGTCCAGCCGAGCGATCCTGCTGAGGAAGTCTGGACAGGTAAGCGCGTTGGGGTCGATGGCGTTCAGCGCGAACTGGGCTTCGAAGGCCGTCCCCAACAAACTCTTCTCAAAGTTCTCGACTCACTTCTCACAAACGACAACACCACTCTGAATGTCATCGGCAATTACCAGCCCGGCCGCGCAATCCTGAGTCCGGAAGATCAGCAATTATCCGAGCTCATGAGGCGTCACCCGAACGCGACTGCGCGATCCGTAAATGCGCGAGTGAATGAGCTCCGTCGAGTGAAAAGTCCGGCCGAGCTCGATCTGATTCGCAAAGCGGTCGCGATTACGGTGGATGCCGAACGCGAAGCGATGCGGTACATCGAGCCCGGACAGAACGAATTCGAGACGCAGGCGCTCATCGAATACACATTCCGCCGAAACGGCGCGGATCGACCTTCCTTCTCGTCGATTGTTGGCTCAGGTCCGAATTCTACGACGCTGCACTACAACGACGACGATCGATTCTTCAACGCGAACGATATGATGGTAATGGACATCGGCGCATCGTATCGAGGGTACAGCGCTGACGTCACTCGCACGGTCCCGGTGTCCGGAAAATTCTCCGCCAGTCAGCGCGCGATTTATCAGACTGTGCGTGATGTGCAGGCCGCCGGTGAGCGTCAGGCGAAGCTCAATGCGCCTGGTCGCATGATGGCAGACTCCGCAAATGCTGCGATGAATATTGGACTCGCGAAGCTCGGACTCATTGAATCGCCAGGTGCAACCTACGACTGCGATACTTCCGCATCACGACAGTGTTCTCAGACTTTTCTCTACTATATGCACGGCCTGGGTCACGGCATTGGATTAGATGTTCATGATCCTGGCGCAGCGGGGGCCGGCTTCGGAGGATCGACACTCGTGCCGGGAAGTGCGTTCACAATCGAGCCGGGAATTTATGTGCGGGGAAATCTGCTCGACATCATTCCAGTCACGGCGCGGAATAAGGAAATGATCGAGCACATCCGTCCGGCGGTCGAGCGATTCAAGAACATCGGTGTGAGAATCGAGGACGATTACATCATGACCGATAAGGGACTGGAGTGGGTCTCGAAGGCTCCGAGAGAGATCAATGAGATCGAAGCGCTGATGAGAGAGCCTTGGACCGGTCCTTCACCCAGGGATAAGAGCAAGATCGATTGGTATAGAGAGAGATAGAGAGGGATTGAGAGGGGAAGAACTGCATTTTGCCGCGAAGGCGCGGAGACGCGGAGCAAACAGAACGGCGCAGGGAGACCGTGAAACCGTGAGAA
>JBHELX010000059.1:0-11870 GCA_046262875.1 Gemmatimonadaceae bacterium | reverse complement strand
ATACCAAGGCGTCATACTCGAGGACGATGTGTTCTGCGGTCCATCCATGGTGTTCACGAACGTCTTCAATCCGCGAAGTCACATTCCGCGGAAAAATGAATATCAGCCGACACTCGTGCGGCGTGGAGCGACTATTGGAGCGAATGCGACGATCGTCTGTGGGACGACTCTCGGCGAGTACGCTTTCATCGGCGCCGGCAGCGTCGTGACGAAGGACGTGCCCGCATACGGACTTGTGGTTGGTGTTCCCGGCCGAAGAATCGGCTGGATGTGCAAGTGTGGTATCCGCCTGCCGGATATCGGTGAGGGGACATGCAAGTCGTGCGGGGAGACATACCGATCTCATGGCAACTCGATCGAACGAATCGTGGACGCTGGTAGCGCGAAGCCGGCGGCGGGTAGCAGATGAAGAACTTTCGCATTGCGCTGGTCGGGTGCGGCCGAATCGCAAGAAACCATGTCGACGCGATAAGCCGTGTGGACGGACTCGAGCTCGTTGCAGTTGCGGACGTCGACGAAATGCGGGCAATCGCAATCGCCGATCCGCTTGGCATTCCGTGGTTCACATCGATCGAGGAGATGCTCGAGGAAGTCGAATGCGATGTCGTAAGCGTCTGCACTCCGTCAGGACTGCATCCGGCGCACGGAATTCTCGCGGCCAAAACCGGTCATCACGTTGTCACCGAAAAGCCGATAGCGATCTCGCTGAAAGGCGCTGATGATCTCGTTCACGCCTGTGACGAGGCGAAGGTTCACTTGTTCGTCGTCAAGCAGAATCGGCTCAATGCGCCGGTACAAATGCTAAAGCGGGCCGTTGATCGCGGACGATTCGGTCGTCTATACATGGCGAATTGCACAGTGAGATGGACGCGACCGCAGGAGTACTACGACCAGGCTCCGTGGCGCGGAACGTGGGAGTTCGACGGCGGCGCGTTCATGAATCAGGCATCGCACTACGTCGATCTCATTCAGTGGATCGTCGGTCCAGTTGATAACGTCATGGCGAAGACGGCAACTCTCGCCAGAAAAATCGAGACTGAAGATTCGGGAGTTGCCATTCTCCGATTTCGCTCAGGCGCGCTCGGAGTGATCGAGGTGACGATGCTGACCTATCCAAAAAACATGGAAGGGTCGCTCACGATTCTCGGTGAGAAGGGAACGGTGAAGATTGGCGGAACTGCGGTGAACAAAGTCGAGCACTGGGAGTTTGCGGACAGCGATCCGGACGATGAGATCGTTCGAACTCTCGACACGAATCCGCCTAATGTCTACGGCTTCGGCCATGAGGGGTATTACCGTAACGTTCTTGCTGTTCTCCGCGGCGAAGCGAAAGCCGATACCGATGGGCGCGCGGGTAGAAAGTCTCTCGAGTTGATACTCGGAATCTACGAATCGGCAAAAACGGGATGCGAAGTCCCGCTCCCGTTAAAGGGTTGAGGCGGTCATCTTTACAGGTTACCGCGGAACGCGAACCGCGGTATTACCGCGGCCTGCGGAATAACTACGAACCAACGACTATTTAGAGATGGCGGTACCACTCTTAGACCTGCGAGCTCAATACGCAACGATTCAGAAGGACGTCGTCGCGGCAATGATGCGCGTAGTCGAGGATCAGGCGTTCATACTAGGGCCGCCCGTCGCTCAGCTCGAGGAGAAAGTGGCCGAGCTGTCGGGGACTCGATATGCGATCGGGTGTGCGAACGGCACGGATGCATTGCTCCTCGCGCTTCGGGCGCTCGACATCGGTCGTGGCGACGAGGTCATAACCACTCCGTTCACATTCTTCGCGACGGCCGGGACGATTCACAACGTCGGCGCAAAGGCGGTGTTCGCCGATATCGATCCGAACAACTTCAATATTCTGCCTGAAGCGGCGGCCGCCGCGGTCACATCGGCGACGAAGGCAGTAATGCCTGTCGATCTATTCGGCCAGCTCGCGCCGCTCGACGCAATCATGGCGGCGATTCCCGATATACCGATGATCGAAGACGCAGCCCAATCGATTGGCGCTACGCGTGAGATCGGCGGTCAACGTGTGCGCGCCGGAGAAATTCCGACGATTGGGACGTTCAGCTTTTTCCCGTCGAAAAATCTTGGTGGTTACGGCGACGGCGGCATGATCGTAACACAGGACGAGGGGCTCGCGACGCGGCTTCGCCGTCTGCGCGTTCATGGCGGACTCAAGACGTACTATCACGATGAAGTTGGATACAACAGCCGTCTCGACTCGATCCAGGCGGCGGTTCTCCTCGCGAAGCTGCCGCATCTCGAGAAGTGGAGCGCGGCACGCCGAAAGAACGCGCACTACTACGATCGCGCATTTGCGGACGTTGCCGATGTGAGAACCCCCGCCGTCGATCCGCAGAATGTTTCGATTTACAACCAGTACACTCTGCGTGCCGAGCGGCGAGACGATTTGCAGGCGTATCTAAAGTCGCGCGAAATCGGTCACTCTGTTTACTACCCGCTGCCGCTTCATCTTCAGCCTTGCTTCGCCTACCTCGGGCTCCGCGAAGGCCAGTTTCCAGAGAGTGAGCGCGCTGCAAAAGAAGTTATCTCGCTTCCGATCTATCCCGAGCTGACGGAAAATCAGCTCAACGAAGTGATTGGAGCGGTAAGGGAATTTTATGGCTACTGAGAGTATGAAAGAACGTTTGCTGGCGAAGCTGAATTCGCGAGACGCGTGCATTGGTGTCGTCGGCCTCGGCTATGTTGGACTTCCGCTCGCACTGGAGTTTGCGAGAGCAGGATTTCGCGTAGTTGGATACGACGTGAGCAAGCGAGTGGTCGAAGGGCTGATGCGCGGCGAATCGCATATCAAAGACGTGCCGCGTGCCGATGTTGCGTCGGCGGTTTCTTCGGGACAATTCGAAGCGACCACCGACGAGTCACGCATGCAGGAGATGGACGCTATCTCGATCGCGGTGCCCACACCGCTTGCGAAGACTCGCGATCCGGACATGACGTACGTAATTGCCGCCGCCGATTCGATTGCGCGCAATTGCCATCCCGGACTGTTGATCGTGCTCGAGAGCACGACATACCCGGGCACGACGCGAGATCTGATGCAACCCAAGCTCGAAGCCGCGGGACTCACTGTGGGTGAGGATGTGTTCCTCGCGTTCAGTCCAGAGCGCGTCGATCCGGGTAACGCAACCTGGAACACCAGGAACACACCGAAGGTGGTCGGCGGAATTACCGCGGCCTGCACTGAGGTTGCATCGGCGCTTTATGCGTCGTGCATCGACACGATCGTGCCGGTGTCGAGCACAGAAACCGCAGAGCTGGTGAAGTTGTTGGAAAACACCTTCCGCTCGGTGAATATCGGGCTGGTAAACGAAATGCAGATTGTCTGCGACAAGCTTGGGGTGAATGTGTGGGAAGTGATCGAGGCTGCGGCGACGAAGCCGTTCGGTTTCATGAAATTCACGCCGGGTCCGGGAATCGGCGGGCACTGCATTCCGTTAGATCCGCATTATCTCGCGTGGAAGATGCGCACGCTCAACTACAAGACGCGGTTCATCGATCTCGCGAGCGAGATCAACAGCGAAATGCCGGCACTCGTAGTCCAGCGAGTTGCGCAGGCATTGAACGATCAGCGCAAACCGTTGAACGGAAGTCGCATTCTTGTGCTTGGCGTCGCTTACAAGCGGGATGTCGATGATATGAGGGAAAGCCCCGCGCTCGACGTCATCAGCTTATTGGAAGAGCGAGGAGCAAAAGTCTTCTATCACGATCCGTACGTTCCTTCCTTTAGAGAGGACGGGCACGAACACGCGAGCGTGCCGTTCAATGATGCCGAGCTCGCGCGAGCTGATGCCGTTGTGATCATCACCGATCATTCTTCTATCGACTATCAACGGGTCGTTGATATGGCGCCGCTCGTCGTTGACACTCGCAATGCCACAGCCGGTCTCGTCAGAAGCGGAAGTGGAACAGCGCGAGAGAAAACGCCCAACGTTGCGATTGCCTGAACCTGAACTGAAAAGATGAACATTTCTGTTGTGGGAGCCGGTTACGTGGGTCTCGTCGTCGGAGCGTGTCTGGCCGAGACGGGAAACGACGTCATATGCGCGGATTTAGTCGAGTCGAAGATCGAGGGCCTGAAGCGAAACGTTCTTCCGATTTATGAGCCCGGTCTGGAAGATCTCGTGGAGCGCAACCAGCAAGATGGACGGTTGACGTTCACGACCGACATTCCGAAAGCGATTGCCTCCGCCGACGTTTTGTTCATTGCGGTTGGAACTCCGCCTGATGAAGATGGATCGGCTGACTTGCAGCACGTCCTCTCGGTTGCCAGCGAGGTGGGTAAGCACATGACCCGGGAGATGGTGATCGTCACAAAATCCACTGTGCCCGTCGGGACGGCAAAGAAAGTCGCAGCTGAAGTAGGAAAGTCAGCGCGCTTTCCGTTTCACATGTGCAGCAATCCGGAATTTCTGAAAGAGGGCGCTGCGGTCGACGATTTCATGAAGCCCGATCGCGTTGTTCTCGGAGTTGCGAGCGCATTTGCGCGCGAAGTAATGGCGGAGATTTACTCACCGTTCGTGCGCACTGGAAATCCGATCATCTTCATGGACATCGCTTCTGCGGAGATGACGAAGTACGCGGCGAACGGAATGCTCGCAACGCGTATCTCTTTCATGAATGAGATCGCAAATCTCTGCGAGCGGGTTGGGGCGAACGTGGACATGGTGAGAAAGGGAATCGGCAGCGACTCGAGGATTGGGCTGTCGTTTCTTTTTCCGGGACCAGGCTACGGGGGATCGTGTTTTTCGAAGGACGTGAGAGCACTGGTGCGAAGTGGCGCCGAAATGGGGATGGATCTTCAAATCCTTGCGGCGGTTGAGGACGTCAACACGCGACAGAAGCTCCGCCTTGGCGAGAAGATTCGGGAAGCACTCGGCGACGACTTGAGCGGTTTGCATATCGCTCTGTGGGGACTGGCATTCAAGCCCCAGACCGACGACATGCGCGATGCGCCATCGCTAACTGTTATAGAGGATCTACTTTCAGCGGGCGCGAGTGTATGCGCGCACGACCCCGCCGCGATGAAAGAAGCGCGTCACAGGCTCGGCGACAAAATTCGGTACGCGGAAACGAACTACGACGCGCTGACCAACGCGGATGCGCTGGTGGTAGTCACCGACTGGAACGAGTACAGGCATCCCGATTTCAACCGCGTAAAAGACGCGCTGCGCCGGCCCGTGATTGTCGATGGCAGAAATCTTTACGACCCTGAAAAGATGCGGGAGCACGGAATTCGGTACTACTCGATGGGGCGCTCGGCCGTTGAACATGGCGCGCCCGAGAGGGTAGGAGAATACGCATGAGATTATGGCGCATTCTAACATTAGCGGCGACTGTCGGCGGAATTGGTGGCGGGGTTGTGGCGTGCAAGCCGGTATTCAGTCCAGCGAATTATCCCGATGTGAGCTCGCTGTTCAAGGCCGCCATGGATCGATACGAGCACAAGCACTATGACGATGCGGCGAAAGCGTTCGAGAAGTTGACGACTGACTTGCCCGCGCGCGATCCACGAGTGCCGATTGCGTATTTCTATCTCGCGAAATCGCAGGAAAAAAACGGTGAGAGACTCTTAGCCGCGAAATCGTACAGTCGCATCTACGAGCAATTTCCCGATGACACTCTCGCTGACGATGGATTGTACCTCTCGGGCCTCGCGTACAAGGCAATGTGGCGGAAACCGGAGCTGGACGCGGAGTATGGTCAGTCGTCGATAACGCAGTTTCAGACATTGCAGGCGCTTTATCCGAATTCACCCCTCGTGCCAAAGGCGACAGAGCAGCTGGCGACATTGGACGAGTTGTTCGCGGAGAAGGATTTTCTGACAGGAGTGCATTACCTGAAACGAAAAGCGTACGATTCCGCGATTATTTATTTCAAGGACGTGATTCGTCTCCATCCAAATGCTCCGCACACGCGGCAAGCGTATTTGAAGCTTCACGACGCCTATAGCGCGATCAATTACAAGGACGACGCGCGCGACTTGTGCGACGCAATGCGCAAGGCGTATCCGTCGGACCGCGACGTGATCAGTACGTGCGGGGCCGGCTCTACGCCGGTCGTCTCGCACTAGGCTTTGCGCATCGGCGTTTTTGGCGGGACGTTCGACCCTCCCCATATCGGTCATGTGCTCGCGGCGGTCGACGCTTGTGAAGCCCTGGCGCTCGACAAGCTGATAATCGTGCCGGCCGCATCGCAGCCACTCAAATCGGATTCGCCCGCACTGGCCGCGCCGCGCGACCGCCTGGAGATGGTCAAGCGCGCCATGGGAGAGGACAAAAGGTTGGAGGTCAGCGCGATGGAAATCGAGCGGGGCGGGTTATCTTACACGGTAGACACGCTGGAGACGCTGGCGCGCGAGAACCCGGGTGCTGAGCTCGTGCTGATAGTGGGAATGGACACGCTGGGGACGATCGACAAGTGGAAGAATCCAGACCGAATCTTCCAGTTGGCGAAGCTCGCAGTGCTTGCACGCAGCAGTGACCGCGGACTCGCCGCGTCGGGCGAAGTGAGTGTTTTCATGACGCGTCGCATCGACGTTTCGTCGTCGGAGATACGGCAGCGAATTGCGGAAGGAAAATCGATACACGGTTACGTCGCAGAATCGGTGGAGACGTACATCGCCTCCGCGAATTTATACAGATCGGCGCGGCAGCCGGTTGAGAATCCGTCGCACTGATCAAAGGATAAGAGATGCTCAAGGGAGTGTTGGCGGGACTGATCGGTACGAGGCACGATCGCGAGAGAAAGCGCATTCAGCCGATCGTCGACACCATCAATGAGGAATACGCGAGGCTCCAGACTGTTTCGGAGGAAGAGCTCCGCGGACAGACTGAAAAATTTCGTGCGCGGATTGGCGAGGCGACTGGTCAGCTCGAAGCGCGCATTGCGGAGCTGAAGGCGGCGAAGCACGGGACAGCTGACGCGGTCGAGAGAGAAAAAATCGACACCGAGCTGAGCGGCCTCGATGGCCGCGGCGGCGTTGAAGCCGACCTCCGCAAGGCGACGGCCGAAGTGCTCGACGAAATTCTGCCGGAAGCATTTGCAACTGTCCGCGAGGCAACGCGGCGGCTGCTGGGCACCACGGTCAAGGTCACTGGCCACGACCAGGAATGGAACATGGTTCCCTATGACGTACAGCTCATGGGCGGAATCGAGCTGCATCTTGGGAAGATCTCCGAAATGGCGACAGGCGAAGGAAAGACGCTCGTCGCGACGCTGCCTCTTTATCTCAACGCGCTGCCCGGGAAGGGCGCGCACTTGATCACCGTCAACTCTTATCTCGCGCGCAGAGACTCCGAGTGGATGGGTCACGTCTACAAGTATCTCGGGCTCACGGTAGGATGCCTCGACGACACTGATCCCGGTACACCACAGCGTCGAGCTGCCTACGAGTGCGACATCACGTACGGCACGAACAACGAATTCGGCTTCGACTACCTGCGCGACAACATGGTCGTTGCAAACGAGCATCGAGTGCAGCGCAGTCACGTTTACGCGATCGTCGACGAAGTGGACTCGGTGTTGATCGACGAAGCTCGAACCCCGCTGATCATATCCGGCCCCGTTGGAAATGAATCGGATGCAGAGTACGCGATGCACAACGCGGGCGTGTCGCGCCTGGTGAAGCGACAGAGCGATCTCACCAACGTTCTTGTTGCAGATGGTGAGCGCGCGCTCGAAGCGGGCGACAAGGACACCGCGGCAGTGAAGTTCTATCAGGCGCAGATGGGATCGCCGAAGAACAAGCGCCTCCTGAAAGTCCTCCAGGAAACGGGGGTGAAGCAGCTCGTGCAGAAGATGGAGCTCGAGCATCTCGCCGATAGAAAACTTCCTGCGGGAAAACAGCAATACCGCGACATCGAGGAAGGATTGCTGTATGTCCTCGACGAAAAGGGACACACGGTTCACTTGACGGATCAGGGCGTCGATTACATGTCGCCGAGTGATCGCGACGCGTTCGTGCTTCCCGACATCTCGCAGGAAGTGCATCGCATCGATCACGACCCCGACATGACGGCGGAGGAGAAGCTCACCGCCCGCAATACGATCAACGTCGAGTACGCCGCGAAGAGCGAGCGCCTCAACATCGTCCATCAGCTGCTGCGCGCCCACGCGTTGTACGAAAAGGACGTGAACTACGTCGTTCAGGAAGGTCAGGTGTTGATCGTCGACGAGTTCACGGGTCGCACGATGCCGGGTCGCCGCTGGTCAGAGGGATTGCATCAAGCCGTCGAGGCGAAGGAAGGAGTTCAGGTGAAGGGCGAGACGCAAACTCTCGCGACGATCACGATTCAGAATTACTTCCGCATGTACGCCAAGCTTGCGGGCATGACCGGAACCGCCGAAACGGAAGAGACCGAATTCCACGAGATCTACGGACTCGATGTTTCGGTGATTCCGACGAATCGACCGGTGATTCGAGACGACCGGCAGGATCTCGTCTACAAGACGCGTCGAGAGAAGTACAATGCGATCGCTGAGGAGACAGAACGGCTGAACAAGCTTGGCTATCCCGTTCTTGTCGGAACGGTGAGCGTGGACGTTTCGGAAACTCTATCGCGCATGTTCAAACGCGCGGGAATTCCGCACAACGTGTTGAACGCCAAGTATCACCAGCGTGAGGCAGAAATTGTCGAGTTTGCCGGGCAGCCCGGCGCGGTGACAATAGCGACCAACATGGCCGGCCGCGGAACCGACATCAAACTCGGCCAGGGCGTTACGATCTCGAAACCGTCTCAGGTCAAGGATCCGGAGGGAAAAGTCATCGACGTCGAAGAGATCGGCGGACTTCACATCATCGGATCCGAGAGACACGAGTCGCGGCGAATCGATCGGCAGCTGCGTGGTCGTTCAGGCCGGCAGGGCGATCCGGGAACCTCGCAGTTCTTCCTCTCGCTCGAAGATGATTTGATGCGACTCTTCGGCAGCGATCGAATTGCGAAGTTGATGGACAGGATGGGAGCGGAAGAGGGTGAGGTGCTCACGCATTCGCTCATCACGCGCTCGATCGAGCAGGCACAGAAACGTGTCGAGCTCCAGAACTTCCAGTCACGCAAGCGATTGCTCGAATACGACGACGTGATGAATCAACAGCGGGAAGTGATCTACTCGCTGAGATCGTTCGCGCTCGACGGCGGTGAAGAGCTTAAGGGCGAAGCCGAGAAGATGATCGAGAAGGGAGTTTTCCGGCGCGTCGAGACTGCGTTGGCGGATTACGAGACTCCCGAGGAGTGGGATCTGACTCTTCTTCGCCAGGATTTGCTGATGCACTACCTCGTGACGGTTCCGTCGTTCGAGGACGGCGCGGATTCCCATCCGACTCAGATTCCTGAAGCGCAGGAGCAGGCAGTCGCTGCGGCGAAGAAGGCGTTCAACGACAAGCTCGAGAATCTTGCGGAGTTTGGCGATCGTCTGTTGTCACTGGTGATGCTGAATGTTCTGGACGAGAAGTGGAAGGATCATCTCTACGATCTCGATCAGCTTCGCAACGCGATTCATTATCGCTCGTGGGGACAGAAGGATCCGCTCATCGAGTACAAGCACGAGGCGTACACGATGTTCGTCGACTTGATGAACGACGTGTACCACACGTTCACCGAGCGATTCCTGCGCGCTCAGCTCACGTTTTCCGGTCCGACTGATTTCGAGGGGGTAGAGGATGGCGCTGAGCCGGTGCAGTCTCAGCCGCCAGCTCAGAGGTACAATGAGCTTGGCGTACTCGAGGATATTCCGGCGATCGAGCCGGTGAGCGCGAACGACGGAAACGGCGAAGAAGAGGTCGTGGATATCGGGCCAGCTGAGCAGCCGTCGACGAAGAAGCAAGCTGTCCGACCGGAACCTGTAGTTACGGGCGCTGGCCGAGTACGCTCATTGAATCCGGTTGCGCCAGTTGGAGTGCCCGGCGTTTCAGGCGGCGCAGCTGCTGCTTCGGATTGGACGAACGTCGGGCGAAATGATCCGTGCCCGTGTGGATCCGGCAAGAAGTTCAAGAAATGCCATGGACGGAACGCAGCGTAAGCGAAAGCCGCTCAGTTTGCGGGTTTGGAGAAGACAGTTTTTCAGTTCGCAGTGATGGAGTAGCATTGCCGTGACGACACATCAGAGTGTCGTCACGAAAATGCGCATAGATATGTCTTCTCGGCAATGCTACTCGAAACGCCCAACTAAAAAACTGTCTTCTCCGAACGCGCAAACTGAGCGTTTCATTGTAGTCGTTCTGATTGCGTCCGCGTTGACGTGATGCCGCACTACGCCGATTGAGGATGTAGCGATTCGGAATCTTTAACCCGAATCGAAATGACTTACAGCATTAGGGAAATCCCGGCGAGCGAGCGGCCAAGGGAACGACTCAAATCACACGGCGCACGGGCGCTGAGCTCCGCCGAGCTGCTCGCTATCCTCCTCGGCAGTGGTTCTGAAAAAAACTCGGCGATTGGAATCGGCCACGAGATTCTTGCGAGTGCGCACGGCTCGCTGCGCCGGCTTTCCGCACAACCAGTTGCAGCGCTCAAAAGTTTGAGTGGAGTAGGAAACGCGCGGGCAGTTGCGGTGCACGCTGCGCTCGAGCTCGGCCGGCGCATGGCGGCTGAGGAGCGCGACGAAGGAGTTCCTGTCCGATGCCCACGCGACGTGCACGAAATCTTTGGACAGCGATTGCAGGACCTTCCAGTCGAAGAATTTCATGTCGCAGTGCTCGATTCACAGCATCGACTCGAGCGCGATATCGCTGTAACGCGCGGCTTGCTCAATTCGTCGCTTGTACATCCGCGCGAAGTGTTTCGGGAAGCAATCGCCGAGAATGCGGCGGCGATAATTCTCATTCACAATCATCCGAGTGGAGATCCAACTCCCTCCGCGGATGACCGCATCGTTACCGAGCAACTCGTGCAAGCCGGCCGGGTACTCGACATACCAGTGCAAGACCACATTATTATTGGAAGGGGACGTTATCTGAGCTTCGCGGAGGCAGGACTGTTGTGACGGCGATCGAATCCCTGGGCGTTATCCCCGGATGGAACGATAACGGCAAGCGACTCCCCGATCGTCTGGATCAGGAGCTGCTTCTGCGCGCCTATCGGTTCAGCGAAGCCGCGCATCTCGGCCAGAAGCGTCTATCCGGCGAGAACTTCATCTCGCATTGCGTCGAGGTCGCGAAAATCCTCGCCGATCTTCAGCTCGATACCGTAACGGTTGCGAGCGGACTGATTCACGACGTCGTTGAAGACACGTCAATTACAGTTGAAGAAATCGAGAAGGAATTCGGAAAAGAAATCGCCGAAATCGTGGATGGCCTCACCAAGATCGGCCATCTCCCGCTCAATTCGTCCCAGGATAGGCAGGTCGAGAATTATCGCAAGCTTCTTCTGTCGATTGCAAAGGATGCGCGCGTAATTCTCATCAAGCTGGCAGACCGTCTGCACAACATGCGGACTCTCGAGTTTCTGCCCGCTGAAAAACGCCGGCGCATCGCGCAGGAGACGCGCGACTTGTACGCGCCGCTCGCCCACCGATTCGGAATGGCGCGCGTGCGATGGGAGCTCGAAGATCTCGCGTTCAAGCACATCGAGTCGGCCGAGTACAAGGCGCTGGCGAAGCTGGTTGCGCAGAGAAGGGCAGAGCGAGAGGGGACGATCGCCGCGCTGCGTGATCCACTCGACATTCTATTGCGCGACGCGGGGATCATGAACGTCGAGATCACCGGCCGTCCGAAGCATCTCTGGTCGATCTACAAGAAGATGACCAAGTGGGACAAGCCGTACGAGGAGATTTACGATCTGCTCGCGATTCGTGTGCTCGTCGATTCAGTTCCCGATTGTTATCACGCTCTCGGTGTGATTCAC
>JBHELX010000058.1:0-12258 GCA_046262875.1 Gemmatimonadaceae bacterium | reverse complement strand
CGATAGCGCCACGTGATGTCTCACCCCCGCGGCCTTTTCAGCGGCAAGCAGATTGCGCCCTGACGTTTCGAAAAATTCCGAAGCAGGCTTGTCTTCGAACGAAGGTGAGTTCGCCACATCAACCACCACCTGAGCGCCCGCCAGCGCTTCCGCCAATCCCTCACCAGTAATCGTGTTCACGCCTGTCGAAGGAGATGCCGCCACTACCTCATGACCTTTCTTACGAAGTCTCTCCACTGTCTTTGATCCGATGAGGCCGGTGCCTCCGATGACCACGATCTTCATTTTGTTATTCATTTGCGTTTGTTTCTCCAAAATACTGCTCCTTCAAGCGCCTTTTCGACAGCCTCGTTTTTCGCCGCACTGACCGCCGGGACCTTCGCCTGGCTCTAGCCAGAATCATCATAGCCAGCTGGTCGTCTCGCGCTACCGCTGCCATTGATCGGCTGGGTTGCTCATATACGTGATTCACGTATAGGAAGCGATGGCGATTGTGCGCTCGCCTTTGCCGCACAGCTGTCGCGGTCGTGGAGCGCAAAAGGAAAGAAGAGAACAGTTTTGGCGATCGCGGAACTCCTATCGAGAGATCAGGGCGGCGATAGCTTCCATGGCCAAATGCCGCGGCTCAGCCCGGCCCTGTTCCCATTCTTGGAGGGTGCGCTTCGAAATCTTCAACCTTATGGCCGCCTCGCTCTGGGATAGATCATTCGCCTCGCGCCAGTCGCACAGTCGCTCACCCAGGCTTTTCCGTGACGACGGCCCCGCACGGTGAGAACGGCTCCCACGGCGGGCGTCGTGAGCACGGTGAGCGCGCTGAACGATGTCGCGCCGCGTTTGAAAACTCATATTCAACTAACCGTATACGTGATTCACGTATAGCGATGCAAACCGAAACTCATTCTTTGGATCAGTCATGAGGCTTGTCCGCCCCCCAGGTCCGTGGGTATCGTCGGCACCATGCCAGCTTCCACGGTCGCCGAGTATCTCGCCGCCCTCCCCGCCGATCGCCGCGCTGCGCTCGGCGCCGTGCGCAAGGTGATCAATGACAACCTGCCGGACGGATATGAGGAGGGCATGCAGTTCGGGATGATCGGCTGGTACGTCCCGCTGTCCACTTATCCGGCAGGCTACGGCGAGAATCCAAAAGTGCCGCTGCCACTCGTCGCGCTCGCCTCCCAGAAGTCGGGCATGGTGCTGCATTTCCTCTGCTTCTACGGCCATCCCACCCTGTCCACCTGGTTCGTGAGCCAATACAAAAAGAGCGGCAAGAAGCTCGACATGGGCAAAGGCTGCGTCCGCTTCAACAAGTTAGACCACCTCGCTCTCGACGTCGTCGCGCGCACCATCGCGCGCGTGCCCGTGAAGGAACACATCGCCAATTACAAGGCGGCCAGGGCACTCATGGGCAAGGGCAAGACCAGCGCAAACAAGGACGCCAACAAGTCCGCGGTCAAAAAAGCCGAAGCAATGAAGTCATCCAGGTAACATCCGCCAAAAGGGCGGTCTTTCTCGACAGCGCTCCTGCGTAGCATAAAAAGGAGAACAACAATGGCGCGATTACTGTTCATTCTCCTTCTCCTGCCGCTATTCGCACACGCCGACGACCTCGATGTTCGGATTCGAAAGCAAATGCAGGAAGAGCGCGTTCCGGGTCTGACGTTTGCCGTGGTCCAGCAGGGGAAAATTGCTCGCCTCGGCGCTTATGGACTCGCCAACCTCGAATGGCACGCACAGGCGACCAACGACACGCGATTCGAAGTCGCGAGCGTCAGCAAGATGGTCGCTGGCGCCGCGATCCGACTCCTCATCGAAGAAGGTAAAGTGGACCCGGAAGCTCCGGTCAGTCACTACCTCGAAGCGCTGCCCGCATCGTGGTCAGCGATGAAAGTGCGGCATCTGATCACGATGAGCTCCGGTTTTCCGGAGGACTTCGGCAGCGCTGCCATCCCGTACAACGCTGAAGTCTGCACACCGACCGATGAAGCGTCGCTAATTAAGGTGTTTGAGACGCTGCCGATGAAACCGATCGGCGATCGGTTCAGCTACAGCTCTGTGAATTACGCGATGCTGGGAATGATCGTCGCCAAAGTATCCGGCAAGACTTACCCGCAGTTTCTGCAGGAACGTGTTTTTACGCCCGCCGGAATGACCCAATCCTCGGTCATCGATAATTCGGCGATCGTTCCCCAGCGCGCCGAAGGATATCGACGCGCCAAAGGCGATCTCAAGCGCGGCTGGTTTCTCGGGCAATACCTTCATTCACGGCCTGATGACGCGGTCCTCACCACTTCGCGCGATCTGGCAAAGTTCGTCATCGCGCTCGAACAGAAGCTGATCGTGAAACGTCCCGAAGAAATGTGGTCGTTTCCGAAATCGGATACCGGCCACTTTCTCGATTATGCTTATGGCTGGAATGATCACACCTGGCTAGGCCACCGCCGGTTCGAGCACGCCGGCGGATATCGCACGGGCTTCCACACATTCGTGGCCGAATATCCCGACGACGCGCTGACTGTAGTCGTTCTTACCAACTGCGATTTCTCGGCCGTCCGCGAGTACGTCAACATGATTACGTTCGCATACTTGCAGGGTGCGCCCGACCCGGCAACGCAGGCTAAGACGACCGACAGCGATCCCCGGACGACCGATCGACTTATTGCCGTCCTGAATGGAATTGCGAAGGGCTCGCTCGATCCTAACCTGATATATGCCGATGCAATCGAACCGCTCGGGTTGGATGAAGCTTCGGAGTTTCTCGCACACGCCGCGCCGTTCCACTATGCGGGCCGTGGCCGCGCCCAATTGACGATGCACGCTCACAACCTCGTCGATTACGAAACGCTCCGGACCGAAATCGACGGCCGCGCATTGCTCCTGACGCTCTATCGCGACGCTTCCGGAAAAGTCGCGCACATAGAGCTGACGAATTAGATCCAAACTCGGCAAGGGCCAGATCAGCGCGAAGAAGGCCGCCAACAAGTCGGCGGTGAAGAAGCCGAAGAAATGACCCTCTATCTCGGCTTCGTCCGACTTCTTAATTTGATTCCCTCGACTCCCGTCTCGGTCACCGCGAACCTCGCGGCTTTGCCGTCTAACCGAGCGGCTCCCGCACGCTCGTTTTCTTACTTCCTACTCCTTACTTTCTTACTTCGGCCAGGCCGCCTTCAGTTTCGCGGCGATCTCGTTATACTCCGCTTCCGGTAGCTTTCTCCTTGGCGCGGGAGTTCCAGGCGCTTTTCCTCCAAAAGACGGTATGACGTGGAAATGGGCATGGTAAACAGTTTGGCTGCTGCTGAGCCCGTTATTCTGTTGAACTCGAAAACCAGATGCCCCCAGCCCGTTTTTTTGCGCAATCGCGGCTTTCTTCACTATCGCCAGCATGTAACACATTTCATCCGGCTTAAGGTCGAGGAGATTGCGCGCGCCCATTCGTTTCGGTACGACCAGCACGTGACCCGGCGTGGCCACCTCTTCCTCTGGCAGCGGCATGAAGACGAGCACACGATCGTCTTCGAATATCTTGGAGCGAGCCGCTTCCGGGCTCTTATCCTGGATCAATTGCGCAATCCCATTTTGCGGATCGTATTTGCCTTCGAGCCCGGTATCAGTCCCACTAGGCGGAAGCTCGCTCGCGGGAATTTGCGCGGAGAGCGGGGCGGCTTGCATGAATAGGAGCGCGCCCAACCCGAAAAACGCGCCGATCCTTCTCACGGTCCTAAGTTTTGAATTCATAACTCCGAGTATGTTCCGATCATTAGAATATTCCAAGCTTCGAGAAGTACCGCGGTGACCTGACTTCCGACCTCTGACCTCCGTCCTCCGACCTCCGCATTTCCTTCTTGCCTCGGAAACCCGCGTTCTGCCCCTCGTTCCCAAACTCTGTTTGGAAACGCACTTGTTCCACGAAACTCTGTTTCGCCGCCGACTGATCCTTTGTGATCCTCTGCGTTGCGAGTCACCGATGTGCTTTGGTGGTCGGTTTTGCGAGCTGCCCAACCTGCAACGCGGCAAGCGCTTTAGGTGCCAGCGGACGCCAGTCTCTGTCCAAGTACTCCTTTTGCTTGCGTGCATCGCCCGTGTAGGCGTAGACACCGTCTGGCTTGGTCTTGCTGAAGAATAAACCACCTGGATACAAAATGCCGCCGAGCGGTAAAAAGCTAGAGCTGTTCTGGTCCCGCACCCATATCCCATTCGGCGCCTGGTAGTAGATATAATCGCGATCCTCGCTCACCGGCATAAGCACACCACCTTGCAACGCCACGATCCCGTCCAGAGCGTAGTTACCCTCATGCAGGATCAGCTGTTGTTCACGTAAGAGCAAAATGCGCTCTACCACGCCGCGCGCCGTGCGTGGCGGACCGGAGAGCGGGTGCCGCGGCAGATCCGCTTGCGCACGACTGGCGAGCAAAACGAGCATTGCAGCTATCGCAACCGATAACGTTCGCATTCGTAAAACTATGCTCCCTGGCTCGCTTCGCTTCAAATGCCGAGATTCTAAGACTGCCCCCTTTTTCACTATCCCGCTTCGACTTTAGCCCGGCGGTTCAGCGCTGGGACATCTCTATTCCCCGCATGTGCACGCCGAGACCAACAAATCGTATTGTTCAGATTTAAAGTCGCCGGGTATTCTAATCCGCGTGACCTCGCGCGTCGTCCTATCCCGACTATTACAGGCTGCCCTGATACTCGTCGCCAGCGCGCACCTCGGCCATGCCACTCTGGTCGAATTCTCGATGGACAAGGAGCCGACCTGGGGCTTGTCGGTCGGGACGTGCATGTACAGCCCGACAAAGACCGAGGAGGTGTTTTTTGAGCGCCTCAGCGAAGAACGCCAGAGCACAATCGAGATACCGCCCGGCGAATGGGACGATAAAGGGGAGAACTTCAGCCTCCACGGTCACGAGGGCGAATTCGTCAGCTGGTTTGGAATTGTTCGGCATATCACCCGCATGGGTTGGCCGCGTTTCGGGCGACTGCTTATCCAGAATACCTATTTTGCCGGACTGACTGACTGCCATACCCAGACTGTCGAGATCAATGGCGCCGGTGACTTTACCGCTGAACTCTCCGATCTGCCCGATGACCTGATCCCGCTCCTTCTGGTCCGCGTTTATGGCCGTGTCACCGCAGAGATCGACGGCTGCCCGATCATCAAAGCCGAGTACGTGCGGGTATGGCACTTCTTCCAATTCAATTTCATGGATTACGGTGTCGATGACAGCAACCCGGAATGGCGCAGCCGGATCAAGTTGCCGGAGGATGAGCGCATCTATCACATCGGCGTGTCGCGCACCTATTACGCCGAGCGGCTCGGACCAACCGCTGAGCAATGGCGCGAGATTAACGAATACCATGAGCGCCAGACCGAACTTGAATTTGAACGTCAGGGTGTAGAGCCATTCGATGCTTCATCGACCTATCAGCCGACGGAATCGGAAAGGGACTGGATGCAGCCTATTCCAGAAAAGGATTGGATTACCGTTCAGTCGCGTCCCGATGAACCTAACGGCTCGACCTTTCAACTTAAAGGCGAACTAAAACGAATTGTAAGCTGGTTCGGAATCGTTCGCGAGGTGACTCCCAACGGAATCGGCAAACCCGGCGGCAGGTTGTTGATCGAGAACAAGTATTTCAACGGAACCAAAAGTGAGAAGCTTCAAACCGTGTCGATCCACGGTGCCGGCAATTTCCTCGCCGAAGTAACCGATCTCTCCGAGGAGCTCGAGCCGCTTCTATTGGTGCGCGTCTATGGTCGAGTCGTGCGCGAAGAAAACGGTCTGCCGGATGTGAAAGCCCGATATGTGCGCGGATGGCACATCGCCCAATACAACTTCGACGACTACGGCGAAGATCACACCGACCCGCGCTGGACGAAAAACCGCCGCCTCAGCGGTCTCAAACCTCTTCGACAGGATAACGTGTCCGCCGATTACTACATCAACTCTCTCGGCGCCAATGAGGAAGAGGCGAAGAAGATCAGGAAGCTCTTCGAATGGATCGCCCAGGACAAGAAACAACACGAAAAATGACCGGCTAACCTGATAGAACGCTCAGTTTGTGAATCTCGACAAGAACTAACGTGGCGGCCAATTGCGAAATTCACAGACTGATCCCTAATGACCCTCTATTTCCCTATTTTGCCTTTGCTTTTCCTCGGCGAAATAGAAGCAACGCAACATTTGCTACATTCAGGTTATACGGGACATCGCGACCTGACCGCGTCGAGGCAGTTTTGAATATCGTCTGAACCGTTCGAACACGTTGCCTCTTGCACTGATCCATCCTCGCAGCGGAAAACGCATTTAGCCTTCGGTGCGACGATTCCGTAACCGCGGCTCTCATCTAATACAAATTGCTTTCCTTCGCCAGCTCGCCACCACTTAGCTAACTCGTAGAGAGATGTCAGCAAGCGCGTAGGCTGTCCCGCTGCTGGCCCAGAAAACGGTATCCCTTTTGGCCATTTTTCTCCAATAGCCCAAACGATCGCCACAACCGGCGCTGGGTAACCCAATCGCTCCAACTCTAAATCACCACGAATTACGCCAAGAAATTCCTGATATTGTTCTTGATTCATATAGCTTTCAAAAGTTCAGCCAGATTGTCACGAATCGTTGAGAAATTGCTTCGGCTAAGGTTATCGAATGCCCATTCACCCCTTCCATCGAGGGAGGCGTTTACAATTCGAATAAGAGGCACCTGATCCAAACGATCCTCTCGGTCGGTCAGATCAATAGCCTGCTGTGCGCGTTCCCTCAGTTGACTGATAGCCTCTGCCTTTTGTTGGGGGCCTCCAGGCTTAACAGCATCAAAAGCCTCAATCACTGCTTGCATCCGGATTAGCAAATCCTTAGCAACTCGTTCAAAATCTGCTCGCGAAAGGAAACCGGAATTTTGTGCGAAATCACGGAGATAGACATGGCTGAGATGGTCGTAACCGTTGGGTTTTACAACCGCGCTATGAGTGGATTTCGGAATGCGATGCCAAATCGGAAAATAACGCGTGGCGGAAGCTTCCGGTACGATTCTTGGAAGATGCAGTGGTCCACGTGTCTCGACCAAACTCATCCCGCATAGATCTGGGATTCTCTTCCTGTGAACCAGATTTAGGAATTCCTTGTCAAGATTCACTAGATTACTCCCGCCCCAACGCAACGCGGCGCCTTGTCGAAATCTGATCAGCAGAGTTAGTGGTGTCAGGACTGTGGCCCACCAAGAACCCCAACTTGGGGAACCACAAAGCACTACACCGACCTTCTTGGTCGCGAAGTCTTCAAAGAACGAACTAAGCATTTGTCTGACAACAATTCCTCCTTGGCTATGGCACACGAATAGGAGGCGACTCTTTGACATCACAGACGATGAACGCAGGCGAGTGATAGCCTCCTCCGCAGCGTCACGGATGTCGTAAAGCCCAGCACCGATGTCGGCAGTGTAATCGTTAACAAAAACCGCAGCATCCTCGAAGCGAGGGTCATCGCCAACCAATGATGGCCAATAGGTGTTGGTCTTCTTGTTGAGCCAGCAACTGACGCTTGAGGACAGGATGCCGTGAACAAATATGACCGCAGTCCTAGAGCGGGTGATTTTAATCCATGTATTATTCTGAGGCACGTCTGGCTCCGAGCCGGGGATTAACTAGTCACACCTTCCGCGTACAGCTCGCCTCCTTCGCAGCGAACTGGCAGGATTTTTTCTTCCATTTCATTGAAACACGGCTGCGTCAGAAATTCGCTTACTCTATCGCGCATTTCCGGATGGGAGCAGAAGTGCGCGCTCTTGAGCCTCCCTTTGACAGGTTCATCGGGTAACTGAGGGCGGTCTCGGATCCGAGATGAGCAAGAAAACGAAACTGAATTGGGAGATAGCTGTGACGCATTGAGGAGGGTTGATTAAGTCCTTTTCGTTATCCGAGTAGGGCCCGGAGCGCAAGCATTCCTTGCATCGCTGCCCTGAGTGACGAAGCGCAGCTTCAAAGACAAGGGCATTCGGAAGTGCAACCTCGTAACGAGGAAGGGAGTACGCGACGGCAACGAAGTTGCGGGAACAAGTACGTTCTCAAACATAGTTTGGGAACGACGAATCAGGTCACTCGTCACTTTTCATATTCATCGTGACGGCGAAACCACAATCCCTCTTCATTGCGCCCCTCCGGCGCACGGTCGAGCCACAGGCGGCAAATTAAAAATTAAGAAGGAAGAATTAAGAAACGCGGCCATTGGGATTGGCAGACCCGTACTCGTCGTGGCGCCGAAACCACAGGCCCTCTTCGTTTCGCCCTCTCGGGGCCCTGTCTAGCCATTGGTACATGGACCAGAGGGCGTCGAGGCCGCGGGCGTAGGCGGAGTAGGTGTGGTAGATGGCGCCGTTCTTGAGCGCGAAGGCGCTCATGCCAGGGGCTTCGCGGGTGTAGTGGGCGTGGTCGGTGCCGCTCATTTTCGCAAACATGACGGCGCCGCTTTCGGGATCCGTGGGTGGTTCGTAGGGCGGCTCGCGTCGGTAGTTGTATTCGACGCCTTGGCGTTCCTGCTCCTCGGTGAATGAAGAGCTGAAGTCGTAATTGAAGTCGGTGCCGAACGAGGAGGCCCAGGGAAACGTCCAGCCCATCCGTTGTTTGTAGGCTTGGAGCTTCGCGAGCGGCGCGCGAGAGATCGCCCAGAGCATCACGTCGTGATTGGCGAGATGGATGGTGATGCCGTTGAAGCCGTCGGCGATCGCGGAGCAGGCCGGGCAGCCGGCGGTGTAATCGGGGCCAAACATGAAATGGTAGATGAGGAGCTGCGACCGGCCGCGGAAGAGGTCGGCCAGCGATGCGGTCTCCGTTTCCCGAACCGAGTCACCGGCTTCCCTAGACTGATTCGGCAAAGCCTCAGAGCCTCCCGCCGTAGAGTTTGTCCCCAAACCGTCGTCATCGGTCTCGAAGCGGTATTCCTTGTCGATCCGGACCCAGGGGAGTTCCTGCCGTTGTTTCGCCAGCTCGTCGCCGCGGCGAGTGTGTTCTTTTTCGGCTTTCAGAAGCTCGATGCGGGCTTTTAGCCAATCTTCGCGGGAGACGATCTTATTCATGGGGCGAGCCTATAGAAAAGCTGAGACGCTGAAAAACTGAAACGAGGTCATTTCTTCTTTGAAGCCATGGTGGCGCGTAACATTTCGATCCCAGCTCTTGCTACTTCTACATATTGATTTTGGAAATCCTGCATCGCTTCATACTGCTCTGGGTCCAAGAGCGTTCCAGCGCGGCCGAGCACGCGCTGGTGAAAGTTTTTTTCTTCTTGGTAGTAAACGTCCGCATTGTTTCCTTCCAGGAGTCTACGGAATTTTTCCCGCGGATCCTCGCGGGCGGCGGGGTCAAAGAGGGTGGACGGTGCCCGGGCGCGTTCTTCCAAGAGGATTTGTAATAGGGCCTGCGCCTGGTCGTCTCGCAACGGCGTGCTCCCGATGGCGATCTGCTCGCGCAGGTCGACCATGATCTGGCGCTCGCCCGTTGTCTTCTCGTAAGTCTCCCACTTCGCGAAGCCATTCTCGCCCAAGAGCTCTTTCAATTGCTTATCCAGCTCTGCCTTGCGCGTCGCCCATTCCTTCGCATCAGCTTCCCTCGAGTTTCCGTTGCCGTTGAAAAAGTTTGTTCCCTCGTCGAATTGCCGCATGTCCTCGTCCAGAAAAAGGTTCAGGAACCGCTCGACCTGTTCGTCGCTGAGGTGGCTGTCCTTAATGAAGTCCCCGTAGATCTGCTTGAAGACGGCGCTTTGCTTGCGGCGCAAGGCTTCTCGTCCCCTTGGATCGTCGAGAGTCTTCGCGGCGAATTCGACCTTGTTTTTGTCCGCAGAGGAAAGAGAAGAGTCCGATTTCGCGGATTCCTGCGGAGCCGCCGGCCGAGTCGTTCGTTGCTCGCGCAATGACGCGGACTCTTTGAGGAAACTGTCGTTTTCCTGCCGAAGGCGATCGATTAACGCCGCCCGCTCCTGCATAGCAGCGTTCTTGTCCCGCAACTCTGCCGTGAGCGAAGCGCTTCGATTCGCCAGATCTCGCGCTCGCTGGCTTTGCTGCCAGGCGAAGACACCGGCAACGAGAGCGAAGAGCAGCCCGAGAATCGGAACCGATTTCGCGACGGCGGCAAGACGCGACTGGTTAGGAGAAAGCATCAGTATGGAGGCGTCGGTGCAGGCGCGTCAGTCTTATTATTGCGCTTCATCATTTCATTTGCTGCTTCCGATCTGAGTGTCCGCAGCGCCATGCTTTCCTCGCGGAAACGCTCGAGCTCCTTGTGCTGCTCAGCGGTGAGGACGGTTTCCATTCGATCGAGGACACTCTGGTCAAGAGAATGTTCGTCCAACAGGGTCTCAAGTAAGCTTTGCGTCTGGTCAGCCCGCAGCGATACCCCTGCTTTGGCGAAATGCTCCTGGATATCGATCAGAGTCGAGCGCGGGCCCGCTGATTTGTTATACTCCTGGTATTCTGCATAGTCGCCGCCTAACAGGAGCTTCAATTGTCTTTCTAGCTCTTCCTTTGCCATCGCCGACTTGGCTTCGGCTTCCTTCGCGTCAGTCCCAGTGTCCCCGCTGAGCAGATTTGCGGATTCTTCTCTTGTCCGCCCGTCCTCCCTGCCGAGTAAATCGAAAAACTGTTTGGTTTGCTGAGGACTCAGGTGCCGAGCTTGAACGAAGTCGCGGTAGATCTTCTTAATTCGCGCCACATGCCATTGGCGCGCCACCTCCATCAGGATTGGGTCTTTGGCCATTTTGCTAAAGTACTTGGCGTTTTCACTCTGAGATGAGGTTGTCGAGTTATTGTCCTGGTCCTGAACCGTGGTAGTCGCGCGCGGGCGAGCGGATACCTTCTCACGCAAAGACGCAAGCTCCCTGTTATAAACCCGGTTTTCTTCCTGCGCCTTTTCCAGCACCACGGTCTGTTCGTGAAGCGCGTCGTCTTTCTTCGCCACTTCGTCGCTGAGAGAAGCGACCTGTTTGGTCAGGGCCAACGCTTTATGCTGTTGTTCCCAAGCCAGCGCTCCCGACAGCAGAGCGAGCATGATCGTGAAGACTGAAGCCAGTTTGGTGCTCACTGATTCAAATTGTGAGTGCCGACGCACGCTCTGACGCGCAAGCGACCTTATTTCTTCTTCTTGTCATCGATCCCCAGCGAACGAAGTAACTCTGGCGTGATTTCGTAGATTTTGTCGCCTTTAAAAAGCCACATCCTGTCGGTCTTATCGTCTACCATCCCGACTCCGACCAAGATTTTGTCGTGCAGGGCTGTATAAACGCACGTTTCCAATGGACGGATGCTCACAACCTGAGACATCGTCACCCACTCCGGCTTTGCGCCTTCCATTCCTTTCGGCGGTTTATTCATCGGCAGGATCGTATTCGCCATGGCATCAACGCGCTCAGCTCTGGCTCCGTCGGCTGAAACGGTGACGCGGAAGTTGCCGCCGAGGACGATATTGCTCGGGCTCGAAGGGGGCATGGCGTAAACGAGAAAGCCGTTGCCGTCGGGATCGTCCACGATGAGATATTCGTAGCGGGACTTGAAGAGCCGGTCTTTGACCGCATCGATTCCTGTTTGTCGCGCACGCTTGCGAACTTCGTTCGTGGCGCCTTTGTCGGCGCGCTCGCTGACGCGATTCATTTCGCGTCCAAGCTTCTCAACCGTCTTGAGATCGAACTCGCGAATCTCGCTCGCGAGCGTGCTCCTGTTTGCGATCAGCAGGAGCAGAGAAGTAATCAGGAGGGAAGGGAAACGCATTGAACGTGACGTGTCCTACACAACCGCGTTGCGCGACGCAAGGATTCAGTGCAACCAAGGTGCTGTGTCGCAGCGAAAAGAAGACGCCTCGACCCGCCTTCACAGATTTCGGCGGGCGGGCAGAGCGAGGCGAGACAGTTCCGCTGAGACAGCGGACGCTACAACATTTGCGGGTGAGGCCACCCGCCGCTACAAACGGGGACGCCTCGCACAACGAGGCGGCTACCAGCCTTCGTAAAGCTACGGCTTGGCAGGCAGGGGCGCGGCTGCAGAAGTTAACGATCCAAAACGAACCAGGTTGGATTCAGATCCGCGAGAGGGGTCCTGAGCTTGTCGAGTTCGGCGGCGGGGCCGTGGACTTCGAGGCGGATGAGGGTGGCCATGTGCAGCGCCTGGGCAAGCATCCCGGCGACATTGTCGAGGTGCGCGAGGAGCGCTCACAGTCGGCGCGTGACTACACGAATCTCGTCCGCGTGGAGGTGCGCCGCGGCGGCGAGAAGCTGCGAGTTGCCGGCA
>JBHELX010000057.1:0-13104 GCA_046262875.1 Gemmatimonadaceae bacterium | reverse complement strand
TCCTCGCCAGAGGGAACATCTTGGAGGGTGACACTTCTATCCGCGAATCACGGTGACATTATCATCCGTGTTCAACACCTTCACAGCGACCGCGGAACGGGCAGGTACGCGATAAGGGCCCGAGCTATCAGCGGCCTTGATCTTGAATATCTCCAAGCCATGAAAAACCTCAGCCTCCGAAGTCTCGCGATCATCGCCTTGCTTATCGCATCAGCGTGTGTGGTCGAAAAAGCAGATTCATCGAAAAAGCCCGACACGACCGCCGCTGTTGCGACCCCGACCTACACAGCCGACTCCATCATCTCTGTTCCCGTCGATTCGACAACGCCCGATACCGCCGGCCTCGGCGCTCAGCTCGGAAATCTTCCTCCGCTCGAAACGGACACCGGCTTCACGCGCATCAATGGCAAGTCCACGACCGCTACCCTCACGAAATTTCCGTCGAAGATTCCGGCGCGGGGGGCTGAAGCACTTCAGCTCGAGGTGCTGCTCGATCGCGCTGGATTCTCTCCCGGAATAATCGACGGTACCTGGGGTGTGAACGCGTCGAAAGCTCTCACCTGGTTCCGCGTTGCGAACGGAATGGATTCAACAGGCTCCCGCGGCGACAGCGCGACGACGACTGATTCGACTCCGGCGAAAACGAAAATGAAAGCGACTGCTGCAAAGAAATCCACGGTGAGCACCGCCACAATCGATCAGGCGACTTATCAAAAACTCGCCGCCGCCGGACAGAGTACGCCGCTGATCACAACATATCAGGTGACTGGCGAGGATGTGAAAGGTCCGTTCATTCAAATCCCGAATAATGTGTATCAGAAGGCAAAACTCGATTGCCTGTGCTACAGCTCACCGGCCGAAGAGCTCGCGGAAAAATTTCACACCAGTGAACAGATGTTGAAGCAATTGAATCCCGGCGTGGATTTAAAGAGCGTTACTGCGGGTACAGCGATTCAAGTACCGAATGTCGGAGAGAATGCAACGACGACATCAACGGGCAGCGTCGCAAAGCTCGTCATCTCCACGAAGGGATACTGGACTCACGCCGTTGACGCATCAGGAAACATCATCGCGCATTTTCCGTCGACGCTCGGCGCAGGATACGATCCATCACCGACAGGCGACTTCCATGTCACCGGAATATCGCACAACCCATCATTCAACTATCAGCCCGCATTGATGGCCGAGGTCCCGGACACGAAGCCGACCGCGAAATTGAAGCCCGGACCAAACTCTCCGGTCGGAGTCGTGTGGGTGCAGCTCTCGAAACCGCACTATGGAATTCATGGCACTTCTTCACCCGAGACGATCGGTTACGCGAACTCACACGGATGCGTGCGATTGACGAACTGGGATGCGCAGAAGCTGTCTTCGATGGTGAAGGCGGGAACGCCCGTTCAGTTCGAATGATACAACGGCTGAACTAACCCAGGTCATTGTCGAGGAAGACAGACAATACTCAACTGACCTAGAAAAAAAAGGGAGCACCTCTCGGTGCTCCCTTCCTTTACCGTCGCGGTCTAATCCTCGTCGTCAGGATAACTCTTCGATGCCGTGATTCCCGCCGGCGTCACCAACTCTTCCAAATCCGGCTCCGCGAGAATCTCCGCAATACTCGGCTCGGGAAGAATCTCCGGCATCGGTGGCTGTGGTGCACCCTCGATGTCGACTTCCTGATACCGGTACATGCCGGTCCCCGCTGGAATCAGGTGACCGATGATGATGTTCTCCTTCAAGCCCATCAGCTCGTCACGCGCGCCGCGAATTGCTGCGTCCGTAAGAACGCGCGTCGTCTCCTGGAAGCTCGCCGCAGAAATAAACGACTGCGTCGTCAGACTCGCCTTCGTGATGCCGAGCAGCAGCGGCTCGGATGTGGCCGGCTCGTCCTTGTGCTTCTTCGTCTTCTCGTTGACGTCGCGGAAGTTCTGCTTGTCGACGTGCTCGCCCTCGAGGAACGGAGTGTCTCCCGAATCGAGAACGCGCACCTTCTGAAGCATCTGTCTCACGATCACGCCAATGTGCTTGTCGTTGATCTTCACGCCCTGCAGGCGGTAAACCTCCTGCACTTCGTTCAGTAGATACTCCTGCACCGCGCGCGGGCCCTTGATCCGCAGAATGTCGTGCGGATTCACCGGACCTTCTGACAGACGATCTCCGGCGCGCACGCGATCACCCTCGTGCACACGGAGGTGCTTGCCCGCGCCAACCTCGTACAGCTGAGGCTCTGCCGCGGCGTCCGGAGTTCCATCCTGCGCGATCGGCGTAACGAAAATCTCACGCTTACCGCGCTTGATGTCTCCGAATCGAACGACACCATCGATCTCAGTCACGGTCGCCGGATCTTTCGGCTTCCGCGCTTCGAACAATTCCGCAACGCGGGGCAGACCGCCCGTGATGTCGCGCGTCTTGTACGCCTCACGACTCACCTTGGCGAGAATGGTTCCCTTCGAGATGCGTAATCCGTCGGTGACCGTTAGCTGCGCGCCCACCGGAATCACGAAATCGCGCAGACGCTTTTCCTTCGCGCCCTTGGTCTCCCAGATCTCGATGTGCGGGTGAAGTTTTTTCTCGCGATCTTCGATGACGACGATCTGACGCAGACCGGTGAGCTCATCGAGCTCCTCGGACACCGACTCGTCAGGAACGAGATCGACAAACCGAATCGTTCCTTCCACGTCGGAGATGATCGGATTGCTGTAAGGATCCCAGCTGAAGATCACCTGATCCTTTTTCACCTCCTCGCCATCCTTCACCATCAGCGTAGCGCCGAGTGGCACCTGAAGTCGCGCGCCGATTTTGTTGTCGCCGGCCGAACGAATCGTAAGCTCACCCTCGTACGAGGTGACAATCTGCTGTCGCTCGTCGTTGATGACTGACACGAGCCGATCGCCAAACTCGATCGTTCCATCGACCTTCGATTTGCGAGTCGTCTGCTCGGCGATACGAGCAGCCGTTCCACCGATGTGGAACGTACGCAGCGTAAGCTGAGTACCCGGCTCGCCGATCGACTGCGCAGCGATGATGCCGACCGCCTCGCCCTTGTCCACCATTCCCATGGTGGCGAGGTTGCGGCCGTAGCACATCTGGCAAAGTCCACGCTTCGCCTCGCAAGTGAGAACGCTGCGAATTCGAACGGTCTCGATTCCGCTGTCCTCGATTGCGCGCGCCATATCTTCGTCGATCAGCTGCCCCGCTTCCGCGAGCAGTGTGCGACGACCCGATTGATCGGTCTCGTGCGGATCCTCGATATCTTCGGCTGCAACTGTACCGACGATACGCTCTGCGAGAGGCTCGATGATGTCCTCGCCTTCCTTCAGCGCGCCAACCTCGAGTCCGAGAATCGTTCCGCAATCTTCCTCGGTGATCGTCACGTCCTGCGCGACGTCCACGAGACGACGCGTGAGGTAACCAGCGTCTGCCGTCTTCAATGCAGTGTCGGCAAGTCCCTTTCGCGCGCCGTGCGTCGAGATGAAGTACTCGAGCACTGACAATCCTTCCCGGAAGTTCGACTTGATCGGGCTTTCGATGATCTCGCCGATTCCTCCCGTCAATTTCTTCTGCGGCTTCGCCATCAGTCCGCGCATTCCTGCGAGCTGACGAATCTGATCGCGCGATCCACGTGATCCGGAATCGAACATCATGAACACCGGATTGAAGCCCGACTTGCTCTCGCGCATGGCCTTGACCATGGCGTCGGCGACGTCGGAGTTCGCGTGCGTCCACGTGTCGATCACTTTATTGTAGCGCTCGCCATTCGTGATATTTCCCGTCTGGTATGCGCGCTGGAAGCGCTCGACGCGCTCACTCGCATCCTGGAGAAGACCTTCCTTCTCCTCGGGGATATGAAGGTCCTCGATGCCGATGGAAATTCCGCCACGCGTCGCGTTGCGGAATCCGAATTCCTTCAGCCGATCGAGGAAAGGCACGGTGCCGGCGAGTCCACTCTTGCGATAGGACTCGAACACCAGCTCGCCCAGCGCCTTCTTCTTCATATCGTGGTTCTGGTAGCCGAGCTCCTTCGGAATGATCGCGTTGAACATCGCGCGACCAGCCGTCGTGTCGACCCACCGCGCACCACCGATGTCATCCACCCAGAATTTGATCGCTGTGTGGAAGTTCACGCGATCCTGAGCAAGCGCAATTTCAACCTCGGCGACATTGCTGAATCGCTTTGCAGTCTTGATTGCCTTCTCGAAATCGTACGGCGCCTTGGTCGCGAAATAACAGCCGAGCACGATGTCCTGGCTGGGCTCCGCAACCGGACGTCCGTCCGACGGCTTGAGGATATTGTTCGACGACAGCATGAGCAGACGGCACTCGAGCTGAGCCTCGAACGAAAGTGGAACGTGCACGGCCATCTGGTCACCGTCGAAGTCGGCGTTGAACGCCGCGCAAACGAGTGGGTGAATTCGAATGGCCTTGCCTTCGACGAGCACGGGCTCGAACGCCTGGATTCCCAGTCGATGCAGGGTAGGCGCACGATTGAGGAGCACAGGATGATCGCGAATGATCTCCTCGAGGATTTCATAAACCTCGGGTGATTCCTTCTCCACGATCTTCTTGGCGCGCTTCACCGTCTCGGCGATTCCCTTCTCGACGAGCTTGTGAATGATGAACGGCTTGAACAATTCGAGCGCCATTGCCTTCGGCAGTCCGCACTGGTGCAGCTTGAGCTCAGGACCAACGACGATCACCGAACGTCCGGAATAATCGACGCGTTTGCCGAGCAGGTTCTGACGGAACCGGCCCTGCTTGCCCTTGAGCATGTCGGACAGTGACTTCAGGGGACGCTTGCCGCGACCACGAATCGCCTTAGAGCGACGACCGTTGTCGAACAACGCATCGACCGCTTCCTGAAGCATTCTCTTCTCGTTGCGCAGAATGACTTCAGGCGCACGATGCGAGATGAGCTTCATCAAGCGATTGTTGCGGTTGATCACGCGACGATAGAGATCGTTGAGATCCGATGTCGCGAACCGGCCCCCATCGAGAGGAACGAGCGGACGAAGATCCGGCGGAATCACCGGTATCACGTCCATGATCATCCACTCTGCCTTGTTGCGCGTGTTGCCCTGATCGCCGGAGTTTCGGAATGCATCGACGACTTTGAGTCGCTTTAGCATCTGCTTCTTGCGATGCTGTGAGCCCTCATCGATCAGTCCAGCGCGCAGCTCTTCTGCGACCTTGTCGACGTCGATTCTCTTGAGAATCTCGCGCACCGCAGGCGCGCCGATGTCGGCGTGGAATGCAGTGTCGCCCTCGTCCTTCGCTTTCTGCTTGAGATCTAGATATCGATCTTCGTCGAGCAATTCATTCTGCGTTACTTCCTGCTCGCCCGGCTCGATGACGACGTAGTTCGAGTAGTAAATAACCTTCTCGAGATCGCGAAGCGTGAGGTCCACGAGATTCCCCATCGGACTCGGAAGAGTCTTGAAGAACCAGATGTGGGCGACGGGTACGGCGAGCTCGATGTGCCCCATGCGCTCGCGTCGAACGCGAGCAAGAGTCACCTCGACGCCGCAACGATCGCAGATCACACCGCGATACCGGATTCTCTTGTACTTTCCGCAGTGGCATTCCCAGTCCTTTACGGGACCGAAGATGCGCTCGCAGAAAAGTCCATCCTTCTCCGGCTTGAAGGAGCGATAGTTGATGGTCTCAGGTTTTAGAACTTCGCCCCACGACCACCACGTGCGGAGGCCCTGCATCTCGAGCCGCTCCCGCTCCTTGGCGTCCTTGGGACCACGCATTTCCTCGGGCGAGGCAATGCGGACCTGGATGTAGTCGAATGAAGATGCGCGCGTTTCGCGCGAGCTTCTGAAATCAATCATGATTAACCCTCGCTCCCGTTCGAGCCATTACCACCGATAGAGCTGTTTCCGAGACCGTAGCCGCTGGTTGCGTTCGCTCCCATGCTGACGTGAATTCCGAGCGCCTTCAACTCCTGTACAAGCACGTTGAACGATTCCGGAATTCCCGGCTCCGGCAGATTCTGCCCCTTCACAATCGCTTCATAAACGCGGCTGCGGCCGTTCACATCGTCTGACTTGACGGTGAGAATTTCCTGCAGCGTGTGCGCGGCACCGTAAGCTTCGAGCGCCCACACTTCCATCTCTCCAAATCGCTGGCCGCCGAACTGCGCCTTTCCGGCAAGCGGCTGCTGAGTCACCAGCGAGTAGGGACCGATGCTTCGCGCGTGGATCTTGTCGTCAACCAGGTGAGAAAGCTTGAGCATGTAGATCTCGCCGACGGTGACAGGGTTCGAGAATGTCTCGCCCGTGCGTCCGTCACGCAGTCTCACCTTGCCTCCAGCAGAAATTCCCGCGAGACGCATCAGCTCGGCTGCTGCCTGATCGACTTCGATGTCTGCTTTCTTTCCAAGTGAGGCGGCAAGCGCAGGTAGCTCCATCTCCTCGAGCACCGCTGACGGCTCGGTACCGCGCTTCTTTTGAACCTGCGAAATCGCGCTCTTGAACTGAGTGCGCTGCGCCGCGGAGATGTCCTCGGTCTCCTCACTATCGTTTGAATGGAACGCGACCTGATTGTCCATCTCCGCGTATTCGCGGTCCGCCAGCTCCTTCGCTGCGCTGGTCACGAATTCACGAATCCGGTTGTACACGTCGCGTGTCTCGCTCGCCACGCCGCGCTTTGACAGATCGTCGATCGACGCGTCGCTCAACAACTCGACGTGATCGGCTTCCGCCGTCGAACGATGCGTGTCGACGATGAGACTGCGAAGCTCGGCCTCGCTGATCGCGACACGCGGCGTTCGAAGATCGAGCGCATCACGAACCCACGTGATTGCGGCGAGCTTCAACAACAAGCCGATCTCACGCTCGTTCGCGCCCTGGAAGACAGGCGTCTTGGCGTAAAATCCAAGCAGCCTCGCCGCCCATCCAAGATGCGTCTCGAGAATCTGTCCAACGTTCATTCGGCTCGGCACGCCGAGCGGATTGAGCACGATGTCCACCGGCCGTCCGTCGGGTAGGAACGGCATGTCCTCCTCGGGAACGATTCGCGCGACGATACCCTTGTTGCCGTGGCGACCAGCCATCTTGTCGCCGACGGAAACCTTGCGCTTCTCGGCCATGTAAACCTTCACCAGCTGGATGACGCCCGGGGGCAATTCGTCCGGCTGAAGCACTCTGTCGATTCTCTCTTCCGCTTTTTCTTCGAGACGCGCTTTCTCTTCGTTGGCCGCCTCGATGATCGTGCGGATTTTTTCGTTCGCCGCTTTGCCCTCGACGCGGAATGTCTTCAGATCGAGCGTCGAAAGCTTGAGATCGGCAAGTACCGCAGCGGTGAGCTTCGTCCCTGAAGGAATTGCTTCCTCGACAGTTCCGCTCTTGAGAGCGAGACCAACAGTCTGACCCTCGAGAAGCTCGACCAGCTCTCCATCGCGTACTTCATTGACGCGAATCTTCTCCTCGCCCTCGAGCCGGCGAATCTCACCGATTCGCTCGCCGCGATCTTTTTCGACAACCTGATCATCGACGCGCGAGAAAATCTTGACGTCGATGACGACGCCTTCCATTCCCGGCGGAACCTTGAGGGACGAATCCTTCACGTCCTTTGCCTTCTCACCGAAGATTGCTGTGAGCAGCTTCTCCTCAGGTGAAAGCTCTGTCTCTCCCTTCGGCGTGATCTTGCCGACGAGAATGTCGCCCGGCTTCACGTGCGCACCGATGCGAACGATTCCGCGCTCGTCGAGGTCGTTCAACGCTTCCTCGGCGACGTTTGGAATTTCACGCGTGATTTCTTCCTGACCGCGCTTCGTGTCGCGGACGTGCAGCTCGAGCTCCTGAATGTGGATGGATGAGTACACGTCCTCCTTCACCAGTCGCTCCGACAGAACGATCGCGTCCTCGAAGTTGTGACCGTACCACGGCATGAACGCGACGGTCACGTTCGCTCCGAGCGCAAGCTGTCCAAATTCTGTTGACGCACCGTCGGCGAGAACTTCTCCAGCCTTCACCTTTTGTCCGCGGCTGACGAGCGGACGCTGGTTGATCGCGGTGTCCTGATTTGTCCGCCAGTACTTCTTGATCTTGTAGCGATCGTGCTGCGTCAATCGCGCGAGCGGACGGTTTGCGTCTTTCTTGCTTCCAGTCGTTCCGGCGCCGGTGTCAACGATGATTTCGTCGGCAGTGACGCTCGTAACTGTTCCAGGGCGGTGAGCGATGATCACTGCGCCAGAATCGCGCGCGACCTTCTCCTCGAGTCCGGTTCCAACGAGCGGAGTTCGCGGATTGAGCAGTGGCACCGCCTGCCGTTGCATGTTCGAGCCCATCAACGCGCGGTTCGCGTCGTCGTGCTCGAGGAACGGAATGAGCGCTGCAGCGATCGAAACGAGCTGCTCAGGCGCGACATCCATGTAATCGATCCTGTCGGGAGCGACGAGCGGGAAATCACCGCGCTGACGGCAGAGCACGAGCTCGTCGACGAACGATCCATCGGGATTGAGCTGTGCGTTTGCCTGAGCGATCGTGACGTCTTCCTCGCGGTTCGCATCGAGCCACGAGATTTCGTCGATCACCTTTCCATTTTTCACGACGCGATACGGCGTCTCGATGAAGCCGAGGTCGTTCACCTGCGCGAAGCACGCGAGCGACGTGATGAGTCCGATGTTCGGACCTTCCGGCGTTTCGATCGGGCACATGCGGCCGTACTGCGAGTAATGCACGTCGCGCACTTCGAATCCTGCGCGCTCGCGCGTCAGACCACCCGGTCCGAGCGCCGAGAGACGACGCTTGTGCGTCAGCTCAGCGAGCGGATTCGTCTGATCCATGAACTGCGACAGCTGCGACGATCCGAAGAACGCCTGAATGACTGCTGACACAGTTCGCGCGTTGACGAGGTCGTCGAGCGAAATCTTTTCCGGATCGGTGTTGATCGACATGCGCTCCTTCACCAGGCGCGCCATGCGCGAGAGACCGACCGAGAATTGATTCGCGATCAGCTCGCCAACCGACCGAATGCGTCGATTTCCGAGGTGATCGATGTCGTCGGTGAATCCACGACCTTCGTGGAGCTCGACGAGATACCGAACAATCGCGATGAAATCTTCGCGAGTGAGAACGGTCTCACTCGCTGGACGATTGGTGTTCAGCCTCTGATTGATCTTGTAGCGGCCAACACGACCGAGATCGTAGCGCTTAGGCGAGAAGAACAGCCGCTCGAGCGCCTGCTTCGCTGTCTCGCGATTGGGTGCATCACCGGGACGGAGCAGCGAGTAGATCTGGCGCAGTGCTTCCTCTTCTGCTTTCGTCGGATCCTTCGCCAATGTGTTCTTGATCAACGCGGACTCGGCACGGCCCGAGGCAACGAAGACTTGAACCTTGTTGATGTCCGCTTTGCGCAGCCTCTTGATAAGCGTATCGGTAAGCTTATCGCCGCACTCGGCGATCACTTCCCCCGACTCGACATCGACAGCATCGCGCGCAACCATTCGGCGTTCGGGACGCTCACCGCGCTCGATGGCGTCCATCTCGTCGCGCAGATCTATGGTAGTGTACGATGCGAAGACCTTGATCTTCTTGATGTTGAGCCGGCTGAGGCGATTCATGACGTCTTCATCGAGAATGTCGCCTTCCTTGACGGCAAGATCCGCCTGATTCTTCTCGAGCTGAGTGCGGGCCTTCTTCGTCTTGAGACGCGGCGCGTCCGGATCGACCGCTTCACCTGCCAGCGTTACGTCTTCGGCAATGATTGCCCCGACTACCTCACGCAAATCAGTGCGAGTATCGCGCTTCTTGCTGAGATCGAGCTCGCGCACCGCAAAGAAAAGGTGGAGAATCGATGAATCCGTTCCATAGCCGAAGGCGCGTAGAAGCGCGGTCGCCGGGAATTTCTTTTTCTTGTCGATGTGGACGTAGATCACGTCGTGGATGTCCACGGTGAACTCGACCCACGATCCACGGAATGGAATGATGCGCGCGGAAATGAGTCGCTGTCCGTTTGGGTGCGTCGACTCCTCGAACACGACGCCGGGCGAGCGGTGCAGCTGGCTCACTATTACACGCTCGGCACCATTGATGACGAAGGTTCCGAGCGGAGTGAGGCGGGGAAGCTCACCGAGGTAGACTTCTTTCTCGATGATGTTCTTCGGGCGCTTGCCTGCTTCGGTTTCCTCGAAGATGACGAGCTGAAGCGTCGCCTTGAGCGGCGCGGAATAGGTCATGTCGCGCTCGATGCACTCGGCGACAGAGTACTTCGGATCGCCGAGCGTGTAGCTCTTGAACTCGAGCGAGAAGTTCTCGTGTACGTCGGTAATCGGGAAAAGATCCTTGAAGACGCGCTCGAGGCCTACGTCCTCGCGCTCGTGCGCGGCGGCGTCGACCTGAAGCAGCGACTCGAAAGCGCGAGTCTGGATATCGAGCAAATGGGGCATCTGCATGCCCTGCTCGAGCTTTGCAAAGGAAATCTCTTTCATCAGTTCTGGCATTTTTCACCTACGGTACAGGCGCAAACGACTCCACCCCCGGCGGTCGCGAAATTTTCGCGATACCGGGGTGGAGCGGATTTCGGAGCTTCAATTATTTCCACGGCTACTTCACTTCTACTTCTGCCCCTTGTTCCTCGAGTTTCGCTTTCATCGTCGCTGCCTCTTCCTTCGTGACGCCGGTCTTCACGTCACTCGGGGCGGCATCGACAAGATCCTTCGCCTCTTTCAGCCCGAGGCCGGTCAGCTCGCGCACGACCTTGATGACCTGAATCTTCTTCGCGCCGGCTGCCTTGAGGGTGACTTTGAATTCCGTCTGCTCTTCAGCAGCGGGGGCGGCTGCAGCACCCGCGCCACCAGCAGCGGGAGCTGCGCCAACCGGCGCGGCGGAAATCGTGACGTTGAACTTGGTTTTGAAAGCTTCGATCAGCTCGGCGAGCTCGAACACCGACATGTTGCCGATTGCATCGAGGATCTCGTCCTTGCTCATGGTTGCGTTCGCCATTGTTTTATTTCTCCTTGAAAAATTAGGCGCCTTCGCGCTGTGACTTGAGCGCGTCGAGCGCGCCTGCAAACATGGATAACAGCCCGTTGAGAGCGCCTACGAAAGCGCCCAGCGGTGACTGCAAGCCGGCACCGAGATCTGCCAGCATCTGCTCACGAGACGGCAGCGACGCGAGTTTCTTCACCTGCGCCGTGTCGATCGTTTTTCCATCGAGCAAGCCGCCCTTTACCGCGGGCCTCTGCTCGAATTCTTTCGCGAAATCAGTCAGGACCTTTGCGGCCGCGACTGCATCCGCGCCAAACACAAGACCGGTCGGGCCTTTCAGAGTCTGCCCCACCAATCCGCTCTCGTTGACCGCTCTCAAGGCCAACGTGTTTTTGATCACGACGTACTCGACGCCGGCGCGCTTCAAGCGGCGGCGGAGCTCAGTCATGCGCTTCACGTTGAGCCCCGTGAAGTCGGTGTAGTAAAGAGATTTCGCGCCTTTGAGCTTATCGCGAAGATCCGATACCAGCTGCTCCTTTTCGGTTTTTTTCATTGTCGGATTACCGGTAAGGAGTAGTGTCGATGAGAACGCCAGGCCCCATGGTGCTCGAGACCGCAACGTTGCGAACGTAGACGCCTTTTGCCGCTGCCGGCTTCGAGCGAACTATCTGATCCATGAACGCGGCGAAGTTCGTCTCGAGCGCTTCCTGCGGAAACGAAACTTTGCCGATTGCCGCGTGAACGTTGCCGCTCTTGTCCACCCGGAATTCGATTTTCCCTGCCTTCACCTCACGCACAGCCCGAGCGACGTCGAACGTCACGGTGCCGGCTTTCGGATTCGGCATGAGACCACGCGGACCAAGAACCCGGCCAAGCTGTCCGAGCTGGCCCATCTTGTCCGGCGTTGCGATCAGCACATCGAAGTCGAGCCAGTTGTCCTTGATCTTCGCGATGTACTCGGTGCCGACATAATCGGCGCCTGCCTGCTCTGCCTCTCTCGCCTTTTCACCGTCGGCGATTACGAGAACGCGAACTGTCTTACCCGTTCCCGCCGGCAGCACGACTGTACCACGAACGACCTGATCGGCGTGACGTGGATCGACTCCGAGACGCACCGCGACTTCGACTGTCTCGTCGAACTTCGCGTACGCGGACGACTTCACGAACTCGATCGCCTGCTTGGGCGCATAGTGAATTGCGTGATCGCGCTTTGTAGCGGCAGCGTTGTATTTCTTGCCGTGTTTGCGCATCAGTCCTTCACCTCGAGACCCATCGAGCGCGCTGCGCCGGCGATCATCGCCATTGCCGACTCGATCGACTCCGTGTTGAGATCGGGCATCTTGATCTCGGCGATTTTTCTGAGCTGTGCTTTTGTGACAGATCCAACCTTGTTGCGGTTTGGCTGACCGGAGCCTTTTTCAATTCCCGCCTCCTTCTTCAACAGGACAGCCGCTGGCGGAGTCTTGGTGATGAAGGTGAAGGATTTGTCGGCGAAGATCGTGATCTCGACCGGGAGAATCGTGTCCTGACCCTGCGTGCGAGCGTTGAACTCTTTGCAGAATGCCATGATGTTGATCCCCTGCGGACCGAGAGCGGTGCCGACGGGAGGCGCCGGGTTCGCCTTTCCTGCAGGGATCTGCAGCTTGACGAATCCAGTGACTTTTTTTGCCATGATACTCCTTAGAACGTTTTTGCGCGGGGAGCAAAATTGCTTCGCGCTTCAACTACCACGGTTTCGTTTTGACGTCGTTGTGGTATCCGACGGTGCGCTCCTCGCCCGACATCAGGCCGCCCCGCGCAAAGGCTTTAACTACTCCGATTGCGATACCCGCTGGCCGATACCCGATTACAGAGGACCGAGTCGGACATCGCGAATCGGTCATCGGCTAGCGGGTATCGGTGACCCCTGAATCAGTACCCCTTCAACTGCAAGTAATCCAATTCAACGCTCGTCGGTCTCCCGAAAAGCGATACGGACACTCGCACCTTTCCTTTGTCACTTAAAACTTCTTCAACGGTTCCATTGAAATCGGTGAATGGTCCTTCGGTGATCGCCACCGCCTGACCAACCAGGAAAGGAATTTCTTCCTTCACTTCTTCCGGCTCCGAGTCGTCTGCGACGCCGAGTAGTCGGTTGACTTCCTCGGGTCGAAGCGGCTGCGGCATCCGTTCG
>JBHELX010000056.1:0-14163 GCA_046262875.1 Gemmatimonadaceae bacterium | reverse complement strand
CGGCGCAGTCGGTGCCGCATGGCTTTGCGCTGCTGCTCGCGCTCGGCATCGCGATGCAAGGAGTTTTCTTCACGTACGACAGCTACTACACAGTCGTGTACTGCAGCGAGGAGATTCGCGATCCCGGTCGCGAAATCCCTCGATCGATTTTCAACGGCGTCTGGCTGGTCATCGTGATCTATCTGCTCGTAAACGCGGCATTTCTCGCGGTACTCCCGATGAGCAAAATCGCCAACGATCCATTCGTGGCAGCGTCAGTAGCGAACGCAGTCTTCGGTCGGTACGGCGAGACCTCGATCAGGCTGCTCATGATCATCTCATTGTTTGGTGCGATCAGCGCCGGAGTAATCGCAGCGCCGCGGATCATTCTTGCGATGGGACGCGACGGGCTGTTCCCTCACCGGGCGACTCGCGTCAACGAGCGAGGCACGCCTGTCATCGCTTTACTCATGACCGTGTTACTCATCGCCGCGTTCATCATGTCCGGAACGAGCGATCAAGTACTCGCCGCGGACATCCTGCTTTCCGCATCGCTGTACGTAATGACGTTCACATCTTTTTTCGTTCTTCGCCGCCGGGAGCCAAACACCGCTCGGCCGTACAAGGCGCCATGGTATCCTGTCATTCCCGGGCTCGCACTGCTGAGCGTTGCGGCGATCGTTGCATCGATAATCATCAGCGATCGCCGCAGTGCGCTCATCGTCGCCGCATTGTTCGTATGCAGCTGGCCTGCATCATGGATTGCGCAACGTTTGATTCTCCGGAAAACCGAGCGGGCATCCGACGCCGCATAACTCTGCTATGGGATTCGATAGTTGCGACATTTCGGTCGTCAAAGCGTTGCCATGGTGCCGGCGCCGAGAGTATCTATTAGTTGATTCACCTGACCTTCTTCCGGAGATCGGGTGCCAGTTACTGCAAAACTCTCACGCAAATTCTACGAGCGACTCGGAGATGAAATCGCTGGCGAGCTCGTCGATTGGTTCAACGCGGTAGACCTTACGTATCAAACTCAGTTGAGAGAAATAAACGATTTGAACTGGGAGCGCTTCAGATCAGCGCTTCTCGCAGAGAGTGCCTCGATCAAAAGCGAGCTGCGAGGGGAATTCCGCACAGGCCTCGCCGACCTTCGGGCTGAGCTCCTCAAGTGGATGTTCATCTATTGGACTGGCTCGGTCGTCACCCTGGGCGGGCTGATGTTCGCGCTTCTACGAATGCGGTAAAATTCCGCGCACCCATGTGTGGACGCCACTTATAAAGTGATCAAGCGCAAAACTCTTTTCATCTTTAGCGGGTTATCAATATTCGCTGCGTCCGCTCAGGGGCAAGCAACGCCGTGCGTCAAAGCGGTATCCGATTGCGAGCGTTGGATCACCTTCGGCAGCGGGCCGTCAAGATCCATGATTTACTCGACACACTCTCTGGATACGACACACCCTGAAGCGACGCGCGCGCTCATCATGGTGCACGGCGCAAACCGCAACGCGGATCATTATTTCGAAACGGCCACCGACGCGGGATTTGCAGCCGGAGCGCTCGCGAACACGGTCATCATCGCTCCACGCTTTGCTGCGGGAAATGACAAGGTCACCTCAGGCGAGTTGCTCTGGCCCGAGCGCGGCGACACATGGCGCTCCGGCGGAATGTCGCCGACAAATCCCACGATCTCGGCATTTGATTTCGTCGACGAGATCATTCGCAGGCTCGCGAACAAGAAAAACTTTCCGAATCTGACGCACGTCGTCGTCACCGGTCATTCAGCGGGCGGCCAGTTCACGAATCGCTACGAGATGGCCAACAAGATCGACGGTACTCTCCCCGGCGTCACGATCAGCTACGTAGTTGCGAACCCGTCGAGTTACGCGTGGCCTGCAGCGGTGCGGCCGTTGCCCACCGGCGATGCGAATCCGGAAGATGCCTACAAGGAAGCGCTCGGGCCGACGGGTGATTCAGTTCATACGAAATTCACATACGGCGCATTCGATTCGGCAAAGGCACCGCGTTACGACCTATGGCCCGCAGGTTTGAAAAATAGATCGGGCTACACGGGGCAAATGACCGACGATCAGCTGAGAAAACAGCTTGCCACGCGCACGACCACCTATCTCGTCGGGCAGGTGGACGTCCTTCCGCTCGGCGGCTTCGATTCGTCAGCTAATGCGATGGCGCAGGGACCCACGCGCCGAGCACGAGGCGAAGCGTTCGCGAAATACGTGAATGAAACTTTGGGCGCTCACCATTCGATCATCATCGTGCCTGAGTGTGGTCACAACGATCGCTGCGTGTTCACGACAGACATCGTTTTCCCCGCGATCTTCCCCCAACGCTGACTTCGAGGAAGGAGTTCGGTGGTATTGGTCTTTGGGATACAAATATCAAAATGGGTTCTTCAGGAAATTCCGGGAAATGCTGCCGGAGAACCTGACCTCTCAGTTTGCGCGTCCGGAGTTAACAGTTTTTTTTCAGTCGGCCGTTTCGAGTAGCATTGCCGTGACGACGGATCACGCCCCTTTTTTATCATCATCTCCAAGAACCCTTCGACGTAATCCACAAAGCATTCGCCGTATCTCGATGGTTTCCACCGTCAGTGACTTCCAATCCTTACGTGGCAATACGCCGTAATCGCGCGCAAGAAAAAGCTGGTATTCCAATTCTTTTGTCGACTTGATGCTCATATCGACAAATCTGGCCATCTCTTTCTGGGTGAAGGCGCCGCATCCCTCAACGAGAGTGAAAGGCACGGATTCCGCCGTTTTCATAAGCTGAGTTTTCGTCGAAGAATAGCCCGTCCGCGGAAACTGATTTGTCGCACGACGGACACTAAGAACGTGAGCGTGCGCTCTTCTCCAGACGCGAAGACGGCGGTAATCCTGCATGTCGGCATGCTACATGAATACCATGGCCCGCCATCACCGGAACATTACGGTGATATGCAAAAGACTTCCAGCGAGATACGTCGTCACGGCAATGCTACTCGAAACGCCGAACTGAGAAGACTGATCACTCCCGACACGCAAACTGAGCGTAAGCTTTTACGCCAGAGGTTTCCCGGAATTTCCTGAAGAACCAAATAAAAGAAGGCGCTGTTACGTGGTTCTGTTTTGCTCCGCGTCTCCGCGTCTCCGCGGCATTGGCAGTTCTCCCCTTCTCCTACGAGCGGAGCGCCTCCACAAATTCTTCTCCCATTTCAGCGATTTGCCACCTTCTCACCCCCGGCACATCGTCGAGGTCCTTCACTTTTGACGGCCTCTTCCTCGCAATCGCCTCGAGTCTTTCTCGCGAGCATAGAACTCCGGGATCGAGATTCAATCGAGTCGCAGCGGCATCTCGCACGGCTTTCAGTTTCGTGACGTTCGGCTCGAAGTCGTCTTCTTTTTCCCATTTGGGCGCGCGCGGAAATCTCGGCAGGTGTTCTTCCGCTACTTCCAGCCCGCGCTTCACCGCCGAGAGTATCGCCGCACCGCCGCGCTCGAGAAGTCCTCGCGGCATCCCCTTGAGTCCCGCGAGCTGCTGCACACTGTTCGGCGCTGTGCGCGCAATGTCGAGCAGCACTTCGTTGCCCATCACTCTGAACGTCGCACGGTCGAGCTCGCGCGCTACCCCGTCGCGCCACGGCACGAGCTCGCGCAGAAGTGCGAGCTCCCGACGCGTTAAATCACGCGCGCCCTTGATACGCAGAAAATTCTGGGACTCGTCGACTTCGTCCCATTTCGTTCCCTCGAGGCGGTCGAATTCTTCCCTCGCCCACTCGAGTCGCCCAAGTTTCTCCAATCGCGAGCGCAGCTCGTCGCGCAAATCCAACAGGTAGCGCGTGTCCTGCGCAGCATAGTCGAGCATTCCCGGTGTGAGCGGACGGAGCGACCAATCCGCGCGCTGATGTTTTTTGTCGAGCTGGACCCCGAAAAACTGATCGAGGAGCGCCGCGAGCCCAAATGATTTGATGCCGAGCAATTGGGCGGCGATGCGCGTATCGAAGATATTTCTTGCGTGCCAACCGTAATCCTGATGCAACAGTCGAAGGTCGTAGTCGGCGTCGTGGAAGACGATTTCGACGGTCGGATCCTCGAGCATCTGCCCGAGGCGCGCCGGTGTGCCGATGGGAATCGGGTCGATGACGGCGCTCCGCTCACGCGTCGTGATCTGGAGGAGATAGATTCGATCGATGAATCGGTGGAAGCTCGCGCCCTCGGTGTCGAGCGCGACCTCGCGCACCCCTGTAATGTCGTCGAGGAAGAGCTCAACTTGCTCCGGAGAATCGATGTATAGAACGGACTCGGCTTGCATCAAGGCAATTTAGTGAACACTGCGGACGGCGGACTACGGAAGAACCGCGGACGGCGGGCTGCGGAACAACCGCGGACCACCGAGCGCGGAATGTCCGCAGTGATTCCGCGGCCCGCGGTGCTTCCGCAGTCCGCCGTCCGCGGTGTTCGCTAATGTCTGACGACCTGACCGCTACCGGAACCGGCACTCACTGGCTGGGTGACGACATTCCGCTCTACAAGCGCTTCCCCACCTTGCGCTCGCTCCCGCGCGCGCAGCTCTGCATCGGGCCATCGCCACTTCAAAAGATTTCGGGAATCGAAGGCGCAAATGATCTCTGGATCAAACGCGACGATCTAAACGCCCCACTGTTGGGCGGCAATAAAGTTCGGGCACTCGAATTTCTCCTCGGCGGCGTTCGCGCGGGTGACACAGTTCTCACGGTCGGCGGCGCTGGATCGACTCACGTGCTCGCCACGTCGATTCACGCGCGGCGACTCGGCGCCGGCACGATGGCGATTCGCTGGCAGCACGACATGAATGAGATCGCCGACTTGATATCTCAGCGGCTCGAAAAAGAGCTAGACGAGCCGACGATTGGACGCAGCGTCGCGACCGCGCTCATCCGGTCCAGTTATCTCAGACTCACTCGCAACGTCCACTTCATTCCCGTTGGCGGAAGCACGCCACTCGGCACGCTCGGTCACGTCAATGCAGCGCTCGAGCTCGCAAAGCAAATCGAAGCTGGTGAGATGCCGATGCCGCGCGAGATCGTTCTTCCGTTCGCCACAGGCGCGACAATGGCCGGACTCGCATTGGGATTGGCAATCGCCGGACTCGATATTCCAATCATCGGCGCGAGAGTTGGGCCGAGGTTGGTTACGAACAGGCGGAGGACGAAGAGAATAATTCGTGGGACGGCTCACGCGATTGCAGGATTGACCGGCGAAAACATCCCGCCCGTGCGCGGCGAGAATTTGCGAATCGTCCACAACGTTTACGGCGGCGCATACGGGCGACCGCTCGCCGCTGCAACCGACGCCGCGGCTGCGTTGCGCGAGATCACTGGAATCCGACTCGACTCGACGTACAGCGCGAAAGCATTCGCTGCCGCACTCGACGTTGCGCGAACAGAGCAAGGCCGAGGCCCGACACTTTTCTGGTTAACTTTTGACGGACGATGGCTGACGAGCTGAGCATCCACATCTACCCGAGCGACTGCGACACCGCCGGGCATGTGAACCACGCGTACATGCTCGGTCTCCTCGAGCGAGCGCGCTGGGCTGCACTCGAGCGTCACATGAAATTCGACGAATATCTTCAGCGCGCGCTCACTGCGGTGGTGCGACACATCGACGCGTCGTACAGTCGCTCAGCGCGATCGGGCGATGATTTCAATGTCAGAACCGGGTTGGTATCCATCGGCAACACGAGCTTTACCGTGAAACAAACCGCACACAATCAACACGGCGATATGATTTGCGAGGCGACGATTGTCTACGTGACGATCAGCCCTGAGGGAAAACCGACGCCGGTGCCCGAGCACTGGAAGGGTATCTTCTCTGCATGGAGCTGAAATACGATGAGGATGGCAAAGGATTTCCGCTGATTCTCATTCACGGATTTCCGCACAACCGATCGTTATGGGCAGACCAGCTATTTGGCCTTTGCGATCGGTGTCGCGTCATCGCTCCTGACTTGCGCGGCTTCGGCCAATCTCCTCCGTCGGCGCCGTGGTCGATGGAAAGTTTTGCTGACGATATCGCCGAGCTCATGGAAAGACTGGAGATCGAGAGTGCGGTGATTGGCGGATTGTCGATGGGAGGATACGTCGCGTTCGAATTCCTGCGGAAATACGGCGATCGCGTGAGCTCGCTGATTCTTGCGGACACTCGGCCCGGTGCAGACAGCGACGAAGGAAAGATGAAGCGGCGCGACTTGCAGAGAGTCGCGCGCACTGGCGGCGCAATTGCTGTCGCGGATGCGCAGATCATGGGAATGGTTGGCAAGACGACGCGTGAGACTCACCCGGAGATCGTTCAACGCATGCACGCGATGATGGAATCGGCGCCCGTGGAGGGAATTGTCGGCGCGCTCGAAGCGATGATGAATCGTCGCGATTCGACGCCGATGCTTTCGGAGATAGACGTTCCGGTTCTGATCGTGGCCGGCGAAGAGGATGCTTTGATCTCACCGAAGGAAGCGCGCGCGATGCACGAGGCGATTCCGCACAGCACGCTCGCGATCATTCCGAAAGTGGGACACGTGAGCAACGTCGAAGATCACGTCGAGTTCAATTCGGAGGTGCGCAACTTCCTGGCATCAGTTGGTCATTGATGGCGGCTACCGGCGACCGGCGACCGGCCACCGGCGACGAGCCACCGGCTAGCGGCAACGAGCAGCTGCCCGCGGCCCGCGGCGGACAGCCCGTAGCCGAATTCAGCGCGGCCGAGCTTTCGATCGCTGCGCAGATTGGCGCGGTGCTCTTTCGAAATCGCGGTTGGTTGCCTCTGTTATTTCTGGGAATTCCGCTCGTGCTGCCCGGAACTACTTCACCGCGTCGGTGGATAGTCGGCGGAATTCTTATTGTTTTTGGCGAAGCGTTTCGCTTGTGGGGAGTTGCCGCAGCTGGAACGACAACGCGCCGCCGCTCGCGCAACGTACAGAAGCTCGTGACGCACGGCGCATTCGCGTGGAGCAGGAACCCACTCTACAACGGAAATTTTCTCGTGTGGATGGGATTCGTCGTTGTCTCGGGAGTACTCTGGTTTCTTCCGCTGGCGATGCTGTTGTTCGCGGCAGAGTACAGCTTGATCGTGCGTTACGAGGAAGGAGTTCTCGAATCGACTTTCGGTCGAGAGTATCTGGAGTACAAGCAGTTCACTCCTCGCTGGGTTCCGTCCAAGCCGGAGCTATTGAGTGAGGGCGAGCTCAATTGGGGAGAAGCATTCAAGAGCGAGATCAGCACGTTTCTGCAATATCTCGTTTTGATAATTGCATTCATTGTGAAAGAGCGGTTGAGCGGTTGAGCGGTTGAGCGGTTGAGCGGTTGAGCGATAGAGCGATAGAGCGATAGAGCGATAGAGCGATGGGGCGATAGAGCGATAGAGCGATGGGGCGATAGAGCGATGGGGCGATAGGCGAGCGATTATCGCTTATCGCTCGTCGCCTGTCGCTCAATCGCTCTACCGCTCAATCGCTTTTTATCTATTCGGTCGCCCCGGAGGATTCTCGCCCTTAAACACGTCCCGATTGATCTGCACGAACTGTTTCATGTTCGCGGGGACATCCTCTTCGGGGAAGATCGCGGTGACGGGACACTCCGGCTCGCACGCCCCGCAATCGATGCACTCATCCGGATGGATGTAGAGTTGATCCGGCCCCTCGTAGATGCAATCGACGGGGCACACATCCACGCATGCGCGGTCTTTGATATTGACGCAGGCTTCTGTGATTACATAGGGCATTGTAGTTCGTAAAATAGACCCGAGAAGTCGAATATCAACTGAGGGTGATGAACCCTATCGCGACCCCGAAGCCGAGGAGAAGCAGGATCGTGAGTAGTACGGCTGCGACTCTGCGCCGGGTGCGGCGCACTGCCTGCCATACTTCTTCGTCGAGGTACATCACGCCGGGCTCGGGCTCGCGAATCACGGCGCGGCGCTGAAGGCGGCGGACGGGCCAGCTGTCTTCGAGTCCAACATCGGCGAGCGACTTCGCCGTGCTCGGCGAAATCGCCCCTGCTCGGCGAAAATCGTCGACGACTTCACGCTCTTTCCGTCTGATGACGACGGCAATTGCTGGCGCACCCATGAGAAAAACATGATAGACGCGGTGTTTTCGTGCCATAGGGAGGCTGTCGCGCGTCCATTGTTCGAGATGCTCAAGCTCTACTCATTCATTGGCGCGACGGTCGGCAGCTATGCCGGCTGGGCGATTGGATCGCCCGTCGGTTTTACGACGGCGTTCATGGTAAGTATGGTGGGAACCGGTTTTGGGATTTACTTCGGCAGGCGAGTTGCTCGATACTACGGAGCCTAAAGGAGATTGAGCGATTGAGCGATTGAGCGATATAGCGATAGAGAGATTGAGCGATTGAGCGATAGAGAGATTGAGCGATAGGCGATTATCGCTCATCGCTCGTCGCTCGTCGCCTGTCGCTCAACCGCTCAACCGCTCAACCGCTCAACCGCTCAATCGCTCAATCGCTCAATCCCTTATCCGGATTCTCCCGATAAAACGTAGCAGTCCGTCCAATGACCTGAATGACTTCCGACGAAGTCGCGGACGCGAGAGTACCCGCCGCATCTTTTGGTTTTAAATCGGAATTTTTTCCGAGCTTCACCTTCACGAGCTCGTGACTTCTCAGACTATCGTCGAGTGAAGCGATCAGCGCGACAGTGAGTCCTTCTTTTCCAACATGCACCGTCGGGTTCAGATGGTGCGCCTCGGCCCTCAGCTCGGCGCGTTCGCGGCCCTTCAACGCGCGATGATCATTTTCGCGGCGCTTCTCATTGGAACCGTGTACGCCGTGAACAATCGTGGAACACCGATCGTATAGCTGCTACGTACCACGATTTTGATCGTATCGCCCCGCGTCTTTGTCGTGGGACTCCACGTTATCGAGTCCGTTTCCGGGTACCCGTACATCTGCGTCACTATGTAGTTATGAATGGAGGTGTCTGCGACTGCGGTTTGTCCAGCCGAACCGCCGCGGACAATCGTCCAGCGAGCGGCAGCTTTCGTCGCGTTCGCGACAACATTGAATTGCCATACGGCATGGCTGAATTCGATTGCGCCAAAAACGACCATGAAAAAGACCGTACAGGCAATCGCGAACTCGACCATCGTGGCGCCTTTGCGGTCACCGGGTCTTCGCGTTGGCATCTCCCGCTATTGCGCGCGCATGATGGCAACGCGCTTCAGAGTCACAGAACTTGGAACCCCTGGGAATCTCGAGATCGTGGAGAAGGTTTTCATGGCAACCACTCTCACGCGAATTCGGACGATTCCCACACAACTCCCGACTGGCGGGCAACTCCCCATCACACTGACACTGCCACTCACATCGCACTCGCAGCTTGTTGTGGCCGAGTCCGTGATGGATCCTATGTCAGGGTTCGCCGACGCCTCTGCCGCAAGTTTCATTGCAGCAAAATTCTGGGTGTCGGCGACGCTCCCCGATCCGACCATTGCTCCCTGACGCGCGGCGTGGGTGAGCGCCATAGCCATATAGGATATACGCCCGAAGTCGATGGCCCCGATAACCAGGATAGACAAAGCAGTCAGCACGAGGGCGAGCTCGATCATCGCACCCCCGCGCTGGCGCCTCAGGCTGCTTCTCAAGGATCGACCAAACGCGACACCTCTCACGCTATTCACCGAGACCAACCGTTTTGATGGGAGAGCCATTAGCCAAGGACGTAAAGTTGCTATTGAACGCGGCCGTTCCGTCAAACAACAACGTGCCGGCAATGAGAACCATGTAGTTGCCCGCGGCGTAAGTGCTCGCGCCGTAAATGATATGATGATTCGGATAATAGATTGCCCCGTCGAGCGTCATCGCGTCCGGCTGGAAGTCGAGCTTTATCGGATTCGAGTTACAGTTCGCTGAGGGATGGCCGCTCAGTGTGCCCTGCAACCGATCCTGAATGAACAGAAGCCCCTCATACGACGCTGCGGACTGGACCGTCCAGCTAGCGGCTGCGGTCGTATAACTGGTTCCTGGCCATTTCTTGAAATTCGCCGTGCTCGCGGTTGGAGCGCTCAAGAAATATCGCGCAGGTGGATCTGTCGCGAAGACGTTGGCCCCACAGGCGCCATATGGGTTTGCTGCTGTCCCGCTAGCATAAAAGACAACACCAGTCCCCGCCGTGCAGACGTGAATCCACTTGAAACCGGCACCCAGGACGATGTAAACGCCAGGGTTGAAGTTGACTATTCCGTCTGTCGCCGGATTACACGGTCCGAGCCCACTGGCAATCGTGCCTCCGGTAATGTCCATGCCCGCCTGACTGCTGTTTCCGCAATACACTCCGGGATTCATTGTGTATTGGTCGGTCCCGAGTTTGATGATGAGCGCGCCAGTTCCGCTTATCGGTGTCGTCACTCCGCCGGATTTTTTTGAACCGCTCCATCCACAGGTCCAGTTCGTTCCGAACAAGCCTGCCTCGTCGAGGTCGCCGAATGGATCCGGAGTCGGTGGCACATTGTATTGGGGACCCGGGTTCACTGTACCAGTACCTGTACGCGATGCGGCCGTAACCAGGATTTCGGCCGCAGAGTCGATCGAGCTTCCGCTGACGACTTCGAAATTTCCGTTGGATATAATCGCGCATTTGGGAACGTTGATGTGCGTCCCGCTTTTGTTGATATCGAACTCGATCGGGTACTTCGGATCAGCGGTATTCAGAGCGAAGACGCAACCCGCATTATCATCGGAGATGGTGGCCACGGCGCGCGCTGCGATGGGAACACTCGTAGACCCGAATATTTTTGCGAAGAAGGTGGGCGTCGGTCGCGAAACCACAACCTCGACGAACGCGCTGTCTCCAATGTGGAGGCCCGTAGCAGGGGGACGAGTTACAGTCACAGTGACGCCATCCGTTCCGTCGGTGAAGCCATTTCGCGCAGCGTCATCGCGCGCATAAGTCTCGAGATCTGCTTGAGTGATGCGGAAGTTCCGCTTCACCTCGAATGCAGCAGCCATCGCGGCTCCATCGGCAGCGGCGCCCATTCGCTGCTTGTAGTCGAAGAAATATCCCGCGTCCAATGCCAGAGCGGCAAAGCCGAGGAGTACGGGCAGAACAATTGCGGCTAGCACCATCATGGAGCCGCGCTCGTTACGGAGGATCCTTGCTCTCATGTTTAGCGGCTCGAGTGGCACAAAAGGACGGTCGATACGAATTGCCTAGTAGCAGACGCACCAACCTTATATGTGTAACTTGAGCGTCTCGAAAACATTCGAGTAGTTATCGGTCCAGGCCTGCCCGAGTACGTTCGGGGGAAACCGTAACCACCTCGAGTCGGAGACTAACGCGCCGAGATCAGGCCCGGTTCGCGCCATCATCACCCAAACCGAGGGCAACTTGCCCTCATACGCCTGGATTGCCGAGACGTCGCGGTCCTCCCGAACGTACGCGACGAGATTTGCGTCGCGCGCGAGACGTGCCAAAATCCGGCGCAAATTCACATATCGATTTGATATGTGAAACGCGATCACGCCTCTCGGCGCGAGCTTTCGGGTGTAAACATCCATCGCTTCACGCGTGAGCAGATGAACCGGAATTGCGTCGGAGCTGAACGCGTCAACTACGAGGAGATCGTGAAGACTGTCCGGCTCGCTGGTAAGTGAGAGGCGAGCATCGCCGATAACGACTCGCGCTTGAGGAACGCAATCGCGCAGGAAAGTGAAGTACTCCGGATTACGCGCGATGCGCTCCACTGCCGGATCGATCTCGTAGAACGTCCACCGCTGACCGGGGCGAGCATATCCACCGGTTGACCCGGTACCGAGACCGATGACCGCGAAATCGGATTTGGCGAGATCACCGGTGAATGTCGCGAATAGATCTCCAAGCGGACCAGTCGGATGGTAGTAGCTCAACGGTACGCAGCGGGTTGGAGGACGTAGAGACTGCGACCCATGATGCGTGTTTCCGTTGAGAAGAACTCGATATGCCCCGCGATTCACGACGCGGTGAACTCCATAAAAACTCCTATCGGATGCGATCACGAGCTGCGTGCGATCGGGGTAGAGAGCGGCGGCCAAAGAAATCGTCGCGACCGCGAGCGCGAAACGAAGTGGCCTCCGGAAGAATATCAGCGCGACGAGAACAGGTACTGTAAAAGCATAGCCGACAAAAACGATCGATTCCTTTGCGGCCACGAAAAGTCCGACGACGAACTCTCCGAGGAACGTCAACACTCCGACTCCGACTGCGATTGCAATGTCGCTCGCGCGTGGACGCAATTCGCCGGCTGCTGTCGTAGCTCGGAGCAAACAAGCCAGAATCAAACCGAGTGGATACTCGGCTCGCGTATGGAAAACGATCGGTGCAACAACAACGTTGAACAGCCCGCCGACCGCGCCGCCGACTGCGAGCCACACGTAGAACTCAGTGAGATAGGCGACACCCGGCCGTGTCGCTGCCAATTCGCCGTGACAGACCATCGCTGCGATAAAAAACACTGCGAGGTGAATAAGAACGAAGCCGGGCGGCTCGCTGATTCCGTTGAGGATCATCGCCAACGGCAGAAACACGACGAATGGAAGCGCGTTCCATGCGAAGCGACGCAGAAATTCCATTCGCGGAGAGAACGAGAATACAAACGTCAGAAGGTACAACGTGAGTGGAATGACCCAGAACAGCGGAACGGGTGCGATGTCAGTCGTGATGTGGGACGTCACGCTCAACAGCAAGCTCGAGGGGACTGCGGCGAGTGCGACCCAACGAAGACGAAGGCGACCGCGGACCGCGAACCGCGGAAGAACCGCGGACTGCGGACCGCGGAAATAGTCCGGACTGCGGATCGCGAACGCGCAGGCTAGCGAGAGAATGATCAGTAACCCGTAACCAATGGACCACGCGCGAGCTTGTGTATCGAGCGCTAAGTGCGGCTCTACTACTATAGGATAGAGTAGCAACGCGCCGATGCTGCCGAGGTTGCTTGCGGCGTAGAGGAAGAACGGATCGCTCGCGAGTTTGTGCCGGGTGCTGCCGAACCAACGTTGCAAAAGCGGCGCTGTAGTTGACACGACGAAGAACGGCAGACCGACAGATGCCAGCAGTACGAGGAATACCGATGAGATCGGGCGGAGCGGAGACGTCAGCCCAAATCCGTTGAGGATGTGAATCGGAAGGACGACAAGTGGGATGAAAAGAAGGACTGCGTGCAGTGCAGCTTGTTTGCGAGGATCGAGCAGCGTCGATGTGACGTGCACGTACAGATACCCAGCCAGAAGCATGATCTGAAAGAACACGAGCGATGTAATCCACACCGCCGGCGCTCCGCCGAACATGGGGAGAATCATTTTTCCGAACATCGGCTGCAACAGAAACAACAACGCGGCGCTCAAAAAAACGGAGACCGCGATCAGGGGAAGAACTCGCGACGATAAGCTGGTTTCTATTTCTTTCGGTCTGGCGCGTGCCATCATTCGATGGCCTTTCCTGTTTTCCTCATGAATGGACGCACGTCGACGGGAGTTCCGTTCCACCAGTCGTGTTGTCCCGGATTGATTCGCATCGCCTGAAAATGCAGATGCGGCGTGTCGGGCGGAGCGTTTCCGGTCGTGCCGACGTAGCCGATGACAAACCCCTGCGGCACATCGAGTCCCTCCGTGATTTTGTCCGAGTAGTGCGAAAGGTGCGCGTAGTAGTAGACGTATCGGCCTTCGTCGTCAATCAAATACGCTGTGATTCCGCCGGCGGCGTTTTGTCTGAGCCGCATGACTCTCCCCGCGATTGCCGCGACGACTGGAGTTTCCCGTGGAGCGAGAATATCGGTTGCGCGGTGAATGCGACCATCGGAGCGCGGCTCATTGAATGAATCGGGAACCCTCGATGGATCGACGCCATCGACGGGGACCATCAGCGTGTGCTCGCGAAAGTATGCCAGATCGTCGTCTGTGATCGGAGCCGGAACTGTTTCCACTTGCTGGCGCGCGCACGCAACCAGCATCAATGCGGAAACCAAAAAACGGAAAGACGCGGTCACCGATACCCGTGACCGATACCCAACGCGAAAGGTCCGAGAACTACACAGTTGCGAGTTTTTCAGTTTCGGACCTCCGTAATCGGGCATCGGCCAGCGGGGATCGGCGACCTGAACTTGATGTGACGAAGTCACCTCAAGTTCGTCAATTCATTTGATGAAAAATTTCGCTGCGTTAATCGG
>JBHELX010000055.1:14326-14555 GCA_046262875.1 Gemmatimonadaceae bacterium | reverse complement strand
CAGGCAAAGTGCGTAGATTCTGCCCGAATGCTCATTGTAAATGAGCTCGAAAGCATCGACGTCGCCCATTTGCGCGCGTCCGATGAGGGTTCGGCTCGATTCGTCACCGCTCGAAGTGACCTGCAACGGAATCGTCGATTTCCTCAGCGCAGATTGTCTGGACATTCGCTTTCAACATATGATGCCGCTCGATACACCGGGGTTTAAATTAGCCTCGACAACTCCATCG
>JBHELX010000055.1:0-14316 GCA_046262875.1 Gemmatimonadaceae bacterium | reverse complement strand
GCGCCTACACCCTCGAGCGCGAGCTCGGCGGCGGTGGAATGTCACGAGTGTTCGTGGCGGAAGACACGACGCTCGAGCGAAAGGTCGTAATAAAGGTTTTGCCGCCTGAGCTCGCCGCTGCCGTCAACGTCGAGCGATTCAAGCGAGAGATCCAGCTCACCGCGAAGCTCCAGCATCCTAACATCGTTCCAGTACTCTCCTCGGGCGTTACGGACGTGCTTCCCTTCTATATGATGCCGTTCATCGAGGGTGAATCTCTTCGGGCGCGCATCAGCCGAGAGGGCGAGCTGCCGACGAATGAGGTTATGAAAATTCTTCGCGACGTTCTCTCGGCACTCGCTTATGCACACGAGCGCGGAATCGTCCATCGCGACATCAAGCCTGACAACGTTCTCCTCACGAAGTACAACTCACAGGTTACTGATTTCGGAATCGCGAAAGCGCTCACTGCATCAGCGACTAAAGACGGCTTCGCAACTTCTCTAGGAGTTGCGATTGGAACTCCGGCCTACATGGCACCGGAGCAGGTCGTCGCTGATCCGACAATCGACCATCGCGCAGATCTCTACTCGGCAGGCGTGATGGCGTACGAGATGCTGACCGGTTCCCAGATCTTCGGCGGTCGAAGCAGTCCGCAGGCGGTGATGGCCGCGCAAGCGGTCGAACGTCCAGCGCCAATCGATTCGAAGCGGCGGTCAGTGCCACCTGCGCTCTCCGCGCTCATAATGCGCGCACTCGAGAAGCAGGCCGCCGACAGACCTCAGTCTGCCGAAGAGATGTTGAACGTTCTCGATCAGCTCGCGACTCCAGGCGGAGGGAGCATTGCGACGGTCAGACCATCACCCGTCGCCGAGAGCACGGCAACATCGAATCGAACAAGAATCGTTGCGATTGCCGCGTTTCTCACCGTTGTACTCGGAATCGCATTTCTAATCAGGCCTCGTCCGTCGAATCAGCTTTCCCCGCGACTGGCAGTCCTTCCATTTGAGAATGGAGGCGCTGACTCCGACGCGTACTTCGCTGATGGAATGACCGAAGCGATTACAAATCGGCTCGCTTCGATCTCAGGCCTCACAGTGATTGGACGACAGAGTGCCAAGCGATATGTCGGATCCAAGGAATCACCTCAGCAAATTGGAAGCGAGCTGGGCGTGAACTATTTGCTCACCGGCAGCGTCCGATGGGACAAATCACAACGCGGACGAAACATCGTCAGTGTTCGGCCGGCGCTTCTCAGAACAGCCGATGGATCGCAAGTTTGGGGGGAACCGTACGAAGCAGTGCTCTCAGGAGAGTTCAAGCTCGAGTCGGATGTCGCGGAGCACGTTGCTCGCGCGCTCGACGTTGCACTCTTACCTCACGAATCGCGCGCGATTGCGAGCAAACCCACGAATGACACCATCGCCTACGACGATTATCTCAAGGGCCGGTTCTTCCTGAACAAGCGCACGACCGCCGGCGTGCAACAGGCACTCGATTACTTCAACAAAGCGGTCTCGCGCGATCCGAATTTCGCACGAGCGTACGCAGGCCTTGCCGAAGTGTACGTCGTATTGCCAACCTACACCGACGCGACTGTTGATTCCTCGTGGGCAGGCATTCGCAAATACGCCGCGATCGCAATCCGTCTCGATTCCACGCTCGCGGCTCCTCATGCCGCACTTGGGTCCATTCTCAAATACGAGCATCACTGGGCGGAGGCAGAGGCCGAATTCAAGAAAGCGATTGCTCTCGAGCCCGGATATCCGACGACATATCAGTGGTATTCGCGAATGGTCGCGAACCTTGGCAGAATTCCCGAGGCGCTCGCCCTGGCCGAGAAGGCGCAGAAGCTGGATCCGCTTTCACCAATCCTCAATCTCAACCTCGGAACAATCCAGCTTTACAGCGGTCGTTATGACGCGGCGGATTCGACGCTGAAATCAACGATCATGATGGACCCTGCCAACCCGAATGCGCGGTTCACCTACTCCACCCTTCTGGTTGTGAAAAAAGAGTATGCGAAAGCAATCGCTCAGCTCGATACAGCAATTTCGTTCACCAGCAACGGGATGAATGTGGAAAGGCTGACGATTTATCGGGCAGTTGCACGCGCGTATGCGGGCGACACCGCAGCGGCAAGAGCCGCCCTCAACCAGGTCAACCGCAACCCTCGCAAAGGAGAATTGGGATATGAGCTATCGCTTTTGCATATGTCGCTGTCCGAAAAAGATTCTGCCATTGCATGGGTTGCTCATCATATGAGTGGACTGTTCAGCGACGCGTTGTTCTTTCGCGTTCCGTTCTTCGATCCCATTCGAGACAACCCGGAATTCAAGGCTGCAATAAACCGCGCCCTCCATCAGTGACAGATCTTCTCGAACAGCTTCAACAGACACTTGGATCAGCCTACACGATCGAGCGCGAGCTCGGCGGCGGCGGTATGTCGCGGGTATTTGTCGCGGAGGAAAACGCGCTCGGCCGAAAGGTCGTGATTAAGGTTTTACCGCCTGAGCTCGCTGCCGCCGTTAGCCTCGATCGATTCAAGAGAGAGATCCAGCTCACTGCGAAGCTCCAGCATCCGAACATCGTTCCCGTGCTAACCGCGGGTGAAACCAACGGACATCCATACTACACGATGCCATTTGTCGTCGGTGAATCGCTGCGAGCACGCGCTGCGAGAGACGGTGAGCTTCCCGTGAGTGACGCAGTGAAAATTCTGCGAGACGTTCTTTCCGCTCTCGCGTACGCGCACGAAAATGGAATCGTTCACCGCGACATCAAGCCCGACAACGTGCTGCTCACGAAATACAACGCTCAGGTGAGCGACTTCGGGATCGCAAAAGCACTTACTGCTTCTGCAGAGGGAACGGGAATAACGACGTCACTCGGCGTCGCACTTGGCTCACCCGCGTACATGGCGCCCGAACAAGTCGTCGCAGATCCGACGATCGATCATCGTGCGGATCTGTACGCAGTCGGCGTGATGGCGTACGAGATCTTGACGGGTTCCAAGATGTTCGGCGAGCGCAGTCCACAAGCAACGATGGCGGCGCACGCCATCGAGCGCCCCGAGCCCATCGAGCGGAAACGGCCATCGATTCCGCCAGCGCTCTCCGCACTGGTTATGAAATCGCTTGAGAAACATGCAGCCGACAGACCACAGTCTGCGGAAGAGATGCTGCACGTTCTGGATGGTCTCGCAACTCCCAGCACCGGCGCGACGCCCCGCATCGTCAGCTCTCAACCATTGGCATTGATCGAACGATCGAGGCGAAGAAAATTTGCTGCGCTTGCAGCAGTTGTCGTAATCGCAGCTGTTGCCATCGCGGTAGTGTTCCTCATTCGGCGTAATCCGTCCAATCCGGTTTCTACGCTTTCGACGCCACGGCTTGCAGTCCTGCCATTTGAAAATGGCGGCGCACCCACTGACGCGTATTTCGCCGATGGAATGACCGAAGCAATAACCACTCGGCTCGCATCAATTTCCGGGTTGAGTGTCATCGGACTCCAAAGCGCGAAGCGTTATGTGGGATCGACCAAATCTCCGCAACAGATCGGCAGTGAGCTCGGGGTGAATTATTTGCTCACGGGTAGCGTTCGCTGGGACAAGAGTCAGCCCGGACGAAATATCGTGAGCATCAGGCCAGCACTGCTCAAAGTTACCGACGGGACGCAAGTATGGGGTCAGCCTTACGAAGCAGTGCTCGCGGGAGAATTCAAGATTCAATCCGATGTTGCAGAGCGAGTTGCGCAAGCGCTCGATGTCGCACTCTTGCCGCATGAGTCGCAGGCATTGGCAACGAAGCCGACGAACGATCCACAGGCGTACGACGATTATCTCAAAGGCCGATTCTACTGGAACAAGCGAACCTCAAAAGATCTGCAGCAGGCGCTTCAGTATTTCCACAGCGCCATAGCGCGCGACCCAGGATTCGCGCGCGCATATGCAGGTTTGGCGGAAGTCTATGTCGTGATGCCCAGCTACACAGACGCAGAACCCGATTCAACCTGGCCGGCCGTGCGCGCAAATGCTGAGAAAGCAATTGCGCTCGATTCAACTCTTGGAGTGCCACATGCGGCGCTCGGAGCAGTTCTCCGTGATCAGCATCGCTGGGCCGATGCCGAGCGGGAGTTTACGCTCGCGATGAAGCTCGAGCCCCGATATCCGACGACTTATCATTGGTATTCGCGGATGCTCGCTAGCCTCGGCAAAATGAAAGAGGCTGTGATTGCCGCGGAAAAAGCGCGCGCGCTCGATCCACTCTCCCAGGCGATCGTAGTGAATCTTGGTACGATGCAGGCTTTCGCGGGCGATTATGAGACTTCGATTGCCACGTTGAAGTCGGCTGTTGCGATGGACCCATCGGGCCCGAATCCGCATTGGGCTTACGCCCAATCGCTGGCGTACCACAAAAAATACCAAGCGGCAATCACGCAGATCGATTCGGCAATCGCACTGACAGGTGCGAGCATCTTCCTTCAATCATTTTCCGCGTATCGCGCATATGTAGAGGCCCAGGCCGGTGATACCGCTCCAGCTAGAAGAATGCTCGGAGAGTTGAAGCGGAGCCCGAACGTCAAAGATCTTACTTTCGAGATTGCTATGCTGCACTTAACGCTCTCCGAACGTGATTCGTCTATTGCATGGCTGCGGACGTTCGACGAACAGCCACTAGCTGACGCGTTTCTTTTAAGAGTCCCAATCTTCGATCCTCTTCGAAGCGATCCACGGTTTCAATCGATACTTCGACGCGCGCTTGAGCCCTCGAGACCTCAGGACGTGCGCTTGCGAGCTCGCTTGTAGATGATCCAACCCAGCAGTGCAAGCACCCCGAGTGGAATCAATATCCCGAGCGAAGCTATACCTGCCGATATGAATCCGACGAAATTCCGCCATGCTGCCCGGATTGCAGCAACGATGGGATTCTGACCTGGTCCCTGTCCCAGAATTGGCAGTGGCTCGTGGACGGTTACCGATAACGTGCTCGTCGCGACGCGGGATTTGAGATAACGCAGCCGTCCCTCGTATCGCTCGATTTCTTCACGCACGCGCGCCAGCTCGCGCTCGACTGATAGCACGTCCTGAAGTTTTCCGGTTCTCGTCGCGAGCAATGCAATCAACCGATCTTCCAGACGATGCGCGTTGTTCACGCGCGCCGTGACATCGACGTACTCCTCTCCTACATCCTCGGCAGTCGAGTTGACGGATTCAACTTTTCCAAGTGTGCCGAGTCCGTTGATTGCCTGGTCGAAGCGCTGAGCAGGGATCTTGAGCTCGAGTGTCGCGCTTTTGACTTGATCGCGGCCGCCGCTCATCGAGGAATTACCGATGTATCCACCGAGCTGAACTGCGAGCTGGCGAAGTTTCACGATGGCAGGGTCGATCTTATCTACTTCAACCGATGCCTGGCCGTTGTGAATCACCATCGTCGGCGCGATCTGAACAGTCGATGGATCACTCGATGGTTGCGGCGTCGACGGCGCTGATTCCGCGCTCACTTCGTCCATTGCTGGAGCGGTCGCGTCGCGGCGGCCAACCACTCCACCGACGAAACCCGCACCGTTTGTTGACTTGGCTTGTACGACTGACGACGCCAGTGCGGCGTCGGTTTGGATCGTGGGAGTTTCAGATTCTTTGCTGCAGGCGAACAGCAGCATTGACGCTGCTGTGAGTGCCGTGAATTGCGACCGTCTCATTTTTTTCTCGCAGGATTATTCCTGCTATGAGACGGGGGAACCTAATTTTATTGCACAACAACAAATGCAGGGATTACCGCGGACGGCGGACCGCGGGGTTACCGCGGGGTTACCGCGGACGGCGGAGGAAGCGCGGATTGTTCCGGAGTCCGCGGTAGTACCGCGGTCCGCGGTCCGCGGTCCGCGGTTTTAAATCATGCCAATCTGCGCGAGCCACGTTTCCACCAGCTGCGGCCATGCAGTCGTCGGAAATTTCGTGCGACGCAAACCGAACGCATGGCCACCCTGCGCATACGAGTGCAACTCAACTGGAACTCCAACTTTCTTTAACGCCATATAGTAACTGAGCGCGTCCTCGACGCGGTCGACATGATCGTCCTCATTCTGGAGCAGGAACGTGGGCGGAGTCTCCAGAGTGATATGATCGCGAATATCCGGATTCAACTCGATGCTGTTGACGGCACGCGACAAATGCCCCGGATAAATCGCAACAGCAAAATCGGGACGGCAACTTACCTTGTCCGCTGCATCAACCGCCGGATACAAACGTCCCACGAAATGAACGCTGATGGCCGCGACCATATGGCCACCCGCAGAAAACCCAAGCACGCCGATCTTGTGCGGATCGATGTGCCACTCCGCAGCGTGAGAGCGCGTCAGCCCAACCGTTCTTTGCGCATCGTCCAGCGCTATCGGTGATTCCGGATACGGGCCCGAAAATGTGAATGCGGGTTTGGCGTAAAACGCGAGTCCCGGCACGCGGTACTTCAGTAGAACGCACGTGATCCCGTTCGATGTCAGCCAGTCGCAAACTTCCGTGCCCTCGAGATCGATCGCGAGAATCCGATAACCCCCTCCAGGAAACACGACCACCGCAGCGCCCGTGTTCTTTCCCTTTGGCGAGTAGACAGTCATCGTGGGACGCGAGACATTTTCTATGTAGGTCCACGGCTTGCCGGCGACGGGCTTATCGAATGCTGTCTTGACAACCTCGGCGCGGGGGATTTTCAGCGCATCGGGCGGCACTCCAGGCCAAATCGGAGTTTGCGTATGTCCCGGCGATGGTTTCCAGGTGGTCTGCGCGTTCAAACCATCGAACGCAAACACTATGCAGATAGCGAAGAGTATCCAAGCGCGCACGAAACCCTCCGTTAAACAGTAGCCGGCTCGCGCGAGCCGCCAATCCGCGCAGCAGTCGGAACAGATAACGATGGCTGCCTTCGCTCGCCGACCTGTTGTCTCCACATCGCGTAGTACAATCCCTTTCGATCGAGCAGTTCCTCATGCTTGCCGGACTCGACGATACGTCCACGCTCGAGAACGTAAATGGAATCGGCATGCATTACCGTCGACAACCGGTGAGCGATGAGTATCGTCATGATCGCGCGGTCGCCCGCAACGTCGCGCATTGTGCGGCTGATTTCTTCTTCAGTCAGCGAATCGAGTGACGATGTCGCTTCGTCGAATACTATGAGATGTGGACGTCGAAGCAGCGCGCGCGCAATCGAGAGTCGCTGCTTTTCCCCACCGGAGACTTTCACGCCGCCTTCTCCAATCACCGTGTCGAGTCCCCGGTCGGCTCGCGCAAGCAGAGAATCTGCGGCCGCTTTGTGTATCACCTCGAGGCACTCGATGTCCGTCGCACCCGGACTCACGAAGAGAAGATTCTCGCGAATCGATCCCGAGAAGAGCTGCGAGTCCTGCGTGACAAATCCGATTCGCTCCCGCAAACGATCGAGGTCGATAACGTTGCTCGAGTATCCGTTGTAAAGAATCTCCCCCTGCTTCGGCGGATACAATCCAACCAGCAGCTTCACTAGAGTAGTCTTTCCCGCGCCCGAGGGGCCGACGAACGCAATCGTGTCGCCTCGCTCCACCGTGAAAGAGATGTCACTCAACGCCGGAGTGCTTGCCGTCTGATGCGTGAAGCTGACATTCTGGAATTGGAGCGTCGTCAGATCTGCGAGCGGAACCGGATTCGCCGGCTTCGGGTCTTTAGGAATGTTCAGTATCGCTCTGAAATTGTTGAGCGACACTTCGGTCTCGCGATACGTGTTGATGATGTTGCCGAGGTCCTGCAGCGGTCCGAAGATGAAGAACGAATAGATGAGTAATGAGAAGAATTGGCCGACCGTAATTTTCTGCGTGAATATGAGATACAGCATCAGGAACAGAATGCTCGTGCGCAGGAGATTCACGAACGTTCCCTGAATGAAGCTCAAGCTTCTCAGATAACGCACTTTCTTGAGCTCGAGCCTGAGAATCTTTTCCGTGGTCGCATTGAGCCGGCGCACTTCCTGGTCCGCAAGTCCGAGACTCTTTACGAGCTCGATATTGCGCAGTGACTCCGTCGTTGATCCCGCAAGCGCCGTCGTCTCGGCGACAATTTCCTTTTGAATGACCTTGATTCGCTTGCTGAGCACCGAGCTCAGAATTCCGATGAGCGGTACGGTCAGCAGAAACGCCGGCGCGATGATCCAATGCACCGAGAGCGCATAGATCATCACGAACACCACTCCAACCAGCGTCGTGAACAACATGTTCACCGCGAGCGAGATGAATTTCTCTACATCGCTGCGAACTTTCTGGAGCTTGCCGAGCGTCTCGCCGCTTCGCTGATCCTCGAATACCGAGTACGGCAGCTCGAGCGAGTGACGAATTCCATCCGAGTACATTTGCGCGCCGAGGCGCTGTACGATCACGTTGACGAAATAGTCCTGAAAGTTTTTCGCCACGCGGGAGATGAACGCGACGCTGACAGCGAGAAAAAGAAGGAATGAAACACCGCGTACGAACTGACCTGTGGTGTACTCCTTGAACCGGGTCGCGTACGAGTCGATCACGTGACGGAAAATTAACGGATCGAGCAATGAGAAAACCTGATTCGTAGCGGCGAGCACTAGCGCCAGAAGGATCAGCTTCCAGTACTGCTGCAAATAAGCTTTGAGTATGTCCATCAGATTCGCTCGGCGATGAAAATCATCTCGGGTGAAACATCGGTTAGTGGGGAGCGATTGAAATCGCCAAAGACTGCGCCCATGCGGAAGCCCGAGCGCGCGAGAAGATGCTCGACTTCGTACAGCCAGTACCATCGCATCGAAAAGCCGTGCACCATACGCTGGGTCGTTCCATCGGATTCTCGAACATAATAGATGAGCTCGGCCTCACTATACTGATCGACGATGTGAACCGCTGGCACTCGCACCGTTCTCCGGAAGCTGCGGCCGTCGCCAAGCACTACTTCGGCGGTGTCCTCACGTTCGGCAGTCCGGTCTTCCAGTAGATATTGGAGTTTTGGATTGAATACGTCGAAGACGAGACGGCCGCCCGGCTCAAGATGGCGATGGATCGCCTGTAGCGTCGCAATCTGATCGGAGACTGCGACAAGATGTTGAACGGGTCGAAATGGTATCATAACGAGAATAAATCGGCGGCCCAGATTCAGATCGCGCATATCAGCCTGAACGAGTGTTACGTTGCCGCGGATATCGGTAGGCTCCGACTCGAGTTGCTCTCGGCAACGGGCAAGCATTCGCGGCGAGTTGTCAACGCCCGTGACTTCTTTGCCAAGCCGCGCTACAGGAATGAGCACCCTTCCCGTTCCGCAGCCGAGCTCGAGAACGCTTCCGTCCAGCGCTCGCGCTTCCTCGACGTAGAAATTCACGTCGGGACGAGTTCGATAGAGAGTTACGCTATCGTAGAGCTCGGCAACTCCTTCGACTTCATAGTCACCGTGGGCGGGTTGGGTCACCCCGCAAAGTAATTCGGTTTAAGGCGCCCTGTGACAATTGCGCGCGGACTGAACGAACGTGCACCTCTCTAGAAGACCATCCGATAAAGAAGGCTTGAGAAGTCTTGGTTGAACAGGAAGTTGAGCCGTCCGCCTGGAAGACCTACGTCTTTGATAACAAGGCGCTTGGTTCCCAATTCAAGTACGATGACGGGCGTCGAAGGATGCGGGGTTTGCGTTTTTGCGTCAATCGCGGCCGACGCATTTCTGCAAACGGTCGTATCCCCGACGAGGCGCACCTGTGTCTCGATAAGGTTTGGCAGACCGCTCTGACTCCGAAAAGCTACCATAGCGGGCGTCGTACTTGACGCGGCAACCCGGTAATAATCGCGGTAATACAACGTTTCTGTTTTTGTAGAATCAGCGCAGGGGCCCGTGCTTTGCGCCGACACTTTGACTACTGGAAGCGCTAGAGCGCAGAACAACATGCCCCATCGGGCAATTCGTTTCGGAGCAGTGCTCAGGCGGCAACACCGCGAAGAGCGCGTCATATTTTTCGCTTCGGCCAGGCGCATTGTCCTGTCCTCCATGCTGGATGGTTCGCGTCTAACTTATTCGCGGCTTGCGGCAACTGCGACGGCTTCATGATGTAGAGACTTTGAAGGTCGATCACATAGTGATAGATGGGCCCAACGTAAAAAGGGTAACTCGGATCGTCTCGTTTCATCATCTGATTGTAATCCCCCGGGGACACGCCTGGAGGGTGACCGAACACGTCCGGCAGACCTTGCTCGTTCTTTTGCCACTCGCCCGTGCTATCCTTGCAAAAACTCACGATCGTAGGATGGGTATGCCCCCAAGCTAGGAGTCTAGTGTTGGAAGGCCGCTCTGAGAAATCGGGTGGATCGTGAAATCCGGCAGCTGCACAACCATCCGCGTCCGGCTGCTGGGGCAGAATATAGACGTATGGTAGCGCGCCAGGAGTCACGGTGTCTTGGACGATGAAGAATAGACGCTCGACTTCCTCGAACGGGTGACCGACGCCGGACGAATCAAGCGCAGCCAGCATCCCTTGGCGGACAGATTCATTGTTGAGCAGCGCGATCGAATCTGAGCAATAGACCGTCACGGAGTCTGTGTGTTCGACACCGTTGATACGCGTCAGGCTCGTCATCGTTCCGGATTCTTTCACGTTGATGTCGCAGATTATAGGTGGATAGCTTGCTGGGTTTCCGAGATAGTTGCCGTTGGGACACTCATTAATGTCCGTCCGATTTCCAGCGAGAGCGCTGTCGGTCTTCTTCCAGGTACGCCTCAATGTCCTAAGCGTTAGTCCGGATGGATTCGTAAATTCTTGAAAACGCACTTGCACGTAGTAATTGGATGCACTGAGCGGAATGAATAGCGTTTTCCCAGACTGTGTGCTCCAAGAGCCTTTGAATGTTAGATCCCCGGCAAGTGGTGTGATCGTGATGTGTTGTGAGCCAGTAGCTTGGTAAACGCAGGGTGCCCCGCAATAGTTACTGGTCACGGGCAAGGGACCACGGGTAGCTGTAACCGTTCCTCCAATGACAGCGCGTGTCGAGTAATCGGACATCGTGCGAGGAATCACGCAGCTGCCCCCGCCTAGCGGAGTATTCGCTGGAATCTTTGAGAACCAGAGCTTAGCATCCACAAGGCAGGTGCCATAAGGAACACCAACGCCACCTGCGTCTAGCGGGCCGCTATAGTTGATGGGGTATGCGCGAGGATCGCTTGAAAACGATATCCGCCCGGTAATGGTGATATCGGCAAGAACGCCCTCTATAAAAGGATAGGAACCAAGGTTAATGGTTCCAGCTTGCCCTGAAAGATCTGCTTCCAAAGGAGCTAGCGCCTGCATGTCAAGTACAGGATTTCTTATTCGCGCTCGGGATCCGTCGGCATTGCGGTCGCTTGGCGCCAGAGACTCTGCACACGAGACCAACGTCCCGAGCGCACAGATCGCGATGACTCCTGCCAGCAATGGTCGCTTTGTAGACGTCGTCGCGTTTATGGCGCAGCTCATTTTTGCTCTCCGGAAGAAGTCATAGGCCAAACTGCTTCAGCTACCCTACTATCTCCGCGATCCACTATTCGCGTGATTTCGAAGCGCTTGGGCCCTTTGACTATGCGATCAACGCGAAAAGCTGCAATGCTGTTTTTGCATCATCGACTGCTGTTTTTGTTCAGCTGCGCAATTAGCTTCGGCGGAGTCAGAGCGGTCGGAGGGGTACCGTCGACTGTGGTGGATGCTTAGTTGTTGTTAGGGGGGACGTTTGTGGTGACGTTCCCACGCTTAAGAAAGGCGTGAGGCCGGGAACCGGAACTGGAACTGGACTCGGTTCCCGCAGACTGCGGCAGACTGTCCTTGATGGTGAATCTGCTCTCTAGATACGTATCAGCAGGCTACGATTGATGGAGCTGTTCCGAAATCGGCCGCGAAACTCGCGTCTGGCAGGGATCCGTCGAGCAGCAGGCGCGTGAAGGTTATGTGCGTTCCAACGAGCCGGCCAAAATAGCGTGCGGGATGTGCCGAATGGTCGGCACCTATGGCGTTGCCGCCTCCGCTGAACGTTCCGGTCACGTCGAACCTACCGTCAGTTGAAAACGGAATCTTGTTATTGACCTCTCCACCGGCGCAGTCGAAGAGAAAAAACACGCGCGTATCTTCGACACTCAATCCAACCCGCGGGCCGCCCCAGATTCCAGTGCGAAGGTCGGGCGCTGTCGAATTGCTGCATGCGGCCGCGACCACGATAGCGATGCACAGAAACGGACGAGTGAATGTCATGACGAGCTCTCCAAATTCTTAGCGCGCACCACGCGAACGACGCGACGCTATTTCAGAAATAAGCGCGGTTGCAAGGAAAATGAATAGCCATACCATCCAACGAGACCTGGAAGTACCGAGGTTCGCCCCAACTTCTTGTCCGCTACGCGGGCCGATTGAAGCGACTAACGAAGCGAACGGAGCTTCATCTTGTTGAGTCTCCACCGTGCGTGGAACTCGCGGCGCATACGCGACGCTGCTCAACAATCCACTCCACCACATTCGGTGATCGCGAATGGCGCCGTCTGAACCGCCCATGCGCCAACGCCATGTGTCCTCGTAACCGAGCTGAAGAATTCTCCCGGCACCGATTCTTCGAGCTGCAACTGCTATCGAGCTGCCACGTTTCTCAAGTGGGATCGCATCGTTTCGCAATGATGTGATCGGCGCGAGTGAGAGTGTCTCAAGATTCACAGCCCCGCTCGCCTGAATCGCGCGCGCATCTGACGGGGGTTGTCCAACTCCGCCAATTCTCAAAGACGACATCCCGTCAGCTGCTGCAGCCGGCGGCGCGAGTACCACACCACCACCGCTTTGCACGTAATCGACAAGTCGACTGGCATACGGTGAAGCCGATCCATCGAGTGCAACAACGGCCGAGTAACGCGAGGTGTCTATCGCCGCCGTCGAGCCTTGCGTTACATCCACGCTTGGTGCGACTCGAATGAGGGCGTCAACTTTCCAACCTGCTTCCTCGAGCGCAGCAACGACGAATTTCGATTCCCAGTTTGCATCCCCGATCACAAGAGCTTTGTGAAGGACTACTGAATCGCGAGGAATCGTCGATGCAGTTGCACCGGCCATTCGACCCGTCAATCCGCCGACAGACGAATTCAGTGTTAGGGCTGCTCCCGAATTCACGGCACGCAAAGTATCCAACACGCCAACGTCATCGCCTATCACGACAGTCGAACCAGTCGGAGCAGCAACTCTCGCCTTTACTCCGCCAGTCGGGGAGGCAACAGGCTGAGCCTCGATCATGACCGGCGGAAGATTACCGCTCCATGTAACCGCGCTACCTGCGCCGGCAAGTGCGCGAAGCCACGCACGCTCGAGCGGCGACGGCACGGAATCGAGTTGGACATGAATTTTTCCCGGAGCAGTCGATCTGTTGCTCCACGTCGAAAGTGCTTCAGACGATGGCCGCCCGCCGACATTCTCCCGGAGTGCAGAAGACTCTTTGTAGAAGAGCGACCTCCACAATAGAAACACGAGAACCGCGACAACGACGCCGCGTAATCCACGCTCGGCGAGAAGTCTCATCTCAACGCGTGAGGGCATAGACGATGATGTTCACGCCGAAGCGTGTATTGTCAACCGTCGAGAATCGTTTGCTATCCGGATGATAGTTCCACTCCGAGCTGTAATCCTTGCTGCTATACAAAACCCCGATGCGATCACCCTGCATCACGGCCTGAAGATTCTTGTGAACGAGATTGTCACCCCAGCCATTCAGCTCATGGCTCGTCGTTGGTGGACCATCATCGAACTTGAAGAAGCATTTATAGATCGGATGATCGTTCGGTAAATCCTTCGGCTGCGAAAACGTGCGAGTGATCTCTTCTATAGCCGTCTTGTGAAACACGCCACCGATGTCGTGGTTGTGATCGTCGATAAACAGCATTCCGCCACGCTCGACAAGTCGCCGAGTGTTTCGTCGCTCAGCTTCGCTGAAACGGAATGGGAGATGACCGGTCAGATACACGAGCGGATACTCGAGGATCGCATCAGACGCGAGCGGCACGATTGCACCCGAAGGCGCAACGGCAATGGACGTGTAACGCGCAATCGAATCGACGAGATTTGCAGGCAAGCTCGGCGCACTGTCCCAATCGCCCGACTCATAACGTCCGGTACAGAAGATGAAGTCGCTCATCAGCCGCCCGACCATAATGGAAGTCCGGGCGTCGACTCAGGTGGTCCCTCAAGCGCGCGACGAGCACGAAGGAGTGGCAACGTCGCATCGCGTCCCGCACGAATCGCGTCAGTTGCCTGTCCTAGCGCAGATGCGAAATCCGGAAGCGAAGACAATGCGTCTACTCGCATCAGCGCCAGC
>JBHELX010000054.1:0-18570 GCA_046262875.1 Gemmatimonadaceae bacterium | reverse complement strand
GGATCGAGCGCGCGCGTAACCGCATCGAGATTGAACAATGCCTTCGCAAGTAACGTTAGCTCCGCGGGCAATCGAAGCCCCGATCGATAAGAGATGCTGATCACTTCGTAAAGCACGAGGCCCGTCGGAGTATCCGACACAGTCTGATCCGCGTATTGCGCGATCACTGCGGAAATGTCCTTCACAAACGCGTTGCGCTGAAAATCCTCGACCGGATCGCCCATTTTGATGAGCTGCTCGGCCACTTCGTCACCATCGCTGTCGGCCATCGCGAGGAGCAGTCGAACGATGCTGTCGCGCATACTCTTCGTCAGATGCGATGTCATGCCGAAATCGACCATGGCCAACTTCGGCTCCTCGGGATCTGCAGGACGCTTTGCTTCGCGCCTCGCAAGCGCTTCCGTCTTGAGGAGCGGCGTTTGTGCTTCACGCTCCTCGAGCCTTCTGTCAGCGGCCTTCGCGTCGGCGGGAGTCATCGGATTCTCTTCGCTTCGCAAGACGACGAAAATATTTCCCGGGTGCGGGTCCGCGTGAAAATGCCCGGCCACCGCGATCTGATACAAATACGCGTGCGCAAACTCCTCGGCCAATTCGGAAAAATCATGATCGATGCGAGAGATTCGCGGAATCTCGTTGATCTTCACTCCGCGCACGCGCTCGGTGGTCAGCACGGTGTGGGTGGTGTACGCGTCGACGACTCGCGGAATCAGAATGTGCGGAAACACCGCGAGTGTTCGACGGAAAGTTGCCGCGTTGCGCGCTTCAACCCTGTAATCGAGCTCGTCGCGTAGCGCACGTTCCACCTGCTGCACGATCCCGATCATGTCGACTCTGTCACCGGCCGACGTGTGCTCGGTAAGGTAAGTTGCCAGCTCGCGGAAGAACTCGATGTCGTCGGCGAGAATCTCGCGAATGTTCGGCCGCTGAACCTTGATGACAACATCGCGTCCGTCGCGAAGCGTCGCTGCGTGCACTTGACCGAGACTCGCGCTGCCGAGTGGATCCGGATCGAACGATCCGAAAAGTTTTCCAATGCGGGCGCCAAGCTCTGATTCAATTACGTTTTCGACTACATCGAGCGGCATCGGATCGACGCTGTCCTGTAGATGCTCGAGCTCCTTGATGTAGGCCGGCGGCATGAGATCCGGCCGAGTCGAAAGAACCTGGCCGAGCTTGATGTACGCAGGGCCGAGCTCGACGAGGCGCTCGCGAAACTCCTTCGCCTTTTCGGGCGTCGCCCCGCCACCTGGCGAGTCCTTGCCCGCATCGATGCCCTCCAAAGCGAGCAGGCCCTGGCCCTGCGCGAAGTCGAGCAGCCCGTAGCGTGTGAAAAGCCCGACGGTAGCAGCCAGACGCGGCAGATATCGAGGCGCCAGAATCATGTCGCCGAGGGGGGCACGAAGCATGCCCGACTGATTTGCTCTCGCGACGCGTGACGGGAGATATTAACGCATGAATCAAGCGAAGAACGATGGACCCCGCTCGGGCAGCGTCGAAGTCAGAAACGTGCCGAAGCCGTGGGGACACGAGACGATCTGGGCGCACACGGATCGATACGTCGGAAAAATCCTTCATATAAAAGCCGGTCAGTCGCTCTCGGTTCAGTATCACAACAAAAAAGATGAAACGGTTCACTTATTGAATGGTGAGCTGATTTATCGTGTAAAGCTGGGCGACGAATTGGAGGACATGCGATTGATTCAGGGGCAATCATTCAGGATCACGCCGGGAACGGTTCACCAAATGGAAGCAGTGACGGATTGCGACATTCTCGAGGCGTCAACGCCCGAGCTCGATGACGTCGTGAGATTGCAGGATCGCTACGGTCGCGAGGGAACGAGCGCGCCGTGAAGGTGATCATTCCTCTCGCGGGGAAGGGGACGCGTCTTCGCCCGCACACGCATATCACGCCGAAGCCGATGCTCAAAGTCGCCGGCAAGCCGGTAATGTCGTACATCCTCGAGGATCTCGAGAAACTCGGCGACGTTCATCAGATCGTCTACATCACCGGACATCTCAAGGAGAAAGTCGAGGAGTTCGTGCATGCGACGAGTCACATCGACTCGGTGTTCATCGAGCAGAAAGTGCAGGATGGAACAGCCGGTGCGGTTGCGCTCGCTCGCGACTATGTAGACGAGCCGGTGCTGATCATTTTCGTAGACACGATTTTCGATGCTGATCTGTCGATTGTGAAGACGACTGACGCCGACGGAATAATCTGGGTCAAGGAAGTGGAGGATTATCAGCGATTCGGCGTTGTCGTCACGGATGAAGACGGCAACATGACGCGTATCGTCGAGAAGCCGAAGACACCGATATCGAAGCGTGCGAACATCGGTTTGTACTACATGAAGAACTGGAAGTTGTTGTTCGAGGGAATCGATCACGTGCTCGAGTCGCCGATGAACCAGGGCGAATATTTTTTGACTGATGCTTTCCAGTACATGATTGACAAACGCGCGAAAATAAAGGTGATCGACGTCGAAGGTTGGTACGATGCGGGGAAAATCGAGACTCTTCTCGACACGAATCAGACGATGTTGACCAAGGGTCGTGCGCGACGGCCCAAGCAAGTCCGTGGCTCGACGATTGTCGACCCCGTTTATATCGAAGACAATGTGACGCTCACACGATCAACTATTGGACCGAACGTTTCGATCGGTGCCGGAAGCGTGATTGAGGATTCAAAGATCGATAACACGATCATCGGGGCGAAGGCGAAGATCATCCGGTCGAAGTTGAGTGAGTCTTTAATCGGTGATGAAACGCTCATCGACGGAGTGAAGGGAGCGGTGACGATCGGAGATCATTCCGAGGTGAGGTCATCCTAAAGAAGCTCAGCCGGAACGTCATAGCTCTCGGTGGAGTAAGCTTCTTCACTGACGTTTCGACCGAGATGATTTATCCGCTGCTCCCACTTTTTCTGAGCAGCGTGCTTGGCGCCAGCGCGAGCTTCATTGGTGTAATCGAAGGCGCGGCCGAGAGCGTAGCGGCGTTACTCAAGCTTGCGAGCGGCTGGTGGTCAGACCGCGTGAAGAAGCGAAAGCCACTCGTGGTTTTCGGATACGGTCTCGCGACGTTCGTTCGGCCATTCACTGCGATCGCGCAGAACGCCACGCAGGTATTGTTGATCCGCCTCTCGGATCGAGTCGGGAAGGGAATTCGATCTTCGCCGAGGGATGCGTTGCTGGCGGATTCGATAACTGATCCTTCGATGCGTGGAAGGTCGTTCGGATTTCACGCGGCGGCTGACAACGCTGGTGCCGTATTGGGCCCACTTACGGCGTTCGCATTGTTGAAAGGAATGCACCTTTCGTTGCGGGGAGTGTTCTGGCTGGCCGCGATTCCGGGGATTCTCGCGTTCATTGTACTGGTTGTTGCGGTGAAGGAAGTCGAGCGTACCCCGGAATCCCATAGCGATGGGAAAGCGGGCATACCGTCCGAAGCTGGCGGCCTCGGGGGGCGGTTCTGGGTTTATCTCATTGTGGTGCTGGTATTCACCCTCGGAAATTCGACTGACGCATTTCTATTGTTGCGAGCGAATCAGCTTGGAGTCGCGGTTGCGCTCGCGCCGATTCTCTGGGCGCTTTTGAATTTCATAAAGGCTGCGTTGGGAACGTGGGGCGGTGGCTTGTCGGATCGCTTAGGGAGAAAGCCGTTGATCATCGCCGGATGGATTATTTATGCAGCTGTGTACTTCGGATTCGCGCGAGCGACGGTGGCGTGGCATGCGTGGGCGCTTTTTGCTGCGTACGGATTGTTCTACGCGTTCACCGAGGGGACAGAGAAGGCATTCGTCGCGGATCTCGTTCCCCGATTGCGGCGAGGCTCGGCGTATGGCTGGTATAATCTCGCGATCGGGCTCGGTGCATTGCCGGCGTCGTTGATCTTTGGCGCGATTTGGGATCGATCGAGTCCGCAAGCCGCCTTTTTGTTTGGGGCGAGTCTCGCATTGATTGCTGCGATTGGAATGACGGTGGTGAGAGCTCCAGCTGCATTGCCTAATGCGGACTAACCGCGGATTCATCTGCGCGCTTGTGTGCGCCATGGTCGCGGCGCAAGGAGAGTGTCTGAGCGCGCAAGCTCCGGCTCTGATCCGGCACCGTGATGCGATCATCGGATTGGGAGTGGCAGCGTTGACTGCGGTGACGATGTCGGTCGATGAATCGGTCGCGCGCGATCTGCAAGGCTCGTCGGTTCAGACGAATGGCGGACTGAAGGGGACGGCGAATGTATTCAACACGATCGGGTTTCCCGGTTCGGTCGTGTTGAGCGCGAGCACGTACTTCTTCGGGCTCGCGAAACACTCTCGACCAATTGCGTCGCTTGGGATGCATACGGGTGAGGCGATTGTGTTTGGTGGCGGTCTCGCGGAAGGATTGCAGATGACAATCGGTCGCGCGCGTCCACAGCGAGATGTGAACGACCACGATGATTTTATTGTCGGGAAGGGATTTGGGAACGAGGATTACACATCGTTTCCTTCAGCGCATACGACCGTTGCGTTTGCAACGGCGACGGCTGTGAGTCGTGAGGTTGGTCGCTCGTGGCCGGGTGCGAGCAAATACGTAACGCCAATCAGTTACTCGGTTGCTACGCTCGTGGGTTTGTCGCGAATGTACAAGAACAAGCACTGGGCGAGCGATGTTGTCGGCTCGGCGGGACTTGGAATTTATTCAGCTGTGCTCTTCGATCGTTACAACGTCGCGCATCCCGGTAATATTTTCGAGCGGACGTTCCTGCCAAAATCCATTATGCAGACGCGAAGCGGCATCGCACTTGTCTGGTCTATTTAAGCGATTGGCCGCTCCGATCCGCCGTTTGTCGGCACTTCAATTTCTCACTAGCAAAATGCCGATCACCGGTGAGAAATTGGAAATGACTCAAGAACAGCCGAATGATCGGACAATGAAGTTCAGAGCCGTGGTATTGCTGCTTCTTCTGACTGCGTGCGTGCACGGTCAGCCTGCGTTGCTCACGGAATCGCCTCTCCGCTATGAGCTCAGAGGCGGACGACCGGATGTTGATGCGCCGGTGCCCAATGCGGATGACATCGTCGCGAATTCATTGCTTGAGGAATTATCCGCTGACGAACATGCGGCTTTTTCCGCAGAAGCCATACGGCTTACTTCACATCCCGAGTATCGCTGCCGATTGCTTGCCGATGCGATCCAGTCGCATATCGCCGATGTGCGAATGTACGAGAACGCGATAGTGCGATACCTAGGTCCCGACAAGTTCTATGGCGTGGGCAATTCCTACCAGCGCGGGGGCCAGTGGATGATTCGAATCGCTCGGCGGTTTGACGATCTGAACCCGCGCAGCCTCGATGATGAGACGCGAACACTTCGTCATGAGATCGCGCACACGCTGGGTGCGACCGAGAAAGGCGTCGGGAATGAATGGTCGGCCAACGATTACGCATACAATTGTGCGTGACTCTGCCGCATCAGCAGCAGCGTGTTCCAGGCTTGCTGTATTTGTTGGCCAATCGATCGTGCGCGAATTGATCCCGCGTCATCGGCGCACATTCCGGATGATGCACGCGACAGTGCTCGACATAACGGTCGTAATCGGGAACGCCGATGATCGTGCGCAACGTCCGCGCGACCGAACTCGCGAGAGCGATGATCTCACTCACGGCGAATCGGGCTGAATAGGAACTCTCGACGGCAACGTCCGCTCGAAGAGTCCGAAGATTCGGCTATACTCGTCGGTCCACGACGACGGCCTCACGAATCCGTGATCCTCCACCGGATAAACCGCGAGCTCCCAATTTTTCTTGCCGAGCTCGATCAATCTTTGCGTGAGACGGACGATGTCCTCGAAATGAACGTTCGTGTCCACCATTCCATGCGCCATCAATAGAGGATCCTTGAGTCCTTCCGCAAAATAAATCGGCGATGAGCGGCGATACGCGAGAGTATCGGTCTGCGGAAAATTCAGAATCGCCGAGGTGTACCCGTTGTTGTAATGCGCCCAGTCGGTCACACTGCGAAGTCCCGCACCCGCGCCGAAATATTGCGACTGCGTGAACAACGCCATCAGCGTTATGAATCCGCCGTAACTGCCCCCGTAGATGCCGATTCTCTCGGGGTCGATGTTGTATGTCTTCGTCAGATACTTCGACGCATCCACCTGATCCTGAAGATCGCGGCCCCCCATATACCTATAGATAGCGGTCCGCCAGTCGCGTCCGTATCCATCGCTAGCGCGATAATCCACATCAAGCACGACATATCCCTTCGACGCGAGATATTGATTGAACATGTACTCGCGAGGATACTGCGACCAGAAATTCCCAACGTTGTGCAGATAACCCGCACCGTGAACGAAAATCACCGCTGCGCCATTCGGCTCTGCCTTCATGTCCTGCGGTTTATAGATGTGCGTTGGAAGACCGACACCGTCAGACGCGGGAATCTTGATCAGCTCCGGCGCAATCCACGGAAACGACAGCCATTCCGCACTCGGCGAAACAGTAAGCTGCGCTTCCGGTGCACCGGGTTTGTTCTCCATCAAAAACAAATCAGGCGGACGATTCAGATATGAGTAGACATCCGCGATCCATTTGCCATCAGGCGATACGGTACCGTCGTGTCCACCTGATTTCGTAGTGAGACGCTCACGGGTGCCACCATTCACTGACATGCGGTACAACTGCTCTTCTGCCGGCGATATCTCGTTGGTAACGAGATAAAAAGTCTTCTCATCCGGCGAGAGATTGACATTGCGAACTTCCCAGTTTCCCTGCGTGAGTTGTCTCTTATCATTGCCATCGGCCGCAATCGTGTAGAGATGCGCGAAACCAGTTGCCTCGGACACATACCATAAGCGGCGGCCGTTGTCGTACCACCCGCCGCAGAACGAGCACGGACCTCCGACCCACGCAGTGTCACGGAGAGTCTCGAGTGTTTTGACAGCACCGGTCGCCGCATCGATTGACTGCAGCATGCGAACCTTGCTGTCACCGGTGTACGAGTAGAACGCTGCCTTCGATCCGTCTGCACTCCAGCCGAGCACCTGAACGAACCCGTTGGCTGTATCGGTGGGGAATGGGTTCAACCATTTGATCGTGCCGGTTGCAAGATTCAGGAAGCCGAGGCGGCCGCGGAACTGAACGTCGCCCACATTCCCGCGACCGTGAATCACTTCGGGATAACCGCTCTCGGTCACGAATTGAATGAGATCGGCGCTGCGCGCACCCTGAGGCGCAATGCGGGTTGTGATAAGTAACGCTCGTCCCGTTGGCGCGACGAAAACACCGCGGACGTTCTCGCCTCGTTGCGTGTAGTACGTTTTCAACGCTCGGCTCGCACTATCCCGGCCTTCCGCTTTGGCGATGCTGTCCGCCCGCACGCGATCGCGAATTACCTCGAAGAGATCGCGTTGCTGCTGCTCGAGACGTCCGCGCTGTCCCGTCGCTTTCGCGGAATCCTGCGGCTCAAGGCCCTGACGAATGTCAGTGAGCTGCTCGATCAATCCGCCATTCAGATCGATCGAGTAGACGTTCTCGTCGCGGATGAAAAAGACGCGATTCGCATCCGCCGCAAAAACGGGATCGTGCTCGCGCGCGTTGGTGCGAGTCAGACGGCGCGTCGTTCCTTTTACAAGATCGGTGACATAGATGTCGCCGTTGAATTCGACGGCCATGTATCGACCATTTTGCGACCGGTCCCCCGAGGTGACGAGCGCGCCGACCGAATCGAATTGCGCGGGAGAGACTCGCTCAGGCTTTGCACCTGGCACCGCGCGCACGCGAAAGCGCTTGGGCTGCACGCGCCAATCGGTGCCGGGCTCGACCCATGTGAAGTAGATCCACTTCGAGTCATCGCTCCATCGAACATCGCCTGGCGGACGACCGTACAGCTCAGGCCCTCGCATGATGTTCTTGATCGAGAAATCGAATGCTCGCTGTGCTCTTGCTGAAGAGGAAGCGACCACGAAGAACACGAAGCACACGAAGAATGACAGGAACTTCTTATTCATTATTGATTCCATTGTTAAGGATTACCCCCCGCCAACCGCTTGGATTACAAAATCTTGAGTGTCACGGTATTCCACTTCAGTCGAGACAGCGAGCTTTCTACCCGATACACAGGCAAACCACTCGTACGCTGACGCAACGATGATTACCACGACCGAAAGCATGAAGAATCCTGCCACTGCGGCATCCAGATAATCATTGAAGACCATTCGACGAGCCACATCCAGGTTCGCGACACCCGGCGGGACAGTTCCCGCCGCGATCAGTGAGCTGAAAGATCGCGCGTGGGCGAGAAAGCCGAGTCGGGGAAGATCGGAGAAAATCTTTATCCAACCACCGCTGAGCGTGACGATCGCAAGCCACGCAAGTGGCATGAGTGTCACCCACGCGTACCGAGCTTTGCCCATCTTGATGATAACCGTCGTACCGACGCACAGCGCGACGGCTGCTAGCAGCTGATTCGAAATTCCAAACAGCGGCCACAATGAGTTGATTCCCCCGAGTGGATCGAGAACGCCCTGATAGAGAAAGTATCCCCACATCATCACGAAAACGCCGCTCGTGATTATCACGCCAGGATACCACGACACTCGGCCAAGCGGCGCCCACACATGCTTCGCCAGATCCTGAAGCATGAAGCGCCCGACTCTCGTTCCCGCGTCGAGAGTCGTGAGAATGAACAATGCCTCGAACATGATCGCGAAGTGGTACCAGAGGGCCATCGCTTCATTTCCGCCGAGCACGCGCGAGAAGAGATGCGCCATTCCAACTGCGAGACTCGGCGCGCCTCCCGTGCGGGATAGGAGCGAGCTCTCGCCAACCTGTCGCGCGAGAGTCTGCATTTCACCCGGGGCGAGTGTGAATCCCCAGGTCTGAACCGCATGCGCCGCGCTCTCGACCGTCGTTCCCAGGGCGCCCGCAGGTGCATTGATCGCGAAAAAAACTCCCGGTGTGATTACGCACGCGGCGATGAGCGCCATTACAGCAACAAGTGACTCCATGAGCATCGCACCGTAACCAACCATCCGCGCGTCGGTTTCATTGACGATCAGCTTTGGTGTCGTACCGGATGCAACCAGTGCGTGGAACCCAGATACCGCGCCGCACGCGATAGTGATGAATGCAAATGGGAAAACCTTCCCGGCGAAAACCGGTCCGGTTCCGTCTGTGAATCGCGTCAGCGCCGGCATCTGAAGAGGCGGAAGCACGAGTAGAATTCCGATGGCGAGTGCTATAATGACTCCGATCTTCACGAATGCGGACAGATAATCGCGCGGCGCGAGCAGAAGCCAAACAGGGAGCACTGACGCAGCAAATCCGTATGCTATCACCAGAAGGGCGAGCGTCGGGCCGCTGAGAGTGAAGGTTGGAGCGAGTGCCGGATTTTGAGCGACCCATTGTCCAGCGAAGAGTGCGAGCATGAGCAGCACGATACCGATTGCGCTTGCTTCGAGGACGCGATGCGGTCGAATCCAACGCATGTAGGCGCCCATCAGCATCGCGATTGGAATCGTGAGGCCGATCGTCACAATTCCCCATGGGCTCGCCTTCAACGCGTTCACAACAACGAGTGCGAGAACTGCGATGAGAACGGTCATGATGCCGAGCACCGCGACGAGTGCCGTTGCACCGGCGACTTTTCCGATCTCGTCGCGGGCCATCTGACCGAGTGATTTTCCATCGCGCCGAATCGACGATGCGAGAATGACGAAATCCTGTACAGCGCCGCCGAGTGCAACGCCGACGATTATCCAGATTGCGCCAGGAAGAAATCCGAATTGCGCTGCGAGTGTCGGACCGACGAGGGGGCCTGGACCTGCAATCGCCGCGAAGTGGTGGCCGAAAACAATCCAGCGATTTGTGGGCGAATAATCCCGGCCGTCATTGAGTCGGACTGCGGGAGTGGCTCGATCGTCCTTCAGTGCGAAGATTTTTGTCGCGATAAACTTGCTATGGAATCGGTACGCGATTGCGTAAGTACAGATGGCTGCAGTGAGCAGCCACGCAGCGTTGATTGTCTCGCCGCGAGAGAGGGCGAGCCTTGCGAAGCTTGCGGCACCGAGCACTGCGATCAGCGCGAAAACGAGCGGCTGAATTATCCTGCGCATGAGTGTGAGAGTGTGGGCGGTGATAATGCGTATCCGCTAATTTTACCGCAATGAAGAAAACAGATTAAGCGGGTGCGAGCGATGAGATACAGTGCCGTGTCCACGGCGGTGATTGTTGCGATTGGGTGCGCCGTCGGAGCAGCGCCGGCAAAAGAGCAGGCAGCCGCTCCGGTGCAAGGAACGCCACTCGCTGCGATGGCGGGACGACAGGTCCTTGTCATGCCTGTCCAGCGAAACGTGATCGTCGTCGATCAGACAATGGATCAGGCGGGGGCGATCGAAGGATGGAATTTCATTGTCGCGCTCGACGATTCGATCGCATCCGCGCTGACTGCACGAGGAATTGGCACCACTTGGACGTTTGCGCCGACGATCACAGCTGTCGCTAAGCGCAATGGCGGTTTGGCCGGAGATCCGCACGCGTTGGCTGCGGGTGGATTACAGCGATTAGTAAAAGCAGGCGATGATCCCGTGAGCGAACCGCTCGCGTCTCAGATTCGAACTCTGGTCGCGCTTCGGGAAGGTCGTTACGCGATGCTCCCGGCGGCAGTGAGATTTGAGAACGTCACCGGCGGGGCGCGCGGAACAATGATCGTTTACCTCATCGATTCACGGACAGCACGGATCGTGTGGTCCGGTGAAGTACCGAGCATAACGTCGCCGCGTTTTTCGCCGGCAATGGCCGGAAGTATCGCCGAGCGGTTCGCTGATCTGGTGGTGGCGCGCTAGAGTGGCAGGACCTGACGGCGCGATCACCGTCTTTCACGTTTCCGATCTTCATTTCGGCAAACCTGCGGTCCCTGCGCAAATCGAGGCTATCGAAGAAATAATTCAAGCAGGGAAGTTCGATGTGGTTGCGGTTTCGGGAGATGTGTCGCAGCGATCCCGTTCGGGCGAATTCCAGCGTGCAGCGGCATTCCTTCGCGATGCGCGACGAGTGAGCAAGGTGATCTGCGTTCCTGGCAACCACGATGTTGCGTGGTGGTACGCACCCGTGGGCATCGGTCGAAAAGAAAAGTTATATGAGAAGTACGAGAGATTCATCTCGAGTGATCTCGAGCCGGTGCTCCGAATTCCGGGCGCAACGTTCGTCGGCGTGAATACTTCGCATGGGGTGACGCTAAGAACGTTGACGTGGAATCTGCGAGATATTTCGATTATCGGCGACATTCGAAAAGAACAGTTCACGAAAGCGGAGAAGGAATTAAATCAGTCGCCGCCAACGGACGCGCGAGTGATCGTGATGCACCACAATCCTGTTGCGGGTCAGCTTTCTCAACGGCACGGACTGAAGAAGACGAGAAAGATTCTTGGATTGTTCGCCGCGATGGGAGTCGATCTCATTCTTTGCGGTCACGATCACCAGGAGTCTGTGCATTACATCGAGCATACGAAGAAGGGAACTGTTATCTCGACGGCGGGAACGGTGTCGAGTCGGTCGCGCGGTGGACGTCCATCGTCGGTGAACGTGATTAGCATCCTCGAAGGACAGATAGAGGTTACGACCCACATCTGGTCGGATGCTCGCCGAACGTTCGTCGCGGGGCCACACGAATGCTTCGAGCGCTAGAGCGGCTTTTCGGATTCCATCGGCGGCACGAGCAGCTCTCGCTCGAGCTGAGCAGTCGTCCGCGGAACGCAGAAGAATTGTGCGAACAACTTCGGCGATTGGGACTCGACCGACGGTATCGATGTCGACTCACGTCGAATCGGACCGTGTTCGTGAGTTTCAGTGATGACGAGCTGCGTTTGCATCGCGGGTATCTCGATGCGCCAGAAGAAACGCTGCGAGCGATTGTCGTGTTCGTGCAGGCTAAGCGCCGATCCCTGAGAAATGCAGCGCGTAGAGAGCTACTGGTTTACGAGCTACCGGCTACCGGCCTCCGGCGACCAGTTGAGAGAGTGCGTCCTGAAGATGCGCGAATGGCAGAGCGGCTTCGGCGCGCGCACTCGACGTTGAACAGGGAACGATTCGGCGGCGCACTCAGCGAGATTCCGATTCGCGTGTCTCGAAGAATGAGAAGCAGGCTCGGGCATTACACGCATCGTGACAAAACGGGCGCAGGCGCTGAGATCGTAATCAGCCGCAGACATATTCGGCGGCATGGATGGAGTGAGGCGATCGAGACGCTGCTACATGAAATGGTCCATCAATGGCAGGACGAGACTGGATTAAGCGTCGATCACGGCCGACAGTTTCGAGCAAAAGCGCGCGCAGTTGGCATTACGCCAACAGCGCGGCGCGACGTCGCGTAGCCTTTCTTTTTTAAGGGAGCGTAGAACCAACTCTTGGGGCCGCGGGGTCGGCGCGATGGAGGCGCAAATCAGCGTGCCCCCTCGGCCGTGCTGCATCGTAGAGTAACAAGTCCCCAGTGGCGAGGTCGCGTTCCACTTGTAGACACTCGATTTTTCCCGCAAGTGACAGGCAGAGCTCTGGCCCGACGTCGGTGCGCCGAACCGACCATGGGCTGCGGTTGAACTCACCAATCTCTGCGCGTGCTGTGATGGACCCGCCTGCATCGGAGACGATCACTCCTTCCAACCGACTGCGTCCATCAGGAAGAAGCCGAATATAGGTAGCGGCTGTGAGTGGATCAGCATATCCTCGCGGGTCCATCATCTGGTACAGCCCAGCAATATCGCGTTGATTGAGACCGGCGTTGGGAGCCGCTGCTTGAGTCGCTTGAGCATGTAGTGCAGTCGTTGAGGCGAGGGTGAGCATCAGCACGGTAAGCACGCGGGTGATTCTGGTGAGTGGCGGCATCAACATTCCTTGAAGGGAGTGCTTGAAGATAGACATGTCCAAAGCGGGATAAATGATTTGTGAATGAGACGTTCGTTAGCGTCTGATTACGAAATGATTCCACATTGTCTTCGAGCCAGGCTTTTCGAAGCTTATCTTTGACCAATGCCAAAATCTGACCTGTACAACATCGACTCCGCCCTCTCCGAGGAGGAGCGAGCAGTTCGCGATAGCATCCGTCGCTTTGTAGACGAGCGCGTCATTCCGATCATGGGCAAGTGCTTCATCGAGGGACGATTCCCATTGGAGATCGTACCTCAACTGGCGGAGCTCGGAGTTTTTGGCGCGAATCTCCCGGAGGAATACGGATGCGCGGGACTCAACAACGTCTCGTATGGCCTGATCATGCAGGAGCTCGAGCGCGGCGATTCCGGCGTGAGATCGTTCGCTTCGGTGCAGGGCGCGCTCGTGATGTATCCGATCTACGCTTTTGGAAGCGAGCAGCAGAAGCGCGAGTATCTGCCGAAGATGGCGAGCGGAGAAGTGATCGGGTGCTTTGGATTGACCGAAGCCGATTACGGATCGAATCCATCGGGAATGATCACGCGCGCGCGCGAACAATCCGACGGAACCTGGATTTTGAACGGCGGAAAGATGTGGATCACTAACGGGTCCACTGCGCAAGTCGCGGTAGTGTGGGCTAAGACCGCCGACTCGAAAGACGACACGTCGATTCGCGGATTCATCGTTCCGAAGACCTCCAAAGGATTTACCGCGAAAGATCAAAAAGGAAAAATCTCGCTGCGTGCATCAGACACGAGTGAGCTTGTCTTCCAGGATGTTCATCTGCCGGCCGATGCGATCCTTCCAAAATCGGGTGGGCTCAAAAGCCCATTGATGTGCCTCACTCAAGCTCGATACGGAATTGCCTGGGGCGCCACGGGCGCCGCGATGGCGTGCTATGATGAAGCGCTCGCTTACGGATTGAATCGCGTGATGTTCGGAAAATCCATCGCGGGATTTCAGCTGCAGCAGGAGCGGCTCGCGAACATGGTGACTGAAATCGTGAAGGCGCAGCTTCTCGCGCTGCATGTCGGTCGCCTCAAGGATGCAGGGACATACACGCCGGTTCAGGTGTCGCTCGCAAAGCGCAACAACGTCAACGTCGCAACCAACATCGCCCGCGAAGCGCGCCGGCTACTCGGCGCAAATGGAATCCTTGCGGAGTACGCGTCGATGCGTCACATGGCGAATCTGGAGAGCGTGTATACGTACGAGGGGACCCACGACATCCACACGCTGATACTCGGCCAGGCGATTACCGGGTTGTCTGCGTTCGAGTAAAACTACTTCACGCTCGATACGGGATGGATTTCATTCCATCCATTGTGTGTGTCATTGACGAAAGTTCCTGTGACGCTCACGTGAGCGCCGACTGAAGGAAGCGGGACGGGATTCGACCAACCGGCGCACGCTGACTTTGCCTTTTTGATCTTCACTTTGTTCGCGCACACGATCTCGGCCACGAGATCGCCGTTTTTCTTTTTGATATTCTTTTTGGTCAGAAGCTGATCCTGACCAGGATCGAGTTTCACGAGGAAGTGTTGGTCCCCGTCGTCATCGACATTTGATTCGGCGACTGTGCCTGTGACGGTCGTGCATTGGTTCAGGACAGTGAGTCGCGTGGGGTCGTAGACGTGATTCCACAACGATTGGTCGCAAGGTCCGGAGAGCGAACCCGACCCCTCGTTTGTCGCAGCAGGGGCCGCGGCCTCTTTCTTTTCGAGTTCGTGTTTGCCCTCAGAGGCGTAGCTATTCGCCGGCTGAGACGTGCATGAGCCGATCGCTGCCACGAAGAAGACCGGGATCGAAAAGCTCAGGAAAGGAAATGTCTTGGTCATCGGCTTCCAGGATGAAGAATGGACCACTCCAGGTTGTAATGCATTTATCTAACCAGCCTGATTTCCCTCCGCGCTGACGCTTCGCTGACGCACGCCGGATAAGTTTTTCGCGCCGAGGGAGCGGCCTCGGAGCGGAGCGAAGAAGTCGAATTGGTGGGGGTCCGGTGAGGGAGCCGGACCCCGCTTCGCGTTCCGCACCGAGTGGCCCGCTTCTGGTATCTTTGTGTGAAATCTTTCACATGGGGAACACGGTTGAAGATCGCCGTATGCATAAAGCGAGTCCCGGACATGGATGTCCGATTCAGGATCGGATCGGACGGCACCTCACTCGACGAGTCCGGACTCAAGTACGACATAAATGATTTCGATGCGTGGGCCGTCGAGGCCGCGCTTCAGCTCAAAGAGAAAGCGGGGCAAGGCGAGGTCGTTGTTATTTCGCTCGGGCCAGATGCTGTCGCGGAGACAATTCGAAAAGCGCTGAGCATGGGCGCGGATCGCGGCGTTCACTTAAAGACCGATCGAATTCCATTCGATGGATTTGCGATCGCGTCTGCGCTTTCGGGGGAACTCAAGGATGGCGGCTACGATCTCATCTTCTTCGGGAAAATGTCGCCCGATTCATCGAATGGAATCGTCGGGCCGATTGTCGCCGAGCAGTTGGGATTGCCATGCGTGACCTCGATATCGAGACTCGAGATCTCTGATGGGAAGGGGACTGCGAAACGCGAGCTCGAGGGTGCGCAGGAGATTGTAGAGTTTCCACTGCCCGCTGTTCTCACCGTGGATGAAGGGCTGAATACGGCGCGTTATCCATCGTTGAAGGGAATCATGGCGGCGAAGAAAAAGCCGCTCGAGGTGAAGCCTGCTGCGCTTGGAGACTCAAAGGTTTCGGTGCAGAAACTCGAGCTCCCACCTGAGCGAGCGGCGGGAAGAATCATCGGCGAAGGCCCGGCTGCCGTGCCCGATTTGATCAAGGCACTTCAAAGTGAGGCGAAGGTTCTGTGATGGCGAACATTTTTGCATTCGCCGAAGCGCGGAACGGAGCTTTAAGAAAAGTCGCGCTCGAGACCGTGACCGCCGCGCGGAAGCTCGCCGATTCAACAGGTGGTGAAGTTTACGCCCTTCTCGTTGGAGAGCCGGGAATTTCTGCGAAGGCCGCACAACTTGGTGAATACGGCGCCGATGTCGTGATGGTTTGCGAGCATCAGGGTTTCGCTCAATACAATCCTGAAGCCACGTCGGCGCTCGCGGCCGACCGAATCAAGTCTGGCGGTTATCGCGCCGCGATCTTTAGCACATCTGCGCAAGGTCGAGATCTCGCTCCGCGCGTTGCGGCCAAACTCGGTGTAGGTCTGGTAACCGATGTGACGGGAATTGAGCTGGCCGGGGACGCACTCGTGGTGAAGCATCCGATGAACATCGGGAAGATTGTCGCAACAGTTGCGATTGCTGCGACGCCCGCTGTGATCGCAATTCGTCCGAATACATTTACGCCGGTCGCGAACGCAAAAGCTGGTCGCGTTGAAAATGTCCAGACTGTAGGCGATCCATCCGCATCGCGCGTCGTGGTGAAGGAGCTTGTGCAAGGCGGCAGCGGCAAGCTCGACCTTGCAGATGCCCCTGTGATTGTTGCAGGTGGGCGCGGGCTCAAAGCCAAAGAAAATTTCAAGCTCGTCGAGGAGCTAGCCGACGCATTTGGAAATGCCGCAGTCGGGGCAACACGCGCCGTGACCGACGACGGATGGCGCCCGCACAGCGACCAGATCGGCCAAACCGGGCGACTAGTGAGTCCTGACTTATACGTCGCGGTCGGAATCTCGGGCGCGGTGCAGCATCTCGCGGGAATGCGCACGTCGCGAACGATCGTCGCGATCAACAAGGACAAAGACGCGCCGATCTTCAAAGTCGCCGATTATGGAATCGTTGGAGACCTCTTTGAGATTGTGCCGGCATTGACTGCTGCAGTTCGAGAGGCTCGAAAGGGCCATTGAAGATCGTTCCCAGGAATTTTCAACCGATTCTCCCGATAGATCGATTCATCACTCGTGAACCGCTGGATGGGGAAGCAGTCCCGATGGATGTCGTGTTCGTCGGAGGAGGACCAGCAGGGCTCGCCGGCGCAATTGAGCTCTCGAATCTCATCAAGAAAGACAATGCAGCCGGCGGCTCACTCGGCGAATTTCAGATCGCCGTACTCGAGAAAGCCCCGGGACTCGGCGAACACTCTCTCTCAGGCGCCGTTGTAAATCCGATCGCGATCCGAGGATTGTTTCCCGACTTGAAGGACAGCGATTTTCCATTCCGCTCGCCGGTCAGCAACGAGCGCGTGTACTTCATGATGGGCGAGCGCGCACAAAGAATTCCGACGCCGCCGACGATGCAGAACCACGGCTACTTCACCGCGTCACTCAGCGAAATCGTGAGATGGCTCGGCGAGAAAGCAGAGGCGCTTGGAGTCAACGTCTTCACAGGTTTTCCCGTCGCCTCGTTGGTCATGGACGGACAAAAAGTCGTCGGCGTGCGGACGACGCCCACAGGACTCAGTCGCGATGGGCAACCAAGCCCAGGTTATTCGCCGCCCACTGATATTTCCGCGCGCGTGACGGTTCTTTCCGAGGGGACGCGAGGCTCTCTCTCGCAGGCGTACACGCAGTCGGAGAACATTCGATCGCAGAATCCACAGATTTTTGCATTGGGCGTAAAGGAAATCTGGGAAATAAAACAACCGCTTGACGCAGTCATTCACACTCTTGGATGGCCGCTTCCCAAGGACGCATTTGGCGGAAGCTTCATGTACCCGCTGTCGGACACGATGGTTGCGGTGGGAATAGTCGTGGGGCTCGACTACAGGCAGACGACACTCGATGTGCACGAACTGCTGCAACGTCTTAAAACCGCGCCGCTGTTCCGCGAGTATCTCGAAGGCGGAGAGATGGTCGAGTGGGGAGCAAAGACAATTCCCGAGGGTGGTTATTACGCTTTACCGGAACGACGACATGGCGATGGCGTGATCATCGTCGGCGATGCTGCCGGATTTGTCGAAGTCGCGTCACTCAAGGGCATTCATTACGCGATGCAATCGGGAATGTTTGCGGCGCGCACTATCTTCGATGCGCTGAAGAAGAACGACACGAGCGCCCAAGCACTCGCGGGTTACGATTCGCTCGTGAACTCGAGCTACATCGTAGACGATCTAAAAAAGCGTCGCAACATGCGCCTCGCGTTCCAGCACGGTGGACTTTACGGCGGAGGAATCAAAGCGACGCTTATGACTCTCACCGGTGGCGCGTTCCCTGGGGGAAAAATCGAATCCGAGCCCGATGCTGATGCGCCGAAGGAAGTGATCGATGAGACGCCGTTTGTGCCCGATGGAAGGCTCACATTCAGCAAGCTCGACGCGAACTTCAAATCCGGGAATGCAACACGCGATGACATTCCCTCGCATTTGATTGTCGGCAAAGACATTCCGCCGGAAGTTGCGGCGTTCTACCAGCACATGTGTCCCGCTGGAGTTTATGAACGTGATGGAGATCGGCTAATCGTGAGCCCGGCGAATTGCATCGACTGTAAAGCGACCGATGTGATTGGTCCGCGCTGGACGCCGCGTGAGGGTGAAAGCGGGCCGCGCTATCGGTTCATGTGATCCCGTGCTGCGTCGAGATAGTGGATGGGAAGGATTGGAGGATGCTCTTGCCAGTTTTGGCATGTGCGCTTCGATGTCTTAATCCAAACCACTTGCCCATCATGCCAAAACTGGGTTCTTCCGGGAAAACTGGGGAAAGGTGCATGCTATCGCTAACGTGGAGGAGCGATGGCATTCAAAGAAATTAC
>JBHELX010000053.1:14573-18878 GCA_046262875.1 Gemmatimonadaceae bacterium | reverse complement strand
TCATCGAATAGTGCGGTCGATCCGGCGGTCAGACTCACGCGATCCGTTGTGAAGCTCGTCTTCGCAGTTCCGTCGGCTGCAACAGTGATGTTCGGCGCATCACCAGCGTGCGGACCTTGCGGATTGCTGAGACCGTGCTCGCGCCCGAGGGGATTGTAATGGCCCCCGGCGGTTGCAAACGGTGTCGCGCCTCCCTCACACTTTCCGACCGCATGAAAGTGAATTCCGTGCTCGCCAGGCGGGAGACCACTCAACTGAAGCTCGACGTGCACGAGATTCGATGGATCCTGCCAGAGTACAGCGGTTCCACGCGGCTCGCCTCCCGCGCTCTCGAATGTCGCATACGCGACTGCGACACGATTGAGATGACCATGTACACATCCCACAAAAGCCGCCACTAGCGACAAGGCAAGGCCACGAAACACGAGTGATCGAGACATTGTCATACGATCTCCGAAGAGGGAATCGAAAACAGAAGAGCGTCAATCTTCACGGCAAATACTGGACTCGCAGCTAAAAGATCGTGTAGATGAATGGCGCCAACGCCGAGCCCTGCGCCAGTACGAGCAGTCCTCCGACAAGAACGAGCAGGACAACGATGGGGAGGAGCCAGAATTTTTTTCGCTCCTTCATGAACGCCCAGAGCTCACCCATCAATCCCATGTTGCTCCCCTAGAACTGCCGTTCCATGCGACGCCGCGCCGCTTCAGGCTCGATCTTTTCTCTATCGATCCAGAATGTTTTCGCGGATCGCGCTGGACTCAGTGTGTGCTTGGTTACCGCGCGCCGAAATAATCCGATCGGCGTCAGCACAACAAAGTAGACGATTCCCATGAAGAGTGGCGTGGTGACGCGTGAAAGCGCGTGCGCGAGAGCCATCCACGCTCTCTCAACAGGGCCGAGACGCGTCGGCGCGACGAGGCCGGCGAGAAAAAATATTGCGGCGACCGCCGCGAAAATGACGGCGGCTCGCTCCCGTCCGCGCCACCATGCGATCCCGCCGAATACAGCAAACGCAACGGCGAGCGTCCATGCAAAGCGCCGACCTTCGGCCGCCGTCAATCGAGTGGAATCTGCTTTTTCCATGATTGATCCTGAGGCGATGCGGGCTGGTCGCTTTTGGCGAGTAGAAATCGACCGATCGCGAGGTAGTCGAGGTCAGTGCGCATGAAACACCGATACGCGTCCGTTGGAGTGCAGACAATCGGCTCACCTCTGACGTTGAAAGAGGTGTTGACCACAAGAGGACAACCTGTCCGACGCTCAAAGTCGCTGATCAATCTATGAAAGCGAGCGTTTCTGTCGGCGGTCACGGTTTGAATTCGCGCAGAGTAGTCGAGGTGCGTCACTGCTGGAATGTCGGATCGCGGAACATTCAATCGATCGATTCCCCAAAGCTCGCCAGAAGCGGGCGTTGCCGGTGTCCGGCGCGACTCAACGACCGGCGCAACGATGAGCATGTATGGCGACTCGACGTCGAGCTCGAAGTATTCTCGCGCTCGCTCGCGCAACACACTAGGCGCGAATGGACGAAATCCTTCGCGGAATTTGATTTTCAGATTGATGAGCGCCTGCATCCGGGGGCTTCGTGGATCCGCAAGAATGCTTCGCGCGCCAAGTGCGCGTGGACCGAATTCCATTCGTCCATCGAACCATCCTACAACTTTTTCTTCTGCGAGGAGACTCGCAATTCGCTCGAGAATCTCATCGTCGGATAGTTTCTCAACGACCGCGCCAGCGGCGCTGAGGTCGCGCTCGATCTGGTCGTCTCGATAATTGGGACCGAGGTAACTTCCGCACATCGAGTCCGACTCGCTCAAGACGCGTGGCTTCTCGAAATAGCGATGCCACGCGAGAAGCGCCACGCCGACTGCTCCTCCTGCGTCACCAGCAGCTGGCTGAATCCAGATTCGATCGAACGGACCTTCCCGCAGCAATCGTCCATTCGCAACCGCGTTGAGCGCAACTCCGCCGGCCATGCACAGGTCGCTCGCTCCTGTTTCGCGATGAACAGTGTTCGCCATGCGCAGGAGGATTTCCTCGCAGACAACCTGAATACTCCGCGCGAGATCCATTTCACGCTGCGTGAGCGGAGACTCAGGGACTCTCGGTGGTCCGCCGAAGAGCTCGTCAAACGCGGGACTCGTCATCGTGAGCCCCGTCAGATAATTGAAATAGCGCTGATCGAGTGTGAACGATCCGTCGTCGCGAAGATCGATCAGATTTTTGTAGATCGCGTCGACAAAACGCGGCTCTCCGTAAGGAGCGAGCCCCATCACTTTGTATTCACCGCTGTTCACCTTGAACCCGGCGTGATACGTGAACGCCGAGTAGAGAAGACCGAGAGAGTCAGGCCAATGGAGCTCCTTGAGAAGCTCGATCTCCGAGCCTCGGCCCATTCCAATCGACGCGGTGGCCCACTCCCCTACTCCGTCGACGGTGAGAATCGCAGCTTCGCTGAACGGAGAAGGAAAGAATGCGCTTGCCGCATGCGACTCGTGATGCTCCGCGTACAGCACGCGACCCTTGTATCCCCCGAGTCCGTCGCGAATTGCTTTGTCGGTGTAGAGCTTGTCCTTCACCCAGAGTGGACCCGCTTTGAGGAATGATCTGAATCCGCGTGGAGCAACACCGAGGTACGTCTCGAGAATGCGCTCGAACTTGAGCAGCGGCTTATCGTAAAACGCGACCGCAGCGAGATCGTCGGTTGAGATGTGACCTTCGGAGAAACAGTATTCGATTGCTCGCGAAGGAAATGAATCGTCGCCTTTTTCGCGGGTGAACCGCTCTTCCTGCGCGGCCGCAACGATCTCGCCGTCGCGAAGGAGACACGCTGCGCTATCATGATAGAAAGCAGAGATGCCGAGGATGTAACGGGACATCAGCTGCTCGGCGGCGAGATCATCGGACAAAGTTATAAAGCGATTGAGCGGTTGAGCGATAGAGCGATAGAGCGACGAGCGAAAAGCGATAGAGCGATAGAGCGACGGGCGATAGAGCGACAAGCGATTACCATGATGAAAACACACGTCAAGATTTGCTGCATGGGCAGTGTCGACGAAGCCAACACGGCGATCGAGCTTGGCGCGTCAGCGATTGGACTCGTGTCGCGAATGCCCAGCGGTCCTGGACCGATCGCGGAGGATCTCATTGCTGAGATCGTCGCCGCGGTCGGCAATCGTGTCGAGACATTTCTGCTCACTTGTGAGACGAGCGCGGACGCAATCATCGCTCAGCAACGCCACACCGGCGCGAGCACGCTGCAGCTTGTCGATAGTGTTGAAGCGGGCGCGCACGAAGCGATTCGCAATTCTCTCGATGGGACGAGAATCGTTCAGGTAATTCATGTTGTCGGCGAAGGTTCGGTCGACGAAGCAGTCGAGGCTGCACGAACTGCAGATGCGCTACTGCTCGATTCCGGCAATCCGAGGTTGGCGGTGAAGGAGCTGGGCGGGACCGGACGGCGGCACGATTGGAAAATCAGTCGGCGAATCGTTGAAGCCGTCGCGCTTCCGGTTTATCTCGCGGGCGGATTGAATCGAGAGAATGTACGCGAGGCCATCGAGGCTGTTGGACCGTATGGTGTCGATGTATGCAGCGGGGTTCGGACGAACGGCCGACTGGATCGCGAGAAAGTCGCGGACTTCATTAATGCGATTGAGCGATAGAGCGACTGAGCGACTGAGCGATAGGGCGATAAGCGATAAGCGATAAGCGAAAGAACGATCGCTAGTCGCTCAATCGCTCAATCGCTCAATCGCTCCACCGCTCAATCGCTCCACCGCTCAATCGCTCTATCGCTCTATCGCTCTATCGCTCTATCGCTGCAGTCAATTCGACGTCGATTGAAATCTTGATATCTTCGCCCACAAGAACTCCGCCTGTCTCGAGAGCCTGGTTGTAGGTAAGCCCGAAGTCTGTGCGGTTGAGGTTGGCCGTCGCGCTGAACGCCGTCCGATAGTTACCCCACGGATCCGTGCCCTCGCCTTCTTTCGTCACGTCGAGCACAATCGGACGCGTCACATCGCGAATCGTGAGATCGCCGTAGAGCTGGAACTCTGAGTCAGTGTCGCCTTCGATTCGTGTGCCGCGGAACTCGATGGTCGGCCACGTCTCAGCGTCGAAAAAGTCCGGCGAACGCAAATGCGCGTCGCGCTGCTCCTGTCTTGTGTCGATGCTTGCCGTCTTCAATGTCACGTCTACCAGTGCTGTCGACGGATTCGCCGGATCGATTTTCGCGTTCCAGCAGCGCGGCGTCTCGAGCGGGTCCTTCGGCGCGCAAGCGAGCATCGCATTGTTCATCCA
>JBHELX010000053.1:0-14563 GCA_046262875.1 Gemmatimonadaceae bacterium | reverse complement strand
GATCATGAGATGTCGCACAGAGAACTCGACGCTGCTGTGTGCTGGGTCGATAAGCCAACTGGTGGCGATTTCGGTAATTGGCTGAAGTGCTGCCGTCATTGTCATACCCTCTTAATGTTGAGTGTTCTCACAAACATTTATGATTGAACTGTCTTGTACTGCAAAGTGCATATATGAAGCATCACTGCAAAAAAAAGGTTATTTGAGCGCCCCCAGCGCTGCCTCCAATGCCGTTCGTTCTCGAGTCGTGAGGCTCGCTGCGAATTCGGCCTGAACTCGTTTTACTGCTTTGTCCCCCGCGCGCTGCTTCTCCTTACCGAGAGCGGTCAGCTCCGCACGAACGCTGCGGCGGTCTGCCGGATCATCCACGCGCTTCACAAGACCGTCAGATTCCAGGCGGTCAACCAGCTGAGTCATGTTCGATCGAACGCAGCTCAGTCGCGCTGCCAGCTGACTCAAGGTCAACGGCTCGCCGGCCGATTCCAGCTCTGAGAGCGCACCGTGCTTGGCGATTGACAGCCCTACCCTGCCCAGGGCTCCTTCGATTCTGTCTTCGATCAAATGAGCCGCATGCATGACCGAAAACGTCCAATGCGGGCCGGTTGATTCGAAGACAGTCTCAGTTTCTACGTGATCGTTCATACATAGAATATATGTGCCCACACACAAAAGTCAAGGAAGGGGCTGCCGGCTACGGGCTACCTGCTACCGGCAATGTGGGCCGACAGCTGGTAGCCGGTATCCGTCAGCTACTTCTTCTTCTCGAGTGTCGCTTCTTTCTTCTCGGACTTCGCGGTCTCGTGCTCGTGAGCAACCACCTCTCCCGTGATCGCGTCTACATTGATTTCCTCGATCCCCGATTTTCCCGCGACCTTTATGTCGTACGAATAGATGAGCTTTCCGTTCTCGCGCTCGATCTCCGACGACTTGACCTTTCCTCCCGGGACCTGTGCAAGCGCTGTTTTTGTCGCGACGGACTTGCTGATCTTTGCCTGGCGCATCAACTGCGCCTGCGTTTCCGGCTTGGTCTTTTGCGCAGCCGCGCTTCCTGCAATGGCGAGCGACGCGACGAGGGTGGCGATGGTGATTCTGGTTGCGTGTTTCATTCCGTACTGCTCCTGCTGAGATGATGAAGAGTGTAATGCCGTCCGCGAATTGCGACGAGCAATGTCGGAACGACATAGAGTGTGATCGGAGTCGACAATGCGAGACCTCCGATCACCGCGAGCGCCAGCGGTCGCTGTAGCTCGCTTCCCGCCCCCAGACCGAGGGCAAGTGGAAGAAGTCCAAACAAAGTGCAGAGGGTCGTCATGAGAATCGGACGCAGACGAATGCGCGCCGCTTCTACGATTGCCTTATCGAGCTCCAGCTTCCCTTCGACCATTCGATGACGCGTGAAATCGAGAAGAATGATTCCGTTCTTCACGATCAGACCGACGAGAAGGATTAACCCCATGAACGACGAAACGTTCAATGCAGTCCGGGTGATGAGCAGCAAAGTCATCGCACCGACAAACGAAAGCGGAGCTGCGAGCAGCACAACAAGCGGCTCGACGAAAGAACGGAATTGAATGAGCATTACGCCGACCACGCTTGCGCCGGCGAGTACCAGCACGAGAAGCAACGCCTTGAACGCATCCTGCTGACTCGCGTATTGTCCGCCGAGCTCCAATCGCATTCCCGGCGGCGGAGGCGTGGCGGAAATAACGCGCTTGACGTCGTTCATCACGGCGCCGAGCGGGCGGCCGCTGACGTCGGAAGTCATTGCTATCATCTGCTGCTGATTCTCACGCAACAACTCACCTCGCGCATCGACCGGCGCGAACGATGCGAGCGCACCTAGCGGTGCCGATGACTGAGTCGTCGGCGAAACTACTGGAAGCGAAGCGAGCTGAATTGGATCGAAGCGGACAGAATCGGGAGCGCGAACACGGACTCCCACTGTCCTGTCCTGAAGGCGGATATCACCGGCGTCCACACCCAGCAGCGCGCCCTGGACTGCCGCGCCGACCTGCTCCGGCGTGAGTCCAATTCTGGCGGACTCCGCTCCATTTATCGTCATCATCATCTCGGCACTCGGCTCGCTCACTCCATTGTACAGATCTTCGATGCCGTCGATCTTCGATAGCTTTGGCTCGAGTCTTTTCGCATACGCCTCGAGCGCGTTGAGATCCGGACCAAAGATCTTGATTTCCACCGGGCGGGCGGCACCCGCGAGATCGTTGATCACATCCGATAAAATCTCGACGAACTCGACGCGGAGCCGAGGCAGAGACGATTCGATTCTGGTGCGCGTGTCGTCGATGACTTCGAAGATCGATCTCGATCGTTCGCCTTGCGGACGAAGACGCGCGACGAGATCGCCTCTGTTTTGCTCGGTCGCGAACAATCCAAGCTCGGCCCCGGTGCGGCGCGACGTGCCGGCGATCTCTGGTGTGGAGGCGAGGATCGATTCGACGACGTGAACCTGCCGATCAGTCTCGGCTAGCGCGGTTCCCCCCGGCGTCCAGTAGTCGAGGACAAAGGCACCCTCGTCCATCTCCGGCAGAAAACCGCTTCCGACGAAGCGATGTGTGAGATAACCCGCAACAACGAGAAGGACGCAGGCTCCGATCATCAGTCGAGTATGACCAAGCACTTTTGCCAGCGAGCGCTCATAGCGAATCGAGAGCTCATCTATTTTCGCGCCGATTCGTGCGAGAACTCCAACGTCCACCTTCATTTGGAGAGTCTTACCCGTGAGCTCTACTTCAGAAGCGGGATCAGCGTCTTCGGCGCGCAGGTATTGCGCGCTCAACAGCGGAATGATCGTAAGCGCGAGTATCAAGGACACCACGACGGCAATCGTGAGGGTGAGAGACAGCGCGGCGAAAAACTGGCCAACGACTCCCTGAAGAAGACGGAGCGGAGCGAACACCACGACGGTGGTTATCGTCGATGTAGTGACTGGCCAGACGATTTCCGCAACCGCTTCGCGGACTGCGATTTTCTTCTCGGGATTCAACCTGAGATGTCGCACGATGTTTTCCGTTATGACAACCGCGTCGTCGATCACTATGCCGATCGCGATTGCCATTGCGCCGAGCGTCATCAGGTTGAAGCTCTGGCCGACGAGTGACATCACGCCGACGGTGATGGCCATCGTCAGTGGAATTGCAGATGCGCTGATCGCAGTGATGCGCAGATGTCTCAGGAAAAGCAGCAACACGAGGATTGCGAGCGCCGCGCCGATGAGCATCGCATCGCGAACAGACTTCACTGCATCCCGTACGAGAGCGGCTTGATCATAAACCGGCTTCATGCGGACGCCGGGCGGTAAAGTTTTTCCGATCGATGCAGCGATGTGAGCAACACTATCCGCGATCTGAATCGTGTTGCCGCCGACTTGTCGAGTGATGTTGAGGAGCGCTGCAGGTTTTCCATCGCCTGCGATGATCTGCACGTGATCCTGCGTGCCAGGTCGAACGATCGCGACATCGTGGACGCGAATTCCACGCGGCAGCGCTACATCGCCAACCTCTTCAGCAGAATGCGCTTCCTGTGCGGTGACAATAAGGTATTGCTTGTAATTCTCGGGCAGACGTCCAACGGCAGCGACGGTTGTCGATTGTCGAATCGCGTTGGCGAGATCGTCATACGTGAGTCGAAGCGCCGAGAGCCGCGCCGGATCGGCGATGACCTCGATCTCACGGACATCGCTTCCCTGCACGTCCACACGTCCGACTCCAGGAACACGCGAGATCACAGGTGCGATCTGATACCGCGCGATGTCATAAAGAGTCGCCGGATCGCCGCCTTCAAGATTGTACGAGATGATTGGAAAGAGCGACGGAGTGAGGCGCTCGACCTCGATGGTGAGGTTGGGCGGAAGATCCGGAGTGACCTGATTCACGCGCGCCTGTACCTGCTGCAGCGCGTAGATCATGTCCGTCTTCGATGCAAAGGTGACGTTGATCTCGCTGCCGCCGCGTATGCTGCGGGATCGCACTCGCGTGACGCCGGGAACCACGCTCACGGCTTCCTCGATCGGCCGCGTAATCGCGAAAACCACCTGGCGCGCGCCGAGCGATGATCCCTCAACTACAACCGTGACCCGTGGAAATGTCAGCTCGGGATAAATCGCCGACGGCAGGTGGAACGCAGTCCATATTCCAGCCGCGGTGAGAATTGCAACTGCGAGATAAACGAAGCGTCGCTGCTCGGAAAGAAATTCGAAAAGGTGATGTCGCATCTATTTCTTCTGAACCACGACTTTGACGCTGTCTTCGAGGCCATATGCCCCATAAGTCACGACGGTCTCGCCGCCTGAGAGTCCGGATTTTATCTCGGCGATTTTATCCGTGCGTCCACCAACGACCACCGGACGACTGTGAACAATCCCTTTTGGATCAACCACGAAAAGCTTGAACCCCTCTCCATCCGGAACGAGTGCCTCTAGCGGAGCGGTTACAGCATCCTCCCTGGTGGATAGTGTGATCTCACCATAGACCGTTTCTCCGAGCCGAAGGGGGCGTCGCGTCGTCGCGGCACGAATTCGGACGCTGACGCTGCGTGAGGCCGAATCAACGGTGCCGGCGACGTCGATCACCGTGCCGACTCCGATCATTTCTCCAGTTGATTTTTCGCCGGAGCGGAGATTCACCTTCGCGCCCGGGTGTACTGTCGCGGCTTCCGTCGGGCCAACGCTCATGACGATGTCGACAGCAGTTGGATCGGATATTTCGACTAGCGGCTGATTCGTATCGACGGCAGCGCCGAGTACAGCGTTCATCTTCGTCACGATACCACTGATTGGTGACCGCAAAACGGAGAGTTCAAGAAGCCTGCGCTCGGTGGCTACGTCTGCACGCGCTTTCGCCAGATCTGCAGTCGCTTGCTCCAAATCTTTGCGAGGAAGAATTCCCGCCTGAGTCAAACTGCGCGCTCTCTCGTAGCTGCGCTGCGCCGCGGTGAGCGCTGCGGCTGCGCTCCGCACCGACTCTCGAAGAGAGGACTGATCGAGCACCACGAGTGTCGAGCCCCTCGATACGTTCTGCCCAGCGGAGACGAAAACCTGAATCACTCGAGTCGGTGCCGGTGCACTCAAGAGGGCGACATGACCGATGCGCGGCTCGACCACGCCAATAGATCCGAGAGTTTCGAAGAATGGTTGAATCGTTACGACGGCTGTGCGAACTCCGACGGCAGTGGGAGCTGAATCTCCCTTTTCGTCCTTCTCTTTCGAGCACGCCGTAAGAACGGCGAGTACGAGCAACGAATAAATCGCTTTGTCGCGCGACATGATCATCGAGAGCCCGTATTAAGTGTCATGAGTCGCAACGTCGAATTGGCTATCAGCGCAGCCGCAGTATCATCTATGTATTGACTGAGTACGTCGCGCGCATTGCGTTGCGCCTCGAACACATTGGGAAGTGACGAGGCACCCGCGCGGTATGCGGTCAGTGACATAGCTGCGACGCGATTTGCGCTGGAGACGAGTCGCTCGTCGCGCGCGACCCGGGAGAGCGCGGCATTTCGCTCTCGCAGGGCTCGCGCGATTTGCGCCGCCGATTCCAGCCGAGCAAGATCGAGCTCGGCTCTCGCGCGGGTGCGTTCTGCTTCCGCTACAGCGATCGGCCCACGGTTCCGATTGAGAAGCGGCAACGGAATCGAAAGGCCAAACGTCGGAAGAATTCCGGGCTCGGCTCCGCTTGGATCGTGTGTGTCGAAACCAGCTACTACGCTCGGAGATCCCAAAACGCTTCGCCGTTGAAGGCGAACGTCGAGCTCGGCCGCAGTCAGAGCCGCGCTCGCCGCGGCGACCGGTAACGTGTTTCCCGTAAATGCGAGCGCAGAATCAGGAAGCGGAGCAGCTAACGAGTCGGCAATGACCAGCGCGCCGGCATTTGCAGCAATTCCCATCACAGTGCGCAGATCGTCGAGTGAAAGAATTGCCGTTACGGAATCTCCGACCGCGATGTTCTCCTGTTGGCCGGCATTTACCAGCGCGAGTTGTACGTCGAGCTCGCTCGCGTCTCCTGCGTCGCGACGCGCAACCGCCATTCGCAGCAGACTGTCTGCGTCAGCCGCGTTCCGTCGTGAGAGTCTGGCGTGGGCCAGCGCTGCCTGCGCGCGAGTGTAGGTGGTATCTGCATCGAGGATGATCGCGGCGCGCTCGAACCGAAAACGATACTGGGCGGCGAGGAGCGATGCTTTTGCCGATGCAACGCGAGTGCCGCGCACGCCGGGAAAGTCGATTGGCAGATCCAGTGTAACGTGATACTGCGGCACCGACTTCGTGTACGTCGCAGCGAGGGACGGATTCGTGAACGCGCCGGCTGTTGCGAGCTGGGCTCGCGCTGCTGCCGTGTCAGCGCGGGCGAGGGCGAGGCGCGCGCCACGCGACAATGCGGCGGCGATGGCATCGGATCGGGAGACTACTTGTTGTGCGCCGGCGAAGTTCGAGAGAGCCGTCGCAAGCAGCAGGAAGAATCTCAACGAACGCATTCCCGGGAATCCTAATCCGCCAAGCTGTCAGGAAGATGACAAAGCGATAGAGCGATAGAGCGATAGAGCGATAGAGCGATAGAGCGATAGAGCGATAGAGCGATAAGCGATGAGCGACGGAACGATCGCCAATCGCTCAATCACTCCATCGCTCAACCGCCTTATCGCTCAACCGCCTTATCGCTCAACCGCTCTATCGCCCTATCTCTCTCGGCTGCCCGGTAGGAAACGTCACTTCGACGCGGGTGCCTTCGCGCTCAAACGACACGACGTTGATGTGCGCTCGATGAGCGTCCGCGATCCAGCGCGCGATGGATAACCCGAGTCCCGCGCCCTCGCTTCGCACGCGAGCGGGATCGCCGCGATAGAAACGATCGAATACGTGAGGAAGTTGATCCGCCGGAATCCCGATTCCGCTGTCTTCAACGACCAGCCTTGCGACACCATCGGATTTGAAAACGCTTAGGCGCACCTCGCTGCCGCTCGGCGTGAACTTGATGGCATTGTCGAGGAGAATCATTGCGAGGCGCCGGACCAGCTCGCTGTCGCCGTCAATGGTCGCGCTGTCGAGGTTGCCGACGATGACTCCCACTTTCTTCGACTGCGCGAGCGCTCCCGCGGCTGCCGCTGCGTCGAGCGCGAGATCGTCGAGCTGAAACTGCTTTCTCTCGATCTCACGGTCGCCCGCGTCCGCGCGAGCGAGCATTAGAAGATCATCGACGATTCGTCCAAGTCGAATCGATTCTGATTCGACACCGCGAAGCGCAGTCACATACGCATCAGCATCGCGCGGTTGCTGCAAAGCAATCTCGGCGCGCGAGCGAAGGACTGTTATTGGAGTTCGGAGCTCGTGCGCGGCATCCGCCATGAATCGGCGCATCTGGTCCATCGTTCGCTCCACCGGCTTCGCGGATTTCCCAACGAGAATCGAGCCGCCAAGCGCAACTAGGACGAGCGCAACCACCGATGCGGCACCAAACACTCCAATAAGTGCGGCGTATCGATCCTCCAGCTCGACCTTGTCGGCAACAGCAGCGGCAATCATCGGCGCGCCACTCGACAATCGGAAAGTGTCTGCCCGCAAGCGAAGAGTCTTTTCGTTTGGAAGCTCGTGATCCTCGACCGTGGTTCCAGCTTTCGCCGCACGCAGCGCGGCTCGTCTTATCCATCCATCGACGCTATTGGGTTTCACTGGATTGCCCGTCGCGGTGAGCAAGTAGAGCTGTCTGTCCGGAATGTGCAGCTCGTCGACAGCATCCATCACCTGCCCCCTAGCAGCCGTCGATTCCGTCTCGCGAATCCGCGCAGCGCGCTCGAGCTCAGTCGTCGCATCCTGAAGCGAGCTGTCGAGCTGTGCGCCGAGCTGACCCCGGATTATCACGAAGAGTCCTGTGCCGAGCAGTGCGAGGATGATGCAGAACGTCACGACATACCACGCGGTGAGCTGAAGGCGTAGTCTCTCGACGGGTGGGCGCATCATTGAAAGCGTCGCATCAGAGACCGAAACGGTATCCCGCGCCGCGCATTGTATGTATCAGCTTCGGCTCGAAGCCGTCGTCGATTTTCCGGCGAAGTCGTCTTACGAGAACCTCGAGAACGTTCGTGAATGGATCGTGATTTTCGTCCCACACGTGCGCACTTATTGCCGCTCGATCGACGACGATGTCTTTGTGCGTCGCCAGAAATTCGAGCAGTGAGAATTCCTTTGCGGTGAGATCGATTGCCCTCCCACTGCGGGTCGCTCGTTTTCCGGAGAGGTCGATCTCGAGATCCGCGATTGCAACTTTCTTCGGCACGAGTGATGGCGCCCTTCGATTGAGTGCCCGCACACGCGCGAGCAGCTCGCGAAACGCAAACGGCTTCACGAGATAATCGTCAGCGCCAGCGTCGAGCCCCATAACGCGATCGTCGAGCGCGTCCTTTGCTGTCAGCATCAGAATCGGAATCTGCACTCCGGTTTCGCGCAGGCGCCGGCACAGATCGAAGCCCGATCCGCCGGGAAGCATCACGTCGAGGAGTACGACGTCATAGTGACCGGTTGCAGCGAGTGACCGGCCCGCGCCAAATGTTGGGGCGTGCACGACGTCCATCCCGTGCTCGCGAAATCCCGCAGCCAAAATTGCCGCCAATTCGGGGTCATCCTCGACCAAAAGCAGACGCATTCGTGAAATGTACATCGCGCCGGACGAACACTTTGCCGCTCGCCAGCTTACTCACGCGGCGCGCGCGGTTGCACCCGCCGTTTGAGCCATCTGTGATGACAGTAGCAAGCGCTAACTTCGCAAAACGCTGCCACATCGGCGGCAACACTTCGGGGAGATGGAGGAGATGCAGATGTATTCAATACGAGTTCGGCACCTGGCCAGGCCGATGTTCGCGGCAGCTCTTGCGATCGTGCTCACCACCGCATGTTCCGATGCGACCGGTTCGGGAGCGCACCAAATGAGTCTCTCGTTCACTACGAAATCTGCCGCATCTGTCAGAGCCTCGACTGGATTCAATCAGGACATCGTTGTGGGCACAGCCGGTGAGCTGGTGTTGAAAAAGATTCAGATTGTGCTCGATCGAATCGAGCTCGCGCCTTCCGGTTCGACAGTCTGCGCGGAGGACGACGATGCAAAAGGTGACGACGATCGCATGTCCGGCGACGATGACTGCGAGGAAATGGCGCGTGATCCCATTCTTGTGAACGTCCCACTCGATGATGCAGTGCGCACAGTAGTCAGCGTGCCCGTTGCAGCCGGCACGTTCACGAAGCTCGAAGCGAGAGTCGATCCTGCATCCGCAGCTGATGTCTCCGCGCTTGGCGCGCCTGCAGACATGACGGGAAAAAGCATCAGGGTCGAAGGCAAGTTCAAAGGAACTCCGTTTGTATTTACCTCGCCTCTCAGCACCAGGCTCGAGTTCGAATTCGATCCACCGCTTGTCATCGATGCTTCAACCAGGAACGCGACGGTCAGCATCGATGTGACAAAGTGGTTCATCGCTTCGGATGGGTCTGCGATCGACCCTGCGACGGCGAATGCGGGAGGACCGAACTCTTTCCTGGTCGCCGGCAACATTCGCAATTCGTTCGACGCGTTTGAGGACGATGACATGCACGGAGACAATGACCACGAAGGAGAAGGCGGGAGCAGCGGCCATCACTGATCTCGCAGCGGGGTGGCGGCCGGACAATCGGGCCGCTACCCTACGCGGAGTCCAGTATCACGTCGGGCACAAGCGACGCATGACTACAGAAACTGACGCCGTTCCAGCTCCGTTCGCTCCGCCGGATAGTCTCCGGCTCAGACGCGATCGCGCCGAACGGATACTGAACGGTCTGCGCGCCGGCGTTCTGTGCCTTTTGATCGCGGCTGCACTCGCCTACGCGCCGAGTTTGTCGGCGGAGCTCAACCGCACAAACGTCATTGTGCTTACCCCTGCGCTGGCGTGGACGCTCGCGCAATACCTGCTGTGGTACAAGCGACCGATGCTGCCCGATTGGCTGTCGGTGGCGAACGCAACGATCGATGTCACCGCGGTAACGGCTATCATCGGTGGCTACGCGGTCGCAGAATCGGGAGTCCTCGCGCTCCGCTCGCCGATTTTTCTAATGTACTTCGTGGTGCTCGCTGCGCGGCCTCTCGCATCTTCCGTCGAGCGCGCAGGATTCGTGGCTGGGCTCGCGGTGGTCGAATACCTCGGAGTCGACGTATGGCTCTTTGCAAGTCACAAAATCGAATTCGTCATGAACCCGATGGCTGCAATCACTCAGGCCCACGTAAGTCCGCTCGATGAAGCCGCCAAAATCCTCTTGCTCGCAATTGCAGGAGTGATCGCAACCTATGCCGCATCGTGGGTGGAGCACCTTGTGATCGAAGCGAGCACTGAGTCGGCGGAGCGGCAGCGCGTCGCTACACGATTGGTTCAGGCGGAGCTCGACACGCTCAAGCTTCAGCTCAGCCCGCATTTTCTCTTCAACGCGTTGAACAGCGCTGTCGCATTGATTGGCAGCGACCGAGAGGCGGCAGAAAAAATGGTGTCGGAGCTGAGTGAATTTCTGCGGCTCGTTCTTTCGGGATCGATGGAGCACGAAGTTCAGCTCGAACGCGAGCTGGAGCTGCTCGAGCGATATCTGCGCATCCAACGCGTGCGGTTCCAGGACAAGCTGAATGTCGAGTTTGACGTGAGTGAAGAGGCGCGACGGGCAATGGTGCCGAGCCTGTTGTTCCAGCCGCTGTTGGAAAATGCGATTCGACATGGGATAGGTCCTCGCGCAACGCCGGGGCGCATCTGGGTGTCGGCGCATCGGGCGGGCGACATGCTCGCAATGCAGGTTGTCGACGACGGAGTGGGCGCGAATGCCCCGCGCTCGAGAGAGCGCTCGAAAGGTACGGGACTTGGTCTCGCCAATACGGCGACTCGGCTCATTCATCTGTATGGAGATGAGCATCAGTTCGAGTCGGGACCAAAGGACGGCGGGGGTTTCGCCGTGAGATTGGTAATTCCATTTCGACTTCGGTCGAGCACACCACAAGGTCCAGAGGCCGCAGCGTGACACAAAAAGAAGCAGAAAAAGAAAAACCGATCCGCGTCCTGGTCGTCGACGACGAATCGCTCGCACGTCGCCGCATGCGCGCACTACTCGCCGGTGCGAGCGACGTCACGCTCCTTGGAGAATGCGAGACGGGCGCACAGGCGGTCAAGGCAATTCGCGAGCTGGAACCAGATCTCGTGTTTCTCGATGTGCAAATGCCGGAGCTCGACGGGTTCGATGTTATTGCGGCAGTCGGCGCGGACAAAATGCCGCCGGTGATTTTTGTCACGGCGTTCGATGACTACGCCGTGAACGCATTCGAGGTTGGCGCGCTCGACTACCTGTTGAAACCGGTTACCCAGCTGCGATTCAGCCAGACGCTGGAGCGAGCGACGAAACGCCTCGCCACAAAAAATCATCCAGCAATGACTGCACAACTCCAGGCGCTACTCGATTACGTCGCGCGGGGTGACGCCCAAGCCGAACGGATCGGCGTCAAGGTACAAGGGAAAATCGTTTTTCTCGATCCCGACGAGATTTACTGGATTCAGGCACGAGATGACATCGCGAGAATTCATCTTGCGGACGTCGCGTACGACGTGCGAGAGCCTTTGACTCGCCTCGCTGGTCGACTCCCGCAGAGCTTGTTTCTGCGAGTGCACCGCTCGGCCATAGTGAATACATCGAAGGTGCGCGCGGCCGAGCCGTTCGATCAGGGCGACCAGCTTTTGATCCTCCGGAATGGAAAGAGGATTACGACCGGACGGAGTTATCGAAAAGCGGTGAAGGAATTTCTGAGAAGAGCGATGCAAGCAAGCTGAAGACAACAGCACCGGCTACCGGCTACCGGCTACCGGCTACCGGCTACCGGCTACCGGCTACCGGCTGCTGAATTCCGGATCACCGCGCGAATCGCCTCCGTCCATCCTGCCGCATCGGACTCCGGCTGGAACGACCATACTTCCTGAGATTGACCTGAGCCGGCGTGGATCCGGATGCGAGCTCCATCCCGTGCGACGTCCGCGTAGCGGCGTGACGCGGGCGAGATCTGCAGACCCACTTTTTCATTCTTGTGTATAAGAAGTGATTGCTTCGTGACGATGATGGAGGCGCGACGATTTTCCCAGGAAGTGCCGCGCCTGCCAACATCGTGCGTGTAGCGAAAATCGAGATCGTCACCGCGACGCACTATTCCCTCTGACGCAAATTGCTGCTCGGCAGCGGGCGAGAGTTTGTTCGTCGTACGATTGCAACCAGCGCAGGCCAGGATTGCGAGCGCGCAAGCGACAGCTCGATTCATTGGTGCCCCTAGAAATCGGAAATCAAAGGTTGTTACGACGCGCTCAATCCGCCAGTTTCCCCTGTGCCTGACGACATGCAACAACCACCGCTAACACAGACCGACCTCCGGCGCACGCTGGAGACATCGCTCGGCGATACTTACACGATCGACCGCGAGCTTGGCGGCGGCGGGATGAGTCGCGTTTTCGTGGCTATGGACCGCACGCTCGAGCGACAAGTAGTAGTGAAAGTTCTCAAGCACGACGCGGCCGCGGGCGTGAGCTTCGATCGCTTCCGCCGGGAGATTCAGCTCGCCGCAAAGCTTCAGCATCCTCACATCGTCCCGCTCCTCGCATCCGGTGAAGTCGCTGGAACTCCGTACTTCACGATGCCCTTTATCGAGGGAGAATCCCTCAGGGCACGACTCGGACGCGACAGCGAGATTCCCGTATCGGAAGCAGTCCGCGTTTTGCGCCAGGTTGCCGCGGCACTCTCGTATGCGCACCGTCACGGGGTAGTTCACCGCGACATCAAGCCGGACAACGTAATGCTCTCCGACGAGTTCGCGCTCGTGACCGATTTCGGTGTGGCGAAAGCATTGACCGCGTCTTCGGATTCGAGCGATTCCATAACCGCCTCGGGACTTACTGGGCTGGGCCTCGCGATCGGCACGCCTGCTTACATGGCGCCGGAGCAAGCGGTGGGCGATCCCGACGTCGATCATCGCGCCGACATCTATTCGTGGGGTATCCTCGCTTACGAAATGCTTACCGGCCGACCGCCATTCTCCGGCATGACGGCGCAGGCGACGCTCGCTGCGCAAGCAGTCGAGAATCCAGTCCCGATCGAGACCAAACGCCCTGCGCTTCCTCCCGCATTGTCGGCGCTCATCATGCGCGCTCTCGCGAAACGACCGTCCGACAGACCACAATCGGCCGCAGACGTTCTTCAGGAGCTCGACGCGATTACCAGCGGAGCGATCTCGACGCAGGCGAGACTTGCGCCTGTGCGGCGCGCAAATCGCTTTCCGCGCGCGGCAATCGTCGCGATTGCCCTGCTCGTTCTCGCTCCATTCGCGTACTGGCTGTACGAGCGTCGCGCCTCGGCGTCAGGTGCGAACAGTGGAGAGCTGAGCTCAGTCGCTGTGCTTCCACTCGTCAACGTTGGGGGCGATACCGCGAATGATTATTTCAGCGATGGCATGACAGACGAGCTCGCGAACGCACTCGGCAAGTTGCGCGGTTTGCGGGTCGCGTCGCGGACCTCGGCGTACGCGTTCAAAGGCAAGACAGGCGTAAGCGTGCGTGATATCGGAAAAGCTCTGCAAGTTCAGGCCGTTCTCGAGGGAACTGTCCGTCGCGCCGGGGACAGGCTTCGCGTGAGCGCGCAGCTGACGAATGTGAACGACGGCCTCGCGCTGTGGTCGGACACGTATGAGCGTGACGCCAAAGACGTCTTCCAGGTGCAGGACGACATCGCCCGGCAGATTGCAAGTGCATTACAGCTCAAGCTCGGTGCACAAGCGGCCGCGACGGTCTCGTCGACCTCGCATGGAACTGAAAATCTTCAGGCGTACGATCTCTACTTGCGCGGAATTTATTTCTGGAACGCGCGAGGCGAAGAAAATCTTCGTCGCAGCATCTCATACTTCGAGCAAGCGACCACCGCCGACCCGAACTTCGGCCGCGCCTACGCAGGATTAGCCAGCTCGTATGCGCTTCTGCCAGAGTACACCGATTCCCCTCCGGCGAACGTGCTCGAGCTCACGAAGGCCGCGGCGGATCGTGCGCTTGCAATCGACAGCACACTCGCACAGGCGCATACAGCTCTCGGTCTCGCATCCGTGCACGCGTGGGACTATGAAACCGCAAGGGTGCAATACCAGATGGCGATTGCATCGGATCCACGATATCCAACCGCACATCAATGGTACGGCGAGTTTCTTTACCATATTGGCCAAGTCGATCAGGCAATTGCAGAAATCAAGAAAGCGAGGGAGCTCGACCCGCTGGCGCCGATTGCCACAGGTGCTATGGGTTTCGCGCTCTACCTCGCGAAGCGCTACCCGGACTGTATACGTGAGGAGCGAAATGGAATCGAGCTAGCGCCTTCAATGGGGATTCTTCATTCGGTCCTGGCGTCTTGCTACGCGCTGAATGGACAAGGTGAGCTCGCTCTGCAGAGCGCGGAGCGGTCTGTCCAGCTCGATCATGGATTTAGCGTCAGGGAAGGCCAGCTCGCCTTCGTGTACGGGCTTGTAAATAAGCAGGCCAAAGC
>JBHELX010000052.1:0-18983 GCA_046262875.1 Gemmatimonadaceae bacterium | reverse complement strand
CGGTGAGGACGTCGCCGCGGAGCTCGTGGACTGGTTCAAGCCGTGGACGCAATGTACAAGTCAGAGCTGAAAGAGACGAATGAATTGAATTGGGAGCGTTTCAAGGCGACGCTTCACGAGGAGATATCGTCACTTCGCGCGGAGCTGCGAGGAGAGATATCGTCACTTCGCGCGGAGCTGCGAGGAGAGATATCGTCGCTTCGCGCGGAGCTGCTAGGAGAGATATCGTCGCTTCGCGCGGAGCTGCGAGGAGAGATATCATCGCTTCGGGGGGAGCTGCGAGGAGAAATATCGGCACAGCGCGGTGATCTCCGTGCCGAGATGAAAGCGATCCAGTCGCACCTGATGAAATGGATGTTCATTTACTGGACTGGAACAGTTGCGGCGATCATCGGCATGGGCTACTTCGGTCCTAGGTAAAAACGCGCGTAGTGTTCTCGCGCGCGTGATGCCGAGGTCTAGGCGAGCTCGCGCGCGACTATCACGTCACGTCGCATCACGTCGCGCTCTTCATCGGAATACACAAACCCTCCTCCGCGCGGACGAATCATCACGAAAACAGGAATCGAAACCGCCGCCTTGCACGCGGCGATCATTCCAGCACTCGGCGTCGTCCCGCCGTCGAAAAGGGCGTCGCACAATTCCAACCGTTGTGCTCCGCCACGCTCGGCCGCGATCGATGATGCGACGGAGTCGACACATGCCTCCACGATGATGGGAGACACAATCACCAACGCGAACTTCGCTTCATAGGTGACGAATATGCATAACAACGATGCTCCAACAATGAATCAGTTATTCCTGTGTCTCGCCCTCATCGCGATTGTCGCCTGCCGCTCGTCGGAGCCGGGCAATCATACTACGACAACGAAGCGATCGAGCGACCTTGCGTCGGATAGCACTGCATCTCACGTTGCCCCGCGGAGCGCGGACGCGTCGAGCGGAGTATCCCTCAATGACAACGCGGCCGAGGCCGCGAGTGTCGTGCGACAGTATTACAGCGCCATCGCCGCGCGTGATTACGAGTCTGCGTACGCATTGTGGGAACAATCAGGTCGAGCGAGCGGCAAAACGCTTGCGGATTTTGCCGCGGGATTCGCGCACACCACTCGAGTGGGGGTGACGATCAATGGCACGCCGCAAATGGGTGCCGCGGCAGGTTCTCAATACGTTACGGTTCCAGTTGTGGTCGACGCAGTGCAGACAGACGGCCAGAAGCAGCGATTCACCGGCACGTACATAGTCCGCCGAGCGATGGTCGATGGGGCGACACCCGAACAGCGATCCTGGCACATCTACAGTGCTGACCTGAATCCGTTCTAGTGCTAGACGAGTGTCTGTATGGAACTCACTTCACAAAATGGAGCTTCCTCAGCAGCTCGACGAATCGCGGCTCCGACCTGAGCGGGTCGAACATCGCGTCCTGACCGAGCCACGCCAACAGCTGCGAATCGGCATCGTACGCTTTCTCCAGATTGTCCAGAGTGCGCGCGTAATCCCCAATTCCGAGATACACCAGCGCAAGATTGAACGGCAATACTTTCCCATCAGGCGACATCTTCTTGAGCGATTCGAGCTCGCGCATCGCCCCCGGCCGATCACCCGCCGCGCCGAGCGCGTAGGCGAGATAAGCGGTGACGAACGGTGGTGCACCCATGCTCGCCGCTTTCCTCAAGTCTGGCAACGCCGCACGAGGATTCCCCATCTCGATCCGGAGCCAGCCATCTACCATCACGGGAAAGAAGAAACTCGTATCGAGCGCGGCGGCTCTCCTCGTGAGCGCGACGACACCCGCTGAATCCTTCCGAAACAGATATGGCATCGTCGCATCGATCAACACCTGCGGCGACAACGGATCCAGCTCTGCCGCACGCTTTCCCTCTGCGACGGCTTCATCGAAACGCGCGGTGAACCCGAGTGCCATTCCGAATTGGTCGTGCGCAAAGGCGTAGTTCGGATTGAGCGCTATGGCCCGCCGGTATTCACGCTCGCATGCGGGCCAGTCCTTGTCGTAAAACAACAAGTACGTCGCGAGCGATGTGTGCGCCTCCGCCGAATTGCTGTCGAGCTGCACTGCACGCTCCGCAGCGACCTTCGACTTCACCTTACCCGCCGATGCCGTGAGGAAGCCTTCGTTGTAACCGGCCCAGAGATACGCGTCGGATAATCCGGAATATCCCGCGGCGAAATGCGGGTCCAACGCGACCGACTTCTCGAACTGTGCGATTGCTTTCCGGAGATTGTCGTCACTTGGCCGATTGAAGAAATACCGTCCAAGGAGATACGCGTCGTGCGCTTCCGTATTCACTGTCGGCGCACTTGCGAGGCGTGACTGCTCCGTTGTAGTCAGACGCACATTGATCTCGCGCGCGATTGCAGACGCCACTTCGGCCTGCATCGCGAGTACGTCTGTCGATTTGCGCTCGAAGCTCTGGGACCAGACACTGCGGTCTGCTCGCGCGTCGATCAGCGCAGCGGTAATGCGCACGTTGTCGCCGGATCGCGCGACAGATCCCTCGAGAATTCCGTCGACGTTCAGCGCCTTCGCAATATCCGGCGTCGACGGGCGCGACTTGCCCTGAAACTGCATGGCCGACCCGCGAGATGTCACGCGAATCGCACTGATCGTCGCGATCGCGGTCGTCAACTCGTCTGTCATACCCTCGGCGAAATAATCCTGCGTCGAATCGCCGGAGTGATTGGCGAGTGGAAGCACAGCGATGGACCGAATCGGTGAGCCCGGAGCGGTTGATGCGAGTCCGCCTGCTCTTCTGTCGCGCGTCATCACGAACCCCGCAGCCAGGACGGCAACCGCAAGCACTGCGAGCGCGACCCATCGGCCGCGATGCCGGACTGGGGTCGTCACTGGAGGAATGCGGTCGCCGCTGGACGTCGGTGATGCCGGAGTGACGAGCGCATCGCCAAACTCACGCGCGGAGCTGAATCGCGCGTCGGGGTCTTTCTCGAGTGCGCGAACAATTGTCTCGTCAACAGAGGGCGGAATGTCATCGCGCCACGTGCGCAGCGGCGGGGGCGCTTCCATCATCAACTTCGCGATCATCTCGCGCGGCGAGGAACCGGCGATGGGCGGTGCGCCGGCGAGCATTTCGTATGCAACGGCCCCGAGCGAGTAGATGTCGGTTCCCGCCGTGAGGTTGCGTTCGCCGGCGGCCTGCTCGGGACTCATGTACTGTACCGTCCCGATCGACAATCCGGTTCCTGTCATGCGCGACTCGGCGGAGCCGCTCAGGGCGATGCCGAAGTCAGCAAGGAGCGCTTCTCCATCCTGGATGAGGATGTTTTCGGGCTTGATGTCGCGGTGAAGAATGCCTTGGCGGTGAGCGAAATCCAGCGCTCCGACGATCTGGCGCACGAGATCAACCGTCACGCTCACGGGAAGTTGCTTGTCACGTGCGAGTCTTTCGCGCAGCGACTCACCGCGCATCAGCGGCATTACATAGAAGAGCGCTCCGCTTGCATTGCCGGAGTCGAACAAGGGAAGGATGTGCGGGTGCTGCAGATTCGCGGTGATTTCGATTTCCTTCAGGAAGCGTTTTGCGCCGAGCGCTTCCGCGAGCTCTGGTTTGAGCACCTTCAGGGCGACCTGGCGGTTGTGCCTCAGATCCTCCGCGAGGTAGACCGTTGCCATGCCACCTTCGCCGAGCGGCCGCTCGATGTGATAGCGGTCGGCGAGCGCGGCGTTCAGGTGATCAATCTGCGCGGGTGGTTCGTTCACCTTTAAATTTGGTTCATTCGGTAACAGGTCGGACCATAAGCTCCGATCGTTTGCTCAGTTTTTTCGCGAGGTACGATCGATCAGCTTGCTGGGAATTGAACCAAAATTGCCTGATGTTCAGCCGGCAGGAGGAGAGAGCACCGAGAACATCGTACTGCGCTTTTCCTTTGATTGACAGCGAAACTTCAGAAAAGTGCGTAGCTCCGCCGTTCAAAAAAAAGAAACAAATCTGCCGTTCCGTTTCTCGGTGCTCTCTCCGCCTGATAGTCGACTGGCGGCCAGTTTTGGTTTAATCTGCCGGCAAGCTGATCGATCGTACCTCGCGAAGATAAAAACTCAAAACTCCGGCGCGTTAAATTATACGCTACTTTGTATCATGAAGTACTTTGAATGGCACCGATGACCCAGCCCTCCAACGAATTCCTCGAGCTCCAGGCCGCACTCGCCGGAGAGTATTCCCTCCAGCGTGAAATCGGACGCGGGGGAATGGGAATCGTATACCTCGCGCGCGATGTTCAGCTCGATCGCGACGTCGCGATCAAAGTGCTTCCGATGCACCTTGCACGTCTCACCACTGCGCGCGAACGATTCGTGCAGGAAGCGCGCACCGCCGCCGGACTATCGCATCCAAACATCGTTCCGATCCATCGCGTCGGTGAGGCAGACGGCTTCGTCTTCTTCGTCATGAGCTATGTCGAGGGCGAGACACTGGGAGAGCGACTCCGCACGCAGGGACCGCTCCCACCCGCCGACGCTGAGCGCGTGCTGCGCGAAGTCGCATGGGCACTCGCCTATGCGCACGGACGCGGCATCGTGCATCGTGACATCAAGCCGGACAACATCCTGCTCGAAGCCGGCACCGGCCGCGCGATGGTGACCGACTTCGGCATTGCCCACGGCGGTTCACAAGCGAGTAGCGCGACCGATTTCGGGAAAATCATGGGCACCGCGCACTTCATGAGTCCGGAGCAGGGCGCGAACAAACCTCTCGATGGACGCAGCGACATTTATTCACTCGGTGTAGTCGGCTACCTCGCGCTGAGCGGCAGATTGCCTTTCGAGGAGCAGAGTTTACCGGCGCTGATTGTAAGACAATCGATGGACACGCCGCCGGGTGTGATGAGCGTCGCTCCTGGAATTCCTTCGGCGCTCGCTGCGGCGATCGATCGCTGCCTCGACCGCGATCCAACTGGTCGGTTCGCCGATGGAGAGTCGCTCGCGGCCGCGCTCGCACCTGCTCCCGATGCGCGGTCGGTATTGCCACCCGCGCTGCGAGCCTGGCTCGCGGCACAAAATCCACTTGCTCTTCCTTATCTTGGTTGGTCGACATTTTTCAGCGTACTTACCGCTGGGAATATTTACGCCAACAGTACCGGCAATCCGGGCTCGCACTGGAGAGACGTCTTACTCCTCGGCGCGATCGCCTCGCTGCCGATCTTGCCGATTGTCGGATTTCATCTCAATCAAGCGCGCAAGCAGTTCCGCGCCGGATACACTCTCAGCGACCTTCGCTCGGCGCTCGAGATCGCGAAGAAAGAACGCGTCGAGACCGCAGCGCTCGTAGGCGAAGGTGAGAAGAAAAGCGGCGGCCTCCGCGCTCTTCAACTCGCCACGATCGCGTCGGCGGGCTGGCTCGCAGTCACCTTCGTGCTCCTTGCCAATGGGGTGATCCACGAGAACCGCACTCCCATCATGTGGATCTTCTCGCCGGTTCTCAGCACGATGCTTCTCGGTGCGGTGAGCAATGCGCTGGGTGTGCAGTTCATTCCTACAAAACTCCGAAACTGGTGGCAGACGGGAATCCGCGATCGTCTCTGGAACAGTCGCGCTGGCGAGTGGCTGGCGCGTAGACTCGGAGCACCCAAGGATTCGCGAGCGGTGGGTGGCGGTGTATTTCGTCCGACGGAAGCAGCGCTCGGCATCGCGGCTGGAGAGCTTTTCGCTGCGCTCCCGGAACCGTATCGTGTCGAGCTCTTCGAGCTACCCGCAATCGTCGCGTCGCTCGAAGCTCGCGCTGCCGAAGCGCGAGCTGAGGTGGACATTGTCGCGGCGCTCGCTCGCCCAGGTTCCGACGATACAGCAGTTCTCGAAAGGCGACGGAATGCGGCATCCGCCAACCTTGCCGCGAGTGTCAGCGCACTGGAACGAATCAGGCTTGACCTCCTGAGACTGCATGCTGGCGCAGGCGATTTGAAACCGCTTACAACGCTGATCGAGGAGGCGCACCTTGTTAGTGACGAGGCCAGACGACTCGCCGAAGCGGAGCAGGAGGTGGAGGACGCTATCGAGAGGAGATATTCCTAATGAAGAAATGGGGACGACGCATCTGCGGGATCAAAACATCACCATGCCTCTCGATCCGCCGAAAACGCCACTCAGACACGCCTTTGTCGAGGTGGCACAGGAGTTTGAGCTGATTATCTCGCAGTCTCCCTCATTTCCGCTCGTCTTCCGAACGCATTGGTAATTACCTGTCCCGTCCTTTTTCAGCTCACAGGTGGAGCAGCCTGCCATTGTGATGACGCCGCCCGTGCCGATCATGCGGGCAATCGCATCGTTTGTCACCTCCGTACCTTCTGGGGGCAACGGCAGAGTCCACCCAAGGTGAACGACAAACTCCGTTGAGGCCGTCTCCAGCTCCTGGTTCGAGTCGACAGTGAAGGACGTTCCACGCGCCGACTCTTCCATGCACTTCTGAATTGCCGGATCCTGACCTTGAGCTAGCGATGCCTTTGTCACCTTCAAGTTATCGAACGTCCAGCTGTTACCCGATTTGCGGTACGTCAAGTTTGTAGCGACTAGGCCCTCGCCCTTCAACTGGCTCAAGCAGTTTCTCAGTTTGGCGGCGACAGCCGGTTCGAGAAGCGAACGGCTGATCCGTTGTGAAGCGGCGGCGCCATTGTCGCTGAAGGCGGGGGGAGCTTTTTTCGCTTCCTCTTTGGAAGCTTGTGTGCAGCCCGTCAGCGTGAGAGACAATCCGAGAATGATCCTGATACGTGTCATAAACACTCCCAGCCGGTATGCGGTGGCAGAAATGCCGCGGATAGCGTTCCCGATAATCTACGCGGAAAAGTTGAACTGGCATGTAACGGGAACTCGCTTGTCCGCTGGCGTATCGTCGACACCACCGAACTTTGGGCCGATCCCAACGGCCCGCGGTGATTGTGGTGCCTTAAGCTAACTCTCGCGCTTCATGCGCTCCTGCCGGGCGATCTCACGCTTGCTGGGTGAATCGAGCGCGACGTCGCCGATCCTGATCTCACCTTCGCGCTCGTAATGGCCGATGACGACGCCGCTGGACGAAACGCGCGAGCTGGTCACCTTGAACGAATGCGGCACCGAGCCGTCCGCGAACAACTTCTTGCCACCACCGAGAACGACGGGCACGGTAAAAATGCTGATCGCGTCGACCAGATCGTTCGCGAGTAGCGCATGCACTAGATCGGTGCTGCCCTGGGTGACGAGATTGGGGCCGTCTTCTTCCCGCAAACGCTTCACGTCGGCGATATCGCGGAGAAGCACGGAGTTTTGCCAGCTCGTATCGACTTCGCCCGATCGCGAAACTGTGTACTTCTTGATCTCATTGAACAATTTCGCGATGCCGCCGGTGGGCGCATTCTCGTCATAGTACGGCCAGTACGCGGCGAAAATCTCATAGGTCTTGCGGCCGAGCAGGAGGTCGAATTTCTCCTTGAAGAGGCGGTCGATCTCTTCGCCGAACTCCTGATCGAAATAGGGCATCGCCCACCCGCCAAACTTGAAGCCTTTGGTCGGATCCTCGTTCCGCGCGCCGGGCGCTTGCATAATGCCGTCCATGGAAACCTGTGCGCCCACGATAACTTTTCTCACGAATCACTCTCCTTTGAGCCCGGCAACTGATTGCATACCACGGACCTCGAACGCAACTAACGCGGGCTGTGTCGAACAGCAGGCTGTCAACAACTCGACCCTCGAGAGTGACCATGCACTTCATCACGCCAATCCTTGCGTGCATCGTCTGTACGAACGCCGCCTCATCCACCATTCCGCCGGCGGCGGTGACCGACATCCGCTACGAGATCACGGCGGACTCAGCTGCGCTCGGCGCACGAAGGTTTGTCGTGGTGACGACGTTTCGCGTCGCGTCGGTGAAGCCGGTTCGCCTCGCGCTTCCCGCGTGGCTCCCCGGCGCCTACGAGCTCATATGGTTCGCGCGCGAGGTATCGAACTTCTCAGCCGAGTCTAACGCCGCGCGGCTCGAGTGGCGGAAAGTGGATCCTCAGACGTGGGAGGTCATCCCGGCGCGCGCCGGCACGGTTCGCATTTCGTTCGACTATGCGGTGGAAGGGATCCCGCGCTCGAACGCGAGTGCCTCCGAAGACTTCGCGTATTTCAGCGGTGCGCCATTCCTGTATCCTGAAGGCCAGAGCTTCGCATGGCCGGCGCACGTGTCGATTCTCACCGAGCGGGATTGGCGCGTCGCGTCGGACATGAAGGCTGGTGACGCGGCGAACACTTTTGTTGCAACGAACTATCACGATCTCGTCGACGCGCCCTTCTACATCGGCCGCTTCGATTTCGATAGCAGCCGAGCGGGGAATCGATGGCTTCGTTTCGCAGCGCATCCGCGCGGCACAATCACGGCTGCCCGGCGCGACGAGACCATGCGACTGTTCGAAGGCCTGATCCGCGAGGATTCGACGATCTTCGGTCACGTGCCATTCCGGAATTACACCGTGTTTCTCGTCGCGGACAGCGGCATACAAGGCGGTGGCATCGAGCACCAGAACTCTCAGGTTTCGGCAATGCGGCCCGGACTTCTCGACAGCAGGGACATGCGCGTCCTCTACTCCCACGAGCTGTTCCACGCGTGGAACGTGAAGCGGCTGCGTCCGCGGGCAATGGTCCCCTATCGCTACGACACCTCGCAGCCGACGTCACTCCTCTGGATCAGTGAAGGCGTGACGGAATACTACGCGGTCGTGACTCTTTCCCGCAGCGTGCCGGCCGACAGCAGCATTGCCCCCGAATATCTCGCAAGATGGATCTTCTTGAGCGAGGCAGGGCCCCCGACCGCGCTGGGCGACGCTTCCTTATCGACGTGGATCGAAGGACCCGGCGTGTACTACCCGAAGGGCGCTCTCGCGGGCTTTCTCATCGACGTGATGATCCGGAGCTCCAGCAACAATGCGCATTCCCTCGATGACGTGATGCGCCAGCTCTACGCGAATGCCGTGAAGACCGGCCAGGGATTTACGCGTGACGACTGGTGGAGTGCCGTCGCACGGAACGCGGGAGGCGCGCAAGCAGAGGAGCGGTTCAGGGAATTCGCGCGCCGCTATATCGACGGACGCGATGCGATGCCGATCGATTCCATCTTCGCGCTCGCGGGACTCGCCGTCGAGCGACGTGTGGTTCCCGATTCAAGGTCCCCGGGGAAGACGCGCAGAGTCTTGCGTGTCGTGCCGCTCCCGTCTGCTTCGGAGAAGGCTATCCGGATTCGCAGGAGCATGTTCTTGTTGAGAAGTGCGATGATTGACACCATTCCGCAGCTTGAGCGTGCTTTCGACGCTGTCAGCGTGGGCAACCAAATGAATCCCACGAGTTTCGGGGAGTTACGACAATGTGAGTCCAGCCGTTACCGACCCTTATTGTGTGAACTTCGTAATCAAACCCTGATCTCATCCAGCGATCGGGACAGCGGAAACGAGTTTCTTTGTAAGCCGTCGCGGTCAAGCTATCCGCGACGAGGTGAATGTCTTTGATCCCAACGACGGTAACGATGGAATCAAGCGACGTGGGCGCTCGTCCATTCACCGCGACAAGGATTTGCGCTGCGATCCGCGACCAGAGTGGTTCGTTTGGGACATCTACTTCAACAACGTGACGATGTCCCAACGCTGCTCTCGTCATTTCGTAATCCATGAGGCCAAATAAGGCCGGACTGATCATCCCTACCACGACGGAGTCGGGCAGGACAGGAGACTGCGATTTGAGGCTGAGCGGGACGGCGAACAACGCGCACAGGAGGCTAAGTGTATACGACACCTGCAGGCGGCGACTGGACTTCACTTCGTGAAGCTTAGATGCCGTCCGGGAGTCGAACCCGGTGGAGGCTCCGTCGCCCGTAGACCTCGTGGGAGTCGAACCCACTGCGCCGGCCTTCCTCTGACGAACCGCGCCACGGCAAGAGAAAAGTAAAATAAGAATTCCGGGAAATGACGCTCATCTAACTAACACCTTAAACTAAGCTGAATGCGTTAGCAGCGTCGCTGCGTCGCTCCGTGAGAAGGTCCGCGAGAAGCTGCAAGCGAACCATTCATATGGTAGTGTTTCAGCCAATGACACGCGTTCGTTTTGTACCACTGCTGTTTCTCGTCACTGCGCCGCTCCCTGCGCAACGGCCGGCATATCGCGATCCGTCGAAGTCCGTCGAGACCCGCGTACAGGATCTCGTAAGTCGAATGACGCTCGACGAAAAGTTCTGGCAGCTCTTTATGATCCCCGGCAATCTCGATGACAGCACGAACGATTACCGGAATGGAATCTTTGGCCTCCAGGTGCGCGGGCCGCAAACTGCGAGAGCGCACGCCGAAAAGATCAATTCCATCCAGCGATTCTTCGTCGAGAAAACCCGGCTGGGAATTCCGATGATTCCATTCGAGGAGACGGTGCACGGATTACTTGCGAACAACGCTACGGTCTTTCCTGCCGCGATTGCACTCGCCGCAACGTGGGACACAGCCATGGTCGGTCGAGTCGCAACAGCGATCGCGCGCGAAGCGCGGAGTCGCGGAGTTCGACAGGGACTTTCACCAGTCGTCAACATCGAGACTGATCCTCGGTGGGGACGCACCGAAGAAACCTATGGCGAAGATCCGCTGCTCTCTGCGCGCGTGGCGACTGCGTTCGTGCGCGGCTTCGAGAAAAACGGCGTGATCGCGACACCCAAACATTTCGTCGCCAACATCGGCGAAGGTGGACGCGACAGTTATCCAATAGAAGTGAGTGACCGTGTGCTCGAGGAGATTCATTTTCCGCCGTTCAAGAGCGCGATTCAAAAAGGTGGCGCGCGCTCGATTATGACGGCGTACAACTCAGTCAACGGAATACCTGCGACGCAAAATCGCGAGCTGCTCAACAACACACTGAAGCGCGACTGGGGATTCACCGGTTTCGTAATCTCCGATCAGTCGGCGACTGGCGGATCAACCGTGCTTCATCACACTGAGGCAAGTACAGCGACTGCGACAAAAGATGCGCTCGACGCGGGGCTCGACGTGATCTTCCAGTCATCATGGCAAGAGCATCGTCTGTATCTCGCTGCATTCAGGAGCGGAGTAATCGCCGATTCTTTAATCGACGCCGCTGTGTCGCGCGTGTTGCGCGCGAAATTCGAGCTCGGTCTTTTCGAGCAGCCATACGCGAATCCCGACAGCGCTGCTTACTGGAACGATCATGCGACTCATCGCGCTCTCGCGCGCGAAGCATCGCGCGAATCGATCGTTCTTTTGCGAAACGAGCGTAATGTCCTCCCGCTGTCTTCATCACTGAAATCGATCGCAGTGATCGGAGAAGATGCAGCAAGCCCAAGGTTCGGCGGCTACAGCGGCGCGCCGTCGCGAGCGGTTTCCATTCTCGAAGGCATTCGGAGTCGCGCAGGTCGCTCGATCGCTGTTCGCTATGCGCGAGGGCCGGGACGGCTCTCGCCCGAGTTTGCAGTTGTTCCGGCAGACCACCTGTCGCTTCGTGGCGAGTACTTCGACAATCCATCGCTCGCCGGAAAACCACGAATGACTCGAACTGATGCACGAGTTGATTTCGGCTGGAGCTTCAACTCACCGGGGCGAGAAATTCCAGTCGATTGGTATTCCATACGCTGGACCGGCCGCATTACGGCGCCGAGCAACGGCGTGCAAAAGCTTGGCGTCGAGGGAAACGATGGTTACCGCCTTTACGTCGACGGACATCTCGCGATCGACAACTGGAAAAAACAAAGCTTCCGCGCAACGCTAGCCAACGTACATTTCGCGCCGGGAAGCACGCACAATATTCGTCTCGAGTATTTCGAGACCGCGAGTAGGACGAAGATCAAACTCGTATGGGACCCCGGCGCTGACCGCGACTGGCGAGCGAAGATCGACACCGCAGTAGCAACCGCTCGACGCAGCGGCGTTGCGATTGTCGTTGCAGGAATTGAGGAAGGAGAGTTTCGCGATCGTGCTATGCTTGGCCTTCCGGGTCATCAGGAAGAGCTGATCGAGCGCGTCGCCGCTTCGGGAACTCCGACAATCGTCGTACTGATCGGAGGAAGCGCAATTACCGGCGGACGCTGGATCGATCGCGTGAGCGGATTGCTCACCGCATGGTATCCAGGTGAAGAAGGAGGGGCGGCGCTCGCGGACGTTCTCTTCGGAGATTACAACCCCGCCGGTCGTCTGCCGATCACGTGGCCAATCTTCGAAGGACAGCTTCCTCTCGTTTACAATCACAAGCCAACGGGTCGGGGCGACGATTACGCCGATCTCACCGGCAAGCCGCTTTTTCCGTTTGGCTTTGGACTCAGCTACACGACGTTCGAGTATTCGAACCTTGCGCTTTCCCGAACGACGATGGCCGCAACTGATTCGACAATCGCGCGATTCAAAATCAAGAACATTGGTAAGCGCGCCGGCGATGAAATCGTACAGCTGTATATCAAGGATCTTCTCGCATCGGTCGCGCGTCCCGTGATTCAGCTCGAGGGATTTCAGCGCGTCACGCTTAAACCGGGCGAAGAGAAGGAAATGTCATTCACGATTGGGCCCGAGTTACTTCGAATGCTCGACAAGGACATGCACTGGGTTGTCGAGCCGGGGACATTCCGTGTACTCGTCGGCGCTTCCTCAACTGACATTCGCCTTCGCGCCGATCTCGACGTTCATTGAGGTATTTCGACTGGGAACTCGGAACTGGGAACTCGGAACTGGGAACTGGGAACTGGGAACTGATCGCTGGCATTGTGTCGCCGGTTGCCAGTTTGCGTGCCAGTGACTCAGTTCCGAGTTCCCGGTTCCCGGTCGAAATTCAGTAATTCATCAGTAAGCCTCGAACATTATCGGTTCCGGGTCCGCGACGGCATCGTCGATCATCACACGCAACCGCCGCACCTGAATCGGAGGAAACGAATCGAGCTTCGAATAGCCGATCGTCGTACCGATCGAGAGTTGTTTCCAGATTCTGTCGCCGCCGGCACCATCGATGTGATAAGCAGCGACCACCTGTCCGCGCGCGATGTCTTCGCCCAGTCGGATCACGCTCACCGATTCCGTGCGAGGAAGTTCAACCGACAGCTCCGCAGTGCGCGCGCCCGTCAGACGAAAGAGTTTTTTCGATCGAGCAGCATGATCGACCGCGAACATCTTATCTAGCGCGTCCCGCATACCGATCAGACGCGCGACGTCCGTTGAATGCAGCAAGCCCTCATTAGTCGGCGGCACGTTAAGTAGCAGCTTTCCGTTCCGCCCAACTGATGTGAAGTAAAGCTCAACGAGATTCTCGACTGATCGCACTCGTTCATTTTCGGCGGGGTGATAAAACCATCCGGGCCTGATCGAGACGTCAACCTCCGCGGGGCGCCAAACAGTTCCGTCGCGATCGCCATGCTGAAGAGCATCGATGATCCCCGGACCATCTGCGCCAGGGTAGGGAACCCGTTTCGGATCGACCGTCGCCCAGTTTGGATCGCCCGCTGTCCCTTTCTCGTTTCCGCACCAACGCACACCCGGCCCCGCGTCGGAAAAAATCACCGCATTGGGTTGAAGCTTCATCACGTGACTCCAGAAGCGCGGCCAGTCGTAGATCTGCTTCTTTCCGTTTGGTCCTTCCCCATTCGCGCCATCGAACCAGACTTCAGCAACTTCTCCGTACTGCGTGAGTAGCTCCGTCAGCTGCGTTATGTAGACATCGTTGTAGCGAGGCGAGTCGCCGTACGCTGGATGATTCCGATCCCACGGAGACAGATAAAGCCCGACGCGCAGACCCCCAGCTCGGCATGCATCGACGAACTCGCGCACTACGTCGCCTCGTCCATCGCGAAAGGGACTCGATGCAACTGAATGCGTCGTCGTCTTCGTTGGCCAAAGACAAAAGCCATCGTGATGCTTGGCTGTGAGCACCATCGCCTTGAAGCCGGCGCGCTTCGCCGTGCGCGCCCACTGTCTCGCGTCGAGCGCCGTCGGGTTGAAGATCGATGGCGACTCGGTGCCGTCGCCCCATTCACGATTCGTGAAAGTGTTCACGCCGAAGTGAAGGAACATCGCCAGCTCGTCACGATGCCATTGCAGCTGCGCCGCGCTCGGCATCGGCCGATTCACTGAAACCAGGGTCGGCCGAGCTCCCCTCGGAAATGAACGCGCGGCGAGTGATAATGCGCCGAGCTGGAGAAACGTCCTGCGGTCCACGCGCACTTTACCCAAAACATTTTTCACAAATGATTCCTTTCCATCTATGTACGCCTCGCGATCTCGAGGGAACTTCACTGCAAGATCCTGCTTCAGCGCAGCGTACTCGTCGCGCAAAGAAGTATCCGCGCGGAGGCGATCTCTGAATGTGAGATGATCACGCCAGAAGTTGCTGTCAATCGCAGTGAGATGCACGTGATACGCGCGCGGATTTCCCCGCCGAAAGAATTCGCGTCCGGGAATTTCTTGTTCGCCGCGGTGAACATAATCGGCCTCGACAAGCGCACTGACATACGCTTGTATGTCCGAACCGGGAGGATAACCCGCGAGAATGTCGAGAATCGGCTTGGCTGCCAAACCGGGGACGGCGGTGCTGCCCGTGTGTTGGATGACAACCGGGAGATTCTTGCTCGAGAAATAACTGTGTAGGCGCTCGGCCTCGAGTATGAAGAGGCGAGGCCACGCGGAATCGTATGGCACCACGCGAACCGTGCCGCTTTCCAAGCCGAGTGACATACTATAATGTGTAGCCGAGCGTATCATTATCGGCATGAGTTATTTCGGAAGTAAACCTTTCCAATACGCCGACATCTCCACCGCTGCCGATATTCCTGAAGACCTGCAAGCTGCCCTCGCCGGCCGATACACGCTGGAGACTGAGCTTGGCCAGGGCGGAATGGCCACCGTCTATCTCGCGCACGACGTTCGCCATGATCGGCACGTTGCTCTCAAGGTTATGCGAGCCGAGCAAAGCGCAGCACTCGGCGCCGAGCGGTTCGATCGCGAGATAAAACTTCTCGCTCGCCTGCGACATCCATTCGTTCTTCCACTTCACGATTCGGGTGAAGCCGCGGGCTCTCTCTATTTCGTGATGCCATACGTCGAAGGCGAGTCCCTTCGAGCGAGAATCGCGCGCGAGCATACACTGCCGCTTGAAGATGTAGTTGCAATCGCCCGTCAGATTGCCGACGCTCTCGATTACGCAAACGGTGAAGGCGTCGTTCACCGCGATGTGAAGCCGGAGAACATTCTGCTCTCTCGTCACGGCCACGCGATGCTCGCCGACTTCGGAATCGCGCGCGGTGCTTTACTTTCGGGCGCGGCAGCAACCGGTCTGACTCAATCCGGCACGACCATCGGCACCGTCGACTACATGAGTCCGGAGCAAGCCGTCGGTGATAGCGACATCGATGGTCGGAGCGATGTCTATTCGCTCGGTTGCGTCGTTTTCGAGGCGCTCGCTGGACATCCGCCATTTACCGGCAGAACGTCTTTGTCGATTGTCGCGCAACACATCGGGAAACCTGCGCCGAGCCTTGCGACGAATCGCGCGGATCTTTCGTCGTCATCGATCCGAGCAGTTGCACGCGCGCTGGAGAAAAGAGCTGATGACCGTTTTGCAACCGCGACTGAATTCGTGCAGGCGCTTGTCGCCGCGGATGCACAGCAGCTTCAAACGCAACCACATCTTGCATCGACCCAACGTCTTTCGATTGCCGTCCTGCCAATCGCGAATCGCACCTCCGATGCAGAAACCGAGTATTTCAGCGAGGGTATGACGGACGAGCTAATGAACGCCCTCGCAAAGATCGAAGGATTGCGCGTTGTGTCGCGCACGTCAGCGTTTGCTTTCAAGAGCGCAGACGTTCCGCTCAAGGAGATCGGCGCGCGACTTGGTGTTGGATTCGTTCTCGAAGCAAGTGTCCGCCGCGCGGGCACGCGATTGCGTGTGACAGCGCGCCTCGTTGCTGTCGAGGACGATTCCACTCTTTGGTCGGAGACTTACGAGCGACAGCTCGAAGACGTATTCGCGGTGCAGGATGAGATCACCCACGCAATCGTGAAGACGATCACCGAAGCGCTTCAGCTCGGTCACCTGCGTGGCGCGATCCCCGTCCGGCAGCCAAGGAGTCTCGAAGCGTACGATCTCTATCTCCTCGGCCGGCATCACTGGTACAAGAGAACCGAACCGTCGATGCGGCGTGCGCTCGAGCTATTTCAGGAAGCCGCCGCTGCCGATCCCCAGTATGCGCCCGCGTATTCCGGAATCGCCGATGCAACAGCTCTTCTCGCGTCGTGGCAGTTCGCGACGGCGAACGAGATGTATCCGCAAGCGGTTAAAGCCGCGCTGCGCGCACTCGAGCTGGATCCATCACTCGCGGACGCGCACGCATCGCTCGGATTCGTCAAGCTCAACTGGGAGTGGGATTGGAATGGTGCACTCGATGAATTTCGTCGCGCGATCGCGCTGAATCCGAGCCACGAGGCTGCACATCGTTGGCTGTCAGCGTTTCTGGCCGGGATCGGACGCGACGACGAAGCCATGGCACTCGCGTTGCGCGCGATCCAGCTCGATCCGATTTCAGTCCTTCCGCGCATGAATCTCGGAATTATCCAATTTCTCGCGTGGCGTTTCGAAGACGCTATCGTTGAGTTCCACGGCGTCCTGGAGAAAGACGCGAACTTTGTACGCGCGTATGCGTTTCTCGCTTCCTCATTGTCTTTTCTCGAAAGGCACGATGAAGCAATCGCGGCTGCTCGCACCGGAGTCGAGAAATCCAGTCGTCACGCGATGTTGCTCTTCGCGCTCGGCATATGCACTGCGCGATCCGGAAAGCTCGATGAAGCGCGGCGGATATTCGAGCCGATTATTTCCGAGCTCGCTCCATTCTACGAGGCGACGACTTACGCAGTGCTGGGCGAGGACTCAAAGGCGCTCGATACGCTTGAACGCGCTCCCGAGTCCCATTCCGACTGGGTGTATTCAATCGGAAGGCAACCGTGGTACCGACAGTACCACGATCATCCTCGGTTCATTCGATTGCTCGAGAAGTTGCAGCTTCCGCGCGCGGCCCAGCAAGTCACCATCTCACGATGAAATCGATTCGGTTATCCAAAGTCCCGGATACTCCGTGACGAATCCCCACTGATCAACCGTCAGTATTCGCTCGAAGGTGCTGTCGCCGCTCTGGTAGAGAAAGCGATTGGCATCGAGACGTGTGTAGACCTGATCGAGAATCTGAACGTCGAGCTCAGGGAAGCGCACCCACGCCGCGCGAACCTCGGCTCTTTCACCGACTACGAGATCGAGTCGTCTGACAGGAAGCAGATTCGTCGCCGGTGTGAACGACAGATCGATGTCCTCACATCCCGCGAGATCGGGCCGGTCAATTCGATCGACTGTCCATCGTCCCGCTCGGTCCCTTTCAATCGCCATCGAAACGGAATCGCTTCCCACAAATCCGGAGATCGTACACCGCGACGTCTGCCAATCGGGTCCGCAATCGATGCGGTAGTCGAATCGGCAATCCTGGCCATTCGAAACGAAATTCGCGGAACCGGAAAGTACCGATCCATCCTCTGACGAATTCAGCTCCGCTTCATCGTGACCCGGAATGTCGAGTCGTCTCCAGATGATTCGGGCAATTACGGCGGACACGTCCCCGCTGCTACAGTAACGACAACAGACGCATCAGCCGTCCTCGTCGTCGTTCCCGATACAACCGACACATGAAGATTGTACGTGGCGGATGCATCATTGATCGGCTGACGATCGATCACATGATTGCTCGCGTCGAACGTTCCAGTCCGTGAATTCGTCCCGACCGTACCGCTTCCAGTCCACGTCGTCGTCCATGTCGCACCGGGCTGCGCCGGTGTTGTGCTGATACCAACACAAGTCTCTCCCGAAACACCCGCGACGATATGCCGGTAACTCGGCGACGGATCACCGAATGTCACCGCGAAATTCTGCGGTGTCGTGCAATCGAAATCCGCAGTCGCATCCTGATTCGCCTGCACGGTGATCGTCTGCGGATTCGGCGAACAAGAGCCACCAACCGGCGGGGTAACCGAGACTGAATACGTGCCCGGGTTGAGCGGCGACACTCGGTACGTTCCATCGGCGGCGGTCGTCGCCGTACCTGCTGTTGAAATTCCCTGTGAGACGACGACGACTCTGCCGCCTTGTCCAACACCGTCGAATCTCACCGTTCCAATTATTGCACCAGCCAGCGGCGTGCAATCGAAATTCGCAGTCGAAGCTTGATTCGCGGAAACAGTCACACTCTGCGGATTATTCGGGCACGAGGTATTGGCCGGAGCAGTGATCCCCGCCGAGTACGTGCCGGGTGCGATGTTGGCGATGGTGTACGTTCCGTCAGCGCCGGTGGTGGCCTGGCCGACGTTTGTCGTGCCTTGCGACAAGGTAACGACAACTCCCGACTGACCAGCTCCACTTACGCGCACAGCTCCGGTTACACTTCCGTTAATCGGAGTGCAATCAAAGTTTGCTGTCGCCGCTTGATTCGTCACGACCGTGACGTTCTGCGGATTTGAAGTGCACGTCGTGTTTGCCGGCGGCGTCACACTCGCCGAGTACACACCGGGTGGAATGTTCGCAAACGTGTAGGTCCCACCCGACGCCGTCGTCGTCGACCCGATTGTCGTTGTTCCCTGAGTCAACGTGACTGCGACGCCCGCTTGTCCCGTTCCACTCACACGGACGGTTCCCGTCACGCTTCCGGGCAACGGCGTGCATGTGACGTTCGACGTGACCGTCTGATTCAACAGGATCGTCACCGTCTGGCTGACGCAGGTGAATCCCGTAGCGGTGGTCGTGACGGTGAATTGTCCGACGTTCAGATCGAGAAAATTGTAGACGCCTGAAGAATTCGTAGTCGTCGACAAGCTCTGCGACAGCGAAACAGTCGCGCCACTGATCGGCCCCGCTCCACTCGCGACAACTCCCGAGAGGTTTCCTGTTTGCGGAGAAGTCGCGCCTGGTAAAAAGAAATCGGTGCCTTTCTCATTGCACGCAATAGCAC
>JBHELX010000051.1:0-19393 GCA_046262875.1 Gemmatimonadaceae bacterium | reverse complement strand
ACATCGGGGCGAGCGCGAACCCGCCGGGATTCGACGCGGAGCTGACGGGGCTGACGGCGGGACAGCAGAAGACGTTCGACGTGAACTACCCTGCCGACTACGCGATCAAGGAGCTGGCGGGCACGATGGTCAGCTACGACGTGACGATCAAGGCGATCCGGAAGCGCATCGTCCCCGCGCTCGACGACGAGTTCGCCAAGGACCTCGGCGACTTCGCCTCGCTCGACGCGCTGATCGTCGCCAGAAAAAACGCGGCACTCGTTGCGGACGCTTTGCATTCTCCCGTGGAATTCCGCCCGGGATCACTGCTCGCTCCGGTTCGTGACCTGCGCCCGCGATTGATTGTCTCGAACCCTCCCTACGTGGCATTCGATGAAATTCGCCGTCTTCCGGCGAGCGTCCGCGACTGGGAGCCGCCGGCGGCATTGCTGAGCGGTTCGCAGGGGCTCGCTGCAACGGCCGCGATTGTGCAGGAAGGAGCCTCTCTGTTGGAGGCCGGAGGAATCCTGGCACTTGAGGTGAACGAGCGGCGAGCGTCTATCGTTGCGGAGATGATGATGTCTACGGGTAATTACATTGACGTTGGGGTCCGTCTGGATCTCACCGGCCGTGAGCGATTCGTATTCGCGTCGCGAGCCTGAACTGGGAGTGACATTGGTTACAGAATTGCTCGAGGAAAAAGCAAAGGAGCTTGGCCGCAGCATTGGCCAGAGCCCCGAATATCAGGCTGTCAAGAAATCGAGCGAAGCTCTGAACTCGGACCGCGAGGCGGTCACGGTTCTTCAGGAAATGGAGAAGATCAGGCAGGAGGCCCAGCGGATGATACAGCAGGGCGAGCAACCGACGGCCGACATGGAACAAAAGCTCGACGATCTCCTTACCAAAGTGCAGAGCAATCCCGTTTATCAGCGGGCGATTGCGGCGCAGGAGAATTTCGACAAGATCATGTATCAGGTGAATAACTGGATCATGGATGGAATGAAGAAAGGCGCGACGAGCTCGATCATCACACTCAGCTGAGTTGCGGCGATGGAGCGCGGAAAGCTCGTTGTGTTCGAGGGATCGGAGGGCGCGGGGAAATCGACGCAGCTTCGCATTCTGGCCGATAGGCTGAGTGCGGCCGGCATTCCCGTGGTTCCATTGCGCGAGCCAGGTGGAACCGTAGTCGGTGATTCGATCCGCCGGATACTTCTCGATCCGCAGAGCGAAATTTCATCCGCATCCGAGGCCCTCCTTTTCATGGCGTCGCGTGCAGAGCTGGTGCGCACGGAGATCAAGCCGGCGCTCAAAAGAGGAGACGTCGTTCTGATGGATCGCTTTTTCCTGTCGACGTATGCGTATCAAATCGCAGGGCGCGGGTTGAGCGAGGGGGAAGTGCGAGCGGCGAATTGCCTGGCGACTGATGGACTAATCCCTGATCTGACCATCGTGTTCGATTTTCCTGTTGCTGATGGAATCGAGCGCGTATCGCAACGCGGATCCCACGATCGCATCGAAAGCTCGGCGATTGATTTTCACGAGCGCGTCGAGCAGGCGTTCGCGGAGTCTGCAACCCGGGAGTGGCAGAGTGATCACCCGGAGTGCGGCCCGATAACGCAGGTGGACGGGCGGGGCTCGCGCGACGATGTTGCGGCGCGCGTTGTCGCCGCGCTCCTCGATGCAATGCCGGAGCGATTTGCCGCGCTTGAGGAGGAGATGACTAATTGAGGCTGGACATTTCTTCCGGGATCCGGTCCCGAACGCTCACTGTTGCCGCCCTTTTAATCGTCTCGATGGTTACCGGTGGATGGCTGATCGTTCGCGGGACGCGTGGCTCAGGCGCGACACCGGCGGAAGCGGAGCGATTATTCGATCAAGTATTACTGCGGGTGCAGCGATACTACGTGGATTCTGTTCCGTCGTCGATTCTGTACCGCAAGGCTGTCGATGGAATGCTTTACGAGCTCGAAGATCCGTACACTACGCTTTTGCCCTCGGACAAGCTCGGACGTCTCAACGAGGCGACCAGCGGCAATTACGCTGGTATCGGAATTCAGGCCGATGTTCGCGATGGGTGGCCGGTCGTGATCGCGCCGATGGCGGGCAGCCCTGCTGAGCGCGCTGGGATCCAGCCCGGCGATCGCATCGTCGAAATTGAAGGACGCTCAACAAAGGGATGGACGCTCGACGATGTAACAGCAGCGTTCAGGGGGAAACCAGAAACGTCGCTATCGCTTCGCGTCGAGAGGCCAGGGGTCGTTTCGCCGATTCCGTACACGCTTGTGCGTAAGCCGCTTCACCAAAGCGCCGTGCGTCGGGTAGCTATGCTTCCGAACGCTGTGGGATATATCGATCTCAAGGCGTTCAGCGATTCGACGACTCGCGAAGTGACTCGCAGCGTGAACGCGCTGCTCGCAAAAGGAATGAAGTCGCTGATAATCGATATGCGGTCGAATCCCGGCGGGCTGCTCGATCAGGGACTCAGCGTTTCTGATTTGTTCCTCGGCAACGGGGAAAGAATTGCGAGCCTGAAGGGACGCGGCGCGGTCAGCCGTGAATACGTCGATAGCACGGCGCAGCGCTGGCCGGGGTTGCCGCTGGTGGTTCTCGTCGACGACAGAAGCGCGAGCGCGGCTGAAATAGTTGCCGGCGCGTTGCAGGATCACGATCGGGCTCTCATCATCGGCGAGCCGACTTACGGGAAGGGAAGCGCGCAGACGATCATTCCACTCGGCGCCGATGGTGGTCTCAAGATCACAACAGCGAGATGGTACACTCCCGTCGGCCGCTCGATCGCCAAGCGCGCGGAGCGCGATGATAGCGACGAACCCGATTCGGAGAAACCTCCGCGATTCCGGACCGATGGCGGCCGTCTCGTTTACGGTGGCGGGGGAATCTCACCCGATGTGATCGCGACTGATTCAGCGTTGCGTCGCGAATCGCGCATTTTGCAAATGGCGCTCGGAAAAAAAGTTGGTCAGTTCAGAGATGTGATCACTGAATACGCACTGGATCTCAAGGCAAAGCGTCAGATCACATCGCCGCAGTTCGTCGTCACTCCGGCAATGCTCGAGGAAGTCTGGAAGCGGCTTGCTGCGCGTGGCGTCGAAGTTCCTCGAATGACCTACGACGAGTCGTCGGGACTCGTCACGTCTCTGCTGACATATGACGTCGCCCGCTATGTGTTCGGGCCCGAGGCGGAATTCCGGCGGCGTGTCGCGAATGACAGAGTGATCGCAGTCGCGCTCGAGATGGCGACCGGAGCGAAGTCGCAGACGGCACTCCTTGACCGCGCGGCAACTAGACAGAAAGCACTGGGCCAGCCGGCCAACGAGTGAGTGAGCGCGTCTTCATACTTGGCGCGGGACAGGTGGGTGTTGGACTGTTTCGGGCCTTTCGCGCAGCGCACGTTGAAGTCGTGGGTCTGCATTCGCGGCGGCCATCGCCGGTCGCGACATCCAGCGGACATCTCCCGTCGTCCATCGGCGACGCAAACACAATCATAGTTGCTGTCCGTGACAATCAGATCGACGATGCGTTCGCGGAATTAGTCGATGCAACTTCCACATCCGGGAGACGACGACTCGCGTCGGGAACTGTGATTCTGCACACGTCGGGAGGCATCGAGCCGGAGTTGCAGTCGCGACTGGGAGATATGGGACTGGGCGGCGGCACGTTTCATCCGCTTGTTCCATTCGCTAATCCGGAGCGCGCACCCGAGCTCTTGCGGAAAGGGTGGATAGGCATCGATGGAGATGACTCCGCGCGCGCGACATCGCGGCGTTTGGCGGGTCAGATCGGAGCGAGAACTCTCGAGATTCCGCCGGGAATGAAAAGCATCTATCACGCTGCCGCGGTTATCAGCTCGAATTTTCCGGTCGTGCTCGAAGCTGTCGCGAGCAATCTCATGATCAGCCTTGGAATTCCGGAGCGCAGCGCGCACCAGGCTGTGCACAGTCTGATGGAAGGAGCGATATCCAACACTGCGGACAAAGACCCTGAAGCAGCGTTGACGGGCCCCGTCATTCGTGGCGACGTAGACACCGTGCAGCGCCATCTCCAGGCGCTGCGGTACAATCCTGAAGCTAGAGCGCTCTACCGGCGGCTATCGTTTGCTGCACTGGAGATTGCGAATCGTCGAGGAGCTGATCCGGAACAACTCGCCGCAATTCAGCGCTTGCTACTCTTGAGATAGCCGATTGTCGGATTGACAGATAGAGCGACCGCGCAGTTATGCGTCAATCTCTCTATCCGTCAATCCATAATCCGTTTCACATTCCGGAGAACGCCGCCGAATCAAGCACTCTAGTTTTTGGCGGCGGCGTGAACTTGAACGCCGAGGCGGGAATCGTTGGATTCGCAGTGAGCTTGTCGATGACGACTCGTCGAGTGAGTCCGCTCGCATCGACAACCTCGAACTGTTTCACTGCGCCATCCGAGTCGAGCCACACCTTCGCGCGAGTGAACGGCGGATTCGCCGCTTTGGGCCAGAGTACAACGACATCGGTGTTGACTCCGCCAACGACCTGTTTCGCTTCGCTCTTCATCGTGTATTTGGTTCGTGGCGATGAAAGAAAAAGCGCGCCTGGATCGACGTTGTCCGCCGCTTTGCTTTTTGCGGTGAGGCGGACCACTTGTCCCGGGGCGGTGCTCGGCAAGTAAACCCACACTGCTTTTCCGTCCGCAACGACGCGATCTCCTTTCGGATTCGTGAAGTTGATCGCGAGAAGATTCGGCTGCTTGCGGAGAAGCTCGCCGCTCGAGACCGATGTCGTTCCGGTCAGCGGATTGGTAATCGTCTGCGTGAATTCCGCGCGCAGAGACTTCATGCTTTCGTAACTCCTGACAGCGCGATCCATCACCGCCTCAGGCGATTGAGCGTGCGCAGATTGCGCCAGGAGAGCGACAACCGCAATTCCAGAAATAATTCTCATATCAATGCTTACCCACAACGCGATGTGCCGTTCCTGATGAAAGAATTCTGTCGGGCTCCTTGTCTTCTCCGCTCGAATTTGCGGAAGTAACTCGACGGCCGATCGCGGCCGCGACAGCGCGCAGCTCTTCGACAAGCGCCCGGAATTGATCGGGATACAAGGACTGTGCCCCGTCCGATAATGCGCGATCCGGATTCGGATGCACCTCGACGATAACTCCGTCAGCCCCTGCGGCGAGGGCAGCGCGCGCCATCGGCGTCACCTTGTCGCGCAAGCCTGTTCCGTGACTCGGGTCGGCGATTATCGGCAGGTGCGACAGGCGATGAACGATCGGAATCGCCGTGAGGTCGAGGAGATTGCGCGCCGCGGGATCGAATGATCGCACTCCGCGCTCGCAGAGTATGATGTTCGGATTTCCTTCCGACAGGATGTACTCGGCACTCAACAATAAATCGCTGATCGTGGCAGCCATGCCGCGCTTCAGCAGAACCGGCTTGCCGAGTCTGCCGACCGTTTTCAGGAGAGAATAGTTCTGCATGTTGCGCGCGCCGATCTGGATGCAATCGCCCATCTCGGCAACGAGGTGCGCGCCTTCGTCATCCATCGCTTCCGTGACGATCGGCAGGCCGGTTTCGCGCCTCGCGACGGCGAGAAGCTCCAGCCCTCGCTTGCCGAGTCCCTGAAACGCGTACGGTGAGCTGCGCGGCTTGAATGCCCCGCCGCGCAAAGCCGTGCCGCCCGCTTCTTTCACGATGCGGGCTGCTTCCACGATTTGTTCCTCTGTTTCGACCGAGCACGGACCCGCGATTATCGGGACTTCGTTACCGCCGAACGAAACGCCGGGAGCAATCGTTACTATTGTGTCTTCATTGCGCCACTCGCGCGACACCTGCTTGTACGGCTGAGTGACGTGAATGATCTCCACCACTCCTGGAAGTGCAGCCAGTCGCGATGCGTCTATTCTCCCATCGTTACCGACAATCCCGACTGCCGTGCGTTGCGCGCCGGGCATTGGCCGCGCTTCGTAGCCGAGCTCCTTGACGACTGCGCAAACGCGATCCACATCCGCAGTGGATGCGCCGTGCTCCATTACGACAAGCATTTTCTAAGCGCTCAGCGCCGTCGTCGTGACTGGCTGCGCCGCCGGGACCGTGCCCGCGATTGCGTCGTCAACCGCCTTGCCGCGCATATGAACGCTTACCAGCGACGAGACGCCCGGCTCCTGCATCGTCACGCCGTAGACGGCGTCCGCCGCCTCGGTTGTCGTTCGCGGATTGTGGGTGATGACGATGAATTGTGTGTTGGATTTGAACTCATTCAACATTCTAACGAATCGACCGATGTTTGCGTCGTCGAGCGGCGCATCCACTTCGTCGAGCAGACAGAACGGGCTCGGCTTGGTGAGAAAGATTCCGAAGAGAAGCGACAACGCGACAAGCGCTCGCTCACCGCTCGAGAGAAGGTGAATTCTTTGAGTGCGCTTTCCGCGCGGGGCCGCGTGAATCTCGATGTCTCCCTCCAGCGGCGATTCAGGATTCTCGAGACGCAAATCGCATTCGCCGCCGCCAAAAAGAGTCATGAAGATCTTTCGGAAATTCTCCCGCACCTGCACGAACGTCACGGCAAACAGGTCGCGCGCGGTCGCGTCGATTTCACGAATCGCCTGCTGTAATGACAGTCTCGCCGAGGTGAGATCTGCTCGCTGCGTCGTAAGGAACTCGAGACGCTTCTGCTCCTCGTCGTGTTCTTCGATCGCAAGCGGATTCACAGGACCAAGCGAGTCGAGCTGCTCGCGCAGATCGACGGCTTCCGCGCGGAGCGAGTCGTCGTCCATGTCGAGCTCTTCTGATGTCTCCAGGAGAGATTCGAGTGGACGCCTCCATTCCGTCTCGAGACGCTCGCGAATCGCGGTCCGGCGACCCGAGAGCTCCGTGTAACGAAGCTCCGCGGAATGAAGCTCTTCTGTCATCGTCATTGTTTCATGACGTATCGATGTGAGCGAATGTTCTGAGGCTTCGAGCCTCTCATCTGCGGCGCGCACCGCGTGTTCTGCGCTTGCAAGTCGCGACTCTGCGTCTTCCAGCGTTGCCTGACGCGCATCGAGATCGAGTCGCCATCCAGCGAGCTGTTCCGCGAGCTGGCTGTCGGCACTCGATAATGTCGAGAGCTCCGATTGCAACGACTCGAGACGCGAGGCTGCACTCGTAAACTCTTCGCGCAGGTGCCGCTCGCGATCCGCGGCTACCTGAAGTCGCGCCTGAGCCTGTGCGCACGCGACCTGACTCGCTGTTCGGCGATCGAGCGCTTCGTCCTGGCGCAACTCAGTTTCTGTAAGGACCCGGCGCGCATCCGCGAGCGCAGATTCGTGAGTTGCGATATTCGCTTCGAGGTCTGCCATCGCGCGCTCAACGCGCGCTGTCGTTTCGTTCAATGCCGTTTCGCGCGCTGCGAGTCGCTCGAGCAGCGACGTCGCTTCAGTAACTTCCCGGAGAGCGCGGTGATGGCGTCGACTGACCCCGGTGAACATATCTTCGAATTCCCCTGATTCGCGCGACGCCGTCGCTGCGTTTTCCTGAGCGATTGTTGCTGCGCGCTCAGCTTCTTCGAGAGCACGTCGGGCGTAGTCGGCGGCCTGTACTGAGCGATGGCGCGCCGATACCGCTTCCTCGAGATGCTCGCGCGACTCAGTTATTTCTGCTCTGCGCCGAATCGGTCCCGGACCAGCGAAGTTTGCAGGAAGCCAAATCGCGCCTCTCGCATCGACGAATGCGGTACCACTCTCAATGGATTGAACACGACCAAGCAGTGCTCGCACCCACCGTGAAGCTGCGGAATCGGCGCGCACCATCCTCGAGAGCTCGTTGTCCGTCGCGGATCCGCTTGACTCGCCATTCAATTCGGCGTCGAGAGGCAACAAGAGCAGCGGGCCGGGATTGGCTGAAGCGTGCCACACTCGTACTGCCTCGGCCGCGTCGCGATCTCTTACGATGACGGCGTGAACGGTCGGGCCGAGGAAACGCTCGACCAGAGCGGCCGCGTCGGTATCTGCGGTTATGAAGTCGCTCAACGGACCGATCAACGCGCCTTCACCAAACCGATCGCGTTCCTCGAGCAGCCTGGCCGCAGCCGGCGCGAGTCCAACTCGTTCGCGCTCGAGACTTTCCAGCGCGTTCACTTTTCCCTCCAGCGCAGTGAATGCCTCTTCAGCGCGGAGCAATGCGGAACGCGAAGCAGAATCTTCTTCTCGAGCAGCGCGGAGCGAGCCGAGTGCCGCAGCGAGTGTCGCATTGCACGTCGCGGTGCGCTCTCGACTCGATGCGAGTCCCTCTTCAGCATCGCGCATTTCGCGCCGCACTGCATTTTCAGAATCCGCGAGCTGCGATTGCTCCTCGAGAAGTGCAGTTCGACGAGTCGCGAGCTCTTCGATCTCACGCGCCGCCGCTTCTTTATCGAGTGAGTGGCGATGTGCCTTCTCTCTCATTTCGCGCGCTGCACGTTCTGCCGACTCGACCGACGCGCGTGCGGCGGCGAGCGCCGCACGAACATTCTCTTCTTCGGTGACGTGACCGGTGAGCGCCGTTTGTGCGAGCGACATCTCCGTTTCGAGCTGCTCACGATGGGCCGCCGCCTGCTGGAGATCATCGGTGACCTTGCCCACCGTGGAATCTCCTTCTTCGCGCTCCTGCTCCGCGCGCTGCCGACGCGAGTACGCGTTTCGCTGTCTTTCCTCTGCAACCGCAATCTCTGAGCGTAGCTGCTGCGTGCTCGCGCCCTGCTCGGCAACGAGTCGTGCAAGCTCATTGCGCCGCGCTTCTGCCGCTGCGCGCGCACTGTGCGCTGTGTCGCGCGCCGCTTCTGCGGCTGCGACGGCTTCATCTCCGGACGGGACCGAAATGCGGAGCTCCGCGACACGACTCTCGAGGCGCACAAGCTCATCGCGCCATGCATCCATCTCTCTCGCTGCGAGAGCGATCTCGACTGTGAAGCGTCGCGCCATCAATTCAGAGTGTCGCTCCGCGCGCCGACGTTGTCGCGCGAGAGAGCGTACCTGAGTCTGAACCTCACTGATCAGATCGTCGATGCGCGACAAATCGATCGTCGTCTCCTCGAGGCGACGCTCCGCGGTGCGCTTTCGATCGCGATACAGACCAATGCCTGCTGCTTCCTCAAACAGTTCGCGGCGCTCGTCGGGTCTATCAGAAAGAAGCGCATCGATCATTTTCGTTTCGATCACAACGCCCGAATCCGCGCCGAGTCCGGTGCCACGCACCATGTCGTGAATGTCGCGCAGCCGGCACGGCGACCGATTCAGGAAATAGTCGCTTTCCCCGGAACGGCTGAGTCTGCGCGTGATCACCACTTCGCGGAATGGAACCGCTAGCGCTCCGTCATCATTCTCGAAGTGCAGCGATACTTCAGCGATATTGACCGGTCGTCGCGCGGACGAGCCCTGGAAGATCACTTCCTCCATCTTCGCTCCGCGCAACGTGCGCGGACGCTGCTCACCCAACACCCATCTGACGGCATCCGAGACATTGGATTTGCCGCAGCCATTTGGTCCGACGATCGCCGTTACGCCGGGCTCGAAGAGGAGCTCGGTATCGTCAGCAAATGATTTAAACCCCAGAAGCTCGAGCTTCGTCAGTCGCACTTACTGAATTCTCCCTGTTCTGTATTCCAATACGGGTGTCAGCCCGGCGACGCGAAGTGCAGTCGCAGCGAGCGACGATTGACCGGGACTCTCGAATGCGCCCGCGTAAAGTCGCGCGCTTCCGTCTCGTTGCGACAACGCGTAGGCAGCAACGCCCCGTGCTGCGAGTGCCTGAATCTTCTCCTGCGCCTTACTGCTTACCGCGGCTTGCGCCGGCACACTATCAACGCGAAGCGCGAACGGAGTTCGCACGACGCTCCCGATTGAATCGGCAACGATGCGCCGCCGCCGCAGCGATGCCAGCAGTCGCTCGGCCTGCGCGCTGTCGCTCAAGGCGCCAGCGTACACCGTGTACCAAATCGATTCCGTGTCACCAATGGGTACAAGCGAAATAGTGGCAGCCGGCATCATTGCACCGTGACGCTGAAGCTCAAAGCTAGCAGCTTCTGCCGTATTTGCCTTAAGAATTTCTACGGAAAATGCGGCCGCAGCTGCGGAGTCAGCAGGATTTGCGATGAGAAGCGGAGCAGATCGCGGCGGCGGCACAAGGTCACGAGACGGAGAATCCGGAAGAATCACCGTGTCCGCAGCATGCGCGACAGGCCGCGCGAGACCGCCCGGTCGGAGGAAAACCAGCGCAAGAGCGAGGAGAAATACCGCTCCTGCAGTGATCGTCACACCGCGCGAGCGCCAAAGCGGTTCCACCGGAGGCGACACGACCCTCGGCGAAGGCATCTCTACTGGATGCTGGATTCTTGCGAGGATAACCGCCTGTGGTGCGTCATCGAGTGTGAGATCGCCGACAAGCAGAACTCCGTCAAGCTGCGCAGCGAGCGTCGCGAGCTTCGGTGCATCCGCCGCGACGACGAGCAGAAGCAGGGAGTCGGTCACCGCGAAATCCGATGCGACTCGGCGCCATCTCGGATTACCGATGATTTGCGCGGTCGCGGGGGACTCGGTTCCACTCGTGAGGATTCCGAGGTTCTCGCTCCCCTCGACCTCGTTGAGAATCTTCTCGAACGATGTACCGAATACAAAGCTGTCGTAAATCCCGTGTGGATCGTCGCCGGATATGAGCGCCTGAATCGGGGCGAGATCACCGACGAGATCGCCGATTACGACGCGGCGGTGGGACGCTTCCGCTCGCGCGAGTCCGATCGCAACGTGCGCCGCCGCAACTGGGTCGTCGGAGACAACCAGAACCGCTGAGTAGCCTCGAAGAGCAATCGACGTCTGCCGTCCTGCTCGCTCATAAAGCTCGCCGGCAGGCCGACTCCTCGTACCGTTCACGAACTTCCCTCGTAAACCCAGTACTGCCGCTTCGATTCGCGACCGATACGCTCCGCCTCCTCCCGGGTTGCGTAGGGGCCGAGTACAACGCGAAATACCAAAGTGGTTCCAACCTGCGCCTGGACAACGTGCGGCTTGACGCCGCCGACCTGGATCTCCGATGCGACTCGATTTGCCTTCTCTCCATCGAGTACCGCAGCGAATGAAACCATGAATTGCGTCGCAGCTCGAGGGGGAACCGGGTACGATGCCGGAGGAGGAACCATCGTCGGCGATGCATCGCGCATTGGCGGGTTCGGCGGCCGTGTGGTGTCAGTCGGTGGAGGCTTGGCGATCATCGTATCCTGCGCCGCACTTTCGGAAGGGAACGTGACAGGTTGATCGAGATTTGCCGCGCGGGGCCGGAACCCATTCCAGTTGAAGAAATACCAGTAATCCTTTGCGCCGCCGCGCACAGTCTGCGTAGTCCGAAGTGTCGAGACATCGGTGAACACTACGTCCGAACCGCGTAGCGTGGCAATCGTTCCAGCCGGCGCAAATGTGGGCAGATCGGTGGACCATTCAGTAGGAACGCTCCCGGTGACCTTGCCGGTGCCAATTGCGATCACCCACGCCGAGTCACCTCCGCCGGCTGGTTTCGCGAGGAGCGACTTCCCCAGTGGATCGATTCGCAAATCACTTGCCGGACCCGGTAGCTCGATAGCGCCGGAGACTGATTCGCGATATCGATCGAGAATTGCGATGCGCGGCGATTCGGCGAGAGCGACATACACTCGGTCGCCACTCGGAGTCGGCACTATCGCACGCACGTCACCCGTCAGCGGGATTTTTTTCTGCGGAACAAGATCGCGCATTCGCACCCCGATGAGTCCGTCACGCGATGTGACATAAAGCCTGTCGAGCGCTTGAGCGACCGGGCCGAGCGTTACGCCGCTCACTGTCGTGCTGTCCAGAATCTCTTCAGCCGGAGGACGGATATGCCATAAATGCGTCGACGCGCTGGGCGGCCCAGCGATAACGATCGACCCATCAGCTTCCGGATAAACCGACTGCGCAACGGCCGGTGCCTTGAAACTCCAGTCGCCGCTGGGAGTCATGCGAACCACCGTTACGGGCGGAGCGATTCCGTAAATGTCGCTCCCATTCGTTGACGTTACAGCGGTGAGTTTTGTTTTCGATGCGCTTCGAATTTCGCCAAGTCGCAAGTCGACGCGACGGGGTTGGCCTTTGTCGTCGGTGAACGCGACGAGGCCCGCGTCCTGATCGAAGCTCAACACCCGGCCGACAGGCGGAGAGCCAGCTGCCGACCAGACTGCCGAATCGAGTTTTTGAAAGAGATAGGCGCGCGCGGTACCGCCCGCGCGTGGCAGGCGCAACGCGATCGCATCAGGTCCGCGAGGAGCTGTCGAGGGACGCGCGCTTTCCGCCACCTGCCGGTCGCCGCGACAAGCGGCGAGGGCAAGTGTTAGCGCGATCAGTCGGCGCAAAGTCTAGAAGCTCGGCCCCAGAGAGAAGGTCCAGTTCGGGCTACGACCCGCAGGATCGAGGGGTTTTGCGTACGCCCATTTCAGAATCGCGATGTTGAACAGATTCATTCGCAGCTCGATTCCGTAGCTCCGCAGCGGATATCGCTGAAGGCTGAAGTCATAATTCGCCGGTTTGGTCAGCGAAACGGACTGGCCCTTGCTCCAGGCGAGACCGGCGTCGTAGAACAACGCGCCTTCGACTGGAGGAAGTCCGACCGGCAACGATCCAAGATCGAATCGGCGGATGATCGGGAACCTCAGCTCGGCATTCGCAACCGCAACGCGACTGCCAACTAGCTGCGCGGTGTTACACGTCGACGAGCCGCCAATGTATGACGTGCACTCGAACCCGTAGAAATTCGAGTTGTCGTAGCCGCGAACAAATTCCGGGCGTCCTACATACTTCGGGAATGCTTCCTCATCACGTCCGACTGCCGCGCTGGTCAGGAATCGCGTCGCGAATGTGAGAGTGTTGAAGACAATCGCATCGTAGCGCCGATAGTCGGCGAGGAATTCGGTCCAACGAAGATTTCCAACCGACGGCGTTACCTGGAATCGATAACGGCGACCCATGATCGGGCCGGTGATGCCCATCAGTGCGTTGTCGGAGACATACGCGACGGATGGCGACAGAAAGTTGAGAGCGGGAGCCGACTGGACGGTCTCAATTTGTGGTGACGTGCACCCATTGACGAAGCATTGTTGCGTCAGCGCGATAATCGACCGGCCGATGCTGTTGAACTGAAGGCCGGCTTCGAATCGCGAGAAGCGATTGAACGGATACTGCGTTGAGAACGAGGTGTTCCGAAGGACGTACCGCACGTACGGGGTCGAGTAGAGAACGCTTCCATCGGGTTGCTGTTGATACGTTCCGCCATTGGTTTGCGGCAGATAGACAGGCTGCTGATACGCGGCCGCGCTGTACTGCCACCGATGACTGAGATTCGCGTATGCAGCAAAAAGACTTGCGTCGCTCAGTTGTCCGTAAAGTGACGCGGAGAGCGCGATTTGATGATTGCCGAGCAAGTCGCTGAGCACGATTGTCGTCCCACCGTTGAAGCCGCTCAATCCGTACTCATTACCCGTTCCGTACCCGACCTCGGGTTGCGCGATATAGTCGGGCTTGAAGCCGACGCGATATCCATAGTCCTTGAATCGGGTTGTATCGGGCAGCGCAAAATCAGCGTTTGCATTGAGCGTCGCGACGCTCGTTGTTGCCGTGTCACGCATCTGGTTTTCCTGCGTCGACAAATTTCCCGACGAGCGTGTACCGCTCTGCGAGCGATATACCGACGACGGTTGGCCGTTTGCCCCGCCTACCGTATCAGTGGGCGATACGGTCGGAGCCGTCGCGGTTGGCGCTGGAATCGCCACAGGGTTGAGAACGAGTCCTGTATTTACCGCCGGACCCGGCTGGAACGCTACTTTCTTCAACGACCGTGGATTGTCGACCTCCCAAACCGTGTAGTCGCCATTCTCATAGTACGTGAACGCCATCTTGTCAGCGCCGCGCGCCCACGTAATCGCGGGGCTGTACTCGGTGATCGCCGACACGCCGCCGAGCACGTTCGTCAGTTGATAGTGTTGTCGCGAGGCGAGGTCAAACAGGAAGACATTCGCGACGCCGGTGCGATCGGATATGAATGCAACCGATTGCCCGTCCGGCGCCCACATCGGATTGAGATTGAGTCCCGCCTGGTTCGGGAGCACTTCGATGTTTTTTGTGTCGACGTCGATAATTGCGATCTGCCATTTCGCGATCTGCAATTTTTCGAAATCGGTTTGCGGCCCACGGTCGGTAGCGAAGACGATGCGTTTGCCGTCCGGAGACCAATTCGGCTGCAAGTCACCATAGAGATCGTTGGTGAGAGCGCGAAGGTTTTTCCCGTCTGCGTCCACCACGTACAAATCGGTGATTCCACCCCGTGTTCCGCTGAATGCAATCTGTGTGTTGTCAGGCGACCACGTCGGCCCGGTCACCGCATCGACAGCAAGATCGAGACGCTTCACGACTTTTCGACTGGCAATATCCAGCAGGTAAAGGACGTCCTTGCCCTCACGTTGAGCAGTGAATGCGAGTGTCTTTCCGTCATTCGAGAACGCGCTCTGCGAGTAAAGCAACCGCAGCTCCTCGAAATTGGGATCAGTAGTGCTGGCGACAAGGCGCTTGATTCGCTCACCGGTCCTGGCGTTTCCTAGCCAGAGATCGATGAATACTTCGCCCTTCTTCCAGTTTCCGTTGGAAAGGAACGCGATGTAATTCCCATCGTTTGAAAGCACTGGAGCGAGGAAGATCTCGCCGCCTGAGCGCTTTCTCGTGAGGAGCGGCTGCGCGAACGCGCGCGGACGCTCCGAGACTGAAGCCGCCGGCAGATATTGTGATTGCACAGCTTCTCTCCAGGCGCTGCTCAGATCCTCGAGCGACATTCCGAGCTCGCGTTGAAATGCGCGCGCCACTCCGCCGCTCATGGTCGTTCGAAGAATTTCGCCGATTGCCTGATCGCCCCAGCGCTCGCCGACGTACTGCCATAGCGATTCACCGAAGCGATAAGGGAAATACTTCGTTCCCTCGACGTCTTCGGTCATCTGATCGATTGTCGGGATCTTCCCGTTCACGGCTGCGTCGCGCATCCACGCGGCGGTCAGCGGGTGATTCGGACCGCTCGACAGGTACTCCGCCATTCCTTCCATGAACCAGAGCGGCGGATCGAGTCGCTCCATGCCTTGCTGGTTTGCACCTGCGCGGCCCCGCGAGAAAATGTCGTACTGGAACTCGTGCACCATTTCGTGCGCGAGGACATGCTCGAAGCTGCCGAGATCGCCCGTGAGAGGAAGAATCAGGCGATGCCGCTGCGATTCCGTTACGCCGCCAACGCCTTCGCCGAGATCGCCCGTGACGTTATTCTGCCCGAAGTCAGCGCGAGAGGCGAAAAGAATGATCGGCTTCTTTTCTCTGAACTGATGTCCGAGAACGCGAGAGAGGCGCGCATATGATCGCTCGGCCATTCGAGCCGCGTCGACAACTGCAGCTCGCTCTTCCGGGTAGTAGTGAACTAGGAAGTGCTCGGTCTCGAGAACGCGCCACTTGAAATGTTTGTACTGGACCTGATTCTGTCCGAAATACTGCTGGGCCTGAAGCTGGGAAGCGAAGCTCAGAGCGAGCACCGCAATCAATCCGCGTAAGGCGACTCTCATCGTATCCGTCCTTTTATGTTGCCACCACATCAGCGTCGCTCCAGAGTCGCTCTATCTGATAGAACGACCTCAGCGTCGGGTGAAAGATGTGGACTACGAAGTCCACGAAATCGAGCAGTACCCATCGGCCTTGCTGAAGCCCCTCGGTGTGGTGAACTCGAACCCCTTCTTTCTTTAACACTGCAATCACGTGCTCCCCTATCGCCCTTACGTGAGTATCGGAGGTTCCACTGGCGATCACGAAAAAGTCCGTCATGTCGGTAACGCCCTGCAGATTCAAGAGCACGACGTCGTTTGCTTTCATGTCCTGACATAGAACGGCGGCAAGTTTTGCGGCGGAAGCGGGCTCGCGCGCCGGTGTTTCTTGTGACAGGGAGGTCGCCATGCGGCTCCGTGAAATTGTGAAAACGTACCGTACCTTTGCGCTACAGTATCATAAGGTGCGGCATAAGGTTCCGTTAGCAACGTATTAAGCATTTCGCACGCCATTGCTGCAGTGAAGCAATGAATGTGAAAGGCCCGCCATCAGGAATTGGCGGGCCCTTGTTACGTGACGGTCGAGGTGACCTGCTGAGCGGTGAAAACGCTACTGTTTGATGACCCAGACCTTGATCTCCGGGTGTACGTCTGCGTGTAGACGAATCGGCACGCGGTACACGCCCAGCGCCTTGATCGGCTCCTTGAGATCGACCTGACGCTTCTCGATCGTGAAGCCCTGCTCGGCCAGCTGCTGCGTGATGTCTGAGGAAGTGACGGAGCCGAACAGCTTGCCCTCTTCCCCAACCCGGGCAGAGAACGTAAGCGAGACCTGCTCGAGACGCGTTGCAAGCTCTTGAGCTGAACCGCGGCGTGATTCTTCGGCCGCTTCAAGTCGCTTACGCTCGCGCTCTATGCGCTTCTTGTTGCCTGGTGTGGCTTCGTAGGCAACTCCGCGGGGAAGCAGAAAATTGCGCGCGTATCCCGGCGAGACTTTAACGATGTCGCCCGGGTGTCCGAGCTTCTCTACTGCCTGTCTTAGAATGACTTCCATAGGGACGGTTAGTTGAAAGTGTAAGTACTCACCGAACTGCTACCGGCTACCGGCTGCGTGCTCAAATTGTCTTAGCCTGGAGCAGCCGTCTCCAATCTACCCACGTATCCCCGATTCCAAGTGAAAACGCGAGTAGAGTAAGCGGAGCACCGAGCGCGACAAGAAATCCCAGCTGATATGCAATAGTTACAGCGATTACCGAGAAAAGAAACGATCGCGAACGTGAGTCGAATGATGTGACCGTTGGAGATCCATCCAAGAATCCCAAGTCCTCTCAGCACGTAAATGGCGCCAAAAAAAAGCAGCAGATTCAACCCCGCGTTTTTCCCTTCGGCGAACGGTGGCAGAATGAAGACCGATGCTCCTACCGCGACGCCCCACACCAGCTGATCGTTAAATCGGAAATCTCGGAGCCGGCCAAGCGCTGGCCCCACCGGCACGGCACTCAGCTTGTTGTACAATGACCACGCGATTGTCATTGCCGCGAGCGATTCGAGTGCCAGGAGCGCCGGATAAAGAAGCGACGCCCATTGAGCGATGTAGCTCGTCTCTTCTTCGATCGTTTGATTGATTTTGTCGGCTTGCGCCGCAGACGCCGCGTCTTTCGGCTTCGCCAAATCGGCCGCTTCGCGCAGCTGCGCCGTTGCCTGGTCGACTCGCCTCGCGTATTCAGTTGCCATAGTCGCGGAAATTCGCGCGGGCCCGGATGGCGATACAAGAATTAGAACGAACCCCAGTCCTGCCGCCAACGCCAGCGTTGAAAGCGAGCGCGAGAAAAAGGGCTGTGCGGGACTGAAGAGACTCACTAATCCGAATCCAGCGGCGACGAGAAGCGTCCATCCTCGCGCAAGCGCAGCGTATGGATTCCCTGAATCGAACCCCCAGCCACGCTCGAAGAAACTCACGGGGCTCGATGCCGGGTGTCGAGGCCACGCGATCATGACAACTGCCGCCACGACAAAGAACAGAGCAAGCCACGGATTTCCGCCTTGTCGCCAACCAACTACACTGCACGCGGCAAGAAGCGCCACGAGCAGGAGGAGCGTTTGCTCGACCGGAAGAAGTGCGCGCAGCTGCGGCGCCACCGGCGCGAGAATCCAGAGGACAAGCACCATTCCGACGCGCGTCCAATATCGGTTTCGCGGAACCGGTGTAGCCGGGGCTGCCATCTTACGCCGTGTGGCCTCTCAAATACGGAATCAGCGCGAGATAGCGCGCGCGCTTGATTGCCGTTGAGAGCTGTCGCTGATGTCGCGCACAGGTCCCACTCAATCGGCTCGGAAGAATTTTTCCCTGATCGGTGATGAACCGTCCGAGCGTTCGATCATCCTTGTAGTCGATCCAGCGCACGCGTCCCTCGCAAAAGGGACAGCTTTTTTGTGGTCTTCGCATTTTCTTAATCCTCGTCGTCGTCGTCATCGTCGCGGCGCGCTGCGGCCGCGGCAATCTCTTCATCGCTCATCGCTGGTGCGCCGACTTCGTGCTCGTGCACAGTGATGAGGTAGCGGATCAATCCGTCGTCGAGCCGAAGTGCACGCTCGTACTCGGGCAGCGAGACCGGCTCGGCGGCGAATCGCGAGATGACGTAGTAGCCGTTTTCCTTCGCGCCGATGGGATAGGCGAGCTGCCTGCGTCCCCAATGATTTACCTCAGGCTGCTCATTTGCGCCGAGGATTCCATGAAAGCGGGTGATCTTGTCGTTGATGGCGGCGTCTTCGAGAGTAGAGTCGAAGATGTAAACCGCCTCGTAATTCCGAGACATCGGTGGGCAATCCTCCTTGTGGTCCTGTTTCCGCCCCCCGCTGGTTGCCGGCGCGGGAGGAAGGGTGAAGGCCGTGGGTGCGGCCGTTTTTATCGAGGACGAAAGATAACCCGCGGCTCCCTTGGCGGGCAACGGACTTCACGCGCACTTGCTACTTTCACCAGGTCACCCATTCGAGGAGCAGCTTCGTGTTCGAGTCAATTTCGGAATTCGTCGAAATGTGGAGGCGGGAGGAGAAATGGACTCACAATGTCCTTGCGGGGCTCACGGACAAATCGCTGTCGCAGTCCGTCGAGCCGGAGGGTCGCACACTTGGCCGTATCGGCTGGCATCTGGCCCAATCGGTGCCGGAGATAATGAATCGAACCGGTCTCAAGGTGAAGGGACCGGATGAGCATGAGTCTCCCCCCGAGAATGCTTCGAAGATTGTCAGCGCGTATGACGCTACCGCTGGATCCGTTCTCGACGAAGTGCAAAAAAACTGGAAAGACTCGACACTAGACGAAGTGGATGAGATGTACGGTGAAAAATGGAAAAAGGGTGAAACGTTGATGGTTCTTGTGCTTCACCAGGTGCATCATCGCGGTCAGATGACCGTCCTCATGCGGCAGGCTGGACTTCGCGTGCCGTCGTTTTATGGACCCGCTCGAGAGGACTGGGCGCAGTGGGGAATGAAACCACCCACCATTTGAAAAACCGCGGACCGCGGACTGCGGGTTAACCGCGGACTGCGGAACGCGGATTAACTTCGGACTGAATCGGTCCGCGACCCGCAGTTATTCCGCAACCCGCCGTCCGCAATGATTCCGCGGTCCGCGGTCCGGAGTGATTCCGCGGTCTGCGGTCCGGAGTGATTCCGCGGTCTGCGGTCCGGAGTGATTCCGCGATCCGCAGTCCGCAGTGATTCCGCGGTCCGCGGTCCGGAGTGATTCCGCGGTCCGCGGTCCGGAGTGATTCCGCGGTCCGCGGTCCGGAGTGATTCCGCGGTCCGCGGTCCGGAGTGATTCCGCGGTCCGCGGTCCGGAG
>JBHELX010000050.1:11775-20325 GCA_046262875.1 Gemmatimonadaceae bacterium | reverse complement strand
CAATGCACCTGAGAATGCGACGAGTCCGTTCGCCATCGCGAGTCCGAGCTCGATCATTCGGCGACGATCGACTCCTTGAGCCGTGATCATCGCGGGGTTGTCGCCGACGGCGCGCATCGCCATTCCAAAATCGGTTCGCAAATACCACGTCAACACGGCGCCGAGGACAATCGCGATTACGAAGAAGAGAATGCCGAGTGAAAGATCGTCCGACCAATTGACTGATGCGGGTATGACTCGATGTACATCTCCAACAACTGTTCGAATGTCCAACAGGGATATGTTGGATTTTCCCATCACGTGAAGATTCACGGAATAGAGCGCTGTCATTACCAGAATACCCGCAAGTAAATCCTTCACACCCAGCCGGGTGTGGAGGACACCCGTGATGTAACCGGCGACCATTCCGGCAAACAGCGCGGCAACTGTTGCAAGGAGCGGATCTGTTCCCGCAACGATCATCGACGAAGCGACGGCAGCGCCGAGAGGAAAACTCCCGTCTGGTGTAATGTCGGCAAAACGTAACACGCGTGATGCGATGTAAACTCCCCACGCGAGAGCGGCGAAGCCGAGTCCCTGTGTGATCGCGACCAGCCAGAACTCGAATGGGTTGCTTCCCTTTCTTACGGGAGTTGTCGAGGTAATCGTCGACCCTGATTGCTTCGATGTCGTGCCGCCGATGACGGAATCTGCTTCGGCAATCACTGATTGCGGGATCGTCACTCCATATGCGCGCGCCGCGTCGAGGTCGACGATCAGTTGTCGCTTATGTACGAATTGAAACGGGATCTTGGCCGGATCTTCCCCACGCAACACTCTGATCATGACAAGGCCGGCCTCATAACCATTGGCGTAGAAGCTCAAGCCGAGAGAGAGCGGCGCGCCGTGATAGCTCGTAGAGGTTAGCACGAGCGGCATGTCGGCTTGTCGCGTGGACTTCACGACCGCAGGCATCGCTCCGCCGATCGAGACACTCGGTATCTGCACGATACCGCCGACGCCATTCGCTTTGAGTCCCTGAATCCCTGCGCCGATGTCGCCGGGCGATGTGCACGCGGCGGTAACAAACTTTACGCCCGCCGCGGCCGCGCCCTTCTTTGCTCTCTCGAGATAAAACTCGGCGAACGGGTCAGCTGGGTCGAACAGCGTCCCCCAAACTTTTACCTCCGGAAATACCTGATGCGCGAGTACCATCGCCGAATCGACAGGCAACGGAATCTCGGCACCTGTGACATTGGGTCGGTGGTTGGTTGCCGAAGTTCCAGCGCCGATTATGTACGGATTTGCAACTCCGCCAAAAACGATCGGACGATCTGTAAATGCTTTGAGCGCCGCTTGCGTTGCGACTGAAGAGACTGTCGCGATGTGCGTTGCGCCCTGCTGTTTGAATTCACTCATTATGAGCGCAAGCGCGGGGACGTCGCCCTGCGCGTTGCGCTCGAGAATAGTGATGTTCTTGTCGCGTACAAATCCTGAATCGGCGAGCGCTTTGAAGAACCCATTTCGCGCGTCGTCGAGGGCGGCGGCTGATGATACCTGTGCGTAGCCGATAATGGCGCGCGGCGGTTCATTGCTTTTGCTGCATGCGGCCACGAGTACAATCGGAACAAACCGTATTCCAGGGCGCAGCATTCTCATGACGTCTATCCAGGAAATGACGACGCTCCGTTGCACGTGTTAGAAAAAGTGCGCCTTGGCGGCGCACGACTCTATGGCTCTGTCAGGGACTGTGTGTCAAGGGCGACTTGAGTGCTCAGATTGTGCGCACGGTCTGGATCGCGCGGTGCTGCGTGACGTTCAACGCGATTGCGACCGCCAGAATCGTGGAGAGACAACCGGCAACAACAAGGACAACCAGATAAACCCACGGAACGGCTAGCGACTGAGGGGCCGGGTCGAATACTCCAGTCAGAAGCTTCACCAACATTTTTGCGATTCCAAATCCGGTCGCAAATCCAAGTACCATTCCTGAAATCAAAACGATGACGCCCTCCGTCCAGAGAAACGAGCCGAGCTGACGGCTCTTCGCTCCCATCGCGGAGAGCAGAGCGAAGTCGCGTCTCCGCTCGATGAGACCGAGCCCAAGCACGAGACCGCTCGCCCCTGCGATGAGCAGAATCGCGAATGAAAGTTCGATCCAGGTAAGTCCATGCAAATCGACGGCGGTGAGACTCGAGCTGATCGTCTTCAAAACGGATCCGAGATCGGTAACTCGAGCCCCAGGCAGATCGGCCACAACAGGCTTCACGCGGGCGGCGAGTTGCGCCGGAGGAATGCTTCCTCTGATCAACACAACTTCCCGCGAAGAATCTCCCGTTTGCTCGGACACGTAGTTCGCGTTGGCGAGAATGAATGAATCGTGCGGAGCCGTTGAGAACTCCCTTACGACTCCAACAAAATGAAACGGCACTGGATGGTATTGATGGTCTTTCGCGTTCTGGAGGCGAAGGTTGATTCCGTCGCCGAGGTGAAGCTGGAAATCGTTGACGGTCTCCTGAGACAGCAGTGCCGCGTCCCGACGCTGTGCAAGCGAGCGCATTGATGCGTTTGCGTCGTTGTTCGCGAAGAATGCGTTCGACAGATCCGTGGCATCGCCAATCGCCAGCGGATCGATCCCGTAAATATCCTGAAGATCGTTCCCGACGTATGCAAAACGATGGATCATCGCCCGCGCCGCGAGCACGCCAGGTACGCGACTGATGCGATCGAGGAGGCGGCCGGCAGGATACGGCGTCGTGCCGGTTACAGTTACGTCAGCACCATTCGTGAGCGCAGCATCGACACGCGACTGAACGTTGTAGGTCGTGTTGAAAACGGCTGTCGAAACGGCAAAGGAAAATGCAAGAGTCACGAGAACAACGCCTCGCGCGATCAGACGCGCCTGTCGCGATGCGGACGCTGCAACGATCGTCGCCATGCTCCGCGTCAGTGGACGAAACAGCGTGGTCACGATGCCACGTCCTCTTGCAAGACCATGACGATAGAGTCGCGTGACCAACAGGCCTACACCAATCCATAGCGCGAGCGGCGCGATGAACGATTCGTACGATACCGAAGTTGCCGCAACTCCCTCAGGAGCAAGAACGATCTGGTATCCCGATGCAGCCGTGCGCCAGTACACGAGCCCCGCGATGATCAACAGGATGAGATCGATCCCGGTCTTTTCCCAGAACGGCGGACGCGAGCGCCCCACTCGAACCCGACCGGCACGCACCGACGAATCTCTCGCGTCGCGCCAGGCAGGTATGACAACCGCTCCGACCGCGCTTGCAATACCAATAGCAATTGCCGTCAGTGTAATTATGAGTGTTTGCCGCTGAGCAATTGCGACGCTGACCATTCGCGTCACGATCACACGAGTGATGATCAGCGCGACAACTACGGCGAGGAGGGAGACAGCCATCGCCTCGAGCGATTCCAATCGCAGAATGTCGGATGATGTGGCGCCACGCACGCGCAACAACGCCTGCTCTCGGCGACGGCGATCGGTTCCTGTCGCGCTCACCGAGAAGGTGAGAATGATCGCGAGGATGGCGCCCGGCAAACCGAGAAACAGGAAGAGAACGCGCGCATAAAGCGCGTCTTCCCGTACTGCATCGAGACGCGCAGCAAGGTTGTCGCCTACAATTGCGCTGCCTGCCACTCTCGCTTCGAAATTGTGGGCGAGCTGCTGGACGAACACGAAGGCATCGCGCGGATCCGGTGGAAGCGCGTGATCGATTCGCACATGTAGCTGCGTGCGTACACTGCCGGGACGTACGACGGCCTGCGGGTCGAACCACTGGTGCCATGTTGCAATCGGTACCACCAGCACATTGTCCGGCGGAGCTTGCGGCGCTGCTCCGGCTGGAACTCCGATTGCCTGAAAAAGCGCGTCAGCCTGCGGCAGATCGATAACACCGTCGATGCGAGCAGTCACCGGCGGGAGGGCCATGCGAATGATCGACACGGTATCGCCGACCGCCACATGAAGATTCGCAGCAGTCTGCTGCGCGATGAGTATTCCTTCCGTCGCGCCGAGCATCGGGCGGAGCTCTGCGGGAAAATCCGTCCAGTAAGAAGGTGGGATGCCAAGAACCTTGCCCTCGCCGGTGGTTTGTGTCGTTCCCGCATTCGTTGCGATGAATCCGCTGACTGTCCCGTAACCAACAGGATCCAAAGTCCGCACGCGAGCTGCGCGTCGGAGCTCTTGCTGAACAGCATCTATGTTTGCGCCGGGAACCATCTCGATCTGCCAGTCGACCGGAACTTCTCCAAGCGCGCGTTGAGTCATCGTCGCTGCACTCGCTGCGATGAATATTCCGAGGATCGCGAGCAGCGCGATCGTGAGACTCACACCGAGCACCGCCGGAATCAAACGGCCCGCGCGTCGTCCCATTAAGCCGGAAAGCCAAAGCGCGATCGCTCTCACCGGAGCACACCATGGTCCATGGTCCACCGCGTCGGCATGCGGTCGGCAACAAACGCATCATGTGTTGCAACGACGAGCGCCGCACTCGTTCCCGCGATACGGCGGTCGATCAGATCGAGCAGATGCCCGGCAGTCGCGTGATCGAGCTGTCCCGTCGGCTCGTCCGCAAGTATCAACGCCGGTCGCACAACGAGACTGCGTGCAACTGCAACGCGCTGCGCCTGACCACCGGAGATCTCCTCCGGCAGTTTGTCAGCCAGCGCCTCGAGATCCAACGCCGCGAGAATTTCGGATGCTTCCCTTCTTGCCTCCTCTGCATCCGATTCAGTGAGGAGCAATGGAACTTCGATATTCTCCAGCACTGTAAGCGGTGCGAGAAGACTCTCGCTTTGAAACACAAAAGAGATCTTCGACGGCCGAAGCGTCTCGCGATCTCCTAGCGCAGGCCACCGTACGGTGCCACTCGTTGGCTCGTCGAGCGCCGCGAGTAGATGCAAAAGAGTGGACTTGCCGCTTCCAGAAGGCCCGACGATCGCAATCCGCGCGCCCGATTCAATGCTGCACGTCGCGTGTCGCAGTGCGACGACCTGTGACCCGTTTTGTCCGAATACTCTACCGGCGTCGTCGGCCTCGGCAAGTGTTTCAGGCATCCACGACTTTTCCGTCCTGAAGTCGAACGATCCGGTCTGCGCGCCTTGCGATTGCCTCGCTGTGCGAGACGATTACGCTTGCGCCGCCATTCTTTCGGTGGTCGTCGAAGATAGCTAGGATGCGCTCTTCGGTCGCGCTGTCAACTTCACCGGTCGGTTCATCGGCGAGAAGAACTGGCGGACGCGGCGCGACCGCTACCGCGAGACCCGCGCGCGATGCTTCGCCGCCGGAAAGTTGAGTTGGATAAGCGTGACGACGCGCGCTGATTCCCACAAGCTCGAGAACTTCGCTTACGCGGGACGGGTCGTGCTGCCCCGCGAAATGCATGTTCAGTCCGACGTTTTGGTCGACCGTCAGGTGATCGAACAAGTTGCCGCTCTGCAACAGAAGTCCGATAAGCTGCGCGCGCATTTTAGTTCGGGTTCGCTCGTCGCGACGCGTGAGACGTTCACCGTTGACGTAGACGAAGCCGCCGTCGGGATCATCGAGTCCCGCGAGGCAAGCCATGAGCGTCGACTTGCCACTTCCTGACGGACCAACCACCGCGACAGTCTCGCCGGGATTCACTTCCATGGTGACGCCGCGAAGCGCTTGCGTTTCGACGTCATCTACATGATAGAAGCGATAGAGCTCGCGCGCTTCAATCGCCGGTGGCACTACACCCACCGGAAACTTTTCGACATCCGGCTCCACTGATCGACGTTGTCTGCTCCCTGAGGAGCCCACACAGTCAGCGTCGCCTCCTTTCCGGTGCGGAAAAAAATGTACGCCTCGTTCTCGAGTCGCACGACTTTGTTAGTAACTGCATTCGGCTCTGAGTTCGACGTGTATTTCACGACAACCGCTTTCCCTGCTGGAAGTGTGACATCGGAGACGCTCGTGATCGTCACAGCATGGCCTTCCGATTGAATCTGCTTTGCCTCATTCGCGCGCACGCTCGCCGCTGTGGGTGCCGTCGTCGCATTACTGACAGACACTCTCACCCCGTCATACTTGCTGACGAAGCTGACGTCCGGTCCGTTTTCCGTTCGTGCCCACCCTTCAGGCACATCGAGCTCGTAACCGCCCACCGCCGATCGATATTTCACGAACGCCTGACTGTCCGGAATATCTCCCGGCGGATTTACTTCCGGCGCTACCGCGGATTCGGTTGGCTTGACTTGCGCGCTGGTGTCCGTCGATTGCGCGGTTGTGTCAGGTGCTTGCTGCGCCGCCTGGCTCGAGTCTTTGGTTTGGCAGCCCACAGCGATCGACAGCAGGAGGAGTACCGCTTTGCTTCGCATTTTGACCTCGGCAGTAGGACCTCCTGCTTAGCATTTTTGGTACCCTGTCGAGGGGAAACTCAGAAAGAGATCGTAATACCCGGCCGGTAAACCCCTGCATGCGTGCTGTCGAAGCTCAAGTTGAATGACACGCTCGCGCAAACAGAACTTGCACATAAGACAAGCGGGGGTACCGCGCATGACACTTGCCCTAATTAAGCGAAATGCGAGTGAGATCGGCTCAGTTACGCGCTGTTGCAGCGCTGGTGATGGCCGCGTTTCAAGCATGTCGCAATTCGGATTTGTACTCGAGTGCGCGCGCAGCGGAATTGCGAGCCCAGGGTTCGGTCGACGCAACCTCGTACGAGGGCGTCGACAGACTTGGGATTCCCAATTACGACGTGTCGAAAAAATTCACTCCGGAGGAAACAGCAATTCTAAGGCGAGCCTATGGAATCGAAGATCCGCATCGACTGTATGTGTCCGATTCCACGGAAGAGGGTTTGTTGAAGTATGACACGAAGGTGAAGCAGTGCCTCACATGCTACGTGAACAGTTACAGAGTCGGCTTTGTTTCCGTGCGTCTGCCGGGAGAATCATGGGAACAAGCGGAGAGTCGCGTTCGTCATTCGCCGCGAGCTTATGCTCCGGGTTCGCGAGTATTAGTCGCCTCGCTGGATGATCTCGATCCCGAAGTCATTCCCGTTGCGCGAGCAATGCTGGCGAGCGCGCGTCGCGCGGGATTCCGATATCACGTCACCGCGACCTATCGTTCCCCGCTGCGTGAGGCGTACCTGATGGCAAAGGTGACCGGTCTGACACACACGCTGACTTCGAATCATTCATACGGACGCGCGCTCGACATAGTTATTGACGATGGCAACCTGAAGCGCCCTGCAACGAGCCAGGATTGGATAGCGTTCCGCAATTGGGTTATCCGATATCGAACGGGGACCGCGCTATCGTTTCGAATCCTGGGCACTCCCGCTCACACGTGGGACTGGCCGCACGTGGAGCTTCCATCTCCCGACATCGGCTTCAAGACAATCGAGGGTGCCATTGCGCGCGGTCGCGCTTGCCTGGTTCCGGGAGCAACAATTCTCTGCAACTTTCAGCCGCATCTGCCGGCGCGCTTGAAACACGCAATGGTTCAATAATTCAACGAATCCGGTCGCATCGCACCGGTCATGACAGCAACCGCGTCACTCATGCTTATCGTTTTCGGGTCGAGTAAAGCGGCGCGTTTGCCGAGCCGCATTACATGAATTCGATCCGCGATCTCGAATACGTGCGGCATGTTGTGAGAAACCAGGACGACTGACAATCCTCTATCGCGCACGCGACGAATTAGCTCGAGCACCATTGCACCTTCTTTCACTCCGAGTGATGCAGTAGGCTCGTCCATTATGACGACGTGTCGGGCAAAGGCCGCGCTACGCGCAACAGCAACGCCTTGTCGTTGACCGCCTGACAAGGTCTCAACAGTCTGAGTCATCGACCCTACGCCAATCTTCAACTCCTGCATGTGCGCGACGCTTTCCACGAGCATGCGTTTTTTGTCGAGCATCCGAAGGAATTTCCCACGCACGCCGGGTACCCGAAGCTCGCGACCGAGAAAGAGGTTTTCTGCAATCGTCATCGCCGGCGCGACCGCGAGATCCTGATAAACAGTTTCGATACCCGCGCGCCGCGCATCCATCGGTTTTCGGAAACGAACGGTCTTGGCGTCCAGAATTATTTCACCTTCATCCGGATTAGTCGCGCCGGACAGCACTTGGATCAAAGTCGATTTGCCGGCGCCGTTGTCGCCGATGACCGCGAGGATTTCGCCGGGGCGCAACTCGAAATCCGTTCCGTCGAGGGCGGTCACGTGGCCGTAGCGCTTCACCAGGCAACGCGCCTCCATGACGACGGTCATCGTGCCTTCCGGTGCGAAAGCTGATCGGTCGCGACAGCGAGAATCACGAGGATACCGGTAACCAGCACCTGATACACCGATGACACGCCCATCAACGTGAGTCCATTTCGGAACACGCCGACGATGAGCGCGCCGACAAGCGAGCCGAGCACCGCACCGCGTCCGCCGAACAAACTGGTGCCTCCGAGGACGACTGCAGTAATGGCATCGAGATTTTCTGTTTGCCCGGCGTTTGGATCACCGACTCCCGTCCGCGCGACAGAGAGAAGCGATGCGATTCCGTAGAAAACTCCCGCGAGCACGTACAC
>JBHELX010000050.1:0-11765 GCA_046262875.1 Gemmatimonadaceae bacterium | reverse complement strand
TTTGGATCACCGACTCCCGTCCGCGCGACAGAGAGAAGCGATGCGATTCCGTAGAAAACTCCCGCGAGCACGTACACTCCGAGCAACACGCGATTAGTCGCAATGCCGGTGAGTCGCGCTGACTCCGCGTTGTTGCCAACTGCGTAGACATGCCGTCCCGATGCAGTCTCTCGCAAACCGAACCATGCGACGAGATACAGGATCAACATCACAACAACTCCGTACACAATCGAAGTGCCGGTAATTTCGAACGTGCCGCCCAGTGCGTTCAGCGGATCGGGGAGATTCGTCATCGTCTCGGAATTCGAATACAGCTGAGTTATTGCAAATGCGATGTTCATCGTGCCGAGCGTTACGATGAAAGGGGGAAGTCTTACTGCCGTGACCAGAGTCCCATTGACGAGCCCGAAGAGAGTCGTGACTCCAATCCCGCACGCAATCGCAACGGGCGCAGGTAGTCCGGACGCCGTCGCGAGCTTTGTCATCACGATGCCGCCGAGTGCCATCACCATTCCGCAGGACAGATCGATGCCGGCGGTGAGGATGATCATCGTCTGACCGATCGCGATCACGCCCACGACCATGACTTGTTGGAGAACGAGCGACAGATTGTCGCCCGTCAGAAATCGATCGCTTTGCGATGTAAAGAAAGCGCACGTTGCAACCAGAGCGAGCAACGGCCCGAGCGTCGCGACCGACGGAAGTTTTTCTTTCCAGTTGTTCATCGGCGCGGAACTATTTGTCGCCGAAGCACAGCTCCATGCCGGTCTTAACGTCTTTGCTTTCGACGCCTTTCATCGGTCTTGCCGTGATGAGCGTCACCGGCGTCTCCCTGAATCCGCTCGGCTTTCGCCCCGTTTTGAGATAGTCGAGGCCCGCCGCGACGCCGAGCGCCGCCATTTGCAACGGATATTGTTGCGCCGTCGCGGCAAAGTGTCCGTCACGAACGTCTCTTATTCCCGGACAGCCGCCGTCGACAGTGACAATCACGATTCCCTTTTCCTTTCCGGCAGCCTTGAGCGCCTTGTATGCTCCCGCTGCACTCGGCTCGTTAGCCGTGTAGACAAGATTGATGTCCGGGTTTTTCTGAATGCAGTTTTCCATTCCCGTCTGGCCGCGAGTCTGAGTGCCGTAGCTGTCGGCCGTGCAGACGATTTCCGGAGGTCGTCCGAGAACGTTGCTCGATCTCTCGGGTGCCGCGAATCCCATTCCCCTCAAGAATCCGTTGTGTCGTTGAGATCCAACGGGAGTTCCGGGAAACAGGTCGATCGTTGCGATTCTCCGACGTTTGCCTGCGAGTGCTGCTTTCGCGTATTGGCCAATCAGCATGCCCGCTCTGTAGTTGTCACTCGCAAACAACGCGTCGGTTGCGTTCACAGGCTCAGTCGGGCTGTCGAGCGAGATCACGAGTACGCCCTTCGCGCGTGCCTTCCCTATAGTCGGGACGATAGCCTTCGCGTCGTTCACGGTGATGAGAATCACTTTCGCGCCGGCGGCGACCATGTTCTCCATCGCAGTCACTTGTGCAGCGTTGTCGCCGTCGTTTTTTCCGGCGCCAGTCAGAAGTCTTGCGCCGCCCGCTTTCGCTGCGGCTTGCGCGCCTTCCTTCATCTTCACGAAAAAAGGATTCGTATCGGTCTTGGTAATCAAACCAATTATCGGTTCCTTTTTCTGAGCGCGCGCGAGGCCGGCGAGTGAACAGACCGCAATGAGTACGAACGCAGCGCGGCGCAATTTCATCTCAGAGAATCCGTCGATTCAATTCATTGACCGCGTGATCCGCCGCCCGCGCAGTGAGCGCCATGTAAGAGAGAGATGGATTCTGACACGCAGTCGACACCATGCATGCTCCGTCCGTGACGAACACGTTGGGCGCGTCCCAAACCTGATTCCATTTATTCAGCACTGATGATTTCGGATCGTGGCCCATGCGCGCCGTTCCCATCTCATGAATTCCCTGGCCCGGGAAGTATCCTTCATCGAAAGGCGTGACGTCTTTCAAACCGGCTTCAGTAAGCATCTCGACCATATCGCCGATCATGTCCTTGCGCATCAGCCGCTCATTCTCTCCCGTTGCGCAATCGATCTTGAGAACGGGTAGTCCCCATTTGTCTTTCTTCGTTTCGTCAAGTGTGACTTTGTTCTCGTGATTCGGAAGCATCTCTCCGAATGCTGTCGCACCGAAGTGCCATTGTCCCGGCTCGGTGAGAGAGTCCTTGAATCCTCCGCCGACACCGAGCTCGGCAACAGCGCGAGACCAGCTATCGCGACTGGCGCCGCCTTCGTAGCCGAATCCACGCAGATACTCACGCTTCTCCCCGAAAAGATTTCGGTAACGCGGAATGTACGAGGGGTTGGGACGTCGCCCGAAGAAATATTTGTCATCGAGCCCTTCGACTCTTCCTTGTGCGCCTGCACGGAAGTGATGGTCCATCAGGTTGTGGCCAAGCTCGTTGGAGCTACTGCCTAAACCGCCCGGCCACACGTCGTTGGCTGATCTCAGAAGCAACCACGTGGAGTTGAGCGCTGACGCGCAAAGGAAGACAACCTTCGCTGAGTAGTCGGTCGCCTGATTTGTAATCGCATCGATGACGCGCACACCCTTCGCGCGTTTGCGGTCGCGATCGTAGAGAACTTCACTTGCAATCGCGAAGGGTTTTAGTGTGAGACGGCCCGTTTTGACCGCGGCGGGAAGCGTTGCCGATTGCGTGCTGAAATACGCGCCGTATGGGCAGCCGAGCCAACACGCGTCTCGGTACTGGCACGCGCTACGACCATTGAGCGGCTGACTGAGATTCGCAGTTCTACTCGAGATCAAGCGGCGCTTCCCATCGAACAACTTTGTCAGTCGCTCTGCGACGAGCTCCTCTGCGCAATTGAGCGGCATCGCCGGCTGAAATTCTCCATCGGGAAGTTGAGGCATCCCTTCCTTCGAGCCCGCGATTCCCGCAAACCGTTCGACATGGCTGTACCACGGCGCGATGTCCGCGTATCGGATCGGCCAATCAATTGCAATCCCGTCCCTGGCGTTTTCCTCGTAGTTGATGTCGCCCCAGCGAAAGCTGCATCGTCCCCACATGAGAGAGCGACCGCCGACATGATATCCGCGGAACCAGTCGAACCGCTTCACTTCCGTGTAAGGTGATTCCTGTTCGTTGACCCAGTAGTCGAGATTCGTTTCGTTGAGCGGATAGTCGCGACTCAATACTGGATAGCGGCGAATCATGTCGCGCGTTCGACCGCCGCGATGCGGATACGCCCATGGCGGCTTAGTGGCGTTTACGTAATCCTTGATGTGCTCGATGTTCTTCCCGCGCTCGAGCAACAGGACGCGGAGTCCTTTTTCGGTTAGCTCCTTGGCAGCCCATCCGCCGGAGATTCCGGATCCGACAACAATTGCGTCATACGTTGTGGACTGCACGGCTGCCTCCCCTCTATTTGTCGTTGACCAAAAGGTGCATCAAAAACCTGTAGAGCGGATAGAGGCGTGGCTTCTCTGGCTACGATTCAAACCAACCTGGACGCGGCTGCCAAGACCGGCAAGACCGACAAGAAAAGCAGCTCGCCACAGAAACACAGAAAGCACAGAAGATCCGCCTATTCGCGACCGACATAGCTGAGCGGGTCCTTCTTTCTAAGGGTTAAACGCAGAACAACTGAACTACGAGGCAGTTGCGCAGTTCAACCTAAGAAATCCGTAGTTCTCTGTGCTTTCTGTGTTTCTGTGGCGAGCTGCTTTTCTTGTCGGTCTTGCCGGTCTTGGCAGCCCGTTCCGGGCGGCATCAATCGTAGCCAAAAAAGTCTGCCCACCTCAACTAACCGGTATTCCTCAACCCCTGCGCGATTCCACTTAGAGTGGTCGCCAGCACGGCATCGACCGCGGCGCGCGTCTTTTCGTCGGCATCTTGCACTCGCTTCTTTCGCAACAGAGCGATTTGGAGCAGCGAGAGTGGATCGACGTATGGATTCCGTAGCGCGATCGCCGATTGCAACACCGGATTATCACGCAGCAGGGTCGCGCTTTCGCGAATGCGGAGCAACGCATCGACGGTGCTGGCGAACTCGCGTTCCAGTTGCGTCAATAATTTTAGATCGCCGCCGAGTTGTTTTACATATGCGCGAGCGATTTCGATGTCGGTTTTGGCGCACACCATTTCTATTTTGCCGAGGAGGTCGTCGAAAAACGGCCATCGTTCGGCCATTCGGCGGAGAATGTCGAGTCCCTTGCTCGTTGACGTGTGATGCGCGAGTGCAGTTCCAGCGCCGAGCCAGCCGGTCAGCATCAATCGGACTTGCGTCCAACCGAAACCCCACGGGATTGCACGAATCCCGTTGATTCCCTCGCCGGCGCCTGGTCGGTAAGCCGGGCGTGAGCCGAAACGCGCTTCTGCGAGTTCGTCTATCGGAGTGACCCTGCGGAACATTCGAAAGAGCGCGTCATTCTCGTGGACTAGCTCGCGATAAACTGCAAGGCTGCGAGCTGCGAGATCTGTCATAGTCGCGCGAAATTGGTCGAGCTCCTCAGAGGAGATCGCCTTCGGCCAATCATTGAACTCTTGCAGCAGCGCTCCGGCGAGCGTGACCTCGAGTGTGCGCTCCGCAACGGGTAGGAGTCCGAATTGCTGCGAGATGATCTCGCCTTGTTCGGTGATTTTGATTCGACCGTTCACTGTGCCGGGCGGCAACGCGCCGAGTGCCCGCGAAACCGGCGAGCCCCCACCGCGACCGACACTGCCACCTCGGCCGTGAAACAAACGCAATTCAACGCCGGCACTTCGGAAAACTTCAGCGAGTGCTTCCTGCGCCTGATAGAGTGCCCAGGATGACGCGAGAATGCCGGCGTCTTTTCCCGAGTCTGAGTAGCCGATCATCACTTCCTGCAGATTTCCACGCAGCGTGAGCTGACGGCGGTAGATCGGATCGTCGAGCAGTGCGCGCATAACAGCAGGTGCCCGCTCGAGATCGTCGAGTGTCTCGAACAGCGGCACGACGTCGAGATGCGACTGCGGCGATTCGCCGCCGAGATCGATGAGCCCACCCTCGCGAGCAAGAAAGAGAATACGCATGAGATCGTCCGGTTCCGAAGTCATCGAGACGATGTACGTGCTAGCCGCGAGCTCTCCCATTTCCGCCTGAATTGTGCGAACAGCGCGGAACGTATCCATCACGCGGGTCGTTGCTTGCGCGAGTGATAAGCGCGAGTCGACGAGGCGCCGTGACTGATTGAGCTCGGCGCGCAGAGCATCGCCTTCGAGCGGTGCGATGCCGAGTTGCGCAGCGATGTCCTCGAGCGCGGCACGGTGCACGTCCGCGTGATCGCGGATATCCATCAAGTAACCGTGGAGTCCGTGCGCGCGAATCATTTCGATCATCGGGTCAACCGTCGTGCGACAAGCGTGCTCTGCACCGGCGCGCATGAGACTTTCTCGCACTAGCATGAGATCGCGCTCGAGTTGTGCGGCATCGCTGTACGCGGATGGGTCGTCGACAGACTTGCCGGCGTCGCGCGCCGCGGTGAGTCGCCGTGTCGACTCTACGCGTGCCAACACGAACGTGAGCTTGAGTCGAAGAGGCTCGTCGGCATTCCGCCGGCGATTCGCCTCGTACACTTCAGGGAGCAGCTTGCAGTCCGATTCGATCGATGCGCGCAAGTCGTCGGATGGCTGCGCGATCGACGCCGACACTGAAATTCGCTCGACCAGGTCGGTCAACGCGGTCGCATAGCGACCAAGTATTGCGTAACTCGAGCGGCGCGCAGTTGCGACGGTGACTTCGGGTGTGACGCCGGGATTTCCGTCACGATCGCCACCTACCCAATTGCCAATTCGCAGCGGCACGAGTTGTTGCACGGCGTCCGACGTCGTCGCGAATTCCTCCTCGAAGGCGCGAACGAGTGCATCGCGTGCGCGGGCACCTGCGTCGAGAAAGCGTGTCTGGAGATACCACAGCACCGTGCTGACTTCGTCATTCACCGAGGGCCGATCTTGTCGCACTTCGGCGGTGATCCACAGCAGCTCCACCTCTCCATCCAACTTTTCGTCGATTTCCCGACGTTCCTCGAGCGATGCTCCCTCTCGGGCGAGGAGTAAGTCAGCCACGCGCGATTGCAACGCGAGGAGTGTGCGACGTGTGGATTCGGTGGGATGCGCGGTGAGTACTGGTCGGACGTCGAGCTCGAGCATCGCGCGCTCCACTTCGGATGCGGCGCGACCGGATTCGCGCAGTGCGCGCATCGCCCAGCGCGCTGACCCGGGCTGAAGTTCGGTGCTCTCGGCGGTTCTGTAAGCGCGCGCACGACGGACGCGATGCACCTGTTCTGCAGTATTGATGAGCAAGAAAAAAAGAGTGAATGCGCGGGCTGTTACTGCGCTCCGCTCGAGGGGCAGTTCTTCAACCTGCGCGAGAAGTTCCTCGAGCGACCGAGCATTCGGTGAGCCGAGGCGCCGTGCACGACAAGCCTTTCGCAGCGCTTCGATCGTCTCGAATGCTGCCTCACCTTCGAGCCGCCGAATCACGCGACCGAGCGAAGCGGCGAGCCATCGCACATCATCGTGCAGCGGGACATCCTCTCGGCGGACAGAGGGGCCAGCAGATGCGTGCCCCTCTATTTTCTCAGCGGTCACGGCTTGAGAGACCAGCGAGACCAGCGAGAAATTTTTCGTTTAACTGCGCTGATCCGGTGATTGGGGTCACGAATGGATGACGTGGATTTGGCTGATACAGGGTAATTCCCTGCGCATGAGCGCGGAACCTTCGGCAAAACAGTGGCCACGAAACGATGATTCACTTACCTACCGCATTATCGGCGCTGCGATAGAAGTTCATCGCTGCCTCGGACCGGGGTTGCTGGAATCGGCATATGAGGAATGTCTCTGCCTCGAGCTTTCACTGCGCGAGATTCCACTCGAGCGGCAGCTACGACTGCCAATCGTTTACAAATCGATCACCCTTCTTCGTGCATACAAGCCTGATCTTCTGGTGAATAAGGAAGTGATTGTCGAGATCAAGACTGTCGACAAAATCCTGCCGGTGCACGAGGCGCAGTTGCTGACCTATCTGCGATTATCCGGATTGGACCGGGCGTTGTTGTTCAACTTCAATTCCGTTCCGCTGGTCTCGGGGATTCGGCGCTTGAATAAATCCGATTCCTCACCGGTCTCGCTGGTCTCAGCAGATGTGCCCGCTGAGGAATAGGGGGGCCATTCGCAGCGGAAGAAACAGGAATCAGCGGCTTCTCAAGTATCTATCGATACTCTCCGCCGCGTCTCGCCCCTCGCGAATCGCCCACACAATCAGCGATGCACCACGATGAGCGTCGCCCGCCGCAAATATCCCGGGCACGCACGTTTGATGTGACTCATGCGTCGCGATATTGCCCCGACTGTCCAGCTCGAGCGAAAGATCGTTCAACAGTCGACTCTGCACCGGACCTGTGAATCCCATCGCCAGCAATACCAGATCCGCTTCCATCTCGAACTCGCTACCCGCAATCTCCGCGTACCTCGTACTCCCATCGGCCATCAGCTGCGTCTCTAATCTGGCCGCGTGAATCTTCTGCACTCTGCCGTTCTCGCCGGTGAAGGCGGTGGTCGCAACACTCCACTCTCGATCGCATCCCTCTTCGTGTGCATGTGAAGTGCGCAGCTGCATCGGCCACAGTGGCCACGGAGTGCTCGCTGCTCGATCGACCGGCGGTTGAGACAGCAGCTCGAATTGGCGAACACTTCGCGCTCCCTGACGAAGACACGTTCCCGCGCAATCCGATCCGGTGTCACCGCCGCCGATGATCACGACGCGCTTGTCGCGCGCTTCCTTTCCGGTTCCCGCGTACGCATCACCAGCGAGCCTTCGATTCTGCGACGTAAGAAAATCCATCGCGAGATGAATCCCGTTCAGCACTCGGCCCGGTACGCAAAGATCACGCGCGCTACCGGCGCCTGTTGCAACGCAGACCGCGTCGAACTCTGCTCGCACCTCGCCGACTGTGATGTCCACGCCAACTTCGACGCCGGTTCGGAATTGCACTTTTTCTGCCTCGAGCTGCGCAAGACGAAGATCGATTACCGATTTCTCGAGCTTGAAATCCGGAATGCCGTAACGAAGAAGTCCGCCGACACGCTCATCTTTCTCGAAAACCACTACTGAATGTCCGAAGCGGCGAAGTTGTTGCGCGGCGGCCAGTCCCGCTGGGCCGGATCCAATCACCGCAACGCTGAATCCCGAATTGCGACGCGGTGGCTGCGCCACAACCCAACCCTCGGCGAATCCACGATCCGCAATCGTCTGCTCGATGTGTCTGATAGCAACCGGCTCGTTTACGATGCCGAGCACGCATGCCGATTCACACGGAGCGGGGCAAAGTCGGCCGGTCAGCTCCGGAAAATTATTTGTCGAATGCAGGGAATCGAGCGCTTCGCGCCACTCGCCGCGATTTACGAGGTCGTTCCACTCGGGAATGATGTTTCGAACCGGGCATCCGCTGTCACCCTGACAGAACGGAACTCCACAGTCCATGCATCGAGCTGCCTGAGTCTGTACGTCCGACTCTGGAACGGAAGAATAAAATTCGCCCCAATGCGCGAGTCGCTCGTCCACCGCCTGGCGTTTTGGCGTCGCTCGCCGAAGCGTAAGAAAACTTTTCGGATCACGCATGACGCGCGCTTTCTTTTCTTTCCGCTCGAGTTTCGAGCGCTTGACGGTACTCGCGAGGAACGACAGCGATGAAATGGCGTTGCGAAACATTCCATCGGGCGAGCTCGCGCTTCGCGCGGGCACTTCCAGTGAATCGCGCGTGCTGCTCGATCAAATGCCGGAGAAGATCCAGATCGCTTCGCTGAGTCACTCGCGAGAGATCGACCATCGCGGCATTGCACTGCTTCTCGAATTCGCCGAATTCATCGAGCACGAAGGCCATCCCACCGCTCATTCCCGCAGCGAAGTTTCTACCAGTGCGTCCAAGCACGACGACGGTGCCGCCCGTCATGTACTCGCATCCGTGATCGCCGACTCCTTCGACAACCGCGATCCCGCCGCTGTTGCGCACAGCGAAGCGCTCGCCGACAATGCCTGCGATGTACGCTTCACCGGACGTCGCTCCATAGAGTACGGTGTTGCCCGCAATCACTGTTTGATCGGGAATGAACTGCGCGCGCTTCGGATGCCGTAGAATCAGTCGCCCGCCCGACAGGCCCTTGCCGACGTAATCGTTCGCTTCGCCTTCGAGCTCTAACGAAAGTCCTTTTGCTGCGAACGCACCAAAGCTCTGACCCGCAGCACCAGTGAATCGGAATGAGATCGTATCGTCCGGAAGTCCCGCGCTGCCGTAGCGTCGCGCGATCTCGCCGGAGATCGTTGCGCCAACCGCACGGTCAGCGTTCGTGATCGACAACATTCCCGTTACCCGTTCGCGATTCTCCAGTGCGGGTCGCGCCAGATCAACGAGAATCCCGTTCAGGGTTGCATCGCCTTCCGAATGATGATGTCTCGATTTCACATGGTGACGCACGACGCGACTCACGCGTGCGGCGGGAGTGGCGAGGTGCAACATCGCCGAGAGGTCGAGCGTTGTCGCTTTGGGATTGTGGGCTGGCAGCAACGTACGTAGCAAGTCCGTCCGACCGATAATCTCATCCATGGTGCGGAATCCAAGGCGCGCCATCACCTCACGCACTTCTTGCGCAACGAAGAAGAAATAATTCACGACGTGCTCGGGCTGACCCGCAAACTTTTCTCGCAGCTCGGGGTCCTGGGTCGCAATTCCAACTGGGCATGTGTTGAGATGACACTTCCGCATCATCACACATCCTTCGACGATGAGTGGCGCAGTGGCAAATCCGAATTCATCGGCGCCGAGCATTGCCGCGATGACCACATCACGCCCGGTTTTGAGCTGGCCGTCGGTCTGCAAGCGCACACGGCCGCGGAGATCATTGATAACGAGCGTCTGCTGCGTTTCGGCGAGACCGAGCTCCCACGGAATTCCAGCGCGCATGATCGATGAAAGCGGCGATGCACCGGTGCCGCCTGAGTCCCCGGAGATCAAAATCAAATCGGCGCGCGCTTTTGCGACGCCCGCTGCGACAGTGCCGACGCCAGCTTCAGCAACGAGCTTTACCGAAACCGCGGCGCTTGGACAAATCGCTTTGAGATCGTAAATGAGCTGCGCCAGATCTTCGATCGAATAGATGTCGTGATGCGGCGGCGGCGATATCAAGGTCACGCCCGGCGTCGAATGGCGAGTGCGCGCGATAATCTCATCGACCTTGTGTCCGGGTAGTTGACCGCCTTCGCCCGGTTTTGCTCCCTGCGAAATCTTGATCTGCAGCTCAGTTGCGTTCACGAGATACTCCGCAGTTACGCCAAAGCGCGCGGACGCAACTTGCTTGATTGTGCTGTTGCGGTCAGTACCTAAGCGCTCCGGTTCTTCCCCTCCTTCGCCGCTGTTGCTCCGACCACCGATGCGGTTCATCGCAATCGCTAGAGTTTCGTGCGCCTCTTTGCTCAACGAGCCGAATGACATCGCACCTGTCACGAATCGTCGGGTGATTGCGGCCGCGGACTCGACATCGTCCAACAAAATCGGATCACGCTCGACGAAATCCAGCAGCCCGCGCAATGTGGATTGCCGGCGAGTTTCGTCGTTCGCGAGCACGCTGAATTCCTTGAACGTCGAATAATTATCGCTGCGCGCCGCGTGCTGAAGCTTCGCGATCGTCATCGGATTCCAGTTGTGATGCTCGCCCTGCACGCGATACTGGTATTCACCGCCCGGATCGAGTCGCGGCACATCCGAAATATTTTCAAACGCAGCTGCGTGACGTCGCAGAGTTTCTTCGGCAATGAGATCCATGCCGATTCCGCCGATACGGGACGGCGTTCCAGTGAAATGGCGATTCACGAACGCGACATTCAATCCAACTGCTTCCCACGCTTGCGCGCCGCAATAACTCTGGAGCGTGGAGATTCCCATCTTCGACATGATCTTCAGAAGACCTTTGCCGAGTGCGTTGACGTATCGTTCTTCGCCACCGGGGCGAGATATGGAGGCGACGGTCTCGAGCGCGAGATACGGATACACTGCGCTCGCACCGTAAGCGATCAACAACGCGAGATGTGAGACTTCTCTCGCTTCGCCGGTCTCTGAGATGAGACTCACACGCCACCGCAGCCCCTCTCGAATGAGATGATGGTGCACTGCAGCGATTGCGAGCGCCGCGGGAATCGGAACGCGATCCGCGTTGATGCCGCGATCGCTCAAAAGGAGGAGACCACATCCCCTTGCAACTTCCCTGGAAGCGGCATCACACAGCTCGTTGACGGCCAGCTCGAGTCCGCGCGCCCCATCTTGGATTGCGAAAAGTGAGGGAAGCGTGACCGCGCGCAAATCCGCATCGGTCACATTGCGCAATGCTGACATCGCGTGATCGGTCAGCACCGGCTGCGTGATACGGATTTGTTTCGCGTGCTCGTCCGTTTCATCGAGCAGATTGCGCTGCGGTCCGAGATTCATCGCGAGTGACATCACCAGCTTTTCGCGAATCGGATCGATCGCCGGGTTTGTCACCTGCGCAAAAAGCTGGCGGAAATACGAGAAGAGCAGCTGTGGCCGACGAGAAAGCACCGCGAGCGGCGTATCGTTTCCCATCGAGCCGGCAGGTTCTTCGCCCGCGTCAGCCATCGGCGCGAGAATCATTTTCAATTCGTCAGCAGTGTATCCAAACGCGCGTTGTAGCGTAGTTAGTCCGAACTCCGCAGTTGGTCCGTAG
>JBHELX010000049.1:0-21137 GCA_046262875.1 Gemmatimonadaceae bacterium | reverse complement strand
GCGACAACACTCCTCACGACTCTTTTCATTGCGAGCCTGCGACTCTTTCCCGCTGGATTCCGAAATAGTTATGCGGAAGAGATGAAGGAGATCTTCGTCGATCGAATCCAATCGCTCGGGCGACTCGCTGCCTGCGCTGCAACCCTCGCGGAAATTCTGGACGTTGCCGTATCAGCATTCCGCATCCGCTTCGCGCACGGCGCTTACATGCGACCTGCAATGATCGGTACGACAAGCATGATTATCCTCGCTGCAATGCTCAGTGCTCATGACGCCGATCGATCGACATCCAGATCTCTCCACATTCAGGCGGACAGCATCGACTTCAACGCTCACGATCCGGCTGGAGAATTCACAATCGCAATTCGGCACGGCCGTCCTGTTGCAGCGACCATCGATCACGTGCCGTTACCGCGAAACCGTCTCCTTCACTCCGGCGATAGCATCCGCGTCCTCGGCCCAACTGGCCACATTGTACTCGCCCTCGCGTATTACCACGATCGCGCGCGCATCGAATGGGAGCCGCGGCCGAGTGTTTGTCGCGGACACGCGCTGGATTGCACGCTTTACCAGTGAAGACCCGATCGATTATCACCTGCGTCGCGCTTTCATTTGGCCGGTTGGTCGACGCGCAAAGCATCGATCTCGATCAAGCCCGGCTCTACTTCAGTGAAGTCCGACACCTCGGCGAGCTGGACGCCGGGGGATTATGGGGCCGCCGCGTCGACGGCCCAATGTTTTTTGTCGACCCGCAGACTCGCCAAATTGTCGCGAACATGCGCGACTCAGCGGGAATTCTTCGCGCGCAAAACGGAGTCTGGGTGGGAACGCTTCCTCTCGACCGGAGTCCGGCGAACACCGCGATCACTTGGGCCGGTCGTCATTGGTCAATGGTGATGTGGCCGCTTTCGGATAGCCGGTATGCCCGCGACCGCCTGCTGATGCACGAATCCTATCATCGTATCCAGGACGATCTCCATCTACCCGCGCGCGATCGCGCGAACAATCAATTCGGTACTGCGGAAGGACGGATCTGGACTCGGCTCGAATGGCGAGCGCTCGTCGAAGCATTGCTTCGCTCGGGGGAAGAGCGAAAACGAGCGCTGAGTGACGCGATGACTTTTCGCGCGCGTCGCGAACAGCTCTCACCAAATGCTGCCGACGATGAGCGAGCGCTCGAGCTCAACGAGGGTTTGGCCGAGTACACCGGTTACGCGTTGAGTGGCTTGCCGCATTCGGCGCTCTACGACCGAATCGCGGTCAATCTCGCTCAGTCCGAGCAGCAGGAGAATTTTGCGCGCGCATTTCCTTACGTCTCAGGACCTGCGTATGCGCTCCTTCTCGACGCAACCGGCCAGACTTGGCGAAAGAAATTGAATGAGCGAAGCAACATCGCCGAGCTCGCGGCGAAGGCGTACGGGGTAACGAACGTTGACGTAACGACGGCCGAAACACGGAGCGCTCGTTACTCACCGGCGAGAATGATTGCTGAAGAACGCGCGCGCGAAACTCGTCGAGTGGAAACTGAAAAGCGCCTTCGCGCAAAATTTGTCGATGGTCCCGCCGTTACAATAATTCCGGGATCGAAATTCAATTACTCTTACGACCCTAATGGCGCGACACCACTTCAAAACGTTGGAACGGTCTTCGAGAGCTCCCGTATCACTGATGAATGGGGGACTCTCGATGTGACGTCAGGCGGAGTGCTGATGCGACGAGATTCAGGGCCGATCACCGCCGTCGTCGTGTCTGCGCCAGGCGGCGAGACGCCGCCGATGAAGGGAGATGGTTGGGAAATTCATCTCGCTCCTGGCTGGTCAATCGAACGGGGTACGCGTCCCGGCGATTGGGTTCTTCAGCAGCATCGTTAGATGTTCCCGATGCTCAGGGCAAAGGATTGCCGTCGACATCGAGAATCTGGATCGGCGCGATTCCGGTTGCCTTGATCGGTCCCTCGATTGTCGCGCGATCTCCGACGATCACGATGTTCAGGTGATCCATGTCGATGTATTTCTTTGCGACGCGGACGAGGTCATCTCGCGTAACCGCGTTGATGTGATCAGCCAGGTCGCGATAGAAACTCTCCGGTAAATCCTGAGTGTATATCGTCCCAACGGCGTTGCCGATCCCATTGACCGACGAGAAACGCGCGGGTAATGATTGAATGATCGACTGCTTGCCCTGTTCGATCTCGTCATCAGTGAACGGAACGTCACCCTGCACACTCTTGAGATGCTGGATGAAGAGCATGAGCGCACTGTCGGACTTTGCGCTCACAATCCCGCCGCCCGCTCGAAATGCTCCGGGACCGCGGCCGTAAGCAAAGGACGAGTTCACTCCGTAGCTGAATCCCTTGACCTCGCGGATGTCGTGGTTCAGCCTCGACTGAAAGAGACCGCCGAGTATCGCGTTCATCACCTGCAACGCGTAGTAATCGGGTGTGTTTCGCGCAGGGCCTGGAGTCCCGATGGCGAACACCGACTGCGCCGCGTTCGGTTTATCGACCAGAAAGATTGTTCGCGTACGAGGCGCGGGCACCGCCGGATATGTAAACGTCGGACGCTCACCGCCCCCCTTCCAGCCGGCGAACGCTTTCTCGATCTGCGCGCGAACTCTCTGCGGATTCACGTCACCGGTCACTACGATCACCGCGTGTCCGGGTGTGTAGTACGCGCGATGGAACGCGACGACGTCATTACGCGTTATTGCCTTCACGGTAGTTTCATTCACCACTCGGCCGTACGGATGACCGCTTCCATAAACGACCTTCGCGAACACATTCGCCGCAATCGCGTTCGGCTGATCCTTCGCCTGCGTGAGAGACACGAGCGTACGCGCCCGAATGCGCTCGAGTGCCGAGTCGGGGAATGTCGAGTTCTCGAGCATGTCGGCGAGTAGTGCAAGAGCCGGCTCGAAGCGATCCGTCAGCGAAGTGAAACCAATCGAGCCGGCTTCACTGCCGACATTCGCGGTGATCGTCGTACCGAGGAGCTGCTGCGCGTCCGACAATTGATCGGCGGTGCGCGTCGGAGTTCCCTCTGAAAGCATCTGAGCAGTGAACGACGCAACTCCGAGCTTGTCGGCAGACTCGTATGAGGTCGCGCCGCCGACGAAGTTTATCGAGAACGAAACGAGCGGAAGGTCGTGCTTCTCGGTGACTACGAGATCTGCTCCATTCGAAAGTTTCGTGTGAGTCCAGGTGGGAACACGGAACGTCGCGGCTTTCCCGGCGGGAGGGGTGACGTTTCGATCGAGCTTTGCCTGTGCACCGGCGTTCGTGGCGCACGCGAGAAACGCGATCGCGAGAACAATCCGGCGTCGATTGGGAATGGCGATCATTGTCCGCGCTCCATGATGTAGTGTCCGCCATCCGGGGATACTGCGACCTTAGTGCTCTTGTCGGCTTTCGACGCGAGCTCCGGTTTCCCCTGCGGTACAATGCTCAATACTACTCTTCCTGCTCCAAGATACTTGTTCGCGACACGCTTCACGTCAGCCGCACTCACCGCCTTCAGCTTGGCGAAAGCAGTGCGGTAGTAACCGGCGTCGCCATGGAAAACCAATCCGTCGTTCAGCGTCTGTGCTTTTCCCAGATTCGATTGCAGCTGCGAAACGAATTGAAATTCCAGTCCCGCTTTCGTTTTTGCGAGCTCCTCTGCGGTTGGTCCGTCCGCTTTGAGTCGCGCGATTACCGAATCGGCTGTGCCCTCCAGCTCCGCAAGTGTGTGACCTGGACGCGGCGTAATGTTGACCATGAAATAACCGGAGTTCTCAGAGTCGTTGTTGAATGCGCTGACATTCGCGGCAGATTGTCGGTCATACACGAGGGCTTTAGTAATTCGCGCGGTACGCGAGCCGGCAAGAATTTCTGCGAGCGATTCGAGCGCATACTCGTCCTCTTTGTCGTCGCCGACGCTGGGCCACGCAAGACTCAGTCGCGGAACCTGAACCCGGTCCTCGAAGACGAGGCGCTTCTCGGCCGTAAGAGTTGGGGCAACGACCGTCGGTCGTTTGATCGTTCCGCCCGCCTTGAGATCTCCGAAATATTTTCTCACCCACGTTTTCGCTTGAGTCGGGTCGAAATCGCCAACGATTGCAAGCGTGGCGTTCGATGGAGCGTAGTAGACACGGAAGAAATTCTTCACATCCTCAACGGTGGCCTTTTTCAAATCGGCCATGTAACCGACTACCGGCCATGAATACGGATGCGTCGACGGAAACATCGCTGACTCGACGATCTCGAACATCCGGCCATATGGTTGATTGTCGATTCCCTGTCGCCGTTCGTTCTGCACGATGTCACGCTGCGCATTGAACTTGGCTTCGTCGAGCTTGTCGAGAAGAAATCCCATGCGATCGGACTCGAGCCAGAGTGCGTCCTCGAGATAATTCGATGGGACATTCTCGTAATAGTTCGTCCTGTCGTTGGTTGTAGATCCGTTGTTGTTGCCGCCGACTCCTTCGGTGAGGCGGTCGTGGACTCCATATGGGACGTGTCCGGACCCGGTGAACATCACGTGCTCGAACATGTGCGCGAATCCTGTTCTGCCCGGCACTTCGTTCTTCGAGCCCACGTGATACCAGACGTCAACCGCAACCTGCGGAATCGTGTGGTCAGGCGAGAGGATAACATTGAGTCCATTCGGCAGGGTGACGCGCTCGAACGGAATGTTGATTGCAACAGCACCGGGTTTGGAGGACTGCGCATTTGCCGCGATTACCGGAACCGCTACGAGAGCGGCGAGTCTAAGTGTTTTCATCGAGAAGCTGATTATAGTGAGCGATCGGGGTCTCAGACAAAATTCCATCATGATCATTCGTCACGCAATCAGTCTGCAGTTGATTCTCGTCCTTTCGGGGGGCTGCCTGGCGACTGCCGGTGGTCAGCCGGCTTCACGCGACATCGCGCGGTGGATGCGTGAGGCGCAAAACGTCACGATAATTCGCGATGACTGGGGCATCGCCCACATTTACGGAAAAACCGATGCTGACGCCGTTTTCGGGATGATTTACGCCCAGGCCGAAGACGACTTCTATCGCCTCGAAGCCAACTACATCACTTCCATCGGCCGAATGGCTGAAGCCGAAGGCGACTCCGCTATCTGGAGTGATCTCCGCGAGAAGCTCTTCATCAATCCCGATTCGATGAAAGCCAGATACTCGGCGAGTCCAGTGTGGTTGAAAAAACTCATGAACGCCTGGGCAGACGGGTTGAATTACTATCTGTACAAGAATCCGCAGGTGAAGCCGCGACTCATTACGGGATTCGAGCCGTGGATGCCGCTGACATTCAGCGAAGGATCGATTGGCGGCGACATCGAGCGTGTGAATTTGCGTCAGTTGAGGGCTTTCTATGGCGACACTAGCAATGGCCCCAAGGTTGCCGTGCGCGAAGAACCGGGAGGGTCAAACGGCATCGCAATCGCGCCAAAGAACACGCTGAATCATCACGCGCTCCTTCTCCTGAATCCACACACGACGTTTTTCTTCCGATCCGAATTGCAGATGGTGAGCAACGAGGGACTGGACGCATACGGTGCGGTGACCTGGGGTCAGTTTTTCGTCTATCAAGGTTTCAACGATCGCGCAGGATGGATGCATCCGTCTAGTGGCGTGGATGCAATCGACGAATATCTCGAGACTGTCGTACGAAAGGGCGACCGGTACCTCTATAAGTATGGAAATGAGGAGCGCCCGTTTAGAACCGTTCGCATCACAGTGCCATACCGAACGTCAACAGGAATGGCGCAGAAGGATTTCACTGTTTTCTACTCGCACCACGGACCGGTCATCCGAAGCGAAAACGGTAAGTGGGTGAGCATTCGGCTAATGCAGGAGCCGGTGAAAGCTCTGACTCAATCCTACATGCGAACAAAAGCGCGCAGCTACAAGCAATTCCGTCAGATCATGGAGCTGCACACAAATTCGTCCAACAACACCATCTATGCCGACGCTGACGGAAACATCGCGTATTTCCATGGCAACTTCATTCCTCGGCGCGATCCGCGGTTCGATTGGACCGAGCCGGTAGACGGAAGCAATCCCGCGACGGAATGGCACGGCTTGTTGTCGATCGATGAGAGCCCCAGCCTGCTGAACCCGGAGAGCGGCTGGCTCTACAACTCCAACAATGCGCCGTGGTCTGCCGCGGGGCCGAGCAGCCCGAAAAAAGAGAATTATCCGGCTTACGTCGAAAACGGGGGTGAATCAGCGCGAGGACTTCACGCCGTTCGCGTTCTCGAGAATAAAAAGGATTTCACGCTGAGCTCGCTCATTTCTGCGGCATTCGACAGCTATCTCACACTATTTGCTCAAACGATTCCATCTCTCATCGCTGCCTACGACAACCTGCCCGCGGATAACTCGTTGAAATCGAAATTGTCGGAGCAGATCTCAATGCTAAGATCGTGGGATTATCGGTGGTCGGCCAACTCGGTTCCAACATCGCTTGCGGTGTTCTGGGGCGAATCATTCCCGCGCCGAGACACCGCTAATGCGCGACGGGCACGAGTGCTCATCGATGAGTACGCCATTACGCGTGCGACCCCGCAGGAAAAACTGGATGCGCTTGCGCGTGCATCTGACCGGCTGCAACGCGATTTCGGAAGTTGGAAAACTCCGTGGGGCGAGATAAACAGGTTCCAGCGCATCAGCCCCGAGATCGGACCGCACTTCGATGATTCGCAGCCGAGTATTCCGGTTCCGTTTCCGTCGGCGCGTTGGGGATCGCTGGCCTCGTTCGCAGCGCGTGCTTATCCAAACACGAAGAAATGGTACGGCACGAGTGGCAATAGCTTCGTCGCGGTTGTCGAGTTCGGCGACAGTGTGCGAGCACGCGCAATCACTGCTGGAGGCGAAAGCGGTCACCCGTCATCCCCTCACTTCAATGACGAAGCGACGAGATATGCAACCGGGAATCTCCGCGACGTTTATTTCTATCGGTCTCAACTCAAGGGGCACACTGAGCGGCAATACCATCCTGGAAATTGAACGCATCGACCGCACCGTACATCATCCGGGGGCCACGACCCGGTGACATCGGTTGGATCATCCACCGTAAGGGCATCCTCTACAATGAAGAGTACGGTTGGGACATCCGATTCGAGGCGCTCGTCGCAGAAATCGCGGGAAAATTCTTCACGAGTCACGATCCGAACCGGGAGCGATGCTGGATTGCCGAGCGCAACGGCGAAATCATCGGCGCAATCTTTTGCCTCAAGGCTTCGAAGACCGTCGCTCGTCTTCGACTACTATATGTAGAGCCATCCGCGCGCGGGCTCGGAATCGGGAGCCGCCTGGTCGACGAATGCATCGCGTTCGCAAAACGTGCCGGCTATAAAAAAATCACGCTCTGGACCAACAGCGTTCTTCATTCGGCTCGTCACATCTACGAGCGCGCCGGCTTCCGCAAAGTTGCCGAGGAAAGGCATCACAGCTTCGGCCACGACCTGGTAGGCCAGACCTGGGAGCTGAAGCTCTAATTGCGACGGGCGTGATGGCGGAAGTCATTTCGATGTCGTTCGGAAACTTCGGCGCGAGATTCAACGGACAGGAGCCGAGGCTCGCGTACAACAACAGCTCGTCGGCTGATGATGGTCGATTGGCGAGCGACGTCTACGATGGATTGTACGGCGCACTCGGCGCAGCGAACGATGGACTCAACGCAATCAAGCGCGGAGTCAAAGTCGCGGTGACTGATGGCGCATACGTGGGGCTTCCGCGGCGGCTCAGGCTTGCAGCTCGGCACTCCGCGTCATCTGCCGCTTCCTGCAAAGGAGCTCGAGACGCTCGGCCTGCCGGTGTATATGTACGGTGGTGCACCGCCGAAAGCAAAAAAGCAATACCGAGCGAGGCAGTCACAGCTCGAGCACTCACGACGACCGTTGATGCATAGCATCAGCCTTCAGTGCAGGAATCGGACTTGCAGTTGCACGAAAGCTGGACAGATAAACGCCAACGTTGGACAACAATTCGGATCAGGGTTTCTGCTGACATTCTGACTCCACCTCTCGATCCGCGTACTTTCATTCGTCCCTGCGGTGTTTGCCGAAAGGATGAGTTCAGCACTTGCCCAAACTGACACGCATTGCGCTGTCGGTTCCTTTTCGCGGCTCGCGAGCGATATGGATAAGGCGTCGTGGCACGCAGTCGTATTCGACCCAGATCTACTTGATTTGGATGACATTGCTCAGCTGAAAACGAGAAAAGGGTGGAGGACAGTTCGACTAATTGCTTACACTTCGCTCACGAGGACTTCGGCTGGCAAACTCGCCGGGCCACTCAGCGAAATTGTTAGCGGACTCATTCTGGCCGATTTCAAAGACAGTCCAGAAAGGTTACGAGCGTCTCTCCACGGACCCGCATGTCCAGCGCTTGGGTTCGTTGTGCTGCAAAGGCTTCCCGAAAAAATAGATCGTTTGCCGATTGGACTTCGAAGAGCGCTGTTCGACGTCTTTGCAGGCGCAAGCCCGTTGAGATCGGTGAAAGACATCGTGGCTGTTAGTGGTTTTACTCGCTGATCTATCGACCGATGGCTTTTTCGCATAGGGTTGCGTCCTGCACACGTAATCTTAGCAGCCGCGAATCTGCTTCGGGCATATACTTTTTTTCTGACGTCGAATTCACATGAAAGGGAAATTGTAGTTGCATCGGGGTTTGGTTCAGCAAGGGCGTTGAAACACAATTCAATCCTTCTCATTGGCTTCGCCCCCAACGAACTTGTCAGTCAGTTTCCACCTATTCAGATCATCGACGTTCTGACGTCAAAACTGTTGCGGGCTTCAGCGGAAACGCGCGTGACCAAATCCTTATGAGTTTCCAGGGTTTCGACTAATCCTGTACGCTTACGTTGCACCGAGCGGTGCGTCAGGCTGACGGCGCGTCGGCATGAGAAGAGTCTGACGTACGGTTCGCCTCCGGCGGTTTCCGAAATACGAATGCATTGATGAGCCCAATCGCGATCGCAATTACAACGGCGATCACATCGTAGTTCGCATTGTACAACCAATCGAGTCCGGCAAATCGATCGAGCGAGTAATCACCCGGTCCGGTGAACGTGAGTATCAGCGCGCTCATTCCGTAAACCATGTTCAGCTCCCAACCGTTCTTTCCATTGAAGAATCCATTCTTCATGTGAACGGTGATCGCAGCGGTGACCATCATCAGGATCAACAGGGCGGGGCCGAGTGGCCACAGGAATCCAAGAGCGATCAGCGATCCGCCGACGGTCTCACTGCTCGAGGCCAGTGTCCCGAACAACTTCCCTTGTCGCCAGCCGAGCTTGATCATGAACTCGCCCGTCTTGTTGATTCCGGAGCCTCCGAACCAACCGAGGAGTTTTTGCGCGCCGTGCGCGGCGAAACCGAGTCCGATTGCAACACGGGCGATGAGGAGCGCCACATTCGCCGTGTCGCTGTATGCGATATAGTTCATACATGAACAGTATCCTACGCTGCGAACGGGTCAAGAGGACCTTCGTGCCGCACGTGCATGCGGGTACGAAAGTGAAGTCTTGTATACTATGAATATCGTGGCGACCGACCGCTGGAATCGACTTCTGTTGAGCACGTTTGTCCTGACCATCGTCGCCGTCGGCTGCCAAAGGCCGACACTGTCGCGGAGCCTGACCCCGATACCAGGACCACTCATCTGCATTGCGATCGGAGGTCCGCCGGCACTGGTTGTTGCGGTTCGCGACAGCGCGTCTAACGGTCTGGGGTGACCACACCTGCAAAGCGAGGGAGACTTGGGCGCTACATTCCTTCTAATCAGCAGCGCTCAATGACGGATTCTGTTTCGATGCTTCATCGCGTACGCACCATTTGGATCTCGAAACGACTCGTAGACCACAATGATGTTGCCTTGAGTTCCGGTGGCCGCCTTCTCGGGCCTAAGGAGTGCGATGCCTCCCGTCCATACGTGCCGGTTTCTGACGTCCGGAAACAACTGGCCGATTTTTTGAAGCGGGTCCATATGCTCATTTCCAACTTTGGCGACCATCGTGTGGCGTATCAGATTGTCCTGTTCATCGAACACAAATGCTACGAGAGTGCCCGCCACCGGTCGATTCCTTGCAACTTCTGGATAATAGATCTTCACCAGCGAATCGAGTTCCGGTTCTGAAAGAGTGAAGTTTCCGCGACTCTCTATGAGTGCAGAATCGAGTTGACTCGTGATTCTTGTTCGCTGCTCTGGAGACAGTGACGCCAGGGAGTCGCTGCGCATCAGTGAAGACAGTTCCGATGCCAGCTGAGGAATTCTTTCGCTTGGTGAGCTTGTCGAGTACGGCCTCGGGGTCTGACATGCAACAAAGAAAACAACGCCTGCTGCTGTTGCAGCCAGAGCACTCTTGGTCCAAGGCGATCGTGGGTGTTGTGCTGTCATTTTTTCGATTCTCGTTTGAAGAAGAGATGGGCGTTCTGCAAGTGCCGCGATTGGAATCGCACTGTTGATTGCACGCTCACCGACGTCTAGCAGCAAATGGGCGTAAGCAATGGGCTCCGGAATCATCTTGAGCACTCGCTGATCGCAATCGATCTCTGTCGCCATGTGAAGTCGACGCACCACGTACCATAGTGCGACGTTCCAAGGCATTGCGACGATCGCCAGCACGGCGACGAACAAGAGGCCGGGGTCGGCCGCTCGAATGTGCTCTCGCTCATGGGCGATGATGAAACGGCGCTGTTCACATGGAAGATCGAAGATCCAGCGCGGCACAACAATGCTGTAGCCGATGACACCAGACACTGCCGGGCCAACATCATGCGAGACGTACACAGGTAAGCCGTCTACCGATTCCTCTCGCCAGCTACGGCGATTAATTCGTACGCGAATCGCCGAAGAGAAGATCGCTAAGATGCCAACGCTCGAGAGTAGCGCCCACAAGGTGATTAGAGGCACGTCGAGTTTTGCAAGCGGCGAACTCGGCTCAATGAACAAACTGTGGCTCGACCATGAGACCGGCGCGGTCGCTGAAGTCGACAAACCATTTGTCACTTGCGGCGCGATGCCCGGTGACGCGACAGCGACGGATGCGATCGGGCTCGCTGGATGATTGACAGCCGCAATTAGCGCAAAGATCCAGACCAGCGCGATCGCACCAAGCCACGCGAAGCGCGCTGGCAGCCGAATGGCACGTAGTCCCCATTCAGCAGCGAAGGCGAAAATTCCAGTGAGGACCGTGACGACGGTCACGTAGACCATCCATGCGGCAATCATTTTTCCTCCTTCTTAATCCGCTTTCCGACGAAATGTCGAAGACGTCGCAGCTCCGAGGCATTGAGCTTGGCATCGCCGAGTAGCTCGGTCAGCAACAATTCGCGCGATCCACCGAAGACTTTTTCCTGAATTCGGGTGAGTGCGCTCTTACCGGCTGCCTTCCGAGCGACGAGAGCGTGGTAGCGATGAGCGCGTCCTTCCTCGACGCGGCCAACGAATCCCTTGTCCTCGAGAATGCGCAGAATAGTCAGGACCGTGTTGTAAGCCAGATCGTCCTTGAGCGCGCCTCGCACCTCACGCGCGGTTGACGGCCCCTTGTCCCACAACACCGCCATGATATCCAGTTCACGATCCGTAAAGCTCACTCGCATCTTGGATCTCCTAAAGTCTTAGGAGATAGATACGCCATTTATCACATATTGTCAACTAAGAGTTTAGTTGATGTCTTCGGTCCAGCGCGCTGTGGCGCAAACAGACGCCGAAGTTCACATTCGATACATGACATCGACCACCCGATTCCGCACTGAGCTTGCGGGTGTATTTGCCACGCTCGCCCTGGTCGGCGCGACTACTTCGTGCGGTCTTTCGCATACGACCGTTTCGGTCCCGTTGCGCCCTGACTCGACGCTCATACGCAACGACATCGCATTCCTCGCAAGTGATGCGCTCGAGGGTCGACTCACAGGAACGCCGGGCAACGATTCCGCCGCGGCATACATCGCGCGTCGATACCAAAAGCTCGGACTAACTCCTCTCACGCCCGGATTCCTCCAGCCATTTGATGCGCTGTCCGCGGAAGATGCACACATGGGCCGCACTCAGCCGCGACACAGCGAGAATGTTGTCGCGCTCCTGCGCGGAAGCGATCCCGTTCTGAAAAACGAGTACGTCGTGATCGGCGCGCACTTCGATCACCTCGGTCGCGAGACGACCTACGCGCAGGATCCCGAAGCAGGCAACGCAATACGAAATGGCGCGGACGATAACGCGTCCGGCACGGCAGCCGTGATGGAGATCGCACGAATCTTTTCCGCAAATCCGCCGAAACGGTCCGTCGTCTTCGCGAATTTCAGCGGCGAAGAGGAGGGACTCCTCGGATCGGAGTGGTTCGTCTCCCATCCGCTCGTGCCACTCGATCATGTCGTCGCGATGATCAACTTCGACATGGTCGGGAGGTTGAAGAACAACAAGCTCATCGTTTACGGAACTTCAACGGCAACGGAGCTGAAGCCACTTCTCGATAGCGCCAACACTGCTCTGGACGGCGGATCGCTGACGGTCACAGGCATCGGCGACGGATACGGTCCATCGGATCAGACTTCCTTTTACTCGAAGGACATTCCGGTCCTTCACTTTTTCACGGACCAGCACGAGGATTATCATCGCGCGACCGATGACGTCGAGAAAATCAATTCAGGAGGAGAGGCTCGCGTCGTGAGTCTCGCGCTGACGATTGCACGCGAGCTTGCGAATCGTCCATCGCGTTTGTCGTTCGTGCGCTCCGCCGCTCCAGCACGAGCGGGAATGACCCGCGAAGGATCGGAGACTTACCTCGGATCAGTACCCGACATGTCTGCGACCGACGTCGTCGGCATGAAGTTGATGGGCGTGCGTCCTGATAGCCCCGCTGACAAAGGCGGACTCAAAACCGGTGATGTCATAATCGAATTCGGCGGGCTACCGGTGAAGGATTTGTACTCCTACACCGATGCTCTTTATACCCACAAACCCGGCGATGTTGTGAAAGTCGTGGTGATGCGCGGGACGGAACGCGTCGAGCTCACGGTTACGCTCGGCAAGCGCGGCGGCTAAGAGTTGTTCTACTTCCCAGTCGCTACAGTCTCCGGCAGCAATACGAACCTCGCGTAATTCGATGTATTGAAATACTGCTTCGCAGCATCCTGCAGCATCGCCGGCGTCAACTTCTTCACCATTTCATCGTATTGGCTCGTCAGTCCAACGAGATCCTCTCCCGCTTCGTCGCGCGACATAATGTTCGCGAGCCAGTAATTATTCTGGTGAGTCTCGACTTCGCGCCCACGAAGGATCTGCTCCTTCACCTTGTCGACGTCAGCCTGCGAAGGCGGTGTCATCTTCAATGAATCGATCAAAGCGAACGTCGCCTTTGTTAGAGGCTCGACATTATCAGGTGACGATCCGAACTGAACCTGGATCGTGTATTCCTGGCGCGGCTCGTTGTCGCATCCTCCACCCACGTTCGGACTGTATGTACCGCCGAGTTTTTCGCGGAGCGTCTCGTTTAGTCTCATTTGAACGAGGGTGTTGAGCGCGCGTAGCGCAAACCGGTTTTCCGGTTTGTACACACACGGTCCCGTAAACACGATCAGCGTGTTTGCTTTTGGCTCCGTTCCCTTGTGGACTTCACGCTGCACTACGCCCTTGGGCGGAGCACCGCCGGTATCGCGCCACGTTTCCTTTCGCGAGATCGACGGAAGACTTGCCAGATATTTCTCGACCAGCGGCTTCAGTGTCGTTGTATCGACATTACCGACGAAGACGAATGTGAAATCGCTTGCATCAGCAAATCTGTCCTTGTAAAAAGCAACCGCCTTTTCCGGATTCACCTCGGCAAAAGTTGCAGGTGTCAGCGGCCTGTCTCGAAAACTGTGCTGCGACATCGTCACTTCGACCGTGTCTCCAAAAACAGCTTCCGGCGACACCCCGCGATTGGCAAGGAATGGCGCAACCTGCGCCTTGAACGCATTGAATGCGGTTGTGTCCAGCCGCGGCGCGGTGAAATCGAGATAGACCAGCTGGAAGAGCGTCTCCAGATCTTTCGGCGACGCGTTCCCACGGAAGCCTTCCGTCGTTTCGTTGATGGACGGCACGACAGATATCGCCTTTCCTGCCAGTTTCTTCTGCAAATCGATTCGATTGAAATTTCCGATGCCGCCAAGCTGCACGACTTGATCGGCGAGACCCGCCGACATGATGTCTGCATCCGGCGCGAGAGAAGTTCCGCCGCGACTGTAAGCGCCGAAGAGAATTTCATCTGCCTTGAAGTCGGTCGGCTTGACGATCACGCGCGCACCGTTCGACAACTTCCATTCGGTTGCGGCAATTCCAGGGATTGGTGTCGAGCTCACGATCTTTCCCGCAGCGGGCGCCTTATCGATCAACGCACCGCCGGAAAGATTTTCGGTCCACGCAACGACCGGAGCTTTCGCTGCGCGGTCAAATACCGCGAGCAATCCGCTCTCGGTCGGAACCGGCACGCCTGCTTTGATCGGCACCTGGGCGATGATCACGCGATTGTCGTCGGTGATCCAGCTGCTCGCGAGCTTGTTGACATCAGCAAGCGTGATCGACGGAAGAATGCCCTGCGCGAGCTTGTACTCGTATTCGATTCCCGGAATTGCCTCGCTCTCGAGGTAGTTACCGATGTACTCCTCGACGAACGATGCGGACTGAGTCTTGTCCCGCTCCGCATACGCGCGCTCATAACCGCGAAGAAGATCATCGCGCGCGCGGTCGAGCTCGGACTGGAGAAATCCGAACTGATCGACTCGCTTTGCTTCGGTGAGAAGCGCTTCGAGTCCTTTCTCGACACCCCCGTCCTTTACGTTTGCCGCGAGAGTGAATGCCTCCGTGGTTCGCGCGAAAAAACTTCCATTGGAAGCGTCTGCAGCGAGGAACGGAGCATCGGGCTTCTGCACGATTTCGGCGAAGCGGGCATTCAGCATGTGCGTGTACAAACGCTGAAGCAGCTCCTCACGGTAATCGGCCACCGTCTTCATCGCTTTTGCGGGTCGCTTGAAGATGAGATCCACGCTCGAGCTCGTTGCTTCCTTGTCGCTCGCGATCGCAACGAGAGGCGCCTTGTTGCCCGGCACATCATACAGAGTTCGCTTCGGCGCAGCTGCACTCGCCGCCGGAATGCCGCCGAAATGTTTCTTGATCTCCGCCTCGATCACCGCAGGGTCGAAATCACCAACCGCGATTACCGCCTGGAGATCGGGCCTGTACCAGCTGTTGTAGAAAGCGTGAATCTTCGATGGCGTCGCAGCCATGATGCTCTGCTCAGTTCCAATCGGAAGGCGCTCTGAATAGCGAGATCCTTTGAACGCAACTGGAAGCCACTCATTGAGCATTCGCTCGCCCGCGCCTCGTCCGCCACGCCACTCTTCCCGCACTACGTTTCGCTCGCTCATCACTTCTGTCGAGTCGAACGTCTGTCCGTGCGCCCAATCCTCGAGAATCGTGAATGCCTGCTCGACGATTCGCGCAGTATCCGTCGGAATGGGAAGGATGTAAACCGTTTCGTCGAATGACGTGTACGCGTTGAGATCAGCGCCGAATCGAACGCCGATCGATTCGAGGTATTTGATAAGGTCGTTCCTGGCGAAATGCGTCGTGCCGTTGAACGCGGTGTGCTCGACTATATGCGCCTCACCGAGCTGATTCGGATTCTCGAGTACCGAGCCCGCGTTTACGACGAGCCTGAGCTCAGCGCGCTTCTCGGGTTTGGAATTCTGACGGATGTAGTAGCGGAGCCCGTTCGGCAGCGTTCCGATCTTCACTTTCGGATCGATCGGCAGCGGTGTTGAAGGAGCGGGCAACGCAGCAGCTACTGGGGTTGCCGGTTTTGATTGTTGCGCAGCCGCGAGGGTGGGCAACAAAAGAAATGATGCAGCGGCGAGCTGTCGAATTGTTGGCATGACGTATTTTGGGTGAAGAACTGCTTAAGAATGTGGGCTCACCATACTACACCTACAAGCGCCGTCGTGTTCGCTCTTACTCTTCTCTTACAGTTGCGGCAAAGACACCGACCCCGATGAGGCCAATTCCGGCGGCGACGTAAAAGGGAATTACCGGTGAAATTTTCCATAACAGCCCGCCGATGAACGCCGCGGGTGCGATCGCCACGCTTCGACCCAGATAGTAAAGTCCGACCACTCTCGCCCGAAGCGCCGGCTCGGCGAGATCTATAATCAGAGCTTTGCGCGCTGGCTCGCCAATCTCACGAATCCCACCAATGACAAACGCGGCAAGCAGCCAACCGAAGCTCCTCGACCACACGACCGCTAGAGGAAAGAACGCGAATGCCACGAACGTCGCGATGACGAACGGTTTCTTTCCCGTTTTCTCGGCGATCTTCGCCGCCGGGATGTAGACGAGAATCGCCGTCAATGACTGCACCGCAATGGCAATCCCGAAATCCAGGCTGCTTACACGAATGATCGTTATAGCGAAGATCACGAGAAACACGTCGACCATCGCGTCGCACGTCCTGATGAAGATGTCGGACGCAAGAAGCCAGCGAAGGCTCGACGGAATTTTTCGCCACACTCCCCTGATATTCGTCGGTGCTTCGTCGGGAATGAGAGGAATCCGGATTTGCGATACAATCACCAGCGCGACGATCGCGAGAGCAATCGAGATGATGAGGCCGGCTCGAACACCGCGCACGATGCCAAACCTCGCGAGCACGAGCCCACCAAGAATCGGCGCGATTACAATCGGCACTCGTCTCAGGACAGATTGGACGGTGAATCCCATCGTGCGCATCGATGGCGGAAGCGCATCGCCGACAACCGCGAATAGAGTGGGGCTCGCCATACTGTCCCACGCCATTATCAGCGCGAGACCGATGAATGCGACCCACCACAGGTGCATGACGAGAAAGACCCCGTAACCGACGGCCGACAAAGCGATGAAGCTCACGAGCGCTCGCCGGCGCCCGTAGGTGTCGGCCAGCCACCCACCCGGGTATTGGTAAACCCCATCCAGAAAATCTTCGGCGGTCCCGAAAAGTCCGATCGCCGTGATAGGCGCGCCGAGTGCCTGCAAATATCGCGGGAGGAAGCGGCGCCAGAGATTCTCGCCGAGTGCGAGGAGAAACATCGTCGCCGATACGGCGACGATGTTTCGCTCGAGACCAAAGTATCCGACTAGTCGATCGCGGCGGCGCAGCTGTTAGTCCGTTATCCGCAATCGACAGCTTTCATTTGCTGTTTGTGGCGTCGAGTGCCGCTCGCAGTCCGCGCGCAATCGAAAGTGCGTCGTTGTTTCCCCAGAAGTGCATGAAAAAAAGATGGGGCGACTCATCCAGCATGTGACTGTGAATCGCGGTGACGTCGATTCCGTTCGATTGCAGTGCTCTTAGAACCGGATTCACCTCGCTTGCCAGAAGGACGAAGTCGCCGGTCGCAACTGCCCGCCCTGACCCTGTGGGTTGAAAGTTGATCGAAGTCGCGAGCCCCATCGACGGTGGAATGGTGATCCCGCCCATGTTGATCACTTCGGCCCGAGGAACGCCGATTTGATAAACGATGCCATTGAGCTTCCCGCTGTGGCCGAGAGTCTTTGCGATTCCTGCTGTATCGAGTCCGATGGCAGCGGGCAGTGCAGCGGCCGGCGCAGCTGTCAATGGCGTGCCCGTTCCGGCCAATGCCGTGCGAATCGTTCGCGCGATGGTGACGGGATTTCCGCGCGCCATGATATGCATGTACATCACATGGGGCGATTCGCCGCGTAGATGATTATGCAGCGCCGTTTGCTCGACACCGCCCGCCTGAAGTGCGCGCATCACCCCACCGATTTCATTCTCGGTGAGAACGAGATCGCCCATCGCAATCGATTGTGATGGCCCGGTCTGCAGAAACGCGACCCACGAGCCAAGGGCGAGCGCCGGCTTGAGTGCAACAGAGCCGACCGTGACTGAGAGATCGGATCGGGGGAGGCTGAACTTGTATGAGGAATCGGGTTGCACGGCACCTTTGCGACCGAGGGCGCTGTCAACACCAGCTCGCCACGAGGGTGCCTGCGCTCGTGCGATCGATGGGATCCCGCCTGCGATCACCAGGCTTAACAGGCCAATCAGTCCAATTCTCCGGCTCATACTTCCTCCTCGCAAAACCAGCGTTACTGATGTATGATACAACTGTATCATCTGGACAGATTGTCCGCCAGATCCTACGGAAAACCAATGCCATCACGCCCCCGCTGGCTCGTTCTGATGCATCAGCTTCCGCCGCAGCCCGACTATTTCCGGGTAAAGGTGTGGCGGCGGCTGCGCTCGATCGGCGCGGCGGCGCTCAAGAACTCTGTCTACGTGCTCCCAAACACGCCCGAGGCGCGCGAGGACTTCGAGTGGCTGTCGCGCGAAATCGTTGCAGGGAAGGGAGAGGTGACGCTTTGCGAGGCCAACATGATTTCAGGAACAACTGACCAAGAGGTCGAAATGCTGCTGGCGAATGCGGTAAAGGACAGATCGTCGCAGGCCGATCACGAGCGACGCCAGGTTCCCGCGATAAAGACGAAGCCGAGAAATGCGGTGTGGGTCACGCGACGAAACATTCATGTCGATCGAATCGCGAGCGCGTGGTTAATCCGACGCTTCATCGATCCCGGTGCGCGGTTCAAATTCGTGCCCGCTTCGGGCTACACTCCGCTCAAAGGTGAGCTGCGCTTCGACATGTTCGAGGCAGAGTTCACCCACGTTGGCGCAGCATGCACCTTCGAGGTCCTGATCAATGCGTTCGGCTTCGGCAACGACGAAGCCTTGCGTGCGGTGAGCGAGATCGTGCACGACATCGACTACAAGGACGACTTATTCGGACGTGAGGAGACGCGCGACACCGCCGCCGAGCTGAACCGAATCTACAATCACACTGCATCGGATTACGCGAGACTCGACGAAGGCGGGATGCTCTTCGAGAGTCTCTATGCGATGTTCGGGGGTCGAGCTACCTGACGTCGCCTGGCGGCGTGATTCTCACTTTCGTTCCCCACGGATCGGTTGCGAGCCAGCTTTCGGCCCGCGTGCTGTCGCCCGGAGTTTGCTCGACCGTGTAACCCGCTGTCTCGATGCTTCGCGCCGCATCGGCTGCATCGAGTCCAGATGGAACGATCACAGTCCACTCGAGAAGACGCGCGTCATCTTCTTCGGCGAGCGGCGCACCTGCTGCCCACGTATTCGTGCCAAGGTGGTGATGATAACCGCCGGCCGAAAGAAAGAGTGCGCCTGGATAACTCCAAATTACTTTATCGAGACCGAGTCCTTCGTGAAAGAACGATGCAGCCTGATCGATATCGCCCACGTACAGGTGTACGTGTCCGACGATCGTTCCCGCAGGCATGCCGGTCCATTTCTCTTCTTTCGCAGCCGCCACAAGGTCTGGGACATTCAGCGGATTGGTCGCCATCGTGAGCTGTCGTTCCTGGAACTTCCACTGATCGCGTGGACGATCGGCATAAACCTCGATTCCCAATCCATCGGGATCAGTGAGATAGAGCGCCTCGCTAACGAGATGGTCTGACATTCCAGCGTACACTTCGAGCTCCGACAGATGCACAAGAAATTTTCCAAGCGACGCGCGGTCGGGAAGCAGGATTGCGAAATGATAAAGTCCCAGTCGCCCGCGACGTGGAATCGCTCGCGCGCCCTTTCGCTCGACGAGCTCGATTAGAACCGTGTCGTCACCGTGAGCGGCAAGACTCGCTCTGTCGTTCTTCCTGGCGCTTACGCGAAATCCCATCACTCGCTCGTAATACTCGAGTGATCGGGTCAAATCGGATATTTGAAGTCTCACCGGTCCGAGTCGCGTTTTCTCCGGCAGCCGGTAACGGCTGGGACGCACACCGTACGGTATATCGCTCATTGCTGCTCCTCTTTCTGCCGCGCTTTTTCGAGTAACGCGATAAGTGTTCTGAGCTCGGTTTTTGTCAGGTGCCCGAGCTGTTTTTCGTGCGCTTCGCCGATTGGTTTGTCGAGCTTCTTGAGCAGCTCGAGCCCCGCGTGAGTGATTCGCGTTGTCACGAGGCGGCGATCGACGGTGTCTCGAGCGCGATCGACGAGTCCTGCTTGTTCGAGCCGGTCGAGGAGCCGCGTCACGTCGGGGACCTGCGACACAAGTCTCTCTTTGATGTCTTCGCGACAAAGTCCGTTAGCGCCGGCGCCGCGGAGAATTCTGAGGACATTGTACTGCGTCGGCGTAACGTCGTAGGGCTTGAGGACTTCGATGATAGAGTAGCCGAGCACTGCGTCGGTTCGAGCGATGCCGAGCACGGCTTCCTGCTCGAGAGAAGAAAACGGCCGGGATTGCTTGATCTCGTCGCGTAGGTGTTGAGTCATTACATCAAGTATATGTGTTGGAACACATATCTACAAGGGCCGACAGGCGAAAAAATTCCTTGATTGAAGTCGCCCAGCGACACTATCCTGTGTTCGTCGTGGATCGGAACATGTGATTCCTCATTCGGTAGAATCCTCAGCGTTTCGTGACCCTGAACTTCGCTGTTCGTCTGTCAGAGGCGGACCAGCAGTCGCCGATCCTTTTATTGCCCCTGGCGGTGTGATATGAAAAAATTCGTTCTAATTCCATGTCTTTTTGCTATCGCGCTTGCGGGATGCGTGAAAGTTCCGACGGCGGTTCCTGATGCGCCGGAATTTCCGCTGCGCGCCACAGTGACTCCCGACAACCATTGCACGGTCGAAGCACTCGGCCAGACGTATACGTCGATTGGACAGGTGCGCGGAGCACAATTGCCTGAGTTCAAGGGCGACCTCGACAACGCCGGCTACCACGCGATTGGCTGCTGGGTCGCAAATGTCGACGGCTCCGGCGCCGATGGTGACCTGATCATCACCTTCAGCGGCAATTCGTATCAACAGCCGTTCCCGACCGGCTCATTCAAGCCGATCCTTGACCCGCCTTACGGAGGGACGGAGAACATCGTGAGCGTGTCGTTCCGCGCATCGACGTACGTCGGCGAGAAACTGAAAACGGTGAATGAATCCACGGGAGCAGTGACGGTCGAGAGCTCACCCACCGGCGCCCGCACGATCAAAGTCGATGTGACGGCGGTGAAGTTCCAGACTTTCTAGGGCAAGGGCAGCGGTAGAGCGGTAGAGCGGTAGAGCGGTAGAGCGGTAGAGCGGTAGAGCGGTAGAGCGG
>JBHELX010000048.1:0-22953 GCA_046262875.1 Gemmatimonadaceae bacterium | reverse complement strand
CGGCAGGCACCGCGTGAAAGTGCGTGACGGTCAATAACTCCGCTCGTCATTGTGGTGCACCTATGCGTCCAACACCAATGACGAATCCTAACATGCGACGAATAATCAGACGTCGCGCGGGTTTCAGCATGATCGAGATGGTGATCGTCATGATCATCATGGGAATACTTGTGAAGATGGCTGTGACGAAAATGGGAACGGTCATGCGCCATGAGCGTGTGAATCGCGCAGCGCAAGTGATCGTCGCGGATCTTCAGAACGGGTTCGCGATGGCCGGAAGGCAGCGTGCCCCTGTGAGACTCACCTTCACCCCTTCGACGAAGACCTACGTATTCAGCGACCGGGCATCGGGCACGGTTTTCCAGACGCGCATAATGGACAATCGGTCCGAGTACGCACTCACAACGATGACCGCGAGTCCAGCAACCCTTGACGTTCTTCCGAACGGAATCGGATCGAATGCTTTATCTGTCACGGTCGCACAGGGCGACTACTCACGCACAGTGACAGCGTCAAGCGCAGGCTTCGTGAGGCTTGTCCAATGAAACGAATTCGAAGAAATGGCAGCACTGGGACAAAGGGTTTCATTCTGATGGAGGTCATCGTCGCGATAACTCTTCTTGCGCTCATAATGACTCCTCTCGCGGCAATGGTATTCAAGATCACGGCGCGCTCCCACCGGACCATTGGCGCAACGTATCGCAATGGCTTGCTGATGGAACAGATCAATCAGCTCGAATCAAAAAACTTCGACAGCCTGGCTGTCGGCACCACCACAGTAACAAGCACCGCGAAGCCCTACCCCTACACGCGCACGGTGACCGTCTCGCTCATCTCTCAGGTTTACGAGCTGAAGGCGAAGAAAATCATTCTCATTATTTCTCCTTCCAACCCGCTCTATCGTCCCGATACGACAACTTTCGTTCGCTCTTCCGCCAACACGATGGCGACATTCGACACCGACGATCCGGCGGGATAAGTGAAAATTCATCTCTCGCTGCGCCGCGGATTATCGATGGCCGAGCTGATCGTCGGTATGGTGATTCTGGCGATCATCGGCATGGCTCTGTCGCGAGTACTGGTCTCTCAAGCGCGTTATTTCAGTCATCAGAAAACCGGTAATCTTGCGCGCAACGTTTCGCGCGGACCGCTTAACCGCATTGTATCCGATCTGCGAATGACGGAAGCGCTGGGCGGCGTTGTGTCCGCTACATCGACGGCGCTCACGGTTCGTGTTCCCTATGCGATGGGCGTCGTTTGCGCGACGACCGCGGGGAGCACTCACGTCAGCCTGCTTCCCGTCGACTCAGCGATGTACGCAGCGACAGGCTTCTCGGGCTATGCGTGGCGCGGAGGAAACGGAGTCTTCCGCTATGTCGAATCCGGCCCGCCGAGTGTAGAGACGGGGGATCTCACAGTGTGCAATAACGCAAAAATCAGCACCCTTACCGCCGACCTGGCTAAAGTCATCAAGATCACGCCATCACTCTCCGACACGGCGAGCTTCGGAACTCCGGTGTTTCTGTTTCGTCGCATAAAGTACGAGTTCAAGTCATCGGTTTCAGTTCCGGGAATGGTCGGGCTCTTTCGGACGGTGGTGCAGACAGGCGCATCCGAAGAGCTCGCTGCGCCATTCGACGCCAACTCAAAATTCCGATTCTTCATTGGCAACAGCACCACCGCCCAGGACTCTCCACCCGCCGACCTCTCGACATTGCGCGGCATCGAGCTTCTCATGAACGGAATGAGCGAGCGAGTGCCGTCGGGGTCTTCGCAGAAAACGACCGCGACATTCACTACCGCGGTCTACTTCAAGAACCGTCTCGACTAAATCACGGAGAACTCAAAATGCTTTCCCTTCGAAACAGGCAGGGCTTTGCAATTCCGGCAGCGGTACTGGTCATCGGTGTCCTCTCCATTTCCCTCGCCGCAGGATTCTCTCTCGTAATAGCGGAGCGCAGAGGTGTCGACGACCAGAAGGCACAGGTCAGCGCGTTCGTGTTGGCAGAGCAGGGATTGCAGATGTTCTTCGTGCGCCGGGACTCGCTCGGTTATAGAACAATTCCGCCGGCGGTAAAGGAAGGGCCGGTTCGGATCTATATGACTGGCGGTTACGCCGACGTGCAGCTCGATCGCATTCGCGCGCCTCAGGGATCGCTTGCTGGGATGTACGTCGTCCGCTCGAGGGGCGTGCAGACCAAAGGAGCGATTGGCGGAACGCCTGCCGGTGTTCGAACCGTTGCGCAGTATGCATCATGGGAGCCGGCGAACATCGAAGTTCTCGCAGGGTGGACCGCGATCAGCGGCATCAAAAAGAACGGAAATTCAGGATCTTTCCTGGGCGTCGATGCATGTCAGGATTCGGCTGCAATCGCAGGCGTTGCCGTGCCGCAGGTGCCTGGGTTCAACCAGCCGAACACAGCCGACAGCGTCGAATACGATGGAGCAACGGCGAACGCGATGGCGAAGGAAGTTCTGGTGCAATGGAAGGGAATTACAAATCAGACGGCGCTCCATCCGCAGTACGTCGTTCCGCCCGACGCGATCCCGTCATTTGCCGACACGACTTTCTATCCCGTTATCTACATGGCGGGTGGGGGAACCGTTGGAAGCTCACAGCTCAACGGCGGCAGAGGCGTGCTGATTGTTAGTGGCAACCTCGATACAGGAAGCGGCAATACCTTCAACTGGAAGGGAGTGGTGCTAGTCGGCGGTGATCTTACCGGAAACGGAAACAACAACATTCAGGGTGCGATCATCAGCGCGCTCAACGTCAAGCTTGGCCAGACCGTACCGATCAACACCGTCAACGGTACAAAGCTCTACCAGTACAATTCGTGCGAGGTAGCGAAGGCTCTCATGTCATTGGGAGCGCTTATTCCATTACCGAATACGTGGGTCGACAACTGGGTCGAATACTAAAAACGACCGCGGAAAACGGACCGCGGAAGAAACCGCGGACTCCGGACCGCGGAAGAAACCGCGGACGGCGGAAAACGGAACAATCGCGTCAGTCCGCATCGGTTTCCTTTGGCGTGTTCTTCCTTTGTGTCGGGCGAATCAAACGGTCGCGTTCGCGCGGGATTGTTGCGAGCAGCAATCGACGGATTTCCTCGAGAATTTGAACTCGCGCCCGAACCACTTCTTGTCCAAGGACCTTTGGGGATCCGTCGTACCAAACCATGCTTTCTCTCGCTGAGCTGAGCGCATATTCGTAAAGCCGAACGCGATCACGTCCGGAGCTTCGAGAATAGCCGTCAGCGAGATTGGCCTTGATAGATCCCACCGCTCGGTAAAGCTGACCCGCGGTCTTTACCGTAACGGGATGCCGACCGAGTTTTTCAGAGTCATCCCAACAATCATCAAATAGATCGCAGGCGAGCCGGTACGCCCGCATTCGATAGAGAGAATCACGCTCCCAGTGTTCGCGGTTTGACTTCATACGCGCAACATACGTCAAGTAGGTTCTTGCTGAGCAAACAATCACTGCACGTTGAATCAAAAACGCGCGGTTCTTCCGCAGTCCGGAGTCCGCGGTGCTTCCGCAGTCCGGAGTCCGAGGTGCTTCAGCGGTCCGGCGTCCGCGGTGCTTCCGCAATCCGGAGTCCGCGGTGCTTCCGCGGTCCGGAGTCCGCGGTGCTACCCCGGTCCGCCGTCCGCGGTGTCGGTGCGAACACGTTTGGCTCGACATAAATTGCGGGCATGAAGATCCTTGTGATCGAGGATGATCCGACTGTCGGTCAGTTCATCAAGCGCGGTCTCGAGCAACAGCGGTGGGGAGTCGACCTCGTCGATACCGGGGACGAGGGTGAGAGAATGGCCACCGTTGGCAACTATGATCTCGTAATCCTCGACATGCGTCTTCCCGGCAAGCCGGGGATGCAGGTTCTCAACGATCTTCGCGGACGCGGATTCGAGCGGCCAGTGCTCGTTCTCACCGCGCAGGATGCAATCGACGCAAAAGTTCAGACTCTCCGCGCGGGTGCCGACGATTACGTCACCAAACCGTTCGCATTCGAGGAATTGCTTGCTCGCGTCGAAGCACTTTCACGACGACCGCGCGCGCTCGCGTCACCCGCGCTCAAAGTTGCGGACCTCGAGCTTCATCTGGACACGAGAGCGGTAACGCGAGCTGGAAATCCGATCGAGCTCACCCCAAAAGAATACACAGTGCTCGAGTATCTGATGCGTCACGCCGGAAGAGTGATGAGCAGAACTCTCATCACCGAATACGCGTGGGGATATCATTTCGATCCGGGCACCAACATCGTGGACGTCGTGATAAATCATCTGCGCAAAAAAATCGACGCGGCTCATCGCGCCAAGCTGATTCACACGATTCGCGGGGTGGGCTACGTGATTCGCACCGATGGCGCGGGGCTCAAGGGGAACGGCGCGCGCGAGAAAGGATAAGCGCGCTTGGCGTCCACACGGACAAATCTCACAATTGCATTTGTCGCCGCGCTCGCCGCGGTAACCGCCGCACTCGGCCTCACTCTATGGACAGTGCGGAACGCGGCGCTGTATCGCGACGTCGCGCGCTACGCCGCGACACAAGCTGACGTCGCGGCGAGCCTCGTTCGCGATGCCGCAGCCGCGACGTCGGCTGTAATCGTAGGACCTGATACGACGAGCGCTCAACCGGAAATCGTTACCACACGCTTGCGGGCGGTGCTCGACGCTTTTCCCGATTACATGGTGATAGTCGATCGACAGGGCACTCCACTCTACCAGTCGATTGCACTTCGCAGTCTTGGCGCGGCGGGCGCAGACAGCCTGCTCGCAAAAATCTCCGTTCTACCCAACGATTCGGCAGCAGTCGTGTCCGTTCCGGGAATAGACGAGCTCTTGCTCGTGGCGCGAGAGGTCTCGGATACGACCGGGACACTCGGACGAGTCATTGTCGGAGTTCCTACAACTCGCGTCACGGCGCTGCCTCGAGAATACAGAATCGTTTTGTTTTTTCTCGCGCCGCTCATCATCGCGGTCGCGGGATGGCGCGCGTGGGTCGCGGTCGGAATTACATCTCAGCGGATCGACAAGATCGCGCACGATGTAGCGGCAATCACCGACGGACGCAGTTTGCACCGGCGCTTGAGCATGGACCACGCGGGACAGGAATTCGAGGGTCTGATCGAAACTCTCAACGCCATGATCTCGCGCCTCGAAACTTCATTCGGTGGTTTGAGGCGATTCACGGCCGACGCGAGTCACGAGCTGAAAACTCCGCTCGCAGTTCTACGCGCCGATGTGGAGCGCGCGATGAGCGAGCCTCCCGCGTCCGGTGAGCGAATGGTCGCGCTCGAGGAAGCATTGCAGGAAACGACGCGAATGGCGGATCTCGTCGAGAGTCTTCTCACGCTGGCCCGTGCCGACGAGGGGCGCTTCGACATCCATCGAGAGCCGGTTGCTCTCAAGCCACTCGTCCAGGACATCTACGAGACCGCCTTGATACTCGGCGAAGGTGCAGGCGTCGCAGTGAATTTTCCATTCACTGCAGACGTCATGATCATGGGAGATCCAACAAGATTGCGTCAGCTATTTCTCAATCTCGTCACGAACGCGATCAAGTACACTCCAGCCGGCGGCAAAGTGGAGCTTGGGCTCGGCGTGCATCCTGACACGGTCACATTCGCAGTCCGCGATACGGGAATTGGAATCGCGGCGGCCGATGTCCCGCACATTTTCGAGCGCTTCTGGCGAGCGGATCGCGCTCGTTCGCGAATGTCCGAACGCGGAGGATTCGGACTCGGACTCGCAATCAGCCAATGGATTGCGCAAGCGCACGGTGGCACTCTAACTGCGTCATCGCGTCTCGGTAGAGGCAGTCTGTTCACCGTGACGCTTCCACTTCCTCAGAAGGTGATTGAAGAAGCAGCCACAGAATGAAGATTGGATTAAGAGCGATTTCACGGATTCTTAATCTTCCAAGGATTACATCGGAGCAGCGGTTGAAATAACCTACGAGACAACAACGATTCCTCTTTCGGTGAGTCCATGTTCAACCAACTGATCGAATCAAGACCGCACAAACAGAAAATGGCTGGAGGTACTGTCTTCAGTCTCGTGTTCCACGGCGCGCTCATCACCGCCGCAGTTGTCGCGACGGCAAGAGCCGGCATCGCGGACGACAAGACGAAGCAGGAGAAAATCCAGTTCGTCGAAATGAAGAAAGAGCCGCCCAAGCCGAAGGAGCCGCCACCGCCTCCTCCGCCGCCCAAGGAAGTAATGAAGGCGCCTCCGCCAAAGGGATTCCAGGTGCTGCGCGCGCCGGTCGAGATCCCGATCAAGATTCCGGACATCGATCTCAACAAGGCAGTCACCAATGAAGCCGACTTCAGCGGAAAGGGTGTGAAGGGTGGCGTCGCGAGTGGTGTCGTCGGCGGCACAGCGAAGCCGAGCAACGAGCCTTACTTCGACTTCCAGGTGGAGAAGCCCGTGCAGCAGATTCCCGGCACTGGAACTCCGCGCTATCCCGACGCACTCCGATCGTCCGGAGTCGAAGGAGAAGTGCAGGCGCAATTCATCGTCGATGAAGATGGAAAGGCAGAAGTCGGCAGCTTCAAGGTTCTGAAGGCGACCAACGAGCTATTTGCGTCGGCCGTCCGTGCAGCTCTTCCGCAGATGCGTTTTTACGCCGCGGAAGTCGGCGGTCACAAAGTCAAGCAGCTCGTCCAGCAGAGTTTTCAGTTCAAGCTCGATAAATAATCCCCCAACGGAGACACGTCTCAAATGAATCTCTCGCTCCTCGACCTTTGGAATCAGATGGGTCCCTTTGCAAAGGGAATCGTCGTTGTTCTTGCCATCATGTCGATCTGGTCGCTGTCGATCAGTATCAAGAAGTGGTGGGACCTTCGCGCCGCGCAGGCGGAGACGCGCAAGTTCGCGCCTGAGTTCTCGCAGTTCCTCGAGGAAGACAACCTCGGCGAAGCAGTCGGCCTTGCCGAGAAGTACAAGAAATCGCACGTCGCTCGTGTACTCGGCGGCGCATTGACCGAGATCAAGCCGCTCATTCAGGACGGCACCGTGACAGTCGGCGACATCAACTCTGCAGAGCGCGCAGTCGAGCGCGAGATGCTGATGACGGTCACCGACCTCAAGCGCGGACTCGGCATTCTCGCAACGGTCGGCGCAACGGCTCCGTTCGTCGGTCTTCTTGGAACGACGATGGGAATCGTGAACGCATTCGTTGGAATGGCCGCATCGGGTTCAGGCGGACTTTCCGCGATTTCGGCTGGTGTGGCTGAAGCGCTCATCACGACCGCATTCGGACTCATGGTGGCAATTCCAGCGGTGTGGCTATTCAACTTCTTCCAGGTGAAGATCGACAACCTCACGGCTGAAATGACGTACACCTCGAAGGAAATGATCGATTACATGATCAAGAACGTGAGCGGCGAATTTGGCCGGTCGCGATTCACCCGCGAGTTCAACACGACTGCTTCGACTGCAGGGTCGACACCCGTCTCGCAGTAAGCGCGGGAGGATTTTCTTATGGCAATGTCCATGGGGTCGGGCGGAAGTGTAAAAGCGGAACCGAATGTGACGCCGATGATCGACGTCATGCTCGTCCTCTTGATCATCTTCATGCTCGTCGTCCCCGCCATCAGCGCAGGATTCCAGGCGATTCCGCCGCAGGGCACCAATCTCAAGCCGCATCCTGAAGAGGAGCGCGACCAGGTGCTCGGGATCGATGCGAACGGCCAGTATTTTCTGAACAAGCAGCCGATCCCGAATGCCACGCTTGGTGAGAGGCTGAAGACGATCTACAGCACTCGCGAAGAGGACAAGGTGCTGTACGTAAAAGCGCACAAGGATCTCGAGTACGGAAAAGTTCTCGATGCTCTCGATATCGCTGCGCACAATAACGTGACTCTCGCCGCCATGATTACTGATCAGAAGCCCGGGACCGTTTCGACGATTCAGACCGATCGATTGCTTGGTGGCGTGAAGGCGGGAGGGAAGAAGTAATGTCAATGAGCACTGGAGCAAACCGCCTCACCAACGACATCAACGTCACGCCGATGATCGACGTGTTGCTGGTGCTCCTCATCATCTTCATGCTCGTCGTGCCGATGTCGCGAAAGGCGCTCGATTTGCAGCTGCCGGATCCGACACCGCAGGAATCTCAAGGGCCGCCGCCTCCTCAGATTGTTCTCGAGGTGCAACCCGGCAACAAATATTTCGTAAATAAGGAGCCGATCCCAAAGGACAGGCTTTTGGCCCGCCTCACCGAGATTTACAACGGCAGGCCGGAGAAAATCATTTTCGTAAAGGGCGCGCCGGTAGGCGTGAAATACTCCGACGTGATTTACGCAATAGATGTTGCGCGCGGAGCAGGAGTAAAGGTTATCGGCGTTTCGCCCAAGGACGCACAGTAGAAAAGAAATATCGGCCGCCAGTCGGCATACCAAGCAGGAGCGATAGAGAGGGGCGGTGGAAGGGTGTCGCCGCCTCTCTTTTTGCGCATGCGCTCATCATTCTTCTGATTCTATATCCGATCGCGTCGCACGACTTCAAGGGTGAGCACGCGGTCGGCGCTGGTGGAGCGGGACCGGCGGGTGGAGGCGGTGGCGGCACCCCGCCAGACGCGGGCCAACGTCTTCAGTTCGTTCGAATCAAGCCAATTGCTGATGCGGCGGCGGCGGTCGTGGTACCGCCCAAAGTTATTCCTCCGCCAAAACCGGTTATCCCACCGGTGACCATCACGCCTGCTGCTCCGGCTGCGGTCGCAGTGCAGCCTCCGACCACAGGTCCGGTCGGTGCGGCAGGTGCGGGCACGGCAGGCGGACCGGGTTCAGGGCCGGGCAGTGGCGGAGGAGTGGGATCCGGGGTTGGACCGGGTAAGGGGAGTGACGTCGGACCGGGAACTGGCGGCGGACCCGGCGCAAACTATCCGCCGACTCCGACGCAATTCTTTCTTCCCCCGCTCCCAGCGCCCTCGAGTCTCAAGGGTTATCACCTCATCGCGTGGTTCGACGTCGACGAGAAGGGGAACGCAAAGCTTCTTGGATTCAATCCATCACGCGACAACGGATACAACAAGAAATTGCGGGACGTGCTACTTGCATTGCGATTCAGACCAGGCGTGCGGGCCGATGGAACGCCGGTACGCGATACGGTAGATATTCAATTCATTTTCTAAGCGGTTAAGGCATCCTAGCCACTCTCTCGGGGACTAACTAAATTCGCGCGATGGCCGAGCCCGCCCAGAGAATCGAAACTGAAGAAGCGCGAGAGTCGTCAGCGGGTTTTGTAAAAGCGCTGACTCTGACCGACGCGACGATGCTCGTTGCCGGCTCGATGATCGGGTCCGGCATCTTCATCGTTTCCGCCGACATTTCACGCAGCCTTGGATCTCCGCTGTGGCTGATGCTTGCGTGGATCGCCGCAGGAGTGATGACACTCCTCGGCGCGCTCGCATATGGCGAGCTCGCCGCGATGTATCCACGTGCGGGCGGTCAGTACGTTTTTCTTCGCGAGTCCATGGGCCCTCTAATGGGCTTTCTTTATGGCTGGACTCTGTTCATTGTCATTCAGACGGGAACAATCGCTGCCGTCGCAGTCGCGTTCGGGCGATTTCTCGGGGTGCTTGTCCCTTCGATCACGCCCGATCGATACTCGTGGTTCCCGCAACTGGATTTCAGCACACCCGGTGGGCCGATCGAAGTCGGCTTATCTCCTCAACGCCTGATCGCGCTCATCTCCATCTGGTTTCTCACGTGGATCAATCTGCGCGGAATCCGCGAAGGGAAATTTGTCCAGACGACGCTGACACTCGTAAAAACCGGTGCGCTGGTCGCTCTCATCGTGCTCGGCCTGACTATCGGCAGAAATACCGTCGCTGTCTCGTCTAATTTTGGAGCCGGGGCCTTTGCAGGCGGTGTGACTATTACGTCGGCGTTCATGATCGCCTTCGGCGCTTCGCTTGTCGGGTCTCTTTTCGCGAGCGATGCGTGGAACAACGTGACCTTTGCGGCGGCCGAAGTTCAAAATCCAAAACGGAATCTTCCACTTGCGCTCTTTCTTGGAACGGCGCTCGTAAGCGTCATCTATTTGCTCGCAAACGTTGCGTATCTCAACGTACTTCCACTCCATGGAGTGAAGGACGCGTCGGGCATTCTCCAACGCGGCATCCAGTACGCGACCCAGGATCGAGTGGGAAGTGCGGCGGCTGAGATGATTTTCGGTCCTATCGGTGGATCGCTCATGGCGGCAGCGATTCTCGTTTCGACATTTGGGTGCAACAACGGGCTCATCCTGGCAGGAGGTCGCGTTTACTATGCGATGGCCCGGGACAGGCTGTTCTTCGAGAGTGCAGGGCGGCTGAACAAGAACGGCGTGCCCGCAAGGGCACTTCTCGCGCAGGTTATATGGACGAGCATTCTCTGTCTCACGGGCACTTACGGACAATTGCTCAATTACGTGATCTTCGCTGCCCTGATATTTTACGTGTTCACGACGATCGGGTTGTTCATACTTCGCAGCAAGCGTCCCGACGCCGAGCGGCCGTATCGCGCGGTGGGATATCCGGTGCTTCCGGCGTTGTACATCGTGCTGGCTGCGACGGTTGCGATTGTGTTGCTGATTTCCGACAGCACGCGAGCGCAAGCGCTGTCCGGACTCGTCATCGTCGCGATCGGTATTCCCGTCTATTTCCTGTGGCGAAAGGCGGAGCCGAAGCTAGAGTCTTAGCCACAGTTTTCGATTCACCGCAACTCTCAACCCAGAGCAATGACTTGGCGCCGCGCGAAAGAACGACGCCAATTTTGCAAGTAACCCCAGGAGATTTTAAATGAACGTTTTGCAGGAAACCCGTCCCAGCGGAGAAGCTGGCCTCATCATTCCAGATCTGTCGTCGGTCGACTTTCTGGGGATGCACGGCCGCACCCTTCTGATGGGCGGACTCGCCGTCTGCGCACTCGGTCTTCTCTTCGGACTCATCATCTACGGTCAGCTCAAGCGAATGCCTGTGCATCAGTCGATGCGTGAGGTCTCCGAGCTGATTTACGAGACCTGCAAGACCTACCTCATCACCCAGGGGAAATTCATTCTGATTCTCGAGGTGTTCATTGGCCTCGTGATTCTTCTTTACTTCGGATTCCTGCAGGCGCTGGCTCCCATAAAGGTTGCGATCATTCTTGGATTCAGTCTCGTCGGGATCGCGGGCAGCTACGGCGTGGCGTGGTTCGGAATCAGAATCAACACATTTGCGAATTCACGAACGGCATTTGCGAGTTTGCGCGCGAAGCCGTACCCGTGCTACTCGATTCCCCTCAAGGCGGGAATGAGCATCGGCATGCTGCTGATCTCGGTCGAGCTGGTCATCATGCTCTTCATTCTCTTGTTCGTGCCCGGCGATTACGCGGGACCATGCTTTATCGGATTCGCAATCGGTGAATCACTCGGCGCCGCAGCTCTTCGGATCGCCGGCGGAATTTTCACGAAGATCGCCGACATCGGCGCTGACCTGATGAAGATCGTCTTCAACGTGAAAGAAGATGATGCGCGTAATCCTGGCGTCATCGCCGACTGCACAGGCGATAATGCCGGTGACTCCGTTGGACCGAGCGCGGATGGATTCGAGACGTACGGCGTGACCGGTGTCGCACTGATATCGTTCATCCTGCTTGCAGTCCATGATCCGAAAGTTCAGGTGCAGCTTCTCGTGTGGATCTTCGCGATGCGCATCATGATGGTCGTCGCGAGCGGATTCTCTTATCTGGTGAACGAAGCAGTCGCCCGCAGCCGCTATGTCGATGCTGATGAAATGAATTATGAATCGCCGCTCACTTCGCTTGTCTGGCTGACATCGCTCGTTTCCGTAACGCTCACATTCATCGTCTCGTACTTCCTTCTTCCTGAAATCGGCGGCGATCCGTCGCTCTGGTGGAAGCTCTCGGCAATCATCACCTGCGGCACACTCGCGGGCGCAATCATTCCGGAGCTGGTAAAAGCCTTTACTTCGGTTGAATCCGCGCATGTTGCCGAGGTGGTGACGTCATCGCGCGAGGGTGGCGCTTCACTCAACATTCTTTCCGGTCTGGTTGCCGGAAACTTCAGCGCGTACTGGCTTGGCATGACGATCATGGTTCTCATGTCGATCGGTTACGGCGTAAGCACGCTCGGAATGGGCGCGGTAATGTTGGCGCCGGCGGTGTTCGCATTCGGACTGGTCGCATTCGGATTTCTTGGAATGGGACCGGTGACGATTGCAGTGGATTCATATGGACCAGTCACCGACAATGCGCAGTCGATCTTCGAGCTTTCTACGATCGAGACGATTCCCGGATCTGCCGAGGAAGTGAAGAAGGATTATGGATTCACGCCGAACTTCGAGCGCGCGAAGCATTTGCTCGAAGCGAACGACGGTGCGGGGAACACGTTCAAGGCGACTGCGAAGCCGGTTCTCATCGGAACTGCTGTCGTGGGCGCGACGACGATGATCTTCTCGATCATCATGAGTCTTACTCACGGATTGCAGCCGGAGTTTTTGCCGAACCTTTCCTTGATGCATCCGCCGTTTCTGCTTGGCTTGATCACCGGCGGCGCGATCATCTACTGGTTTACGGGCGCGTCAACGCAGGCGGTGACCACGGGCGCCTACCGTGCAGTCGAGTTCATCAAGGCGAACATCCACCTCGAGTCTGCTGAGAAAGCTTCGATCGCGGACAGCAAGAAAGTCGTCGAGATCTGCACGAAGTACGCGCAGAAAGGAATGTTCAACATCTTCCTGACCGTTTTCTTCGCGACGCTCGGCTTCGCGTTCGTCGAGCCGTACTTCTTCATCGGCTACCTGATATCGATTGCGATCTTCGGATTGTATCAGGCGATCTTCATGGCAAACGCGGGTGGCGCGTGGGACAATGCGAAAAAGATTGTCGAGGTGGAGCTCAAGCAGAAAGGAACAGAGCTGCACGCGGCGACTGTCGTCGGTGATACTGTCGGCGATCCGTTCAAGGACACTTCGTCGGTCGCGCTTAATCCAATCATCAAGTTCACGACGTTGTTTGGATTGCTTGCAGTGGAGCTCGCTGTTTCCCTCACGAGTGATAAGGGTCCAACACTCACGCATGCTCTTGCCGGGCTCTTCCTGCTCATCTCGGTAACCTTCGTCTGGCGTTCGTTCTACGCCATGCGCATCGAGAAGCAGTAAAGACAAGTGTCGTCGCTCTTCTCGCGCAAGCCGATATCGGCGCTGCTCGCGGAGGAAGGTCATCCCAACTCTCTAAGGCGGGCGTTGGGAGCCGGCGACCTGATAATGCTGGCGATCGGCGCTGTGATTGGCGCCGGAATATTTGGTGCGATTGGATCGGCCGCGTCGGGACAAACCGACGCGGCCGGTCACGTTATACGAAGTGGGGCGGGTCCCGCGCTCGTTTTTTCTTTCCTCCTTCTTGGGTTTGTGTGCGCGCTCGCCGCCCTTTGTTACGCCGAGCTTGCGTCGATGATTCCGCAGGCAGGCAGTGCGTACGCGTACTCCTATGCAACGCTCGGCGAGCTCGTCGCATGGATCATCGGCTGGGATCTCATACTCGAGTACGCAGTCGGTAACGTCGCAGTCGCGATTTCGTGGGGAGATTATTTCAAGACGTTGCTCGCGGGACTGGGACTTCATCTTCCGGTGTGGCTCGCGACTGGATATCGTACGGCGCTTCTGAGCTCCGACCCAGCCGTTCACGGTTTGCTCGACAGCGCGCCGCACATTGGTCCGCTGGCAGTTTTAATAAACGTCCCTGCTGCCGCGATTGTTCTCGCGATTACATGGCTACTCATGATTGGCGTTCGCGAGAGTGCGAAAGCAAACAACATCATGGTTGCGGTTAAGCTAGTCGCGCTCACGCTGTTCATCGTGGTCGGCGCGATGCACATGAACACCGCGAACTTTCATCCATTCGCGCCAAACGGGTTCACCGGAATACATCACGGCGCGGCGATCGTGTTCTTCGCATACATCGGCTTCGACGCAATTTCCACCGCGGCCGAGGAGACGAAAAATCCGCAGAGGAATCTCCCGATTGGAATTCTCGGTGGTCTTGCGATTTGTACCGTCATCTACATCATCGTCGGCGTCGTTTTGACGGGGATGGTTCCCTACACGAAACTCGGAGTAGCGGATCCTCTTTCGTTCGCGCTTCAATCTGCCGGACTCCGCACAGCCGGATGGCTCGTCGCACTCGGCGCGGTATTCTCGATGTCGGCGGTGTTGCTGGTCTTTCAATACGGACAGCCGAGAATTTTCTTCGCGATGGCGCGCGATGGATTGTTGCCACGGTGGGCCGCGAAAATTCACGGTCGTTATCGCACGCCGCACATCACGACGCTGATCACCGGAATAGTCGTCGCCGCGTGGTCGCTCATCGGTGACGCAGGCGAGACTTATGATCTCACCAACATTGGAACGCTGTTCGCTTTCGTTCTCGTCTGCATCGGCGTGCTTGTCCTTCGACACACGGATCCCGAGCGACCGCGTCCATTCAGAGTTCCCTTCGTGTGGCCAGTGAGTCTCATTGGTGCGGCGGCGTGCGTGTTCGTAATGAAAGGATTGCCGGGAATTGCGTGGACACGATTTATCTGGTGGCTCATCATCGGTCTCGTACTCTACTTCCTCTACGGCTATCGCCACTCGACACTGAGACTCGGGACTGGACCAGTGACGCCGGACTCCGATAGCAAATGATCTGGGAGAGACTCAAGCGAGTTACCCTGACGCAGTGGATCATCTTCTCGATGATCGCCGGCGTCATCATCGGTTGGCAAGCGCCCGCATTCGGCGAATCCCTGAAGCCGCTATCCACGGTTTTTCTCAGGATGATCCGGTCGATCATCGTGCCGATTCTTTTCAGCACGCTCGTCGTCGGAATCGCTGGTCACGGCGACGACATGAAGAGGGTAGGGCGGCTGGCGCTCAAGTCACTCATTTATTTCGAGCTCGTCACGACCGTGGCGCTTGCAGTCGGACTCGCTGCCGTCAATCTCATCAGGCCCGGCCTTGGCGTTGTTCTATCAGCACCTGCGGATACTGGAAAAGAGCTCGCGGCCAACACTCAAAGCGGGAGCAGTTTTCTCGAACATCTCGTTCCCACCAGCTTCATCGACGCCGCAGCAAAGAACGAAGTTCTTCAGATCGTCTTCTGGTCGGTCCTCTTTGCAGTCGCCTTGTCACAAACTCGGGGGAAGCCGAAAGAGATCGTTCTCGGTTTTTGCGAGGGTCTCACTGAAGTCATCTTCAAATTCGTAGGGATCGTGATGAAGTTCGCGCCGTTCGGTATCGGCGCGGCAATCGCAGTGACGGTGGGACACAGTGGAATCGGCGTGCTCCTCAACCTCGGCAAGCTCGTCGGGACTTTGTATGGCGCGCTAGTCGTCTTCATCGGCGGCGTTCTGTTTCCGATTGCGTTCTTCACTCGAGTACCAATACGAAGATTCTTCAATGCGGTTAAGCAACCCGCGTTGATCGCCTTCTCCACGGCATCATCGGAAGCGGCACTGCCACTCGCGCTCGAGCGCATGGAAGAGATGGGTGTGCCGCGAAGAATCGTCGCCTTCGTTCTGCCAACGGGATACTCGTTCAACCTCGACGGATCGACTCTTTATCTCGCTGTCGCGTCCATGTTCGTCGCGCAGGCCGCGGGCGTACAAATGACGCTGGGACAGCAGCTGGCTATGATGCTCACTCTGATGGTCACGAGCAAAGGAGTCGCCGCAGTGCCGCGCGCATCACTCGTGATTCTTTCCGGAACCCTTGCGAACTTCAATCTTCCCCTCGAGGGAGTAGCAATCATACTCGGTGTTGACGCTCTGATGGACATGGCCCGCACGAGCGTGAATCTCGTGGGAAATTGCCTCGCAACGGTCGTTATGGCGCGGTGGGAAGGTGAATTCGCCGAATTGCCGAGCGAACCGCTCCTCGTGCCGGAATTATCTCAGCAGTCCTGATCTGAGCGCCGGGAACGGCCGATCGTATTCGCTGCTCGAGTTTTTTCTTCAGCAGCGATCCTTTCTGTAACAGTCCCCCCGAGAGCGCAACCGGAATTGCAGAGCGCTCATCTCCAAAAAGTCGCAATGCGAGTGCTCGCACATGCACAACCAGCTCCTCGGCTGCAAGGGACACGAGCGCGCTGGCGCGCGGATCTCCCGCGACTGCAGTGGCAAGGACGACCGGTGCGAGAGACGCAATCGTTGTCGTGCTCGCTGCAATTGCCCACGGAATCAGCTCATCAGGTGTGTTCGCTTCAGCCGCAGTGAGAATGCTGCCGGTGAGAGCGGTTGGAGGCTCGCGACCATCAGCCGCAGCCGCGACAATTCCAAGCGCGCGCTTTCCGATCCACGCGCCGCTTCCTTCATCGCCGAAGACTGTCCCCCATCCTCCGCAACGAGCGAGCGATCCATCGATTCCGCGTCCGTGTGCAATCGATCCCGTCCCCGCGAGAACGATGATGCCAGGACCTTCGCCGAACGCATCGGTCATCGCGATGGACGCGTCGGTATCGACGATCACTTCCTCTGCGACGCCGAGGCGGTTGAGCTCGGTCTCGAGATCGCGTCGCTCTTCTTCGCGTCCCACTCCCGCAAATCCACCGTACAGAATGGATGGAACCGCGTCGAGGATAACAGCTGACGCGAGCGCCTCGCGCATCATGTCGGCGATGACCCTTCCGGAATTTTCGGCTTCGCCCGGACGCATCGCGGAGTGCGCACCTTCGACTGAAGCGAGCTCCTCACCGGTTTCGGTCGCGAGGATCAGCCTCGTACGAGAACCACCACCATCGACGCCGGCAACGAATTCATTCATTGGTTTTGAAAACCAGGATGGAATGCGGGGTCACCGAAACCCGCCGGCCGATGGCCGATCCGCGATGTCCGAAACTGCCGACTCGCAACTCTGTGGCTGTCGGACATCCGTGATCGGTTGTCGGCTAGCGGGTATCGGCGACCGCGCACTATGTGGTTTTTTTATTTCCATGTGCGTCCCGCCTCTTGCTCAGACGAAAGTTGCGGGTGTGCGAACGATACAAGAATTCCGGTACCAACCGTGACGATGGTCCCGATGAGGACATACCATGGCCAGGCGATCTTGGACAGCGTTGTCAGCGTTGCGGTGAACGCGGGAAAAACGGGAATGAGCTGCTTTGCGAACACGACGATCGACATCACTATCAGACCGATCGACATTCCGATAATTGCATCTCTCTGGATTGCCCGTCGCCACAGCCAACCAAGGAAAAATCCCCCGAGCAGGGCGCCATAGGTGAACGAGGCGATGGCGAGGGCGATGACGACTACGGGCGTGCCTTGCTGCTTATAAAGAAGTGCACCTGCGGTCAACACAACGCCCCACGCAAGCGCGCTGAGCTTGCCAAAGCGGAGCGTCGCCGCATCGTCTGCTTTGCGTTTCGACAGCGGGAGGTAGATGTCGTGTGTCGTCGCTGCGGCGAGCGAATTGATTGCGCCCGAGTGAGTGCTCATGGTTGCGGCGAGAATCGCCGCGACGATCAACCCGACGAGACCCGGCGGCATCTGCTCGAGAATGAACGTCGGGAAGATCGCGTCGGACGTGGTAAATGTGCGGCCCTGATAAAACGCGAAGAGTCCGATGCCGACCATGAGGAACAACGCGAACTGCACGAATACGACGAGTCCGCTGCCGACGAGCGCGCGTTGCGCATCCTTCAAACTTCGCGATGCAAGCAATCTCTGAACGATGAGCTGATCTGCGCCGTGTGAGGCCATCGAAAGGAACGCGCCGCCGAGGAGTCCCGCGAAAACCGTGTGGGGCCGGTCAAATCCCATGTAGGTGTCGATCACACGGAGCTTGTTGGTTGCGGATGCAGTGTCGATGATCGAGCCCCATCCGCCAGGAACCGATTTCCCGAGCAGGACAATCGCCGACAAACCACCGAGCAGATAAACGCTGGCCTGAAGCAGCTCTGTCCATACGACTGCTTTCATTCCTCCTTTGTACGTATAGACGATCGTCAGAATTCCGAGAAGCAGAATCGCCCCCGGCATCGCGTAACGCTGCGGCACCGATGATCCGAGTATGAGCGCAATCGGAATTGCCGTTGCGAAAACACGCACCGAATCCGCCATTCCTCGCGTGACCATGAAGACGATCGACGTGAATCGCCGCGTCGCGAGACCGAATCGCTTCTCGAGTAGTGCATAAGCAGTGACGAGCTCGCCCTGATAGTACCGGGGAAGGAGTACGATCGACGCGACGATTCTGCCGAGAATGTAACCGGCGACCACCTGAAGAAAGCCGAGGTTGCCGATGTATGCGAGACCGGGAATGCTGATAAAAGTGAGCGCGCTCGTTTCGCTCGCGACCACGGAGAACATCACGGCCCACCACGGAATCGATCTCTCCGCTATGAAGTAATCGTTTGCGCTGCGTTGGCGGCGCCCGATGTACAAGCCGAGCGCGGTGGTGCCGCCCAGATATAGAATGAGGACAAAAAAATCGAGGGCGGTGAAATGCGATTTCATTTCACCGCCCTCGCGTAGCCTGCAAAATCGATAATCCGATTATGCTGTGAACGAGCTTCCGCAGCCGCAGCCGCCAGTGGCATTTGGATTCTTGAACGTGAATCCCGAGCCCTGCATCGAGGTGACATAGTCGATCGTCACGCCGGAGATGTACTGGGCGGAGAACGGATCTACGAAAACCTTGAAGCCATCGTTGTCGAGAACGAAGTCGTCCTCGGCACTCTTGTCTTCGATGACGAGTGAGTACTTGAAGCCGCTGCATCCACCGGGTTGCACCGCAACACGGAGGCCGCCCACTTCGCCGCTCACATTCTCGGCATCCATGAATTTCTTGACCTCGACCACCGCCGCCGGCGTGAGGGAGAGATCGATATCAGTATCAGTCGAACTGGACATTAAAGAGCCTCCATAAGACATCCGAAAGTTAGGATGCTTGATAATGGAAAACAATTGCGGACTGCGAACTGAATTACCGGTCGCCGATGCCCGCCGGCCGATACCCGATTTCAGAGGACCGAAACTGCAGACTCACAACGAGTAGTTCTCGGACATCGGGAATCGGTCATCGGCCAGCGGGTATCGGTGACCGGCTGTTCTGTTGTTCAGTCCGCAGTCCGCAGTGCAGACTGTCTCGGCGCCATTCCAGTCGAGACATTCTCGACCAGACCGGCGTCACTCTCCTGACGGAACGACCGTGCGATCCACAAAAATGCAACCAATGCTATCGCGAGCATGATGATGCCTTCCGTCATCGCACCGAAAATCAATTTTCCGATTCCGAACAATGTTGCATACACCGCGACGATGCCCGCGATCCAGTTTGTCCACGCGAGCGCACCGCCCGGAATTCCCTCTCGGCCGAATCCCGCTTTCTCGGCAATGCGGCGCCATCCGGGTCCGCCGGGTCGCACCCTCCTGTAAAACGCCTCGAGTACTTCGTCTGCGACGGGTGCCGTCATATATGTCACCGAGAGCCAAACGACTGTACTGACTGCAACAGTGATCAGCATGATCGTCGCGTCTGCATTCGGATCTCCGGGTGCGAAGTGCTGTGGCACCGTCTGGAACGCAATCGCCGAAACGATGAACGAGCAGATCATCGCGCTGATCTCCGACCACGCATTGATGCGCCACCAATACCATCGAAGAATCAGAACGAGTCCCGTACCGGCGCCGAGTGCGAGGAGGAATCTCCATGCGCGCTCGATCGACGAGAGCTGTGACGTAACGCCAATCGATGCGATGAACAGAAATACCGTGGCAAAGCGTGCAACCGTCACGTAATGCTTCTCGGATTCATTCGGTTTCAGGAATCGCTTGTAGAAATCGTTGACGAGATACGACGCTCCCCAATTGAGCTGGGTGCCGACGGTCGACATGTACGCCGCCGCAAACCCCGCCATCATCACTCCTCGCCACGGCGTAGGCAAAAGATCGACAAAGGCGTGCACGTATCCGGACTCCTTGTCGACCAGGTTGGGATACAGAATGATCGTCGCGAGCCCCGTTACGATCCACGGCCACGGTCTGATCGCATAGTGAGCGACCTGGAAGAACAGAGTTGCCAGAACTCCATCTTTTTCCGTGCGGGCTGAGAAGATTCGCTGCGCGATGTAGCCGCCGCCCCCCGGCTCTGCGCCGGGATACCAGGCCGCCCACCACTGCACAGATAGAAAAACCGTGAGCGCGAGAAGTGGCATCCATGCGTAGGCGTGAATACCGGTTGGCGTCACCGATACCGGCATCACCGAGAGTGCGGCAGTCTCTGATCCGAAATGCTCGATCAGCTTGGTGCGCATCATCTGAATCCCGCCGACCGCGTTAACTGCGTACACCGCCAGGATTATCACAGCGCTCATTTTGATGATGAACTGGATCAGGTCGGTCCAGAGAACTGCCCACAATCCAGCCGCGACTGAATAAACCACGGTGATGACGAAACAGATTCCTACCGCGAGGACGGGCGAGACACCCAATGAAATCGTGAGGATCTTGATCATCGCCCTCGTCACCCAGCCGAGGATGATGAGGTTGATCGGAATGGCGAGGTAGAGGGCGCGGAATCCTCTCAGGAAACGCGCCGGCTTTCCACTGTAACGAATCTCGGCGAATTCAACGTCGGTCATTACGTTCGCTCGCCGCCACAAGCGCGCGAAGAAAAACACAGTGAGCATTCCGCTCATCACCAGGTTCCACCAGAGCCAGTTACCGGCGACACCGTGCGCTACTACCAATCCAGTGACAACGAGCGGAGTGTCCGCGGCGAACGTTGTCGCGACCATCGATGCACCAGCGAGCCACCAGCTTACGCTTCGTCCCGAAAGGAAATACTCGTCGAGACTCTCGCCACCCCTCTTGGTGAACATCAGCCCGATCACCGTCGAGAGGAGGAAATAGGAGGCGACTATTGCCCAGTCGATTGCAGTAAGATTCATCGCAGGCAGAGAGAAGTGTGAGTAATGATGAGGGTAGACCGAACCGTCGCGTGTTCTTGCTATGACCGCAGTCGCAAGCAGGAATGAACCTTGATTCGTATCATTAGGTAACAGTCTCTACTTCGCACAACTTACGAGAAACCCCGGAATGGCGCGACACCATCGCATTGCCTTTGTAATAATCCTTGCAGCTGGCGTTGGCTGCACAGTCACCAACGGCCGACTGGACCCGACCGACGAGCTCGCTGAGTCCACTGTAAAGCCGGGCATCACGATACTCGTCCGCGACAGTATCTCGCTCATTCGCGGCAAGAAAATCGGACTGCTCACGAACCAGACCGGCATAAATGAGCACGGTGAGCCCGACAAGGACGTGCTGCGCGAGCCGAAGATTCGTAAGGAAAACGTGACTCTCACGATGTTGTTCTCGCCCGAGCATGGCATCAGTGGTACCGAGGACAGACAAAACATCAGCAACGACGTCGACCGCGGGACCGGTTTACCGATCTATTCATTGTACACGTCGCAGACTGTGGGGCCGCCGGACAGTCTCATGCGGCAGATCGATGCGCTCGTCGTCGACCTTCAGGACATCGGCACGAGAACGTGGACGTACGTCGGCGCGATGGTGTACTCGATGCGCGCAGCTCGGCGAGCGGGAAAAATGATCGTCGTGCTCGACCGCCCGAATCCGATAACCGGATTCTTCGTCGAAGGCCCGATGCTCGACAGCGCGTTAGCAAATCCTGATGATCCTGCTCCCGGTAAACCCGGTCTTGCGTACGCGCTCTACCCGATGCCTCTCAGGCACGGAATGACGATTGGAGAGCTTGCGCTGTTCTTCAATGAAGAGCTCGGCATCCACTCGAATCTTCACGTCGTCCCGATGCAGGGATGGCGGCGCGAGCTGTGGTTCGACCGCACAGGTCTTCCATGGGTCAAGCCGTCGCCGAACATGCCGACGTTGCAAAGTGCGATGCTTTATCCGGGGCTCGTTGCGTTCGAGGGAACGAATATCTCGGTCGGCCGCGGAACGCCGACGGCATTTCAGCTCGTTGGAGCTCCGTGGCTCAAAGCAAAGGCGGTCGTGTCGCTGCTGAAGGATCGCGACATCCCCGGCGTTCGCTTCAGGGAGGAATCGTTCATGCCGGTTTCGCCGACTGACGGCAAGTACAATGGCCAGACGATTCCTGGAATTCGAATTCTGATAACGAATCGCAATTCCCTTCAGGCCGCCCGAGTCGGCGCGACAATCCTCTGGGCAATTGCGAAGACATCAGGGAGCGCGCTTACAATCAACAACCGATCGTTCGATCTGCGGTTTGGGTCATCGCGTGTGCGCGAAGCTCTTTTGCGAGGCGACGATCCCGATGCTGTCATCGATCATGAGTATCGGGACGCATACAACTTCCGAGAAAGGACGCGGCGGTATTTGTTGTACCTCTAAAGGAACTGCCGGTCGCAGTCCGCCGGCTCGTTGCATGGGTCTTGCAACCATTGGCTTTCTCCTCAGGAGGGTTGATGCGTTTTCTCATAGTGTCACTAGCGCTCGTGATGGCAACGACTGCTTGCGCGGGACGAAAAGTCGAAGTCAGAACCGGCCCGACGCCGGCGGCGGACGTCTCGGTGCGGTTCACCAATAATCTGACCCAGGCCGTCAACGTTTATATCACGACTGGCGGAACTGACGTATTTCTGAAACAGGTTGCGGCAAACAGCACCGAGGTGTTGCCGGTTCAGGGAATCGCAGCGGGCACAACTGTGACGCTCAAGGCGCGCACTGTCGATGGAACGCGCACATATACTCGCGACAACGTCTATCTCGCGACGAATTACGAATGGCGGGTACCGTAAACGCGGACGATGTGCTGTGAGGGATGGGAAGTTTTTCAGGAGCTTTATGCCAGTTTTGGCATGAGTGCACGGTTGCTTTCACAAGGCGTCGAAGCGTACATGCCAAAACTGGGTTCATCCGGGAATTCCGGGGAAAGCTGCGCGGATTTTTAGAAAGAAGTAATCGTCGTCGCGA
>JBHELX010000047.1:22299-22977 GCA_046262875.1 Gemmatimonadaceae bacterium | reverse complement strand
GTAGAGCGGTAGAGCGATAGAGCGATAGAGCGATAGAGCGATAGAGCGATAGAGCGATAGAGCGATAGAGCGATAAGCGACGTCCGAATCGCTCGGTCGCTCAATCGCTAATCGCTCAATCTCGTATCGCTCAACCGCTCAACCGCTCAACCGCTCAACCGCTCAACCGCTCAATCGCTCAATCGCTCAATCGCTCAATCGCGTCCTACGGATTAATCCAATAGGAGATCTTCAGCAGCAAGGTATTATCGGGGTGTTGTCTGAAGAGATCCTGAAAATCTCTGCGCGCACTGAAGTCGTTCACGAAATCTCCGGAAAGATCTCGCCCCTGCGCCCACACGAGAAACATCGTCGAGCCCGGCTTGTATTCCCACCGAAGAACAGTGTTCGACCGGAACTGTTTGAAACTGAACCCGCCGGGGTCGCCCTGCGAGATGAACGGCTTGAATCGATCCGCGTATGTTGCTGCGCGAGGATCGTTGAGCTCACGCCAATTGGTGTAGTCACCAGTCGATGCGAATGGCTCGCCGTAGAATTGCAGCGACAGGTTCGGTGTCATCGTGAAATTGAGGCGCGTCGTAAGGTCGAGAGTTTTCTGATCGAGGCGGGCGAACGTGTAGTGCGTCGTGTCATTGCCTGAAGTACCAAAGTTCGCGCGCCACTGCTTGTCATTGTGAT
>JBHELX010000047.1:0-22289 GCA_046262875.1 Gemmatimonadaceae bacterium | reverse complement strand
ATGATATCCACGCCCGATTCGCCGTAGTCCTCCGGCTCGGTCAGCACCAGGCGCGCCGTGCCGCCGCCGAAAAAGCGCTTGAAGTTCTCTTGGAAGTCGGCGCCGATGCGCTGAAACGACTCGAGAGTCTGAACTGACCATAGGGATTGAGCCACCAACCGTGCGAGTTGCCGGCATCGCCCCTCCATCCACCGGCGAACGCGTTCACGTACCACGCCTTTCTGCTATCACTCTCGAGTCCGCTCCACCCCTCGTATTCCTTGGATTTGCGAAGTGCGGGTCCACCGCGCGCTTCACGATCGGCGTAAACTTTCGTGAAGTCGTTGAGGTTTCCACCGAGGTGTCCCCACATCCAATTCTTGAACTGCAAATGCCAGTTGAAGTTCAATCCGACTGTCGTCGGCAATCCTTCCGTAGTCCACTTCTGCATCGAGTTGAAGTTCAGGAACGCTCGCGTGAACAGCTTGCTCGGCGCGTTGAACTGAAGGGAGAACCAGTTTCTGAACATCGCTTCGTCAGCGCGTGACTGGAAACCGAGATCATTGCTCTCGAAGCCCGGTGAGTAGCGCTGCAGTACGCTTTGAAATCGCGTGATCCCACCGCCGAATTTGCTCACGGTGAGGCGCTCGGCATCACCGGTCAGCGAGGTCCGCGTCGGATCGAACTGAATGTTGTCGTCGGGCCGTTGATAGCGGTGGACGCCGTCGAGCTGCGTGTTCGCGATCGCCGTAGTCGTTCCGTAGATCGAGCTGCCCGAAAAATTTCCCGTCACTTCGTATTTCTTGTCGAATAATCGCTTGCGAAAATCGAGGCCGCCCGTGTACGCCGAGTGACGGAGATAATCGCTCGTGTTCGAGTCGACATTGCGATTCACGCCGGTGAGCATTGCACCGAAATCCGTCTGCCCGTCATTGCTCGACTGTCGCACGCGAGCAACAGCGTAATTCGTCTCCGGCTCGATCGTGCGATCTTCCGTTCCGATTTCTCGCTGCGTCAGCGCATCGAGCAGGCCCACCGACATTCCCCTGGCGATTCGTCCGGTCACTTTTGCTGCACCAAGGATTGTCGTGTTCTGCGCGCTGGTCTCATCGCCGTAGAGGCCGCCGAGCTGAGGTGAACGGCCGATTCGGCGAGAGTAGAAGAGACCCGTGCACCCCGTGTCGATGTCTCCGCACGAAGTTCTGAAAGAAAAGATCCCCGATCCTTCTAAGAAGAAGGGCCGCCGCTCTTCGAAGAACTGCTCGAAGGCCGACAAATTCAAGACGGCGGGATCAGCCTCCACCTGGCCGAAATCGGGGTTTATTGTCGCGTTGACCGTGAGATTCGACGAGAGTCCGTACTTGAGATCTGCTCCCGCCGCGAATGATTGAGGATGCTTCCATGAGCTGCCCGAAGGACGCGTCTCGTTTTTAGTGACGATATATGGCGCGACCTCGAGCCGGCTCGGCTGTCCGATACCGGTAATTCCCGAAAGCTCCCCGGTCTGGGAGATGTATCCCTGCTGATCGCGATGATAAAGCGGCCAGCTGATACGCTGCGCAGTTCTCCCGATGTCTCTCACCACCATGAATCCGAACGTGTGCTCTGCCGCGTTTGGAAATCGGAGCTGACTGAACGGGATCCGGAATTCTGCGACCCAACCGACAGAATCCATTTTCGTTGCAACATCCCACACTCCATCCCAGCTGGGATCTTCGTTGTTGTCGTCGGAGACATAAAAATCGCGTTTCACGCCCGCAGGATTCACGCAGAACTCGTAGCCCGTACGACGGTCGTGATACGAGTCGATCATCAGCTTGAGCTGCTCGGATTGCGTGCGTATGTCGCGACGACTGAGCAGTGAGATCATGCTGTCGGGCGCGGGATCGTACATCCTCGCGAGGACGTAGAGATACTTGTCGTCATTCACGACCCGCACTTCGGTCTTGAAGCGCGGCTCGGCGCCGACCTTTGGGTCGTACTCGAGGAACTTGTCGATAACTTGCGCGTTCTTCCACGCGGGGTCGTCGGTTTTGCCGTCGAGAACTGGAGGCGCAGCGACCTTCGTCGACATTGCGACCCGCTCGGTCGCCGCGGCTCTCAAGGAAGTCGCAGGCGTGTCCGCTACGAGGGGAACCTCTTTGTTGCTCGCGACAGCTGTGGTTTGTCCGTGAACTGAGGCTGCTGAAAGCAGCAAGGGAACAATGATGAACCTTTTCATGTATTGCCTGCGTCGGTCGAGCGATGCATTGGGTGGAGGAATACGGTGACAACCGACTGAGACAGCGCAGAAGAGGGAAAAGTTTGGGTGTGTTCCGAAGTTGAGCGCGGTTTTACCACATCCTGACAGTTGTACGCTTTCTGCAGTTATTGTTTTGCTGGCGCTATTGGTGATTCGTCCCAATACTAGGGCGTGGGCGTCCCACGCTCACTTACGCTTCGATCTGGCAGGCAGCTTTCATTTTGCTCTCGATTCACCCGCAGTGGCTCGTAGTCGCAGCATTTGTTTCGCTGGCGCTCGAGACTCCCACTCTTCAGGCTCAAGAGGTGCCACCAGCGCCCCCGGCAACCGGTGAAGGCCCGACGTATACCGTGACGGGGACTGTGATCGCTGAAGCCACGCATCAACCACTACCATATAGTACTGTCGTCTTCGATCCCATTGGCCGCGAACGATTCACCGATCAGGGCGGATCATTTACGTATTTCGCAGTTCCCGCCGGCAAGTACAAAGTCAGGATTCGACAGCTCGGCTACACGCCCCTCGATACCACCATTGTCGTAACGGCGGCGACCACCAACATGCTCTTTCGGCTCGATCGAGTGCCTTCGACGCTTGAAGACGTTCAGGTTAGTGCGCCGGTACGGCGTTGCATTGTCCCCGAAGAAAACGGCTTCGTCGACGATGCCGAGCTGGCGATCGTGCTCGCCGAGGCGCGAAAGAATGCGCAGCGAGAGAACCTTCTAAGGCGTACGTATCCGTTCGAGTACAAGCTCGCACAGCAGCACGACACCTACGATACGCAGGCCAGCACTCACAAGATCGTTTACGACACGACGACATTCCGCAGTGATGACTCCTGGAGATACAGACAGGGGAAAGTCGTGTCGGGGGATTTCAGCAAAGTGTTTGGTGACGTGCGAGTGATGCGATTGCCAACGCTCACGGATCTCGCTGACACGCGGTTTCTTGTTGCCCACTGCTTCAAATATTCGGGCATCTCGGAGGAAGACAGTACGCCGACTTATCGCATCGATTTTGCTCCGCTGCCGGAGATCGCCTCGCCCGATGTCGAGGGATCGATCTTCATCGACAGCGCAAGCTACTTGATTCGTCGCGCGGAATTCCGTCTCACCAAAGGTGGCAGCGTGAAGCCAGCAATCCTCGGAATGAAAGTCACGACGACTTATCGGGAGGTGCTGCCCAACGTCGCGCTGTTCGACGAGATAAAATCGGTGCAGCCTCTTCCTCCCGCGGCTACCGGACCAAACAAAGAATTCCGGGAGACTCAGCAGCTCTTGAGCTTCAGATTTCTGTTCGGCGGTCCGCCGGGCGTCGACCCGTCTCTCGTCTGGAGGAAACCGGTCGTGCAGTACAATGCTCCCGCCACCTCTTCTGTAAAGCGCCCGGTCGGCCCCGAACGGTAGTTCGTTATCGCCGGCCCGTCTCTAATCGTTACTGAAAATGTGCGATCTGTGGAAACATATGATGTAAGCAAGTAACTACTTGCATTCGGTTTCGCCGGTTTTTAGGTTCAGCCTCATGGACACCAGAACCGAGCTACTCAAAGCCGCTGCAGCCGTGTTTGCGCAACACGGGTCACGCGGTTCTACGACGCGACGCATCGCCGACGCGGCCGGAGTGAATGAAGTCACACTGTTTCGCTACTTCGGCTCGAAGGACGCACTCCTTCAGGAAGCAATTGCGCACACTGACGACGGTCCTCTAGCCAGTGCCCTGCCGACGACGCCGGTCGACCCCGAGGAAGAGTTGACCGAGTGGTGCGGGAAGATGATGGACCGCCTTCGCGGAAAGAGATCGATCATTCGCAAATGCATGAGCGAGATGGAAGAACGGCCGGAGCTTGTGACTACCGCTGTGAGCACTCCAACCAAAGCGTCTCATGACCTCACGAATTATCTGCGCAAGCTGAAGTCCGAAAAACTCGCTGATACCGACGTCGACATTCTGGCTGCTTCTGCGATGCTGATGGGTGCGCTGTTTCACGACGCGATGGGTCGAGAGATGATGCCGCAACTTTACCCCGCGCTCACAAAAGCTCCGCGACTCTATGCTCGCCTTCTTCTCTCGGCGATCGGCTTCAAATCTCAAGCGAGACACAAACAGTCTCTTTCTTCGTAGGCAATAACTATGAATTACGTTATCAGAACATTGGGCGCGTTTACCGCGCTGGTAATGACCGCTGCGTTGCCGTTGTCCGCTCAGGTGACGAATACCGCCGCGACTGCACAGCCGGGAACCGCGCTTTCCCTCGAAGAAGCCGTCCGAATGGGAGAGGCGCATAGCGAAGCAGTCGGCATCGCGCGCGCTGGAGTGCAGCGCAGCGAAGGACAGCAAATGCAGGCGCGCAGTCAGTATCTGCCGCAGATCTATGGATCGGGCAGCTACACGCGCACACTCAAATCGCAGTATGCCGGCGCATTCGGTGGATCGACCACGCCCGACACGATGACTTCGACCGCGCCAGCCGGTCCGTGCAATCAGTATCTCAAGGACGCGAGCGCTTCGGTGGAGGATAGACTCGCGGGTCTCGACCAGGCCGCGCGCTGCGCATCGGGAAGCAATCCGTTCGCATCGCTCAAGAGTCTGCCGTTCGGTCAAGTGAATCAGTACAACTTCGGTCTCTCGCTGTCGCAAAACATTTTCAACGGCGGCAGGATCGCGGCGCAAACTGCCGCTGCAAATGCCGGCCGGAACTCCGCCGACATAGAGCTTACTGCTCAGCGTGCGCAGATCATTCTCGACGTGACGCAGGCGTACTACGACGCGGCTCTCGCCGATCGACTAGTCACGATAACTGAAGCGTCGCTGAATCAAACCGAAAACGTTCTCAAGCAAACGCAGCTCGCGAAGAACGTCGGCAACATCTCGGAGTTCGAGCTTTTGCGCGCACAGGTTACGCGCGATAATCAACGGCCGCTGCTCATTCAGCGGAGAAGCGATCGTGAAGTTGCATACCTCCGACTGAAGCAGCTTCTCAATCTTCCGCTGGACAAGCCGGTCGCGCTCACAACCGCCATCGACGATCCCGCAACGCTTCCCTCGGGGATTTATCTCACCGGCCTCGCCGTTTCCGACTATTCGCATCCGGATACGGTGAGCGCTCATCGCGCGACCGTGCGTCAAGCTGCCGAAGCGGTGCGTGCACAGCAAAGTCAGCTGCGTATCGCGCGCTCAGAGCGGATTCCATCTATCGTGCTGAGCTCGCAGTACGGCGGCGTTGCTTATCCCCTAAGCGGCTTGCCCGGATCGAATGATTTCCGCGCGAATTGGACAGTTACTCTCGGCACGCAGTTTCCGATTTTCACCGGCGGGAAAGTTCACGGAGACGAGCTGGTTGCGCAGGCGAACCTCGCCGAATCAAAAGTGAGACTGCAGCAGGTGAAGGAATTCGCATCGCTCGATGCGCAGGTCGCGCTGAATGCGCTCAACGAGGCGGTTTCGTCATGGCAGGCGAGTCAAGGCACCGCAGAGCAAGCATCTCGCGCCTATTCCATTGCGGAAGTTCGGTATCGTGAGGGAATCTCGACGCAGCTCGAGCTGAACGATTCGCGGATTTTAATGGAGCAGTCGACCATCAATTCCGCGCTCGCTGCGCGAAATGTTCAGGTTGCGCGCGTGAAGCTCGCGCTTCTTCCAAATCTCCCGTTGCAGACAACTACGGCGAGCTCCGCTTCACAGCAGTCGCAGCAGCAACAGCAATCGACGCAGCAAACAACGCAGCCTCAGCAACAACAGCAACCGCAGCAGCAGCAAGGCCAGACGCAAACCGGCACCCTGGCCAACCAGCAGATACCACCCGGACTCTAAGTCATGTCATCGATACGAATTCAACGAACCCCGCGAATGCTTCGCTTCACGCCTGTTGTCGCTGCGGCAATTCTCGCGCTGAGCGCGTGCAAAAAGGGCACGCCTGAAGCAGATGCTGCGAGCACCAAAGCCGCTGCGATGACGATCGGCACAGAGAACATTGCGATCGTCACTCTCGGCGAGGTAATGAGCGGACCAACACTTTCCGGCGCAATCATGCCGGAGCGTGAAGGCTCAGTGCGCGCGCAGGTGGGCGGTAGTGTTCTGCAAACGTACGCGGAGCAAGGACAGCATGTCTCGGGTGGCCAGATGCTTGCGCAGATCGACGCATCGGGATTGCAGGATGCGTTTCTGTCCGCGCGATCGGCAGTGACATCCGCTGCCAACAACGCCGATGTTGCAGAGCGTGACCTCGCCCGAAATCAGAAACTGTTCGCCGCAGGAGCAATTGCGGAGCGTGACCTCGACCAGGCCAAGCGTGCCTCGATCGCTGCCGGTGCGGCACTCGCTGACGCGCGCGCGCGATTGGCGAATGCTCAGAAGCAGCTCAGCAATACTCGCGTGACTGCGCCGATGTCCGGAATCGTCAGTGAACGAGCGGTTTCCGCGGGCGACGTCGTTCAACCGGGCGCAGCAATGTTCACCGTCGTCGATCCGTCGAGCATGAGACTCGAAGCATCCATTCCCGCGGACGAGCTGGCATCAGTACGAATCGGATTGCCAGTCACGTTCACCGTAAATGGGTATCCCGGTCGCACGCTCACCGGTAAAGTCACGCGTATCAATCCAACCGCGGATCCCGCCACGCGTCAGGTTCGCATCATTGCATCGATTCCAAACAGCAACGGCGCGCTCGTTGGTGGTTTGTTCGCGACTGGTCGCCTCGCTGCAGAAACCAAAACCGGACTTATCGCACCTATCACTGCAATCGACACACGCAGCAATGAGCCTGCTGTAATGCGGATACGTCAATCGAAGGTCGAGCGTGTTCCGGTGGAATTGGGATTACGCGATGAAGGCGCCGAGCGAATCGAAATCAAGTCCGGCGTTCAGGCCGGCGACACAGTGTTGCTCGGTGCCGCGCAGGGAATCAGTGCCGGCACGATCGTCAGAGTTTCGGCGCCGTCCGACAGGCCGCAAGCGCCGAGGAGATAGCATATGGTAATTTCGGATTTTGCGATCAAGCGTCCCATGATCACCGTCGTGACGATGGTCGCGCTGGTGATTTTCGGACTGTTCGCACTCGCGCTTCTTCAGACCGACGAGTTTCCGGACATTCAGGCGCCCGTCGTTCTTGTTGGAATTCCTTATCCCGGCGGTTCGCCCGAAGGAGTGGAGCGCGAAGTTCTGAAGCCCGTCGAAGACGCCATCAAAGGAATCTCCGGCGTCGACAAGATGTATGGCACAGCGACTGACGGCTACGCGCAAATCATCGTGATTTTCGTCTTCGAGAAGGAGACCTCACAAGCGACGCAGGATATTCGCGACGCGATCTCCTCGGTTCGTGCCGACCTCCCGGTGGAAATGAAGGAGCCGATACTACAGAAATTCGATCCAACCGATCGTCCGATAGTGTCGCTGACTCTTGCGTCTGACGTGTATACGCCGGCTCAGCTTACGCGCATGGCTGATCCAACAATCACCAGTGTGTTCAAGGGAATTGCAGGCGTCTCCCAGGTTACTCTCGCCGGCGCGGTAAAACGAGAGATGACCATTCAGGTCAAGCCTCAGGCGTTACAAGCCGCGGGCCTCAGCGTTGCACAGGTCGTACAGGCGCTGCAAGCGCAGAACATCGCTGCACCCGTTGGCAACGTGACCGGCACAATGGATGAGCGCGCTATCAGGCTTCAGGGAAGACTCGACGGTCCCGCTGATTTTATGCAGCTCGTCGTTGCCGATCGAAACGGGCAGCTCGTTCGACTTGGTCAGGTTGCCGACGCACTCGATGGCACAGAGGAGCAGCGGACGTTGGCGCTCTACTGGTCACGGCAAACTACGGGTCCGGACCAGGGTGGAAAGGAAGCCATCGGAATCGACATCACCAAATCGAAGGGCTACAGCACAACTGCGGTCAGCAAGAAGATCGCTGCCGCCACTGCTCAAATACAAAAGACGCTGCCTGCCGGAGTGCACATGGACGTCGTGCGCGACTCCGGCGTACGAGTCGCGAACTCAGTGCGAAACGTTGAAGAGGCGCTGTTTCTCGGAGCACTGCTCACGGTTCTCGTCGTATTCGTTTTCCTGAATTCGTGGCGATCGACTGTCATCACCGGACTCGCGCTTCCTGTCTCCGTGCTGGCGTCTTTTATCGCCGTGTGGGCGTTCGGGTTTACGCTCAACACGATGTCACTTCTCGGCCTTTCGCTTGCGATCGGAATATTGATCGACGACGCGATCGTCGTTCGAGAGAACATCGTGCGTCACATCGAGATGGGTAAGGACCACATGACGGCGTCGCACGAGGGAACCGATGAGATCGGTCTCGCGGTTGCGGCAACCACATTCTCGATCGTCGCGGTGTTCGTGCCGGTCGCATTCATGTACGGAGAGGCGGGTCAGTGGTTCAAACCGTTCGCGCTGACTATTGCGTGCGCCGTACTCGTGTCACTGCTTGTCTCTTTCTCGCTCGACCCGATGCTTTCAGCATACTGGGCGGATCCTCAGGTTGAAGCGCACGAACGCCGCAATGCAATCGCGCGCACGCTCGAGAAATTCAATCTGTGGTTCAACCGGCAGGCCGAGAACTACAAGAAACTGATTGGCTGGGCGCTCGATCACCGTCTCGCAATGGTAGGGCTCGCATTCCTGTCGTTCGTGGTTGCACTGGCGCTTCCCGCGTTTGGATTGGTTGGGAGCGGGTTCTTCGGCACCGACGATCGCTCGGAGTTGAATGTTGCGTTGGAGACTCCGCCCGGCTCGAACCTCGACTACACACGACTCAAGGCAGAGGAAGCGGGGCGAATTGCGCGCTCACACCCGGAAGTTCTGTTCACCTACACGACTCTCGGCGGTGCGAATGGTGCAGTCAACAACGGAAATATTTACGTTCGGCTGGTTCCAAAGAACCGTCGTCACATCAGCGCGACGGCGCTTGGCGAAGAAATCCGGAATGAAGTGATTCGGATCGGCGGCGCGACGATGACGGTTTTCACGAACGATTTCCAGGGTAGTCAGAAGCAGATTCAAATCCAGCTTCGAGGTGGAACTCCGGAGTCGCTCAATCAGGCAGCGGCGATGGTGATGGCGCAGGTGAAGCAAGTGAAGGGAGCGGTAGATGTCGATCTCTCCACGAAGGGACAGAAACCCGAGCTGGAGGTCAGGCTCAATCGCGGTCTTGCAGGCTCACTCGGAATAACGGTTGGCCAGGTCGCGCAATCTCTGCGGCCCGCATTTGCTGGAATCAAAGCTGGCGATTGGGTCGACCCAACGGGTGAAACGCGCGACGTGAATGTTCGGCTTGCGCCCGGCGCGCGTGAGCGAGCATCCGATCTCGCGGCGCTTCCACTGGTCATCCAGGGTCCGAACGGAACGAGTACTCTTCCGCTCGGCCAGATCGCTGACATCTCGCAAGGGCTCGGACCGGCGCAAATCAGTCATTTCGACGGTGATCTCGTTGTAAACGTCGAAGCGAACACCGCCGACGAATCCCTCGGTCAGGTGATGAAGGCGATCATGGGAAGAGTGAACAAGCTGACTCTCCCACCGGGCGTTCACATCACACAGGGCGGGGAAGTAGACAGTCAGAACGAAGTCTTCGGACGAATCTTCGCGGCACTCGGCATCGCTGTGATGCTGATGTATTTGATTCTCGTGCTGCAATTCGGATCGTTCATCGAGCCCTTGGCGATTCTCGTATCGCTTCCGCTTTCTCTAGTTGGAGTGATGCTCGCACTAATGATCACCGGCTCGACGATCAACATCATGAGTCTCATCGGAGTCATTCTGTTGATGGGAATCGTGGCGAAGAACGCAATTCTGCTCATCGATTTCGCAAAATGGGCACGGATCAACGATGGGTTGCCGCGCCGCGAAGCAATCATCAAGGCAGGTGCGATTCGATTGCGCCCGATCATGATGACAACGTTAGCGCTGATAGCGGGAATGATTCCCGTTGCGCTCGGCCTCGGTGAGGGAGCGGAATTCCGAGCTCCCCTCGGACGCGCGGTGATTGGAGGTGTGATTACGTCGACGGTGCTGACACTCGTTGTGATACCGACGTTCTATGAGATCATGGACGAGTGGCGCGAGAAGATCATCGAGAAAGTCGGACTTGGAAAGAAACGCGCGGCCGAATCTGTAGGACGTGGAGTTGCTCCTCTTCCTGGAGGAGTGATGGGGTCGGTACGAAGCTAGTCCTCGGCGCCGCGTAGTCGTTCGCGTTTCTTTTTCGAGTGAAGTTTTTTTGAAGCCAGCCGAGCCTCGTCCGCACTTCGCGGGCGATGGGTCGGCTTTCGCCTTTTTCGCGGCGTGAGTGCGCGCCTGACGAGATCCGCGAGTCGCGCTTCGGCGCGCTCGCGGTTTTGTTTTTGACTGCGCATCTCGCTTGCCACCACTCGAATTGCGCCGTCGGTCGATACTCTAGATGCCAACTTGTCCAGCAGAACTGCACGCTGATCGTCCGAGAGAACATTGGAATCGCGAATATTCCAGTTGATCTCGATTTTCGATGACGTCTTGTTTACATGCTGGCCGCCTGCACCTGACGAGCGAGATGCTTTTACTTCGAGCTCCGCATCCGGAATGACAAGCGATTCAGTTATCGTTAGCGCCATCGAAACAGCTTGAGTGCAACGACGAAAGAGAGCACAAGCCATCCCGCGATGACGAGTATCTCTCCACTCACACCCGCTAACGATGCGCCCTCGAGCATGTTCGCCCTCAGCGCATCGTTCACAGCGGTAAGCGGGAGCACCTTGATTACCGGCTGAACCGCTTTTGGGAAATTGCTCGACGAAAAAAATACTCCCGAGAAAATCCACATGGGGATCATCACAAGATTCATCAATCCGGCGACGCCTTCCGTCGTCCGCGCTCTCGATGAAACCAGAAGTCCAAGTGCGCCAAATGACAGCGTCGAGAGGAGACAAATTGCGGCGAGCGCGAGAAGCGATCCGCGAAGAGGCACGCCGAAGATGAGGACGCCGAATCCAAGCAGCGCGATTACCTCCAGGACAAGAAAGATCAATCGCGAAAACAGGAACGACGCCAGATACTCCGCACGCGACATCGGCGTTGCCATGAATCGCTTGAGAAGTTTTTTCGCGCGCTGATCGACAATTGCGAATCCAATTCCCCAGATTCCGCTGCCCATCAGATTCATGCCGAGCAGCCCGGGCAACACGAAGTCGATGTACCGCGAGCCTCGCTCGGTCACCTTTCGATCTATCGTGTGGATTGGATCCAGCCCCCCTATCGAATGCTGAACTGCTCTGTCGACGAGCAGTTTCGCCGTCAAAGCGTCACCACGCGCCGGATCGTATATGTAGTCCACGCTCGCCGGACCGGTGACTCTCGCGATCAGCGAGATCTTGCCGGTTCTGAGCGCGCGTGCAGCGGTCGTGTCATCCATCGTCTCGACCATCACCGATGAATCGCGCAGGAGCGCCTCCGCGGCTCCCGACGTTCCGGCCGTTGCGACAAGCGCAACGTGCGGTCGTTCGGGTGCTCGACTGCGGAAAGCAACGCCGAGCCCGACGGCAAGCAGAATCGGAAAGACGAAAGTCCAGAATACGGCTTCCGGCTCGCGAATGAATCCGCGAAAGCGGGCGAGCGTCAGCTGAACCATCGAGCGATCGACAAATCGTCGCTGCGTCGCAGGCGATGACATTGTCGCTTCACTCATCGCGCAAAGTTCTCCCCGTCAACACGACGAACACGTCCTCGAGCGTCGCTGACGTTGTCTTCTGAATGGGCGGAGGATGGTGCTGCGACCCAATCGTCTCGATCAATTCATTCGGCGATCCCATCGCGATGACATGTCCATGATCGACGATTGCCACGCGCTCACAGAGACGTTCGGCTTCATCCATGTAATGCGTGGTCAAGACGATCGTTCGCCCCGTCGATCTGAAATCCTCGATCAATCCCCATAGCTGCCGGCGCGATTGAGGATCCAGTCCCGTCGTGGGCTCGTCAAGAAACAACAACTCCGGATCGCCGACCAGTGCACATGCGATAGCGAGACGCTGCTTCTGTCCGCCGGAAAGTGTTCCGACACGGGAGTTCGCTTTCTCGTCGAGCTGGACGATCTCGATCACGTCCTTCGCATCGCGAGATCGGCGATAAAAGCTTCGGAACAAGTCGATCGTCTCGCGCACGGTGAGTTTATCAGCGAGCTGCGTGTCCTGGAGCTGAATGCCGAGGCGCTCGCGCAAATCGTCGGCGTTCGCCTCCCATGTCTGACCGAGCACGACGACTTCCCCGGCGTCACGCGCGAGGAGGCCTTCGCAGATCTCGATGGTCGTTGTCTTGCCGGCGCCGTTCGGGCCAAGCAGCCCGAAGCATTCACCATTACGCACCTCGAGGTCGAGGCCATCGACAGCGACGACATCATCGTATGATTTCTTCAGGCCGCGTACGACCAGTGCGTTCGTATCTGTCACCGTCGAGGGACAAGAGGTGTCATGTGAGTCGGTCAGGGGTGCCGTCGGCGGGCGCTGAAACCTAAACTAAATCGTTGGCGTAGCACCATATAGGAATCGCGAATCTCGGGCACCATCAGTGCTATGGCTCGCGACCGAAATCCACCGGGAGAAGTTATGAAGATTCTTCGTGGGACGATGCTTGTCGCCATGGTGGCGACAGGACTATCAGGCACATCCCTTGGCGCACAGGTCACGGCGCGTCCGCTTGTTCAGGTCGAACGACCATCACGATGGACAATCGGCGGAGGGTTCGTCGTCTCGCAGCCAAAAGGCGAATTCGCCGAGAACATCAACAACGGCTTTGGCGTCGATGGATATGGATTGTTCAAGCTCGACAAGACGGGCTTCCTGAGTTTGCGCGCGGACGCCGGCGGCTCCGAATACGGAAGTGAGACTCTCCCGACGGCGTACGCGTATGGCGGGCGAGTTGGTTTCAGAGTCGAAACGACGAATTCGATTTTCTGGGGTGCGTTCGGCCCGCAGCTGATGGTTCCATCCGGCCGAATTCGTCCGTACATGAGTGCCGCAATCGGTGTAATGGATTTTTCAACGAACTCATCGTTGCGCGGAACTGGAGATTACGAGGGCGAGACGTTCGCGAGTACGGAAAATCAGAGTGACGCGACGCATGCGTGGATTTTCGGCGGCGGACTTTATTTCCCGTTCACCGGCCGCCTTTCCCTGATGTCGATTGACGTCGGCGCGAAATACTTCACTGGGGGTAGTGGGACTTATCTCCGTAAAGGAGCAATCCACGACAACCCCGATGGAACGGTCACGATTTTCCCGTCGCACAGCAAAACTGATCAGGTGACCTGGCATGTCGGTGTCTCGTACACGATTCCGCAAAACGTTCGCAGATAGAACCTCATGATCGCTTTAGTCGCAGTCGCGCTGTTCGCTCAAACGACAATTTCGATTGGCGTCGGCAATCATCCGAAAACTGACAGCGCGCGCGCGGCGCGCACCGATTCCATTCAGATGGCGCGCGAAATAAGAAGGGATTCAGTGCTTGCGCGGCGCATCGCACATGATTCAATCGATCACGCCCGACGTCTCGCGAAACGAGTTCCACTGACACCGGCTTTGCTTGCAAGCGCATTTCGCGATGAGCGAGCGCGGACCCTTCTCACAGCAGCGCGCGCCGCACGACTGGCGCAGGACACTGGCTTGAGGGGTTATGACGCGACTGCGTACGAGCGAATGTCTGTCGGCATGGGGTTCAAGAGAATTGGCCGCGACCGACTACTGATGCGGGAGGAGCGTGCAGCAAGAATTATCTGGACGCGTGGATCGCCCGTCCTGGTTCAGCTCCTCGGCAGACGAATGGTGATGCCGATGGTGGAAGGCGCCGGCGATGGCGAGCTGAACGCGGAAGGTGTTCCGATTCCGTATTACCCCGGGCGCGAATCGCTTTGGATCGGATCCGGTTTGGCGAAAGCCGATGTGAGCGAAAGTGAAATAATTCATCCGCTCGCCAACGGCGCGGAAGCCTACTACACGTACGCGACCGGAGATTCGGTGAGCTTTCAGCTTCCGGGCGGAAAGACAATTCAGCTGCGTGAGCTCGTGGTGCGTCCGCGCGAGCCGAAGTGGAACGTCGCACTCGGCTCGCTCTGGTTCGACATTGGATCGGCGCGTCTGGTGCGCGCGGTATTTCGTCTCGCTGAGCCGATGGATATCTGGGCGATTGCCGACGAGGATAACGATGACCCGAATGACAAGCCGCCGCGTTGGGTGAAGGCAATGATCTCGCCGCTGAGCGCGAAAGTGAATTCGGTGACGGTCGAATATGGCTTGCATGAAGGGCGATTCTGGATGCCGCGATTGCAAGGTCTCGAGGGTGAAGCGCAAGCGGGCTTCATGCATGTTCCCTTCAAGATGGAGCAGAGCTTCAAGTACGCGAGCGTCAATGGAAGCTTGCCGCCAATTCCACAAATCGCAGTGGTGGATACTGCGCAGGATTCAACGTCCCGCGCGTTCAGGAGAGAGCGAAGACGCGAAGTGTGCAAAGACACGGCGAACACTCGATCGCGCACGACCACCAGGTATGAAAGCCAGCTGACGGTGATCGTGCAGGTGCCATGCGACACGACAAAGCTGGCGACCTCACCAGAATTGCCGAAGTCGATTTATGACGAAGGTGAAGAAGTTTTCGGTACTGCCGAGCGTGATGCGTTGATCTCCGAGGCGCTGACGCTTGGTGCGCAGCCGGGATTCGTTCCGCAAAGACCGGTGTTCACATATGGCCTTGGTCTCACTCGCTACAATCGCGTCGAGGGATTGTCGACAGGAATTGCTGCGCGACAATCATTAGGCGGTGGCTATACTGCGCGTGCCCTCGCTCGAATTGGAGTCGCTGATCTTTCGCCAAACGGCGAGCTCTCGCTGTCGCGCACCGACGGTCGAAACCTCATAGGACTTGGTGTTTACAGGCGACTGGGCTCGGCAAATGATTTCGCTGATCCGTTCAGTTTTGGCAGCTCGCTCTCCGCACTGCTGTTCGGTCGCGATGAAGGTTTCTACTTTCGCGCACTCGGCGTCGAGCTAACGGGTGCCAGGAATGATTCAGCGTCGGGAACGTGGCGGCTGTTTGCGGAGCACGACAGCGATGCGCGAAAGCATACTGATTTCTCACTTGCAAAGACGTTCGGTGGAAAGGGATTTACCGACAACATCGACGCAACGAACGGAAATATTTTCGGAATCGCATTAGAGAAGCACGCGACGCATGGATTGGATCCGCACGGATTGCGAACGTTTGCGAGCGTTCGCGCGGAAGCGGCGACAGGAGATTTCGATTACTCGCGTGGAATGTTCGACTTCACGGTGTCGCACGGGTTGACGAAGAAGTTCGACGGCGCAATCACGGTCGGTGCAGGAACTTCCGGTGGGTCCGTTCCAACGCAGCGACTGTGGTATCTCGGCGGAACGCAGACGGTGCGAGGTCAGCGGGCAGGTGCAGCGATCGGTGACGCGTATTGGCTCACGCGTGTCGAGCTCGGCTCGAGTTTCGTCGGAGCTCGGCCGGTTATCTTCGGAGATCTCGGGTGGGCAGGGAGCCGGCACGACTGGCAGAATCCTGGACGACCGCTCAGTGGTGTTGGAGTCGGCACTTCATTCATGGATGGTCTCGTGCGATTCGATGTCGCGCGCGGGATTTACCCCGAGAAAGAGTTTCGGGTGAACTTCTATGTTGACGCTCGCTTCTAGCAGAAGACGCACGCCACAGAAACACAGAACACACAGAAAAAATCAGAAAAGCCTTTTGTTGTTTTTGAACTGCGGTGCAACAGTTGTGATTGAGAATGTTGTTCCTATGAAAAGACTCTGTGTGTTCTGTGTTTCTGTGGCGATCAAATGAACTTCCCTGCTTTGATTGAGTCTGGCCGGATTGGCGCTGATGCACTGCGCGCGAATCCATTACGAACCGTTCTCTCCACAACGGGTGTGATCATCGGTGTTGCCGCGCTCGTGGCGGCGTTCGCAATCACTGATGGTGTCGAGGTGTGGTCGCGCGATATGCTCGCTCGTGAGTCAAGTGTGCAGGATGTCGCGGTGACACCGATAACGATGCAGGTCGTCGACGGGCGCGAGCGACAAGTGCGCGGATATCCGGTGTTCGACATGATCGATGCCGATCGCGCGGGCGCCGAAGTTCCGGGTGTCATGAAATACGCGCTCACGCTCAACGGCACATCGCCGATTGAATTTCTCGATCGCCGAGAGTTGGCGCAGGTCACACTGAGTACTGCGGGTCTCGCTGATTTCGGGGGAATGAGCGTCGGCTTCGGCCGGTTCTTCACGGAGTCGGAAGTTGCGCGTTCCGCACCAGTCGTTGTCCTCGGACACAGACTCGCCACGCAGCTCGCGGATTCTCGCGATCCACTCTGGCTCGTCGGTCGCAGCGTGCGCCTGGGCGGTGAGCAACGGGAAGTCATCGGGGTGCTCGCACCTCCTACCGGCGGCCCGGAGCCGGATCTCGTTGCGTTTGCACCGATACGCGGCGGCACTTCAGTGCTCGAGCCCTCGTCGTCGCCGCGTGTTGCCACCCTGCGACTCAAAGCGCAAAGCATCGAGTCGGTCGATTCGCTTCGTTCGCGAACGATTGACTGGCTCGCGGAACGCTACGGATTTCAGGCCTCGAAACTGAGAATCGAAACGGGATCGCAGCGACTCGAGAATACGAAGCAGGGAATTCTCTTGTCGAAGCTCCTTCTCGGATTACTCTCGGCGTTGATGCTGGCGGTGGGTGGAATTGGAATCATGAACGTTCTGCTCGCTGCAGTCGCTGAGCGAACGAGGGAGATCGGAATTCGAAAGGCGGTCGGTGCAAGTGCGCGCGACATTCACGCGCAATTCCTCGTTGAATCGATAACCGTGACAGGTGCGGGAAGCGCGATTGGATTCGCGCTCGGTATTTTGTTGGCTGCGGCAGGTACGGCAATCTTCCGCCTGGTGGCGCACGCGCCGATTTATCCGGTCGTACGACCGTTCACGGCTCTGTTGGCGATTCTCTCAGCGGTAATTGTTGGAATCGCATTTGGGACTTATCCCGCCCGTCTCGCATCACGATTGTCGCCGGTGGACGCAATCTCCCGCGAATAGGTAGAAAACGGATTCAACCGATCGAAACGGATGAGAAGCTGCATGATTCTAATCCGTTTCGATCGGTTGAATCCGTTTTCTTTAAAGCCCCCGTCCGGGTCGCCGAATGAGTCGAATGATGAAGAGCAGCACCACTGCTCCGACGAACGCGACGAAGATAACACCGCCTAATCCACCGAATGGAGAATGGATATTGAGCGCGCGGAACAACCAGCCACCCACGAATGCGCCGCAGATTCCGATGAGAATGTCACCGATCAATCCGAGTCCGGTGCCCCCCATCACGAACGACGCGAGCAGTCCTGCAACGAGTCCGACGATCACCCAGGTCAGGAGATCCATGTTGTCCATCCGAGCGATGAGGGTTTAGACGACCACTGCGAAAAACGTTCAATCGCCAGAGATTCGGGGCGCGGATATCTTATCCCGAGCCAGACGACTTCGAATCCGTACGCATTGAGTTTCCGGTCGTTTCGGCGCAAACCCTGTTCCGCTAATGCAAATGAGCGCTGATCCGTGGGTACTCAGTCACACTACGTGGAAAACCGTGCGCGGCACGGACTACGAAATCGCCGTGTTGCCGTGGGGCGCGACCGAAGCGCACAACTTCCATCTCCCCTACGGGACTGACAACTATCAGGCGGCATATGTCGCGGCCGAGTCGGCAAAGAAAGCGTGGGCTGCCGGCGCTCGTGTAGCGGTCCTTCCAATGATTCCGTATGGAGTGAACACCGGCCAGCTCGATATTCGTCTTTGCATCAACATGAATCCGAGCACCCAAGCCGCAGTACTCGGCGACGTTGCGCGCTCGCTCGAGAGCGAAGGGATAACCAAGCTCGTGATTCTCAACGGTCATGGCGCAAACGATTTTCGTCCGATGATCCGGGAGTTGCAAGCGACCTGTGGCGTTTTCATTTGTACGGTGAACTGGTGGAATTGCGTCGACCCGAAGCCGTACTTCGATGAGCCTGGCGATCATGCTGGAGAGCTCGAGACAAGCATGATGATGCATCTCGTTCCGAATCTTGTGTCGCCGTTGAGCGAGGCCGGTGATGGAAAAGCGAAGAAATTCAAAGTCGACGGACTTCGCGAAGGCTGGGCGTGGGCACCGAGGGAGTGGACGCGGGTGACCGAAGACACTGGAGTCGGAAATCCCGCGAAGGCGACTGCCCAGAAGGGGAAGAAATTCCTCGATGTGGCTACCGAGAAAATCGGCGGGTTTTTGGTCGAGCTGGCCGCGGCTGATCTCGGGTCAATGTACGAATAGCCGGGATGAGTTTGTAACCCGCAATCCCGAAGTGATGATTCAAGGTGAACACTTCCGCGATCCTTTCGCGTCGCATTACCTCGAAGCTCACGGTATCTGCCAAACTGAATCGATGATCGCGGTTGCGTTTACCCAAAGCCGTACTTCGACGAGCTCGGCGCTCGCGCAGGAGAGCTAGAGACCAGCATGATGATGTATCTCGCTCCGAATCTTGTGTCGCCGTTGACCGAGGCTGGTGATGGAAAGGCGAAGAAATTCAAACTCGCCGGACTTCGCGAAGGTTGGGCGTGGGCGCCGAGGGAATGGACGCGCGTGACGGTAGACACGAGAGTTGGGAATCCGCCTAAGGCAGCTGCCGAGAAGGGAAGAAACTCCCCGATGCGGCTACCGAGAAGATTGGAGCATTTCTCGTTGCTCTTTCGAGTGCCGACTTGGGAAAAATGACGAGTGAAAAATGTGCGAGTGAAATGACTGCGCAAATCAGAATGCTCCGACCGCAGTGATGGGTTATGTGCGATTTTGCATCAGGTACTGCTTGGTTTTCTGTCATCAAAATTGGTATTCTATCCTCGAGGACAAGTGTGGCGGCTACTTTGCAGAAGAAAAGCATGCCTCACCGACATCGGGTGTGTAGGTAATAACACTTAGATGCGGCGGTCTAAGAGAGCCGCATGTCTGATGGAGAAAAACATTCCCGACACCAAGTCGGTGAAGAGTTCCATCAGGCGGCCTTTAAGGAGGCCACGAAGTACCGATTCACGGCGCAGATCCTTCGGGATGTCCCGCGAGCGCGATTAGCCAGAATTCGCGCACCTTCGTCCAATCTCGATGTGAAAAGTTCGACCGGCCCGACATTGCAATCGCGACTCTTCTTCCTAGCGGTGATCTTTGCGAACCTGTCATGCTCTGGAGATCGAACTCTGTCACCGATCCCAGAAGTTTCGCGCGAGGCACTACTTCAGGCACTAACACCAGAAGCGGCTGCGGCGGTCAGCTCAGACGGGCGACTTCAGCTTGCGGCCGCGCCGAATACCGGCCGCGCACAGATCTCCGGAGAAAAGGCTGGAGCGTTAGCCGTGGCGATGGCCCCTTACAACGCGCCCTATAACAATGAGTTCTATGAAAGTCGTCGTGGTGCACCGATCTCGTACGATAAACTCGCCGTTTGCGCGCCGCCGCTGTATGCTGCGACGCCCTTCGAGCGGTTGGATATCGATGATCCGTCTGCCCCCGCGCATCCCCTGCAGAAAGCACTCGGACCCGTATGGCTAGTAAAGCTTTGTGTGCGGGGCGATCCAGAAATGAATGTTGCTGTCTCGGCCTATTCGACCGACCTAGAAATCGCGAGCAACGGCGAGATTGATTTTCCTCCCATTGGCGGAAACGATTTTGTTCCAGAGGCAATTCCAATCGGTCAGATTGCGGATGAACTTCCGTCGGCGGAAGCTGCAGTCGTCTTGGCTGCGACGGCGACGGGCCGACGTGTGGCAGCTGTTCCAGAACTCATCGCGCCATTTTACAGAAATGACAGCCCCTTGGAGGCGCGCTGGCACCTTCGACTCGATTCCCCGGCGCGCATCCGGACCGCGACTGGAAGTACGATTGAGTCGGCTGACGTCTACGTGAGTCGGATTCGGACAACGAACAGGCAGGGTTCCCGCTTCTGGAATCCAGATGCCGTCCAGCCGGCAGAAGTTGATGTCGTCTTCGTGCCGCAGGCACGACTTGGCGAAAACTGGGATGATTACGTGAAACGTCAACAAGCTGAGATGCGGACACTCCATGCCACGCGGAAACCCGAAATGCCAATCAACTTCACCGCAGGCGTTATCGCGCCGTGATCTAGGGAGGGAGGTATGACATCACTAACACGGTGCCCACCTCTTCTTAAAGGGTTCGCGCTCGCGGGTGGCCTCGCGGTGATCATTGTTTGCGCGTGCGGCCCGAGCGAGAATGGGACATCACAGGCATGTCATTACGATACGAGCGGCAATTGGCCGTTTGGCGCGAATTTCCATCCAAATAATCCGGCTAGCTCCTGGCCAATCGGCAACGCTTTCGGGCGAATATTATGAGTCTGATCTATTGCCGCCGATCACGTATCAGTGGTATCAAGACGGATCAGCCATCAATGGTGCGACGGGGACAACACTGGAAGTATATGCAACCACCGCAAACACTACCAATACTTATGAATTTCGAGTCACAGATTCCCAGGCAAGAACGGCTTCGGCAAGCCACAACGTCTTCACAACGGCGGGATGCGGGACGCAAATAGAATGCTGAGACAGGCCCGCACATCAACAGTTTCAGCTGAGTCGACTCACGGCGTTTTATTCTGCGCGGGTGAACTCTTTGGATATGACGATCACCGCGCGACTAGGACGAAATACTCAACGCATCTCGCGGAGAACAGCGACGCGGTGCTTACGCTGTAGGTTTTTGTCGCCGGAATTCCGGTTGCTGTTGGACTTTTCGTCTGTGTCCAAAGCTGCGCTCACATTGGGGAATGATGGAGGTTCTCGCGATTCCGATTTTTTCGGCTGGCGCGGGATACGTTATTGGCGGTGAGCTGGCAAAAGGTGCTCGGGGTTGATGTTATTCACACGTCGCGGAAATCAATCCAGTAACGCTTCGAGTTCCCGATGTCTGAGATTGAACGTGTAGCCCGTCCCGACAATTCCGACGCGAAGTGAGCTCAACGTGAGCTGACGTCCCTTCGTCACTTCATCGGCATTGTCGAATCGCACGCCGCGTCCATCGACGAATGTCACGCCGCCCTTCCCCACGATACGCGCGACTTCACCCTTCACCACTATCGCAGTGTCCTCGTCGAGTCCGAGTCCCATGATCTCGGGATTGCCGGCGATCGCGACGAATAACCGATACAATCGTCTGCGCTGCGTGAAATGAGTGTCGATGAGCGACTTGAATCCGAGCAGCCCCAGGCCCGGACCGATGTACTGCTCGACGAGTTTTCCTTCTTCATCGACTTCATTACCAGCGAGCGTTAGCTCAGTAAGCGCCGCCGCACCGGCACTCGTTCCGCCCACGAGTCCCCCGCGAGCGTACAGCTCCCAAATCGCCTCGCCCACGGGCGTACCGCTCAGCGTGCTCACGAGCTTGATCTGACTTCCGCCGCCAAGGAAGATTCCGCTCGACTCCTCGATCATCTTCACGATGCGTGGGTCGCTCGCTTGATCGCGTGTCTCGACGACCGGGACCTTCACGTGTTCCAATCCGGCGGTGTGAAGATCGCGACGCCAACGTCGCGCGCTCGCTCTCACATTTCCGGATGCAGTAGTCAAACCGATTACCGGACCGTTGCCGTTCGATGACGCGAGAGTAGCGAACGCACCGAGCGCTTCACCGTGTGCGCTGGTTCCACCGCCGAGGAGGACGAGCGTTCCCGCGCGCGGGCGCGAGTGCCAATCGGGACCGGTTCCCGGCGTGGGCGCATCCGCGTCCACGTGCGGTCGGTCGGGATTCAGCTGCTCGTGAGTTATTGCTTGTTCCCCTCGCTCGTTGCACCCATTACGGCACTCGCTCCGAGATGCGGATGCATTTCATGAAGTGTGAATGCTGCCATCGCCGCCGCTGCTTGCGCACTGGCGGGCGCATCATCGTGAATCGGACCGCCATCAGTCACTCCCTTGCGTGTCTCGATGACAATGCGACCTGCGTCACAGTATGCCGCAGCGCGCGCGACTTTCCTATCCCGTCGTGTGATGTCTGCGTC
>JBHELX010000046.1:0-23089 GCA_046262875.1 Gemmatimonadaceae bacterium | reverse complement strand
AGCCGGACGTCTCCGGCCCGGGCGCCGCCGCCGCGGTGGCGGCCCCTGGCTCGCAGCAGCAGGTGAGCGTCCTTGGCCTCACGGCCGGTGTGGCCTACACGTTCGCCGTCATCCCGTACGACGAGGCCGACAACCACCCCGCCCTCACGCCTGGCGCCCAAGTGACCGCCACGACGCGCGCCACCGGCCCCACCACGACGAGTTCGACGACGTCCACGACCACGAGCGCCGGCAGCCTCGCGGCCACCTGCAACAGCGCCATCGACGTGAGCGTGGCCGAAGCCAACGGGACGGGCAACACCGTCACCTGGACCCTGCCCGCCGCGTGCCCCACGGCTCGCCTGCAGGGCGTGCAGGTCTGGCGCTGCTCCTCCGCGGCGACCTCCAGCTGCCGCCCCATCGCCAACCTCACCGCGGGCACGGCGGCCTTCACGTCCCGCTCCTACACCGACACCGCCGGCGCCGCCAGCGACAGGTACCTCGTGACCGGCTTCTTCGGCTCGACGCCGCTCGACGGCCGCGCCACCAGCGCCGCCGACGCCGACCGGATCCCCGGCTTCTCCAGCCTGCAGCCGCAAGGCGCGCCGGCCGCCAGCGGTTGGCTCGGCATGCCATGGTGGGCCTGGATCGCGATCGGCCTCATCCTCCTCTTGGGCATCGCCTTGGTGCTGTTCCTCGCCTTGCGGGGCCGCGGCGCACCGCCAGCGCCTCCCGAGGGCGAGATGCCTGCCGAGGGCGCCATGGAGGCCCCCGCCGAGGAGGGCATGGCGGAAGCCACGCCCACGCCGACCGCGCCGACCGCGGAGGCGCACCACATCACGTGCCCCAAGTGCAGCACCGAGTTCCAGGTGACGGGCATGAAGCCCCTGGCCATCCAATGCCCCAACTGCGGGGTGCGGGGGGTCCTGCGATGAACCGGAGATCCACCATGCCGACCACGACGCGCCGCCTTCCGACCGCCCTCGTCGCCCTGCTGTTCGTGGCCACGCTGGTGCCCACCCTGGTGCCCGAGGCCTCGGCCCAGGCCACGCCCGTGACCCGGCTCGACTGGATGGACCTCGACCACAACGGCCACCTCGACGCAGCCGTCGTGAACGTCGCAAGCCGCGACTCCGAGATCTACCCCAACGATGAATTGCTCTCTGACTGTCACGCTCGCTCGCTAGCTGAGTGTTCGCATGAGAACGTCATAAACTTCACGGGACGAAAGTTCGCGCATGCAGCGCCAATGTCCAAGCGGGCACCGCATCGGACCGTGCCGATCGCATGGGCGACAGTCTAGCCCGGTGACGCCCGCACTCTCGCTTGTTGGAGCCAGCGGACCAAAACCGAATGCCGGGACCGTGGGACCGAAGATTGTCACCGTCGGAGTCCCCATCGCGGAAGCAAGGTGTTGTGGCGCCGAATCGTTTCCGACAAGCGCCTTTGCACGGCCAATAATCTCCGCCGATGCGAGTAGCGACAGTCGCCCGGCGGAATTTAACGCTCGGCCGGCGGGCAACTGTTTCGCGATTATGTCTCCCGAATCCACATCACCCTTCCCGCCGACGACGACAATTGAAAATCGGTCCGCGAGAAGTAGCGCGAGCTCGGGATAGAAAGGCCAGCGCTTCGTTCCCCACGCACTTCCGGGACCGAGTGCGATAAAGTTCTTGTCGTCGATTCCTTCGTCGGCGAACAGCTTATCGACGACTCGACGCTCATCATCGCCTGGGTAAAGGCGAGGCCGGAGCTGCTCACTCAGAAATGGATCAGCGCAATCGCTGAACGCGAGCGACAGCAATCGCTCAGTATGATGCCTGTCTGGTTGGTATCGGACACGCTCGGTGTAGAACGCGCTGCCCGCAGATGTATCGAACCCGATGCGATGGCGAATACCTGCCGCGAGTCCCAACGCGCCGCTGCGAACTGAACCTTGCCCGAAGTACGCGGAGTCGTAGGTATTGCTTCGAAGGTGACGAACCGTGCGCACAAAACCTGAAATGCCACTGTCGTTGCCGTGCTTCTCATAAACGATTCGATTTCGAATCGCCGGATTATTCGAAAGAATTTCCGCGCCCGGACGCGTTGCGAGTACGTCTACCTCACCGCGTTTGGCAAGCTCGGCAATGAGCGGAGTCGTTAGGACAACGTCGCCGAGGAAGCTCGTCTGAACAACGAGCGATGCCACGGCTCAGTCCACCTGCAGTACAGCCAGGAAAGCTTCCTGTGGAATCTCAACCGATCCCACCTGCTTCATTCTCTTCTTTCCTTCTTTCTGCTTCTCGAGGAGTTTGCGTTTGCGTGTGATGTCACCGCCGTAGCATTTCGCGAGAACGTCCTTGCGCAGCGGTTTCACGGTTGTCCGCGCAATCACCTTCTGCCCGATGGCAGCCTGGATGGCAACTTCGAAGAGCTGTCGCGGAATCAGCTCACGCAGCTTGTCCGCAATCTTGCGTCCCCACTCGTATGCCTTGTCACGATGGATGATCACGGAGAACGCGTCGACAGGGTCGCCGTTGATCAGCATATCGAGCTTCACGAGATCGCTGCGTCTGTACTCGAGTATCTCATAATCGAGTGAAGCATAGCCGCGACTGATTGTCTTCAGTCGATCGAAAAAATCGAGAATGATTTCGGCAAGTGGAAACTCCCAGTCGAATTCCACCCTCGAGGTATCGAGGTACGTCATGTTCTTGTAGACGCCGCGCCGCTCCTGACCGAGTGTCATGATTCCACCGATGTAATCGGCGGGCGCCATGATTCTCGCTTTGACAAAAGGCTCTTCGATGTACTCGATCAAGGTGGCGGGAGGCATTAGCGACGGATTCTCGATGAGCTCCATCGTTCCGTCTGTTCGATACACTCGATACTCGACGCTCGGCACAGTAGTAACGAGCTCGAGCTCATACTCGCGAAGCAATCGCTCCTGCACGATTTCCATGTGGAGGAGTCCAAGAAATCCTGCACGAAATCCGAAGCCGAGTGCCGTTGAGGTCTCCGGCTCGTACTGAAGCGAAGCGTCGTTGAGCTGCAGCTTTTCGAGCGCATCGCGCAACGTTTCGTATTGAGTCGTGTCGGTTGGATACAGACCGGCGAATACGAATGAGCGAACTTCCTTGTAACCGGGAAGCGGCGCGGTCGCTTTGTTTGTTGCGTCGAAGATCGTATCGCCCGCTCGCGTTTCTTTTACGGAGCGCACGTTGGCAACGACGTAGCCAACTTCTCCTGGTCCGAGCGAATCGGTTTTCACCTGGCGAAGCTGATTGTATCCAACTTCTGCCACTTCGTAGACGGAATCGCTCGCGCCAAAAGTGATTTGCGTTCCTTCGCGAATCACTCCGTCTACGACTCGTACGCTGGGAATCGCACCGCGATAGCGATCGTAATAGGAATCGTAGATGAGAGCGCGCAGCGGACCATTTGCGCTGCCTTTCGGCGGAGGCACGCGAGTGACGACTGCCTCGAGCAGCTCCCGAATTCCAATTCCTTCTTTGGCACTCACCATCAGAATCTCGTCGGGATCGACGCCGAGTAAGTCGTGAACTTCCTGTTTTCTTTTCTCGGGCTCGGCACCCGGGAGATCGATCTTGTTGAGGACGGGAATTATCTGAAGGCCTGCATCGAGAGCTAGAAAAAGATTTGAAAGCGTCTGCGCCTGAATTCCCTGCGATGCATCGACGACGAGAATTGCTCCTTCACATGCAGCGAGTGATCGAGAGACTTCGTAAGTGAAGTCGACGTGACCGGGAGTGTCGATGAGATTGAGCTCGTAGTTGCTCCCATCGACCGCTTCGTAACTCATGCGAACGGCGTTGAGCTTGATCGTGATACCGCGTTCGCGCTCGAGGTCGAGAGTGTCCAGCACTTGAGCTTTCATCTCTCGCTTCTGGAGCATGCCGGTAGCCTCGATCAGTCGGTCGGCAAGGGTTGATTTGCCGTGATCGATATGCGCGACAATGCAGAAATTTCGAATGTGGTCGAGGTTCACGGGCGAAATATACCGGCTGCCATACACACTGACGCATCTCTAGCTCGGTGGCCAGCGAGAGATGCGTCAGTGTTGTCGCCAGCTGTTCGTCGATGGTATCAATCTTGGCGTCGATCCGCTGGTGGTGGCGGAGGAGGAGGAGGTGGCGGGGGCGCGGGATGAAATTCTCGCGGCGCTGGATCCATTCGCTGCACCGGCGGCGCCGACGGCGGGGCCTGAATCACACGGGGCTCCGGCGAAAAACGCTGCTGCGGCTCGCTTCGCATCGGCTCGCTGCGTATCACAGGCGGTTCAATGCGACGAGGCGATGGATCATAACTCGGCTGCGACTGCGGCTCGAACCGGCGTGAAGGAATTTCTCTCGTCTCAGGGCGAGTCTCGATACGCGGCGAGGACGGCAGCGGCCGGTATTCCGAAGATGGCGATGGCATTTGCGGATCGACGCGCGGAGAACTGCCACGGAAAACCGTTACGTCGGCTCCGTTTGCCGCCTCTTTTCGCTGCGCATTCCACCAGGCGCGCTGCGCGCCGGCGTTCGATGTTGGAGAGCGCTGAGCTGGAACCTGTGGCTTGATCCCTTCCCCACGAGTGCTGGGGTCAGGCACCAGCCTGTTCGGCAGGCCCGGCTTTCGCGTCCGCGAAGTTGTCGGTGTCGGCGTGTACGGACGACCGTGACCGATAAAAATCGGGATGAACGGACCCTGCCCGTATGTCGCGAACTGGCGGCAATAGTAATCAGGATATCCGCGATAGTAACGCAGGCACGTGATGTACGTATCGTCGTAGTCGACGAAGTCATAGCCGTAGCGTTGCGGACGATACAGCGTGGAGGCCACCTGATATTGTATGTAATCAGTCGAATATTCAGCCGACAGAGGCAAGGTGCGATCGATGAACGCGGCGACCACCTGCCGCGGATCGGCGTAGGCATTGCCCGTTAACTGAAAAGTGCTCCAGCGCCCGCGTGATGCGACTGTGCGATAATCGAATGGCTGATACGTCGCGATCGCGAAAACGAAACCGACTCCCTCGGGCTCATTGATGTAAAAGCCGAGGTCGTTCACGAACGGAACTTCGTCATCGACGAGACGATCGTACTTATATGGTTGCTGTACGTCCGGAGAGCGCGGATAGAGCACCTTGACGTCTCCAGTGGTCGTCACACGAACGATCGTCACGTACGCGCCCGGATCACTCTGGAAAAATGCTCTGAGTCTTTGACCGGGCCGGTAGGAGTATCGATCGATCCAGACGCTCACTTCCGGAGCGCGTTCGGCGGGTTGGTACTCACGAGGACGCGCGCGGTCGACGCTCTGCGCGTGCGCGGTGTCGAGGGAGAGAAGGAGAGACACCGCCGCCAATCCTGCGAATTTCGCGAGCATAAAACCTCCGGTCACATCACGTTGCTCGGCTACCAGTGGAGCTACCAGTACTATACCTTGCGCGCGGTGGCATTACCAGCATTACTCGAAGCAGTCGAGGCACTCCCCGAGTTTTCGCGCGCGTTATCGGTTCTTCCCCCCTCTAACCCGCGCGTACACCTCTCGGGCCTATTTGGTTCCAGCGACGCGGCAGTAATCGCGTCGTTGGCTCGTCGCGCGCCCGGTCGTCTGTTCGTCGTCATCGCAGAGGGCGTTTCAGCAGCAGAAAGATGGCTCGCCGATCTCGAGTCGCTCGATGAGAATCTTCCTGTTGCGTTCTACCCGCCGCGCGAAGGATTCGGCGAGGCGGAGCCACATGCCGAAGTTGCCGGCGAGAGAGTCGAAACGCTCGAGCGCCTCGCCCGCAGCGACGTTCGCATTCTACTCACGACCGCGCGCGCATTACTGGAGAGGACGCAGCTTCCTCGAGCGCTTGCTCAGGCGAGACTCGAGCTACGCAAAGGCGACATCAGGCGCCCCGAAGATCTCGCGTCGCATCTCGAATCAATCGGATTCGAGCGAGTGCTGATGGTCGAAGACGTCGCCCAGTTCAGTGTTCGCGGAGGAATCTTCGATGTTTACAGCTTCGGCATGGCCGAGCCGGTGCGCCTCGAATTCTGGGGAGACGAGATCATCGAGCTGCGTCACTTCGACCTCGTGAGCCAGCGATCGACGCGAGACGCGAGTCTCGCGCTGATTCTTCCGGTGGATGGACAAGTCTCGGGAATTGTCGACGAGGACGCGCGTGTCTCGATCGTTTCGCTTTTTTCGCCGGACACGATCGTCGTAATCCCCGAGGACAGTCACGTCGAGCCGGAGCTCACACGCACATGGGATGAAGCGCAGCATCATATCGAGCTCGCTCGACGTCGCGGCGAAGACGCGCCCGATCGTGACGCACTGTATGCAGAGCCCGCAGAAATAGCATCGGCAGTTCGCGCGCTGGGAACAGTTTCCATAAATGCTGAAACTCGCAGCGACGAAAAAGAATCTGCCTGGATCGATTTCAAGCTTGCCGCGCCCGAGCCGATCCTGCGCGACATGAAGAGGCTTCGCGAAGTCGCGGCCGACGGTTTGTCGACGATCATCCTTTGTGACAACGCCGGCCAGGCGGAGCGACTCGACGAGCTTCTCTCCGAGGGAAGTCGGCCACCAAATGCTACGCTGGCGATTGGTGTGCTGAACGGTGGCTTCGTCATTCCTCCGTTCGATGACAGCCAGGGTCTGCGCATTCTCACGGACCATGAGATTTTCCGCCGAGAGCGCAGGATTCGGCGTGCACGACGATACTCGACGGGCACTGCCATCGAGAGCCTCACAGCGTTGACTCCCGGCGACTACGTCGTGCACCTGGAGCACGGAGTCGGCATTTATCGCGGCATCGAGAAGATTTTCTTTCGCGAGAGCACCGTGGAAGCAGCGGTGATCGAGTATGAAGGCGGCGATCGACTCAACGTGCCACTCTATCGAATCGATCAGATCGAGCGCTATCGCTCAGCCGCCGACATCACCGCCGATGCAGCTCCGCCGCGCCTGCATTCACTCGGCGGAAAGCGCTGGGCTCAGCAGCGCGATCGCACGCGAGCAGCGATTCAGGAAATGACCGCCGAGCTGCTCGATCTTTACGCGCGAAGAAAAGTCGCGACGCGCCCGCCACACGTTCCGGATACTCCGTGGCAGCGTCAGCTCGAGTCGTCGTTTCTGTTCGAGGATACACCCGACCAGCGCACCGCGACCAATGACGTCAAATCAGACATGGAGCGTCCGCGTCCGATGGACCGACTACTCGTCGGAGACGTCGGTTATGGAAAAACCGAGATTGCTGTCCGCGCGGCTTTCAAGGCGGTGCAGTCGGGCCGACAGGTCGCCGTGCTCGTACCCACGACAATTCTTGCTGAGCAGCACGCGCGAACATTCGGCGATCGGCTCGCCGATTTTCCCGTAAGCGTAAAGACGATGAGCCGGTTCGAGACGCCGAAGCAGCAGCAGGCGGTGATCGAATCACTCGCTGACGGGAGAACCGACGTCGTCATCGGAACGCATCGCCTGCTGAGTCCCGACGTAAAGTTCAAAAACCTCGGTGTGATCGTTGTCGACGAGGAGCATCGGTTTGGGGTGAAGCACAAAGAAAGATTGAAGCAGCTCAAGCTCGACACTGATGTGCTCACTCTTACCGCAACGCCGATTCCGCGCACGCTGCATATCTCGCTCGCGGGTCTTCGCGACATGACGTTGATGCAAACTCCACCGCGCGATCGATCCCCCGTCCTCACATTCGTCGAGCCGTGGGATAACGCGCTGATCGAGGAAGGAATCACCCGCGAGCTCGATCGTGGCGGGCAGGTGTTCTTCGTCCACAACCGCGTCGAGACAATCGATGCGATCGCGGATCATATCCGGCGAATCGTTCCGCGCGCGCGCATCGCTGTCGGACACGGCCAGATGCGCGAGCGGGATCTCGAGCAAGTGATGCGCGAGTTCGTCGATGGCGAAACCGACGTTCTGGTGTCGACGATGATCGTCGAATCCGGTCTGGACGTTCCAAATGCAAACACGATGTTCGTGAATCAGGCGCACCATTTCGGACTGGCGCAGCTTTATCAGCTGCGCGGGCGAGTCGGACGATCACATCGACGTGCAACGTGCTATCTACTCGTTCCCGACGCGGACATCGACGAGGAGGCCAACCGTCGCCTGAAAATTCTGGAGCATCACACCGAGCTCGGCGCAGGATACCGGATTGCGCTAAAGGATCTCGAGCTGCGTGGTGCCGGAAATCTTCTAGGTCCGGAGCAATCGGGATTTGTCACCGCCGTCGGGTTCGACATGTACTTGCGAATGCTCGAAGAAGCCGTAGGCAGAATACTTCGAGGCGATTCGACGCCAAAGCTTCAGCCCGCGGATGTGTCTGTCGATGTTCCGGCGTATCTGCCGGATGAGTACATCGCGGCCCAGGATGCCAAGCTCGATGTTTACCGGCGCCTCACTCACATGGTCGATCCCGAGGAGATCGAGGCGTTGCGCACGGAGCTGCGTGATCGCTTCGGGCCTCTTCCTCCACCGGGCGAAGCCTTCTTCGCTGTCGCGCTCCTGCGCGTCCTCGGCGGGGCAGCAGACATGGAATCCATACTCGTGCGCGGCAACGATGCGCGTATTACCTTTCGCGAGCACGCGGTGCCTCGAATGAAGGGGATTTCCGCTGCTTTTCACGAGGTACAGTTTCAGGCGGAAGTTCGGCGCGCTCATCCGTTATCCCTCAAGCTCACCCGGCTTGGTGGCGCGGAGCTGCTGAGTGGCCTCGTCCGCGCCCTCGCGACTCTGCGGTTGCAAGTCGCATCCGGGACACAATCGACCAAAACGAAATGATCAAGAGATTCTCAGTCGCGGCAGTAGCCCTGACCCTGACGTTAACCGCATGCGGCTCGCTTAAGGACGCGATGTCCGCTCATTCGAACGTCGCCGGGAAGGCGGTCGGTCACGAGCTCACTGTAGACCAGGTGGCGAGCATGATGGGCACGTCACAGGCGCCCCTTCGCCGCGACGTCGCAAATGCGGTCGTGGACGCATTTGTCGATTATCATCTCGCGGCGCAAGCCGCAGTCGACAAGGACACGCTCACCGACCCGAAGATTGCCGACAACGCAATGTGGGCGGCGATCGACAACGTCAAAGCCAAGAAATGGTACGACCTTGTGTCGAAGTCGTGGCCTGCTCCGGATAGCAACTCTGCGGAGGCGATCTACAATCGGGGGGAAATTCTCGCGGCGAGTCACATTCTGCTCGTGACGCAGGGGATGACCGACTCCGCCAAAGCCACTGTGAAGAAAAAGGCGGAGGCGCTCCGCGCACAGGCAACGTCAGCGAATTTCGCTGACCTTGCAAAGAAGAACAGCCAGGATCCTGGATCGAAAATCAAGGGCGGCTCGCTCGGAACTTTCGCGAAGGGCGCGATGGTCCCGCAATTCGAGCAAGGGCTTCTTGCAACGAAGCCGGGCGAGATCTCTCCTGTTATCGAGACACAGTTCGGATATCATATCATTCGCAGACCCACTTTCGCTGAGGTAAAACCGGAGATTGTCCAGGCGAGCAAGCAGCTCGGAATGCAGGCGGCCGAGAGCACGTACCTCGCCACTCTGGAAAAGACGCATGACCTGAAGGTCAAACCGGGAACGGAAGCGACGGTTCGCGCAACGACTGAAGAACCGAAGGCGCACATGGAGGACAAAACTGTTCTCGCAACGACTGACATCGGCGACTTCACGGCGGCCAAGCTCGCAAAATGGGTTACGACAATTCCTGCGCAGGCACAAATCGGCGAGCGTATCAAGACCGCGCCCGATTCACTTCTTCCGGGATTCGTGAAGAATTTCGTTCGTAACGACCTGGTTATTCACGCTGCGGATAGCGCGAAGCTAGGTCCTGATCCGGCCCAGCTGAAACAGATTCGAAGCTTCCTCAGCACTTCGCTGGTATCGGCGTGGTCGGCACTCGCGATCGATCCGCGTATCCTTGCCGTCAATGCAAAATCAAAGGGCGACCAGGAAAAATTCGCGCATCAGAAAGTAGATCAATATCTGCGAGACCTCCTGGCGCAAAAGGCGCAGTACGTCGATGTCACCGAGCCCGTCGAGGCGGCTCTTCGCGCCAAGTACGATTGGAACATCAACGACGACGCTGTCGCGCGATCCCTCGTTGAAGCGGCCAAGATTCGTCTCAAGACAGATTCGACGAAGACGGCGGGGCAACCACCGTCTGTTGTTCCGGTGCCAAAGCCAAAAGACACGACGAAAAAGTAGTGGCACCAGCGACAGGGTTGAGGGGTAGAAATCAGGATGCGTAAAGCCTTTTTCATTTTGACTCTCGTCGGAGCTGCCCCTTTGCTTAAGGCTCAGGTGCCGACGCGTCCGTCTGCGTCGGCGTTGCCGAGCTCCGCGATCGCGGTTGACCGAGTGGTTGCAATTGTCGGCGACCAGCCATTGCTGTGGAGCGACGTTCTTTCGTTCATCAATCAGCAGCGCGCGTCCGGCATTCAAATTCCTGCGGACTCTGCCGGCCAGGAGGCTTTCGCGAAGGATGCGCTCAATCAGCTCATCGATGAAGAGATTCTCGTACAAAAAGCGCACGAGATGAAAGTCGACGTCACCGAGGCGGAAGTAAATCGGTCCGTGGACGATCAGGTCAAGCGAGTGCGAGACCAGTTCAAGACTGAGGACGAGTACAAAACCGAGCTCAAGAATGCCGGGTTCGGGACTCCCGACGAATATCGACGCAACCTGTACACGCAGTTCTATCGGCGAGCGCTTCAGCAGCGGGTTTTTCCGGACCTTCAGAAAACGGCGCGCACAAAGAACGTGAGCGATGCGGAAATCGACGAAGCGTTTCAGAAGAACAAGGACATGCTAAAACAACAGCCCGCCACCGTCACGTTTCGTCAGGTAATCGTGGCTCCAAAGCCAACCGCCGAACAGAAGAAAGCTGCGAAGGCAAAAGCGGATTCACTTCTTCTCGAGATCAGACGCGGCGGAGATTTCGAGCAGATTGCCAAGCGTGAGTCGATGGATCCCGGATCGAAAGCAACCGGGGGCGACCTCGGATGGAATCGACGCGGTGCGATGGTTCCCGAATTCGAGCGCATGATGTTCGCGCTGAATCCCGGTCAGATCAGTCCGGTGTTCGAGAGTCCATTTGGCTATCACATCATGCGCGTCGATCGCGTGCAGGCTGGAGAAGTGCACGCGCACCACATCCTGATTACCCCGGTTATCGATTCGGCGGATCTCGCGGCTGCTCGGCTCGAGGCGGACTCGGTCGCCAAGGCGTGGCGCGCTGGAGGGAATTTCGATTCACTCGTTGCGAAGCATCATGATCCCGCGGAAGAGAAGGGAATTCTCACTCCGTTCGTTCGCGATTCGCTTCCCGCGTCGTACAATGCTGCGCTCGCGGGAAAGAAAGCAGATGATGTGACCGATCCATTCGAGCTGGTTGGACCGCGTGGGTTGCCCAAGTACGCCGTTGTTCAGCTCGTGACGGTGAACGAAGCTGGTCAATTCGTGGAGAGCGAAGTGCGAGAGCGAATCCGTCAGCAACTCATGGCGGAGCGAGCAACGCGACAGCTTCTCGATGACTTGCGTAAGAAAACCTACGTGTCGATCAGGCTATAGATCGTGAGCAGACGGCTGGCGGTGACCGCGGGCGATCCGCGAGGCATCGGCCCGGAGATAATCAGCAAGGCGCTCGCCGACTCAGGGGTCGGCGGGCGCTCTGATTATGTGGTTGTCGGTGCAACTGGATGTGGTGTAGACGTCGACGAATCGATCGGAGAATGGTCCAGCTCCGGCGGCGCCGCGCTCGCTGGAAAGCTGAGCGGAAAGGCGATCGAGCGTGCTGTCGACCTCGCGCTCGCAGGACAAGTCGACGGAATTGTCACGGCACCGATCGACAAATCAGCGCTCCTCGCTGGAGGTTACGATTATCCGGGACACACGGAGATGCTCGCCGCGCTGACGCATTCGAACGTTGCAATGATGCTCGCGGCGACGGGCCGCGTTGGCGCCCAAAAAAATCCCCTGCGCGTTGTGCTCGCGACAACCCACGTCGCGCTTAGAAATGTGTTCCGTGAGCTCACCGAAGATCGAATCGTCGAGATAGCGGGAATCACTCGTGAATATCTGACGCGATGGTTCGACATAAAATCGCCACGCATCGCTCTCTGCGCACTGAATCCGCATGCCGGCGACAGCGGCAGGTTCGGCGACGAAGATCAAACTCTTCTTGCTCCGGCAGCTCGGCGAGCTTCGATCTCGGGGCCATTTCCCGCTGACACTGTTTTCGTTCGAGCAATGCGCGGAGAATTCGACGCCGTGATCGCGCCGTATCACGACGTTGGAATGACCGCCATCAAAGTCGCAGCATTTGGCAGCGCGGTTAATGTCACGCTCGGATTGCCGTTTCCGCGCACGTCACCGGATCACGGAACCGCACTTGATATTGCGGGTCGTGGGCTCGCCGACCCTTCGAGCTTTATCGAGGCGCTGCTTCTGTGTCGGCAGATTGCGGAGCGCGATCGTGCGCGCGACGGTCTCCCATCGAATGAAGATCGACAGCAAGCGTATCGATCTTCCGGCCGTCCATCTCGCGCACGGTAAACATTGCGCCCCCAGCGATGACTCTATCCCCCGGCTGCGGGAGCCGTCCAAGAACACCAAAGACGTAACCGCCGATGGTCGTCGCATCGTCCTCGGGAATATCGAGACCGAAACGCTCGTTGAGCTCGCCGAGGTTCGTGCTTCCCGGAACGAGCGTCTCGCCTGCGCGGGTCTGTACTGGAGCGTCGCTGTCTTCGGGCGTGTCGTACTCGTCGAGTATCTCGCCGACAATTTCCTCGAGAAGGTCTTCCATTGTGATCACGCCCGCGGTGCCGCCGTACTCGTCGAGCACAATTGCCATGTGAATCTTCAAGCGCTTGAAATCGGCGAGCACGTCTTCGACTTCACGCGACCCTGGAATCATGTGTACGGGCCGCATCATGTCGCGCAGCGAGAAATTAGTGGGATGTCCGTTGTGTGACGGGTCGCTTGCCTCCGCTGCCGCGGCGGCGATGAACACTTTGAGCAGATCCTTGGCGAGGACCATTCCAACGATGTCGTCTATCGTCTCGTTGTAAATGGGATAACGCGATACACCGCTCTCCTCGACGAGCTTCAGAATTTCAGGAAGTGTCGCGTCGACGGGAAAGGCAATGATCTCAGTGCGCGGCGTCATCACTTCGCGCGCATTCTTTTCGGAGAACTCGAAAACCGCGCCGAGCATCTTGGCATCACCGTGCTCGAGGGATCCACTTTCCTGCGCCTGCTCGACCAGCAATCGCAGCTCTTCAGGCGAATGAACCGTTTCATTCATCGACGCGGTTGATTGGCCGAGCGCATGAAGAATTCCGTTTGCCGAGCGATTGAGCACCCATATAAATGGGGACATCACCCATCCAAAGAGCAGAAGCAGCGGAGCGAGAAATTTCGCGAAGACTTCCGGATGGTTGAGTGCTGCGGCTTTCGGAGTGAGCTCTCCGATCACGACGTGCAAATACGTGAGCACCGTGTACGCGACGATTCCTGCGATGGTGACGCTCAGCGATACCGTGATTGCCAACGGAAGTCGCGCGAAGAGACCCTCGAAGATTTCAGCAAGCGTTCTCTCGGCGATCCATCCGAGTCCAAGGCTCGCGAGAGTTACACCCAACTGGCTCGCTGATAGAACGCGGGAGATATTTGACGTTGCCCTGAGTGCGATTCTCGCGAGCCGATCACCCGATCTCACCATCGCTTCCAAACGGGTGCGGCGCGAGCGGACGAGAGAGAACTCCGCGGCGACAAAAAATCCGTTGAGGAGCACCAGCGCGAGGATGGCTAAAAGCCGGGAGATCACACCAGAAAAATATCACAATCGCGGCGGCGATGGACTCGATGCCGGCGCCTCTCGTGGCACGCATGTCAGTGCGCCACATGAGGATAGCGTCACGGAAGGGCATTTGCATGGGGGGCCTCTTCATTTCCATGGTGCGACCGGAAGAAGCCTCCGTATCGCCCTGGTTCTCACCGCCATATTGCTCGTGGCGGAGGCGGCAGGCGGCTATTTCGCGAATTCGCTCGCACTACTTGCCGATGCGGGGCACCTATTCACGGATGTCGGCGCGTTGGCTCTTTCGCTCTTCGTCACGTGGTTCACGACGCAGCCTGAAACGCCGCGGAAAAGCTTCGGCTATCTCCGCTGGGAGATAATCGCTGCGCTCTTGAACGGCTCTACGCTCTTGCTGATTTCCTGCTGGATTTTGTTCGAGGCGGTGACGCGAATCAGAAATCCCGAGCCGGTCCAAGGCGGATTGATGCTCGCTGTAGCATCAGCAGGACTGGTAGTCAACGTCATCGCCGCTCGAGTGCTGCATTCCTCCTCGCACGAAAACATGAATGTTCGAGGCGCATACCTGCACGTCCTTGGAGATCTTCTCGCCGGAATCGGAACTCTTGTTGCCGCAATCATCATCCGGTATACCGGATGGCTACTTGCCGATCCTCTCGTCTCGTTCATCACGGCGGCGCTGATAATCCGAGGCTCGTGGCGGCTCGTGCGCGAGTCAGTTGACATTCTACTCGAGGCGACGCCGCGACACATCGACCTCGAGGTCGTGCGCACTCAGCTAGAGGCAATTCCCGGAATCGAGTCCGTCCACGACTTGCACGTTTGGGCAGTCACTCCGCGAATGGTGGCGATGAGTGCGCACGCAATTTGTCGCGATTCCAACGCCCAACAGCACGCGCTCGAGCATGTGCACGACGCCATGCGACTGTTTGGAATTCAACACGTAACAGTGCAGCTCGAGCGGAGCGAAATGCACGAGCGGGAAGAGCATCTGCACGCGTGATTAAACGCGCCCTCAGTCGTCTAGAGGGTAATGCCAAGAATAGATGCTCTTCTGACCGCGATGGTCACCAATCATGCGGAGTCGGTTCGACTCGCTGACGGTGACGTTGCGTACCTCATGCTCCGGGGGGCACAACATCCGCTTACCCGCCAGCCACTTGGCGCAGGTCAGCTCGTCGCGCTGTTGAGTGAGATGGCACCACCGCATGTTTCACAGGACCTCGCGGCGGGGAAGCCGCTGGAGTTCCTCTATACCAATGCCGATGGTCGCTTCCTTACCCGGCTGGAGAATGACGGCCAGAAAGTGTGGGCGACGGTTTCTCCCGCCTCAGCCAACGGCACGAACGGAAACGGTCACGCGGCCGCTGCCGAGCCTCAGTCACCACGCCATGCTACCAATGGAAATGGTGTCGCCAGGGAAGCACCGCAGCCTGTTCGCGCGGAGCCAGCGCGAGCTGTAGTCGAATCTGACGTGTCAGATGAGCCGGCGCGGAGTGAGATCGATGGACTCCTGCGCAAGCTGGTCGAGGGGTCCGCTTCGGATTTACATCTGCGCGTTGGTGAGCCTCCAATCCTGCGAATTCACGGAGAGCTCAAGCGAATGCTCGAGGCCGAGACTCTCAGCAATGCACGAGTAGAAGCGATGCTCAACGGCATCATGCCCGAGCGCAATCGGAGCGAATACCGTGAGGTGAACGACACCGATTTCGCTTATGAGATTCCTGGACTCGCGCGTTTTCGCGCCAATGCTTTCCGAGATCACAAGGGCGCGGGCGGTGTCTTCCGCGTAATTCCCGCAAAAGTCGCGACGGTCGAAGATCTCGGTATCACGCCGGAGGTGCAGAACCTCTGCTTCCTCACGAAAGGGCTGGTCCTCGTAACGGGACCGACGGGCTCGGGCAAATCAACGACTCTTGGTGGACTGATCGATCTGATCAACAGGTCGCGAGATGATCACGTCGTTACCATCGAGGATCCGATCGAGTTCGTTCACATCAACAAGCGGTGCGTAATCACTCAGCGTCAGGTTGGGCTGCACACCGTGGGATTCAAGAGCGCGCTTCGTGCGGCTTTGCGCGAAGATCCGGATATCGTTCTCGTCGGGGAAATGCGCGACCTCGAGACTGTTTCGATTGCGCTCGAGACGGCCGAAACCGGGCACCTCGTTTTCGGAACTCTTCACACGACGACTGCAGTTGGAACGATCGACCGCATTATCGATCAATTTCCAGCAGACCGGCAGGCGCAGATAAGAGTGATGCTCGCCGACACCTTGAAAGGTGTGATCTCTCAGACCCTTTGCAAAAAAATTGGCGGAGGTCGCGTCGCGGTTCGCGAGATTCTTTTGACTGTGCCGGCCGTGTCGAACCTGATTCGAGAGGGCAAGGCCTATCAGCTGCAATCTGTGATGCAGACGTCACGCAAGCTTGGAATGATTCTCCTTGGCGACGTGCTGATCGATCTCGTCGACAATGGCGTCGTCGAGCCGAAAGAAGCTTACATGAAGGCCACCGACAAGGCGGCGTTCATGGCTGCTCTCAAGACCCGCGGTCACGATGTTTCATTTATGATGGTGTAGGCGGGATTCGGCCTACAAAAGGCAATAGGGCTCCGATAGCTTCCGAGCTATGAAGAACCCGCAGGAAATCCGAAACATTGCCATCATCGCGCACGTCGATCACGGAAAGACCACCCTGGTTGACAAGATGCTCCGCCAGGCGGGCGCGTTCAGAGAAAATCAGGTCGTGGCGGAGCGCGTACTGGACTCGAATCCACTCGAGCGGGAGCGCGGCATTACGATTCTGGCCAAGAATACCTCGGTCAGATGGAAAGGCACGAAGATCAACATCGTCGACACTCCCGGCCATTCCGACTTCGGCGGCGAGGTCGAGCGAATTCTTCGCATGGTGAATGGAGTGTTGCTGGTCGTCGACGCTTTCGATGGCCCGATGCCTCAGACGCGCTTCGTCCTTCGGAAAGCGCTCGAGCTGAAACGAACTCCAATCGTCGTCATCAACAAGATCGACCGGCCGGGAGCTGATCCGCTTCGCGTTCACGATGAAGTGCTCGATCTCTTTATCGAGCTCGAGGCGGACGAGGCGCAGCTCAATGCTCCGGTCGTCTACGCGTCCGCGCGTGACGGCGTCGCAACGATGGATTTCGATGTAACGCCAGTCGACCTGGCGCCACTGTTCGATGCGATCGTTCAGTACGTTCCGGCGCCGCCGCACGAAATGGATGCTCCATTTCAGATGCTCGTGTCCACTATCGATCACTCGCCGTATCTGGGTCGACTGGGAATCGGCAGAATAGAGCGCGGCAAAGTCCGCGTCGGCGATCAGGTGGCGCTGCTTCCGCTCGATCCCGATGCCAAGACCCAGCAAGCCAAGGTGACGAAGCTTTTCGGTTACGAAGGATTGGATAGGATTGAGCTCGAACAGGCCGCAGCAGGCGAGATTGTAGCGCTCGCGGGGCTCGAGGGTGTCGAGATCGGGCTGACGGTGGCCGACGTCGAGGATCCCGAGCGGCTTGCCGGAATTTCCGTGGAAGAGCCGACGATTTCTGTGGATTTTCTCGTCAACAATTCGCCGTTTGCCGGAAGAGAAGGACGCTTCGTCACATCTCGACAAATTCGCGAGCGGTTGTACCGGGAATTGGAGCGAAACGTCGCTCTACGTGTCGAGGACACTGACGCAATGGATACGTGGACTGTATCCGGACGTGGCGAGCTTCACCTGACGATTCTGATGGAGACCATGCGGCGTGAAGGCTACGAATTCCAGGTTTCTCGGCCAAGGGTCATTACGAGGCGGGGCGCGCACGGTGAGCGATTGGAGCCGTACGAGGAGCTTGCGATCGACGTGCCTGAGGAATTCCTCGGCGCAGTGATCGAGAAGTTGGGGCCGAGGCGCGCGGAAATGATGGAAATGAAAAACCCAGGTCAGGGGATGGTGAGACTCTTGTATCGCATTCCAGCGCGCGGCTTGTTTGGCTATCGTTCGGAGTTCCTGACCGATACGCGCGGCACCGGCATCATGCACCACCGGTTTTTGGAATACGGAGCGTGGGCGGGTTCTTTGGCGGGGCGAACGCGTGGGACACTCGTTTCGATGGAAGGCGGTGTGATTGTTGCATTCGCTCTAGCGAATCTATCCGAGCGTGCGACTCTTTTTGTGGCTCCGGGTGACAAAGTTTATGAGGGCATGCTGGTGGGCGAGAATTCGCGCCCCGGCGACATGGACGTCAATCCGACAAAAGAGAAGAAGCTCACGAACATGCGCTCAAAAGCGAGCGATGAAAACATTCAGCTCGAGCCTCCCCGGGAGTTGACTCTCGAAGGAGCCTTGGAGTATATCGAAGAGGACGAGCTGATCGAGGTGACGCCGCAGGCAATCCGTTTGCGGAAGCGCTTCCTCAGCGCGAACGATCGAAAGAAGCTGTCGCGTGAAGCGAAACGAGAGCGCGCGCTTCTCTAACCCCGGAGGACGCTGATTTTATGTTGGACACGTTCGAGTCGCCGCAGGGTAGTGCCGATGGACGTGGCGCGGACGACACGAGGATGTGGTACGCGAAAGGCGAAGGTTACGCGGCAGCGAGTCCGACTGAAGGTGATCCGGAAGACGAGATTCTCGAAGACGATCTCGATGATGATGATGACGACGACGACCTCGACGACGACATAGACTTCGACGACGAGGATGACGGGGATGACGACGAGATCGACGACGAAGAGGATGATCTCGACGACGACGATCTCGATGATGACGATCTGGACGACGATCTGGACGATGATTTGGTCGATCTGGATGACGAATACGACACCGAGGATGTGGAGCGCCATCACCGCGGTCCCGGTAAAGGGAAGTACGAGGATTATTAAGAGTTTCAAGTAGAGAATCACAGGCGCGAGCCCGCGTGGCTATACTTCTCGCGGCTCGCGCCTGTGATTTTATCTTTTCCTGCCTTTCTCAATTCAAATGAAATCTCTTTTTGCGTTTTGCATTTTGTTGAGTGTCACGGGCTTGCCGCGCGTCGGCAGAGCACAGGGTGACGACATCTTTTCGTGGGGCGTGGCGGCGGGTGCGGCAATTCCCGCGAAGGGTCTTGCAACTGATCACCACACCGGAGTGAACGCGGGTATCACGATGGCGATCGGCGGTATCGGTCAGCTGCTGGGCTTTCGAATCGATGGGATGTGGAATGAGTTTGGAGCGAAGAGCGGAACAACGGCGGAGAGCGTCAAGATTGTCGGCGGCAGTTTGAATCTCGTGACTTCGCTTATCGGGAATTCCGACCGTCTGTATCTGATCGGCGGAGTGGGCGGTTACGGAATCAGAGGAATTGTTGGTCAGGCGTCCAAGAATGATTTCGGAATCAACGGCGGGATTGGATATTGGCTGCCATTTGCGAACTCATTTATCGAGGCGCGATACCATCATTTTTATCGAGCATTGCCCAATAAGCAGCCCGCAGTTTTTATCCCTATCACACTGGGGATACTCTTTTAAAAACCGCGGATCGCGGACTGCGGAAGTACCGCGGATCGCGGACTGCGGAAGTACCGCGGACCGCGGACTCCGGAATAATGCGGACTCGTCCGCAGTAGGTTCACAGTTCCGCGTGAATCCGCATTCCGCTGTCCGCGGTAACCCCGCAGTCCGCGGTCCGCGGTCGTTCCTCGCGTTGACTCGTTTTTTCGATCCCGATAGGTTTCGAATTCCCCTTGGGGCCTGTAGCTCAGGTGGTTAGAGCGCACGCCTGATAAGCGTGAGGTCGGTAGTTCAACTCTACCCAGGCCCATACACACAAGACAAAAGAAGCCCCGCAAACGGTTATCGGTTGCGGGGCTCTGTCATTGCGACTTTACCGGACAATGTAGATAGTTTCCTGATCGTGACTGCCCCAGCGACTGTACCGATTTCGCGAGCAGGACCTGACGACGATCAGGCTTTTCCAACGTTGACGCCGGAGCAGATCGCCCGGATTGCGTCACATGGTCGAGTGCGTCCCGTCGAAGCAGACGAAGTTCTTCAGCGTCCCGGCAAGCCCGCATCACTGTTTTTCGTTGTTCGGAGCGGAAAACTCGACGCAGTCGTACCAACGTCTCCGCACGGCGAAGCAATGATAACAACGCTTGGACCGGGACAGTTCACTGGTGAAGTCGCGATGCTCGCCGGTCGTCCAGCAATCGCGACGATACGAGTTTCTGAAGCTGGTGAGCTTACCGAAGTCGATCGAGAGGACATTCTCGGCTTAATCCAAACCGATGCGGAACTCAGCGAAATCTTCGTCCGGGCATTCATCCTCCGGCGAGCTCGGCTCGTAGCAGGAGGGCTGGGCGACGTCCTGCTAGTTGGATCGAATCATTCGTCAGATACTCTGCGCATCAAGGAATTCCTGACGCGGAATGCTCATCCATACACGTCAATCGATCCGGATCACGACCCCGACATCCAGGAAATCCTCGATCGATTCAAGTTTTCAATTCAGGACACTCCGGTAGTGATTTGCCGCGGCACTACCGTGCTGCGGAACCCGAGTAATCGTGCAATCGCCGACTGCCTCGGCTTCAATACGGCGATCGATCAGGTGCATGTTCGCGACGTCGTTATTGTTGGTGCGGGACCAGCGGGACTCGCGGCCGCTGTGTACGGCGCGTCGGAGGGACTTGACGTACTGGTCGTCGAATCGAGCGCTCCCGGGGGACAGGCAGGTTCGAGCTCGAGAATCGAGAACTATCTCGGTTTTCCCTCGGGAATTTCTGGCCAGTCACTGACCCAGCGCGCGTACGCTCAGGCGCAGAAGTTTGGTGCTGATCTCTTGATCGCCGAGGTCGCGACGAAGCTCGACTGCACGCTCAAAGCTTACACGATCGAGATCGACAAGGGAGAACGCGTACCAGCTCGTACGGTGATCATCGCGACTGGCGCAAAATATCGAAAGCTTCCGCTCCCGAACATCAACGATTTCGAGGGCGTGGGAATTTATTATGGCGCTACCTTCATCGAGTCGCAGGCTTGTACCGGAGAGGAAGCGATCGTGGTCGGCGGCGGAAATTCCGCGGGGCAAGCCGCAGTATTTCTTGCGCAGCATGCAGCACACGTACACATGCTCATTCGGGGGAAAGGTCTCGCCGAAACGATGTCTCGATATTTGATCAGGCGAATCGAGGAAAGTCCCGCGATTACTCTGCATAAATGCACAGAGCTAACCAAGCTCGAGGGGAAGGATCATCTCGAGCGCGTTGAATGGCAAACCCAAGGCAAACCGACCGAGACTCATGACATCCGTCACGTGTTCGTCATGACCGGCGCGGCCCCCAGCACGAAATGGTTGCAGGGATGTCTGACTCTCGACGGACGTGGATTCATCAAGACCGGATCAGATCTCACGCATGAAGAATTGCAGGCGGCGCAATGGCCTCTGTCGCGTCCTCCGCATCTTCTCGAGACTAGCAAGCCTGGTGTATTCGCGGTAGGAGACGTGCGCGCGGGGAACATCAAACGCGTGGCGTCGGCGGTCGGCGAAGGATCGATATCAGTTTCGTTCGTTCATCAAGCTCTTCAGGAGTGATGCTTCGATGGCGTTGATCTCCAGAGGTTTTCGCGGACGAAAACAATCTGCGGAAATCGCAGACCGACTCCCTCCCGGGCAGTATGAGACGCGCGACTTTCCGGTACTTTCCGCTGGTCCGACGCCGCGCGCTTCGCTTGCCACGTGGGATTTTGCTCTTCAAGCCGCAGATGGTAAACGCGTTCGGTGGACGTGGGACGAATTCAATGCACTTCCACACTCCACAGTGACGACTGACATCCACTGCGTTACGAAGTGGTCGAAGTTCGGAACATCCTGGGCAGGAATTTCAATCGATACGCTGTTGTCGGACGCAGCGGCCAAAGGAATCACACCATCGGCTTACGTGATGGCAAAGAGCGACGGCGGGTACACGACGAATGTGCCGCTCGCTGACCTGACGGGAGGAAAGGCGTGGGTCGCGTTTGTATTCGATGGTGCGCCCCTCGCGCCAGAGCACGGTGGTCCCGCGCGTCTGCTGGTGCCGCATTTGTATTTCTGGAAAAGTGCGAAATGGGTGCGTGAGCTTCGCTTCATGGAAAACGATACGCCTGGATTCTGGGAATCGCTCGGGTACCACAATTACGGCGATCCGTGGCGTGAGCAGCGATACGCCGGCGACGAGTGAATCCTGTCGTAATTGCGCCGCGAATTGCGTGGCGCATCGCCACCGTCGCCGAGGTGATACCAGAGACGCCGCGCACGCGAACGCTCGTGCTCGATGTACCTGATTGGCCCGGTCATCGGGCGGGACAACACGTCGACGTCAGACTGACCGCCGAGGATGGTTACCAATCGGAGCGCAGCTATTCGATTGGGTCTGCGCCGGAGGATAGCCGGCTCGCGCTGACTGTCGAGCGACTGAAAGATGGAGAGGTCTCGCCGTACCTCACCGAAGAACTTCGAGTTGGCGATCAGATCGAGCTCCGCGGTCCAATCGGCGGATACTTCGTCTGGGATGTTTCCCTCGAGGGACCGCTGTTTCTCGTCGCCGGCGGTTCTGGAATCGTTCCATTGATGGCAATGCTTCGACATCGCGATGCCGCACTCTCGAAAGATGACGCGGCAGCTCGGCACCGGGTCCCGGCGCGACTTCTCTATTCATCACGTAGCTGGGATGAAGTGATCTATCGCGATGAGCTTGCTCGATTTTCTGAGAGTGACAAAACGCTCGAGGTAACGCACACCCTCACGCGTGAGCAGCCGAGTGATTGGACCGGATTCAAAAAAAGAATCGATCGTGTGATGCTCGAGGAAGTGGCGTGGCCGCCGTCGGAACAGCCGAACGTATTTGTCTGCGGACCGACGCCGTTAGTGGAAACTGTGGCGGCAACGATGGTCGATCTCGGACACAAACCGGAACGCGTGAAGACGGAACGTTTCGGTCCGACAGGTGGCGCGACATAGAAACTTTGATTTGCGAGAGGAGCTCACCATGAAAGTCGACGGAAATGCCGCGGCAGGAGTTCTCAGTGAGGTGTTCGTTCCCGACATGACCGCAGCGCGAGCAAAATGCGGAGGGTGCGGAGCTACACGCGCGATGGGCGAGCTCATGGTGTATGCGCATGGCATGGGAATGGTGGCGCGATGTCCCGATTGCGATGGTGTTGTGATGCGTCTTTCGCGCACTCCGACGCACGTGTGGTTGGATGCTTCGGGCGCGACGTCGATTGCTATTCGCTTTAACCGGTAGCCGGTCGCAGTCACTTTA
>JBHELX010000045.1:0-26408 GCA_046262875.1 Gemmatimonadaceae bacterium | reverse complement strand
GTTATTGCTGGTGATAAGCATCGCTCTGTTTCCTCGATGGCCCTTCGAATGGATGAAGAACGTCGGTGGCGGCTCTCAGATGCAGCCACCGGTGATCCATTTCGGTGGCATCGTCATTCTGTTGGTGTTGCTCCGTTGGCGCAGGCCTGAGGCTTGGCTTGTTTTTCTAATGGCCTGCATGCCGGCGAGCTGGGCGTGGTACAACCTTTTGATACTCCTTGCTGCTGTACCCAAGACGTACCGGGAAGCCGCGATGCTGTCGCTCGTGTCTTCGTTTGGAGCGCTCCTCGCCATCAATGTCTTGCCCGGCCCAAATTCGGCGACGTCGTTCCCGTTCTGGTGGGCGTTCCAGGTTGCGTTCGGATATTTGCCGGCCACTATCGTCATCCTTGGTCGCCCGAATGTGAAAAGTCCTGCGCCGTGGCTCCCGCGTGCGTGATGACGTAAACTGTGGTTATGACGATGACGCAGAATCCGCCGCCAGTCACGAGCGGAGACGAACACGAAGGATGGACGATCGAGTCGGCTCGAAATCTTTATAACATCGAAGGGTGGGGAATCGGTTATTTCGACATCAATGAGCAGGGCCATGTAGTTGTTCGGCCTGACATAAACATGCCGACGCGGGAGCTCGATCTGTTCGAGCTCGCAAATGACCTCGAGGCGCAGGGCGTTGGACTACCATTGCTCCTTCGCTTTTCGGACATACTGCGATCGCGCATTGAATCTCTTAATGCACGCTTCGCTCACGCAATCGAGGAATATGCTTACACGGGTGCGTACACCACCGTGTATCCGATCAAGGTCAACCAACAGCGTCACGTCGTCGAAGAAATCGTCGAGTTCGGAAAAACTTCGAGCGTGGGACTCGAGTGCGGCAGCAAGCCCGAGCTCCAGGCAGTACTCGGACTCGCCGAGCACACTGACCATGTCATCGTGTGCAATGGATACAAAGACGAAGAGTTCATGCGCCTTGCGTTGATGGGGCAGAAGCTCGGCCATCAGGTGTTCATCGTGCTCGAGCAGCTCAGCGAAGTCGACGTCCTTCTTCAAGTGGCAGACGAGCTCGGCGTCAATCCCACCGCGGGTGTGCGCATCAAGCTTCATTCGGAAGGATCCGGACGGTGGGCGAGGAGCGGAGGAGAAAAATCAAAATTCGGCTTGAGTACTGCGCAGCTGGTGAAGCTCGTGGATCGACTGAAGTCACTCGATAGACTCGACGTCATCAAGCTCATCCATTTTCATCTTGGCTCGCAGATTACTGACATCCGCTACATCAAAGCCGGGCTGCAGGAGATCGCGCGATACTATGCGGAGCTACGCGCGATGGGAGTGGATGTAACGCACGTAGATGTTGGCGGCGGACTTGGTGTCGATTACGACGGGTCAGGATCGACTGCGCAGGCGAGCGTCAACTACTCGCTGCAGGAGTATGCGAACGACGTTGTGTACACGCTCGCAGAAGCGTGTCGAGAACAATCGCTGCCGATGCCACATCTGATCAGCGAATCTGGTCGCGCGCTCACTGCCCATCACGCACTGCTTTTGTTGAGCGTCATCGACGTGGAGTCGCAGGCAGATTCAATGCTGCCTGAGCTTTCCAAAAAGGATCACACCTTCCTTCACGAGATGGCCGCCGACTATCGCGCGGTAAGCAGACGAAGAGTACGCGAGGTTTATCATGATGCGACCTACGGGAAGGAACGGGCGCAGGATCTTTTCAGCAGCGGCGTTTTATCCCTGCGAGAACGAGCGCTTGCAGAGCAGATTTATCTCGCGACGATCACCGCAGTGTCGCGCATCGCACAGCTCGATCGGGACGAATACTCGGACATCATCGAAGACCTCGATGCCACGCTCACCGATCGTTACTTCTGCAATTTCTCCTTGTTTCAATCCCTGCCCGACAGCTGGGCGATCGATCAGTTATTTCCAGTGCTGCCAATCCACCGCTTGAACGAAGAGCCGACACGAAACGGAACGATTCAAGACGTTACGTGCGACTCAGATGGCAAGATCGAGCGGTTCATTGGTGAGCGCAGGCCGAAGCCGAGTCTGCCGCTGCATGTATTCAACGATGGGGAGCAGTACATCATCGGAATTTTCCTGACTGGAGCTTATCAGGAAATTCTCGGCGATCTTCACAATCTGTTCGGTGATACAAACGCCGTTCACATTCGCTTGTCCGAGAACGGTTACGAAGTTGCGGAGCTGGTTCATGGTGACACGGTTACTGAAGTACTCGCTTATGTCCAATTTCGCGCGCAGGATTTGCTGGCAACCTTCAGGCGAAAAGTTGCTACAGCAACAAACATCACCCGGCAGGAAGCGAATACATTCATTGCAGATTATGTCGCCGGGCTCGAGGGATACACTTACCTCGAAGGGGAGGCAGCCAGGTAAGATCGAGTTCTGGCCGCTATTTTTTTGACCTTCGGGGAATTCCGGGATAGCTCTGGCGCAGAAGCTGACGCTCAGTTTGCGGGTCGGGAGTGATCAGTTTTTTCAGTTCGGCGTTTCGAGTAGCATTGCCGTGACGACGGATCACGTTCCCTTTTTGATCGTCTTCTCCAGGAATCCTTCGAAGTAATCCACTGGGCAACCGCTCAACCAAAGCCTTCCACTCTGAAATGTCGTCACGGCGATGCTACTCGAAACGCCAAACTGAGATGACTGATCACTCCGGACGCGCAAACTGAGCGGATGATTACAGGCTACGCAGAATTCCCGGTATTACAGGACTAACCTTTTTTTAGAGGCGCTGACTCACTGCGTCCCAGTTCACGACATTCCACCACGCCGTGATGTAGTCGGGACGCCGATTCTGATACTTGAGATAATAGGCATGCTCCCACACATCGAGGCCGAGTATCGGCGTCTTTCCTTCCATTAAGGGATTGTCCTGGTTCGGCGTGCTCGCGATGGTGAGTTTTTTCCCGTCTGGAATCAGCCACACCCAACCCGACCCGAATCTTCCGCCGCCCGCAGCAGCCCACTGTTCCTTGAATTTGTCGAGACCGCCGAACGAATCCTGAATCGCGTCGGCAAGTTTTCCCGTTGGCTCACCACCGGACGGCGACATGATTTCCCAGAACATCGAATGATTCCAATGTCCGCCGCCGTTATTGCGAACTGCGGTGCGCACAGCTTCAGGAACTTTGTCCAATCCGCGCATCAAATCGTCGAGTGATTTTTTTGCGAGCTCCGGCGCTTTCTCGATCGCGGCATTGAGGTTGTTTACGTAGGCCTGATGATGCTTGCCGTGGTGAATCTGCATCGTGAGTGTATCGATGTGCGGCTCGAGCGCACCGAAATCATAAGGCAATGCGGGGAGTGTGAACGCCATTTCTTCTCCAATTCTTGTACGAGTTCTCAATTCATTGAGGTGCGACTACGCCGCGTTGTCGCCACCAGCTGATGATGCCGGGAAGAATCGAGATGAAGATCACGAGAAGAACGACAATCTCGATGTGTTGATCGACGCCCGGAATATATCTTCCCAGGAAATACCCGATGAACAGCATGCTCCATACCCAGAGAAACGTGCCGAGCACGCTGATCGTGAGAAAAACGCGATAAGGCATCTGTGCCGCGCCGGCGACAACGGGAGCGAAAGTTCTGATTATTGGCACGAATTGCGCGAGCACGACGGTCTTACGTCCGTGCTTCTTGTAAAACTGCCGCGCGTTCAGAAGATGCTTCTTGTTGAAGAAAAACGAGCTCTCTTTCTTGAAAATTCGGGGACCAGTTGTATGACCGATGAAATATCCGCACGAATTTCCGCAAATCGCGGCCGCATGCAGCAGGATGCCGAGGAGATAGACGTCGAAGAATCCGCGAGCGGAAACGAGTCCCGCCGTTACCAGAAGAGAATCGCCGGGAAGAAAGAAGCCGACCAGCAGGCCGGTCTCGGCGAAGACGATACCTGTCATGCCGAAGTATCCGGCCCATTTTATCAGACCCTGAAGGTCGGACAGGTTCGAGAAAAGCTCGCGCAGCTGATTCATTAATCGGTCGGGGGAGGATGGCAGAGAGGAGAAGGGCAAGTTCAACTTTTGATAATCACGGGTCAACTGCGAGAAGAAAGGGAATGAGTCCGAGAGGCGAGCGGATTTTCAACATCGCCTCTTCGATCGTGATTCTTCTTTTTGCAATTGGATGGTCCTGGTCAATCGCGCTTGCTCGCGGGAGCATCACGACGAGGCCGGCGACGCAAACCACCGGAATCCTTGCGAGTGCGCTCACCGAAAGCGATGCACCTTCGATGGCTTATCTCACCGATGCAACTTTAGGCGTCGTCGTTCCGTTGCGTGGCGAGAGCGGAAAGCTCCGGGCGCAAATCGAAAATCCTGGTGAGCACCTTCCTGCGGCGACTCTTCCTTCGGGGGCAGTCGCAACGTACTCATCGGGTACGCACGCTGAATCGAGCGCGGTACTAAACGCTCCGCAAAAAAGCGGCATCTGGTCGCTTGCAATTGCGATTGGAAACGCCATTCGCCCCGTCACGGATTTCTCGGTTATCACTCTCTTGCCGGCTTCACAGAAACAGAGCGGACGCATCGGTTTGTATTACATCGGGAACTGGCCTGCGGGCCGCGTTACGCCGAAAGCCGATTACACACCGCCGAGCGGGTTCATCGAGGTGACACAGGAAACTCAAAACACGCAGCTCTCGGAGCATTTCAAGCTTCGAGATTTCCTGCCGCACGACCAGCAAGGCGTGTGGCCAAAGTACATCGTCGTGAAGATCCAGCTGGTCGACAAGCTGGAGCTGGTGCTCGAGGATTTGAACGCGCACGGAATTCGCTCTGAGGGCGTGAGAGTGTTGAGTGGATTTCGGACGCCGCAGTACAACGCTACCGGTGGCGATCCGCGCGGCCGCGCGGCCCTTAGCCGGCACATGTACGGCGATGCCGCTGACATTTTCATCGACAATGACGGAAATGGAGCCATGGACGACCTGAATCACGACGGGAAGGTCAATATCGACGACGCCCGCGTCATACTGGCAGCCGTAAATCGCGTTGAAGCGGCACATCCTTCGCTGATAGGAGGATGCGGTGTTTATGCGGGCACCGCGGCACATGGCCCGTTCACCCACATCGATGCGCGAGGATATCCTGCGCGCTGGATTGGAACCGGAGATAACTAAATGGACAACGTGACTACTGAAGTGCCGCCGCCGGCAGACTCCGATGCGAACGAGGAGGCGCACAAGGATCACCATCTCTTGAAGCCGCACCGGGCTGACCCAGCCATGCCGGTGAGATCAGCCGACCTCGAGCCTTACATCGGACTCGGGTATTTGTCCCGGCTGTTCAAGTTGATGGCCGTCGTACTTCTGATCCTGTTGCTCTCCGAAGTGGTGACCGGACTCATCGCTCAAGGAGCAGCATCGATACCGACGTTGCTTGGCGAAATCAGCCGGCTCATCGTGCTCGCGGGACTTTTGTGGGGAAGCGGCGACCTTGCACTTCTCCTGATCGACATTGGTCACGACGTGAGAGCCACACGAATTCTGCTCGGACGGCAGGCCTTGCACGAGGAACACCCTGCGAAGAAAGAGCCTGGCGGGTTCGTCGAGAGAGCTCCGAGATGAACACCGCGGACCGCAGTTTTTCCGTAGTCCGCGGTCCGCGGTGTTTTCCGGTATGACTGTTGCCTACGGATGAGCACACCGCTCATAGCGGGCCAACCTTTAGTGAGGACGAAGACATGCTGTGGACGATCGCGATGGTTTTGCTCATCCTCTGGATCTTGGGCTTCTTCGTTGTACATGTCGGTGGCAGTCTGATTCATCTGCTTCTCGTGATTGCCGTGATCGTGATTATCTATCGTCTCATCACAGGGCGTCCCGTCGCCTGAGCGAGGAGACCGGCCGGCTCCAGTGCAGTCAGGCATCGCAACTGGAGCCGGTTTTTTTCAGGCGTCGTAGCAGCTGGTCCTCAACAACAAACCGAGATTTCGGAGCTGGGAGCTACTCGACTCTCTGCGGTGAACGTTGTTCTATACGAACCGCAGGATCCCGTAAACATCGCGGGCACAGCGCGCGCGATGAAGAACATGGGAGTCTCGCGACTCAGGCTCGTGCGTCCTGTCGCGTACGATCTGCAGCGACTGATCGGCGTGGCGCACGACACTATCGACATCCTCGAGGGCATTCAGCATTACGATGCGCTCGAGGAAGCGCTCGTGGATTGCGTGCGAATTGCCGGCTTCACTGCGCGGAGGAGGGCGGCGAAGCGAGAGGTTGTCACTCCCGAAGTCGCGGCGAGCGAAATGCTTTCGTTCACGGAGCACGGACCGGTCGCCCTCCTCTTTGGGCGAGAGGATCACGGATTACCGAACGATGCGCTCGATCGCGCTCATGTCGTCGTGACGATTCCGACGACCGAGCATGCATCGTTGAATCTCGCCCAGGCTGTGCTCATCGCACTTTACGAATTGCATCTCGCATCGGGCGACGCGACGAGACAGCTCGCTCCTCCGAAAAAATTGGCCGATGCGCCGACCAGCGAGCAGCTCGAAAGTCTTTTCGCGGATGCCTCACGCGCGCTCGAGGCAATCGCATTTTTCAAGACTCGAAACGAGGAGCATGTGATGCGCTCGGTTCGATCTCTCGTTTTTCGCGCGACGCCTGACGGCAGGGAAGTGAACTTTCTTCGAGCCATGGCAATCGAGGTGTTGCGAACGATCGAGCGCGTGAAGCGCGAAAGCGCCGAAAAAAATCTTCAATGAACGGACTTTGCCGCCTTGCGTGAGGAACCTTGACGGGACATTATTTCGGCCACGTTTTGCTCCTTGTGAAAATCTTCACAAAGCCTCGATGATACGCGTATCAATGACTGCCGACTGATGAGACTGGAAAACCGCTGGGTTGCCATTCCCGGTCTCATAATACTCGCCGCATCGGCAGCAATTCTCTCGGCTTACGCAGGAGCTTCATCCACTCAGGGAAATAGTCCCGAGCAGCCAATTCACTTTCCGCATCCGCTGCACGCCAGCGGAGCGATGAAGATCAATTGCCTGTATTGCCATTACACGGCGAACAAATCTCCGGACCCGGGGCTTCCCGCGGTCGGGACATGCATGGGATGTCACACGATCGTGAAGGCAGACCAGCCGGAAATCAAAAAACTCGCCGGCTATTACAACAAGAAGCAGCCCGTTCCGTGGATTCGAATTCACAAAATTCCTGAATACGTTCACTTCCCGCACATGCGTCACATCAACAAGGGTGTCGCATGTCAGACTTGTCATGGCGAAGTACAAACGATGCAGCAGGTCTACCAGCAAAACACACTCAACATGGGTTGGTGTGTGAACTGCCACATCGGAAGATCGAATCCTCCACTCAAAGCGCGCTACGATTGCGCCGTGTGCCACTACTGATGAGCGACACGACGACGTCGAGCGGCGTCAAGCGCCGCGAGTTTCTCAAAGTACTCGGCGCAGCAGGGGCGACGGCGACAGCTATTGGGTGCTCGCAGGAACGGGTCGAACGCCTCATTCCGTATCTCGTTTCCCCTGACGATACCGTTCCCGGTGTTTCGACTTATTACGCGACGACTTGCCGAGAGTGTTCCGCGGGCTGTGGCGTAATCGCCGAGACGCGTGACGGACGCACGATAAAGCTCGAAGGAAATCCGGATCATCCGCTGAGTCGTGGTGCACTTTGTTCTCGCGGACAGGCCGCACTCCAAGGTCTGTATAATCCCGACCGGTTCCGCGGTCCAATGATTCGCGAAGGCGGCAAGCTGCGAAACGCGACCTGGGATGAAGCGCTGCAAATGTTCGCGCAGAAGCTCGCCGAGCTCAAGCGCAACGGCAGCGCCGGAAATGCGGCGTTCATCAATGCGCATGAGAGTGGCAGCTTCAATGCGTTTCTCGACGGATGGCTCGCGGGATATGGAATTCCAGCGCATCTGAGCTACGACCCCGACGCGGATTACTCAGCCATTGCCGCGAATTTACAGAGCTATGGAGTAGCGTGGCCGCGACTGGATTTTGGAAGCGCGAGGCTGATCGTTTCGATCGGCGCTGATTTCCTCGATTCGTGGGGCGCGTCGGTTCCCCAGCAGCTCGACTACGCAGATGCGCGTGCGAAAATGGACAATACGCGTCCCCGATTGATTTATGTCGGCGCGCGACGCTCTCTCACGGGACTCAATGCTGATCAGTGGATCAACGCTCGTCCCGGATCAGAAGCGGCGATCATAGCAATGCTTGCGGGAACTGTGACGCCGCAAGCGGCGGCGCAGGAAAGTGAAATCGATGCGAAAGTGCTGGATGCAATGCAAAAGGAATTCGCAGGCGCAAAACCGAGTCTCCTGATAGCTGGGGGCGGCACTCCCGACGGCTTCGCGAATTGTCTTGCTGCGAACGCGCTGAATCAGTCGCTCGGCAACGTCGGCGCGACGGTACGTCCGGCTGAGTCGATCACAAGCTTCGATGGAATGGATTCGCCGGCGCAGCTCCGCGCGCTCGCGCAAAGAATGCAAGCGGGCAGCGTACCGATGCTGATGGTTCGGGGAGTGAATCCCGCGTACACGATGCCGAGGTCTTCGGGTTTCGCTGCTGCGATGAAGAAAGTTCCGTTCAAGGTCAGCTTCTCGAGCGTACCGGACGAGACGACTGAGCTGGCGGATCTCATTCTGCCGGATCATCACTCGCTGGAGCAGTGGGGCGACGCGCAGCCAATTCAGGGAACGATCTCGCTGCAGCAGCCGACGATGGATCCAGTTTTTGATACGCGAGCGACATCTGATGTTCTATTGTCGATTGCGGCTCCGACACCTGGGGCGGCGACGGCGGAGCCAGGCAGTGCGTATCGCCAATGGCTCATAGAGAAAATTCCGGGGGGAGCAGCGACTCTTGCCGCCGCGCTACCCAAAGGTCTAATGCCCGGCACGATCACGGCTTCCGGCGCGAAGCGCGCGCTTCCCCCGTTGACGGCCGCCGCGACAATCGGTCAGACGAACGGAGATTTTTATCTCGTCGTGTATCCGCATCCGATGCTCGGCACTGGAGCCGGAGCGAACAAACCGTGGCTTCAGGAGATTCCTGATCCGGTTACGAAGATTTGCTGGCAGACCGTTGTCGAGATGCATCCGCTGACGGCGAAGAGACTCGACATCGAGAACGGCGATCATGTGACCGTTCAAACAGTGGCAGGCAGCATGACTGCTGCTGCGCTCACATATCCGGGAATTCGACAGGATACTATCGCAATAGCTGCCGGCCGCGGGCACACGGCTGCGGGCCGATACGCAAAGGCGGGATTGAATGCGTTTGATCTTTTGCCCTATGTGGAGGATCGCGCCGGATCACCCGCTCTAGTTGCAACGAAAGCGAAGGTTTCGAAGTCGGCAGGCTATGAGTTGATCGTTACGACCGAAGGATCGGCTCGACAGCATGGTCGCGGAATCGCGCAGGCTATCACCATGACGGAGCTTGCATCCGGCAAGACCGAATTGCACGAAGAACTTCCGGGCGATGCGAGTCATGAATTTCTGCCGGGCCTTCGCTCCCCTGTAGCGAACGACGCGCAAGGTGATCGCGGCGATTCGAGCTCCAAATCGAAAGGGATGTACCGCCAGGATCATTGGAGCAAGATGGCCGATCGCCGGTGGGCGATGACAGTCGATCTCGCGCGCTGCACCGGATGCGCCGCATGCGTCACCGCTTGTTACGCCGAGAACAACATTCCAACAGTTGGCGCTGAGTGGCAGACCGGGAAAATCCTTCCCGATAGAACGGGGTTCGGTGCGAACATCACGCGAAGTCGCGAGATGGCGTGGATTCGCCTCGAGCGATACTACGAGGGCGGGGAAGACGGCGGCCCTGATTTCGACACGCGATTTATCCCGATGATGTGCCAGCAATGCGGTAATGCTCCATGCGAGCCAGTGTGTCCGGTGTATGCCACCTATCACGCGCCGGATGGACTCAATGTGCAAGTCTACAATCGCTGCGTGGGAACCCGTTACTGCTCCAACAACTGTCCGTACAAAGTCCGTTACTTCAACTGGTTTGGTTACGGCGAGCCCGCCCGTCCACAATATGCTTTCCCCGAGCCGTTGAACTGGCAGCTCAATCCCGACGTGACCGTGCGCGGAAAGGGCGTGATGGAGAAATGCACATTTTGCGTTCAGCGAATTCGTGAGACGGAAAATCGTGCGGCGCTCGAGCATCGCGGCGTCGAGCCCGATGAATTCACCACGGCATGCGCAGAGGCGTGTCCGTCGCGCGCAATAATATTCGGTGACGCTGCGCACGAAGACTGGACAGTCGCGAAGATGGTTAACGATCGACGCGCGTATCACGTGTTCGAAGAGCTCAACACTTTCACCGGGGTCGTATATCTGAAAAAAGTTTTACATCCCGGTCCCGGAGCGGCTGAGTAATGGCGACGCTTGCCCGCCCAGTCGATGATCGCGACGAGGTCCTGAGACGTCCGAACATCGCGACGGCTGACGTTCAGCTTCCCGCGGTCAAGGATTACGAGCAGGTCGACCGTGAGATCATCGGGACGCTCCATCCGACTGTCGCATGGTTCATCGGACTTGGCACCGCGATTTTCTTCCTGCTGCTCGGCATCAGCGCGTGGTGTTACCAGATCTACAACGGACTCGGAGTCGCGGGCTACAATCCCCCGGTTATGTGGGGTGTGTACATCATCACGTTCGTTTTCTGGGTCGGTATCGGTCACGCGGGAACGCTGATCTCGGCGATTCTGTATTTGTTCAGAGCCGGATTCAGGACGACGATCTATCGTTGCGCGGAGGCGATGACCGTTTTCGCCGTCATGACCGCCGGCCTGTTCCCGATTCTGCACCTCGGGCGCCCGTGGAAATTCTTCTGGCTCATTCCGTATCCGAACTGGCGTTACATCTGGCCGCAGTTCAAGAGCCCACTCGTATGGGACGTGTTCGCGATTCTTACGTACCTGACAGTCTCGGCGACGTTTCTGTTCGTCGGCCTCATTCCGGACGTTGCCGTGTTGCGAGACCGCGAGACGAACCCTGTTCGCAAGCGGATGCTCGCCGTTCTTTCACTCGGATGGCGAAATTCAGATCGCGAATGGAGACATTTCGCGAGGGCGTATCTCTTCCTTGCGGCATTCTCGACGCCCCTCGTTCTGTCGGTTCACTCCGTCGTGTCGTTCGACTTCGCGATGTCGGACGTACCGGGGTGGCACACGACATTGTTCGCACCCTACTTCGTTGCCGGCGCAATCTATTCAGGAATCGGGATGGTGTTCACCATCATCATTCCGCTCAGAAAATTCTTTGGACTGAAGCACTATGTAACACTGAATCATCTCGACGCAGCGGCGAAGCTCGCGCTGTTCACGTCAATGGTCGTGGGCTGCGCATATATGCAGGAATGGTACGTCGCATGGTTCAGCGGAAGCGAGTTCGAGAAGGCATTCTTCGCCAACCGGGTGTGGGGACAATGGTGGTGGGCATCCGCGATTCTGTACACATGCAATATGGTGCTCCCACTCAGTCTGCTTTCGCAGCGGCTCAGGAGAAATACAGTCTGGCTTTTCATAATGTCCATCACGATCAACATCGGGATGTGGTACGAGCGCTTCGTGATCGTGGTGCCCTCGCTGTCGCACGAATACGAGCCGTGGCAGTGGACGAGCTATCGCCCGACGTGGGTTGACTACTCGATTCTTGCCGGAAGCTTCGGCTGGTTCTCGATGTGGTTCCTGTTGTTCATCAAGCAGCTACCCGTGATTGCGATAACCGAGGTGAAAGAAATAATTCCGCCGAAACTTCGAAGGCGGCATGAACACGGAATCGACCCGACGGGGCATCATCTCGACTATGAGGCGTCCACACCGGGAGAGTACGACTGATGCCCGGCGTAGTTGGCGCATTCCACGAGCTCGACGCTGCAGTTCAGGCAATCGAGGAGCTGAAGAAAAAGAAGCTCGGCGAGGTGACTGTTTACACGCCGACTCCGAGGCACGAGATCGAGCACTTGATCGAAGCGGGGCCGAGTCCGGTGCGATTGTTCACGCTGTTCGGGGGCCTCGCCGGTGCGACGTGCGGTTACTGGATTGCGATCTGGGCCTCGGATTATTGGCCGCTCGTCGTCGGTGGAAAGCCGATCGCATCGTGGGTTCCGTACACAATTTTCGGATTCGAAGTGATGGTGTTGTTCGGAGCGCTGTCGACCGTCGTCGGATTGTTCATCAATTCGAGAATTCCACGACTGACGATGACAGTCGGATACGATCCGCGATTCAGTCACGGCGATTTCGGCATCTGGGTGGATTGTTCGCCGTCCAATTGTCCTCAAGTGGAATCCGTTCTTCGGGACAGTGGCGCGGTCGAGGTGCGCAATGAGCGCTAATCGTCACTGGATCGCTCTCGCCTTCGCGGCGCCAATCGTTTTGTCAGCGACGGGTTGCGAGTGGTTCACCGATTTCAAGCGGCAGCCATCGATCGTCACATGGGAAGTTCGTAGCGTGCGCGATAGCCTTAGCCCATCTCGAGGCAATCCTCAATACTCGGTGCCTGTGACGGGAACCGCAGTTGCAGGATTTCAGGTTTCGTACACACCGCTTCCGGGCACGATCGATTCGATGTCGTCGATTCCAAATCCCACACCGGTAAGTGACAGCTCGCTCGCCAATGGTCGAAAATATTTTCAGATCAATTGCTCTCCGTGTCATGGCGTGAAGGCAATGGGCGATGGACCAGCGACGCAATTCGGCATGCCGGGAATCAATCTCACCGCCGACGTCACCAAGGGACGAACTGACGGATACATCTTCGGAATGATTCGCAATGGACGCGGCCTGATGCCGACCTACAATCGAATCGAGGAAAAGGACCGTTGGGACGTCGTGAACTATTTGCGCGGATTGCAGGGAAAGCTTGGTCGGACGGTGCCCACCGGACCCCTTGCCGCGCCAGGCGTGACCGGTGACAAGGTCCCGGGTTATTCGACGATGGGACCAACGAGGCCGGCGCCGTTTGTGAAGCCCGATGGCTCGAGAGGAGGAACGCCAACGGCTACCGGCCAACGGCTACCGGCTACCGGCCAGCCGTCAGCCGGCGGTGACACGGCAAAAGCGTCGGCTCGAGACACAACATCGGCTCAGAGGAAAAAACAATGAGCCACGAGCTTCACATGCCCAGTCGCGAAGAAATGCTCGCGGGGACGTCGCGTCCATTGCCGAAGTCGCTCCGCACGCTTTGCAGCGTCTTCGCAATTATCGGTTTGATCGTGTTCGTGGTTGGATTGTTCGTTGCGCCCGACAGAGCATGGCGCTCGCTTCTTTTCAACTGGCTGTATTTCACGAGTGTGTCATCCGCGGGTGTGATGTTCGTTGCCGTTCAGCGCATCACGACTGCGCGGTGGTCGCGGCCGGTAACTCGATTCATTGAAGGCTACGTCGCGTTTCTGCCTGTGTCGTTCGTTCTACTTCTCCTGATCTTCCTCGGCAGGTCCCACATTTTCCCGTGGACACAAGCACCCTCGGAAATTCCCGAGAAGAGGCTCTATCTAAATCCACTGTTTCTGATTCCGCGTGACATCATTCTCTTCGGAGCGATTACCGTATTGAGTGTCTGGTACATCTACACGTCGGTCAGACTCGACGTTGGAGTGACCGGCGAAGGCGGTGCACCGTGGGCGCGCAAGCTTCGCGAGCGGATGCGAAAGGGATTTCGCGACGAGAGACGCGAGATCCATTCGACTCACTCATTGCAGGGTTACCTCGCGGTGATTCTTGCTTATGTGTTCTCGTTTTTCTGGATCGTGCTGTCATGGGATTTATCGATGTCACTCGATTTGCACTTCCAGAGCACGATGTACGGCTGGTGGTTTTTCATGGGAGGCTGGGTAACGGCAATTGCGAGCCTCACGATTCTGACCGTTGCCTGGCGCCGTTATCTCGATCGCTATGATCTCATCACGGAAAAACATTTCCATGACCTTGGAAAGCTGTGCTTTGCTTTCACGGCGTTCTGGGGCTACCTCACCTTCGGTCAATACCTTGTTATATGGTATGGGAACCTCGGCGAGGAAACGCACTGGATGCGGCTTCGACTCATTGCGCCCTGGATGAAGCTGACGCTGCTCGGTGTCTGCTTGATGTTCGGACCGTTCTTCGGGTTGATGGCGAAGTCCGCGAAAGTATTTTTGCCGACGATGGTCCTATTCGCGAGCTTCACCGTTGCGGGCCTCTGGATTCATCGCTACATCGAGGTCTATCCCTCTCTTTACTCAGCGTCGAAAGACATTCCGTTCGGTATCTGGGAGACTGGCGTGGGACTCGGACTGCTCGGCGTGTGGGGTTTTTGTTACGCGTCATTCATGGACGCATTTCCACGGATGCGTGTGGTGCTCATGACTTCGCCTTTCCGGGATGAAGTGCAAGTGCCGGTGAATCCCGAAACGATGGAGCCACTGCCGGCGCACGAGTAGGCCACCATCCTAAAAAAATATTGGCCAGTCCTTGCGGCGATTTGTTTTTTCGCCGCGATAGTGGCGCTGGTGCAACCGTGGTCGGAACTGCCACTCAATGACGACTGGCAGTACGCGCACATGGCGAAATCATTTGCTGAGCGCGGCGTATTTCCACGCGATGTGTATGTGTCGCCGACAGTTGTTGGGCAGTCAGTCATCGCCCTTCCGGTAATTCGCGCGTTCGGATTTTCTCATGTTCATCTCAGAATTCTGACGCTGCTGGTGAGCGCGGGGATTCTGCTCGAGCTCGAGTGTCTACTCACTCTTGCCGGAGTTACAGCGCGCATCCGATTCGTGGCGTTAGCGATGCTCGTCGCGAATCCGATATTCCTGAATCTGGCGATGTCGTTTATGACCGAGGTATACGGGTATTTTGTCGCGCTTCTATCCGCCTGCATCTGGTACGCGGGGAGGAAGCGAGAGTCCGGCACTTTCATTGTGCTCGCTGGCGTGATGGCCGGATTGAGTTTCTGGATTCGTCAGTTTGGCGCCCTCGTATTACCTGCGCTGGTCCTTGGCGAGTGGCTCGCGGGTCCTCGAAGTCTGACGAGTGCGCGCACTATTGCACTGCGTCGTGCTCCTGCCGTTCTCGCATGGTGGGCTATGATTGCGCTGTATTTCGCGTGGTCGAAAGCGACGGGAAACTCGCCCTATGTGGCGGGGTTGGTTGCAAATGTCTGGCGCGTTCACGTTGGATGGATGCTTCTCGAAGCGGGCCTCTGGTTGTTCTACCTCACGATTTTCTTTGCGCCACTCATAATCGGCCAAGGTATTTCGTCGAAGCTGACCGTCGGTTCCGGGTTGTTTTTTGGAGCTCTTGCTCTGACAGCCATGCTTGCATGGGTGCTTGGAACCAGGAACGGACCGCCGTCAGTGTTTCTGAATTCGACGTTTCCGTTTTTGAACAACGTATTCACGAGGTTTGGAGTGGGGCCGGTAACTATCACCGACGTGTATTGGGGTAATGCGCCATCGAGGCCGCGCGTGCCGGTGATTCCCTGGCTTGTGTTGGAAATGTTTGCGCTGATCGTGTCTCTCGGTTGGTCCAAAGTTGTCGGAAGAATGCGCGTCGCTACAAGCGAGATAGGATTTTTCGGGATCTGTCTGAGCGTTCTGACATTGGTCGCGGTACTGCTTCCGTTCCGCGAGAACGTGCTCGATCGATATCACTATCCTTCAATTCTTGGATTTTGCATCGCGCTAGCCGTGGTTTTTCCGCCGAGTAATTGGCGCCGTCTTCGCTACATTGCGGCCGTGTGGATCCTGATGATGGCCGCTTTCTCGACGTTGGGCATGCACGACTATTTCAGGTGGCAGGAGGTACGCGCTAGCCTTCTCTCGGAGGCAGCGCGGCGCGGAATCAGAGTATCTGAAGTCGAGGCAGGAGTCGAACAAAACGGCTGGAGCATGGTCGAGGGAATCGACCATGTGCCTGGCTGTGCGCCGAGCCAAATTCTTTGTGGACGCGATCGGTACCGAATCGGCGTTCAGGCGTTCCCAACAGAAAACGTTATTCTCTCGCGACCGGTCAAAACATGGCTCGTTCGTTTTCCGAATCTCGAGTTGATTCAAAAACTCTGATGCGTCAACGAGCTGTCGACGGTTGCCGGAAGATAGTTGCGGCGTCCAAGGAACTATGGGAATGATCGCGGCAAAAGAATCGATCTGGCAAAAGCAGTGGCTCCCGTCGTTGAGCGCTGGGGGCATCTGTATCGCACTGACTCTGGAACTGTGGAAAGCAAGAACCGGGGGTCACCGCACAGATACGCTCGATCTTGTTGGCTCGCTCATCATTGTCGTAGCAACTGTTGCCATCGGCTGGTTCGCCGCTCGCTTTCTCACAGCAGACCGCGACCGCCGGGGTCTCATAGCATTAATCAGCGGATTGTGGGGACTGACGTTCAACACAATGCGCGTCGCGACCGCTGCGATCACGCCGGCGCCGCTCGCAAATCCATTCGTCCTTGCAATCGTGTGGACAGTCTTGTGCGCGCTTGTGATTTGGGCGGTCTCCTTTGGGAAGGCGCGAGCGGGGTTCGCCACAAGAGCTATTACGTTCAGTGCGCTTTTTCTTCTCGTACGAGATTCGTTTGAAATGCTGCCATCCTATTTTGAAAAATCGATTGTCGACGCTCCGGTCGACAAGCGCGACGGCAAGACACGCGATGTGTTCGTGATCATACTCGACAAGTACACAAGCGGCGCATGGATGCGTCGCACGTACGGCGTGGATACACGTCCATTCGAGGACTCACTTCGGGCACTTGGCTTCGTCGTGCCACCGGCCGCGCGCGCTAATTACAGTCAGACGCCGTATGCTCTCGCGAGTTTTCTCAACTGGCGATACCTGGACGATTCGGGAAAGGCTCGCAACGTTGTGTTTGCTGAGGCTCTGGAGCAAATCGATCACGCACGCGTTTGGAATGAATTTCGTAAGCGAGGCTATAGAATAGTTGCGTTCCCAACTCAGTTCGTGGGTACCTCGAGCTTCCCTGAGGCGAACCGGGAGCTTCGATGGCCTGGATTCAGTCGCTCACCACTCGGGAGGACGTGGCTGCTGAATTCGCCCCTTGCACGTTTTATCAGAGTGCGCTGCGATGAGCCGCCGTGCCCGAACATGACGCCAATGCCGTACAACATCGAGAGCGTGCGCGAGATCAAGTGGAAGTTCGCGACGGTCGCTTCTTTGCCCGACAGTGCGGGACCGGTATTCACGTTTCTTCACGTGCTTTCCCCACACGAGCCCTACCAGTTCAACTCCGATTGTTCCACTCGTGACGCGTGGTGGCCTATGAGCGATCAGGGAGCGGAATTCGCTGCAATCGGCAAAGCTTACGGCAATCAGGTAAAATGCCTCAACCGTTTGGTGCTTGGAACGGTGCGCTCCCTCATCCGACGGTCCAAAGTTCTGCCGGTCATCATCATTACCGGCGATCATGGGCAGGGTCGCATCGCGGTGAACCATCTGCGCGGGATCTCGTTGACGTTTGACGAGGCAAGGCCGGAGCAGGTCGGTGAACATCTGGGAATATTTGCCGCTTACCTCTTTCCCGCTGCGGACACGACGGTCTATGCCGATATCTCTCCCGTCAATGTGATGCCGCTGGTGCTCAACAGTCTGTTTGGCGAGGGACTTCCGCTTCAACCTGATCATTCTTATTGGGCCAGCTGGCAGGACCCGACGAACAAAAAAGAAATCGCACCGAATGAGACTCGTCCGGCTGGTACGCTAACCTCGATCGCTATGACCAAACGTTCGCCGAGGAACGATTTACATTGAACGATCTCTCGCGACCATGCGATTAACTCGGTAGCCGCCGTGGCCTACATAGATCCGATCTCAGGAAGCGTTTTTTTTCAAGCGATCGTAGCGGGAGTTCTCGGTGCGATGGTAACTGTCAAAGGCGCCGGGTCGAGAGTCAAACGGGTGGCGCGTCGCATCTTGCGCCGACTGAAGCGCTGACAGCCTCCCGCATCCGAAGCTCGTTCCGCGACCCGAGCGGTTTTGTTTTTACCCGCGGCGGAACACTCCACCGACAGGTTCAATCCGAATACGCGGCGGACTATGATTACCTGAAATCGTCCGGGTTGTACGATGCGTTGGTCGCGCATCATCTCCTCGTTGCCCACGAGGAGGTTCCGCTGGAGACAGCGCTGGCACCGGGCGCATATCGAGTGCTTAGACCCGATCGCATCCCAGTCGTAACGCTTCCATACGAATGGTGCTTCAGCCAGCTGCGCGCCGCTGCACTTCTCACGCTCGATGTGCAGGCAATGGCGCTTGCTCACGGTATGATCCTGAAAGACGCGAGCGGGTTCAACATACTGTTTCGCGGATCGTCACCGGTTTTCATCGACACTCTGTCGTTCGCGCGATTGGAGAAGGGTCAACCGTGGCTCGCATATAGACAGTTCTGCCAGCACTTTCTCGCTCCCCTTGCGATCCAGGCGTTCGTAGACGTTCGCCTTCGGGAGCTGCAGCGAAGTTATCTCGATGGTGTTCCACTCGATCTTGCATCGCGTTTACTACCACCGGCAACGTGGCTGCATCCGTGGGCGCTCATCCACATCCATCTTCACGCTCGCGCGGTCGCGCGTTTCGCGCCTACTCACAAGGGAACGTCACCGAAAAACCGGAAGGTATCACAGTCCGGACTGGAGGGTCTCACGGCGCACCTGCGCAGCGCGGTCAACGGAATCGATTGGAAGCCGGAGACGACCGAGTGGTCAACCTACGAGGACTCGCACGCGTACAGTGCCGCTGCGCACAATTCAAAACGTTTGACCGTCGAGCGCATTCTCCGCGGAGCCGCTCCCACGCGCGTCCTCGACCTTGGCGCGAACACCGGCGAGTACAGCCGGCTGGCGCGATCGATTGGAGCGGAGGTTATTGCCGTCGACGGCGATCCCGCGGCGGTGGAGAAAATGTTCAAGCGTTGCGTGCGCGAGAGGGAGAGCGGCATCACAACCCTTTGTCTGGACCTTGCCAACCCGAGTGCGGAAAAAGGTTGGGCGCACGAAGAGTGGCCGTCGTTCTCAACGCGTGCGCGTGCGGACGTCGTTCTCGCGTTGGCACTAGTGCATCATCTGGCGATAGGCAACAACGTCCCGCTTCCCGAGATCGCGAGTTATCTCGCACGGCTGGGGCAGCGTGTCGTAATCGAGTGGGTGCCGAAACAGGACTCGCAAGTCCAGCGACTGCTGTCGAGCCGCAAGGACATTTTCTCGAGCTACACCGAGGAACGATTTGTCGCCGCGATGAAGGAATGCTTCGTGATCGAGAGCCGAACGGAAATCGATTCGAGCGGTCGAGTGATTTACTCGTTATTGAAAAAAAACGTGACGAGATAGGCGTTGGAAATGGGATTGTCTTAACGCCGTGCGGTTTCTCCTGTTCGACTAACCTGAACATCGTCTGACTCTAGCGGACGCGAGGCCGTACCGAACGCGCGGCGAAGAAGAAAATACTCGGGGATAGGCCTATCGTCAGTGACAAGCGGCCCCTCCCCTGCGAAGGCCAGTACGTTTGCGTCGGTCAAACGGGTAAGCATCGGTATGCGGCTCATCCAGCCGACCAACGTACTTTCTGGAGAGTCATATGCTGACGACAAGTCGCGTAAAACTCCGGGCCGCGACAATGTCGCTCGGAGTGCTGACTGCTCGAGAGCCATTGGCTCCCTTGAACCAAGCATATAGAAGCCGTTTCCTCCCGGCCCCGCCGCGACGATGACGTGTGGAAAAACATCGCGAAAGGTGCGCACGTGCGCTCTGAAATCTGCGACCGTTTGCGCCATTGGAACCCATTGCATCATGACGCCGCCGACATTTAATCTCCGGCCGCAAGCAACGTAGAACTCTCTCGAAGAAATCACTGAGACGCCCGAGCTTTCTACCGGCGGCGGAGGATCGACAATGATCATGTCATACTTCCGAGCCGTGAGCTCGACGTAATTCCGCCCGTCGGCAATGATAATTCGTCCCTTTGGGTCGCCCGTGAAAAAGCCGGCATCGGGGTAGAACCAGCCGAACATCGCGGGGACCGATGGAACAAGATCCACAGCATCAGTTTGCAATCCGGCGATGAGGGCGGCGCGGTAGGCGGAGCCCATTCCAAAGGCAATCACGAGCGCTGAGGTCGAAGCTGGACGGATGGCCAGTGGAAGCACAGGCATAAGTTTCGTGTCAACGGTCAGCACTGTCATTCCGTTGCCGTTAACCCAAAGGTGCTTGTAGCCCTGTATCGACCCGGCCTGCACCGAGGCAATCTGGTCTTCCGCGGTGCTATAGAGAGTTCCCGCTATCCGAAAACGAACAACATTTGGATCCTTAAACAATGAATTCGTGGCGAGCAGAGCAGCGACGGCTAAACCACTCGTCGCCCCGGCCGTGACGAACGCAAATGCGCGACGCCGGGAGATAATGCTGCCACTCGAGGCAAGCAGGACGCCAGTCGCCGCATTCACAATGGCAACAAGGCCCAATGCCGGTGCCGACCCGAAAAGGGGGATTACAAGAAAGGGAACAACAAACGTCCCGACGATTGCACCGACCGTGTTCGCGGCGAGGAGAAGACCAGACCGCGATCCTACCTGCGAGTCTGCTCCGCCGAGAAGGGTTGCGGCCGCTGGGAAACAAAGCCCCAGCACGAACGTCGTCGGGAGTACGATGGCAACTGTCTTCCATTTAAAAATTGAAGCAGTGTTTGCGGGATCAACCGCAACGAGCGCATACATGCCGATCGTTGCGAGAATCGCGATTGCGATTTGCCCGGCGGCAAGGACGGAGATGACGTCAACCATTTTGAGCTGACGCCGCTTGTACTCGACTCCGCCTAATGCAAGGCCGGTGAGGAAAATTGAAAGAATCAGAGTAAATACGTACGTCGAATTACCTGTGCCCCCCGAAAGAAGTCGCATCCACAACGTCTGATATGCGAGCGACGTCAGGCCAGAGACGAAGGCGATCAGCAACGCGTTGCGCAGTCGCGATTGATCCGCCGGGCTCGTACGGTTGTTCGCTGTCATGGGTGTCGTCGATGACGGAGCGCCCATTCGATGGTCGAATACAAGCGCCACTACTCCGGCGATCCCCGAGCACGCTGCGCCTGTGACAAGCGCGCCAAACAAGCCGAAAAGCTCAATGAGAACAAACCCCGCGATTACGGCGCCGAAAATCGCGCCCATTGTGTTCGCTACGTACAGACGCGCGAAGGCGAAATTCAGTCCGCTCGCGTCGCGAGCGAGGAAGCGAGTGAGTGTAGGAAGTGTGGCGCCCATCAACGCTGTCGCGGGCGCGAGCGCAAGAATCGTTAGCGCGAAACGAATCAAGGCCAGCGAATGCGGCGCCGTTTGAAGTGATTCGAAGGCGAATCGATAAATATCGTGGATGAATCGGAACGACAGTGGCGTCAAGAGGACGACGAGCACTAAGGTGCTCTCGAGAAGTCCGTACATTCGAAGAGGCCGTCGCACCCGATCGGCGACCTTACCGCCGACCCAGCTTCCGATTGCCAGTCCCGCGAAGAAGCCGGTCAGTATCGCCGAGATTGCCTGCGTGGTGTTGCCGAAGACCAACACCAGCTGGCGCGACCAGACAACCTCAAAAATCAGCCCGGCGGCACCGGAAAGAACGAAGATCCCAAAAAGTAAAGAGAGCGGCACCGGCCGAGTTTACGGGATCGTGCGATTAGAGACAAGCGGCGCGTTGCAGCGCAGGTGCTTTTGTAAGATGAGTCTCTCGCCATATATTGCAGCCGCGCGGGGCGTTAGCTCAGCTGGGAGAGCGCCTGGTTTGCAACCAGGAGGTCGCAGGTTCGATCCCTGTACGCTCCATTGTGACAGACTTGATAGGCAGAGAATTCCAACGACACATAGAGCACACTGTCATTTCTCAGCCAACGCGGGATCAGGCGCCAGCTTTTGCGAGTGACCTCGATACCGCTCCATAAACACAAGGACCATTCACTTTACGCGCTCCTTCACGGTGGTGCGACACAGACGCGTCCCGACCCAATAAGTCGCATGGCTACATCGACAACATGTCGGCGAGTTTCGCAATTTGGTTTCAGCGCCGCCTGGGGAAGGCAAACTGTTTCAGCGCTTCCGATCCTCGCGCTCTCGGCAATTGCTTTGGCGGTGCGACTCGCGGTGGGGCTACGCGGCGGGTTATGGCGAGACGAGGCCCTCTTTCTTTCCATTACGCGTCTCCCGTCATGGGCAGCAATGCTTGATTTCCTGCGATTCCACGAATCGCATCCGCCACTGTTTTACGCACTGATGCGACTCTGGATTCTTGCGCTCGGCGACACTGACGGGCGGTCGATTGCCCTTTCTGTGATTTTCGGAGTCGCGCTCGTTCCGGTTATTTACCTCGTCGGAAAATCCCTTTTCTCCGAAAGGATCGGACTGCTCGCGGCAGCGTTCGCGGCTGTCTCTCCGTCGCTCATAGAGTTCTCTGCTACCGTGCGACCCTACTCACTTATGCCGCTGCTGGCTCTCCTCTCGACATACGCGCTCATTCGCGGACTCCAGCGCGGCGGCGTCCGCGTTTGGATCGCGGGGGGCTCTTCGACCGTCGCTCTCATCTACACCCATAACTGGGGATGGCTCGTAGTTGTTGGACAGTGGATTTCCATCGGTCTGCTTTTCTGCTCGGCCACGACGAGGCCGAGTACGCCGCGCCTGAAAGAATGGTTCGCAACGCAGGCCGCAATTGGAATTGCGTATCTCCCATGGGCCTCGACACTCGTTTATCAGACGGAACACGCCGGCCACTCGCGGTCGTTAGTGCCGGTTCTCTCGGAACCTATTGCGTCCGTTGCGATCAGCCTTCCGCTCTTCTTAAAGTCGACGGTGCTAGCCTATTCCTCGTTCGACTCGGTTGGGTCCTTCGCCATACTGTTCTTCACATTGCCGCTCGGGCTACTCGCCGTTGATCAGTACCTGCGCACGCGCGACGAGAAGCACAGGGCCACGGCCGCTAATGCGGGAACTGAAAGGGAGCCGCTCACCGAGGAGAATCGAATTGCTATTGTTTGTCTGGTCAGCGTTCCGGTCGCTGCATGGATCGTTGCGTTGATCCTGTCGAGCATGTCCAATCTCATGCTCCAGCGGTGTCTGGTAACACTAGCGCCGCTCATGCTGCTCGCCGTGGCATACCGCGTCGGAGGACCCCGGCGCGGCGAGAAGCGCCTCGTTGCCCGAGTCACAGCTTTATTACTCTTACTGACCTACGCCTTAGGTGTGTACGAACTGTTCCAAACAAGTAGATCCAACGCGCGCGAGATCGCCCCAGCGGTAGCATTGCAAACTCTGCCCACCGACTTGGTGATCGTGACTCCGGAATGGCTGGCATCCTCTTTCAATCGATACTACTTACCTTCCGCGGAACAAATCGACTACCCCCATTTCGGACGAGAAGAGGAAGTCGATTTCTCCGGGATGCTCCAGCGTTTCACCGACGATTCCGCGGCGGCTCGAGTACGGGAGCGGATCAGGGAAGCGAGAGAACAGAGCCGTCGCGTGTGGCTCATCGCTGATCGTGAGGACCAAATCGTACGTTCAACCGCCGACATGCGGCGCTTCCTGGAATCTTCGGATTACGGGGTGGTTGCCTTCGCGCGCACGAGTCAACTGCACGCCGAGCTGGAAAGTCTGTACGGCTCGCCGGACACGGCAATCTATGTAGCACGCCTGTGGCCCCGGTACGAGGCAATGCGTGCGTTGCTTTATGCGCCACACGGCGATCACGGGCATTGAGTGAATAGCGAACGACATCGCGCTGCCTTTCGCTTCGGCGCAGGTCCATTCGGTTTCGTCGTTTTGTTGAGTGCGATCTACTTCATCGCATCTCGTCCGGCCGTAGACTCGGATTACGGATGGCATGTCGAGAACGGGCGTCACGTCACCGACCGAGCCTTGTTTGGCGGCAGGGATATTTATTCGTGGACCGCGCATGGCAATCTATGGGTTGCGCACGAATGGCTGACGGACGCGGCGATGAGTGCCGCTCACGATTACGTCGGCGCAACTCTCAATAGCATTGCCGCTTCTTTGATTGTAACCGCGGCGTTCACTCTCGTCGCGCTACGCTTACGAAAACGCCGCTACAGCTGGTCTGCGACTCTCATTACTACTGCACTTGCCTTTCTCTCTTCGATAATGTCGCTGGGCGTCCGACCTCAAGTGCTCGAGTTGTTGTACATGGCTGCGGCGCTCCTGTTTATCGATTCCTGGTTTCGGGGTGCAGTCCCCGCGACATGGTTCTACGTCGTCATGGCGCTGGGCAGTCTACTGTGGGCCAATACTCACGGATCGTTCCCACTCCTGACCGCAATTCTGGTGGCTGTCTGCGTTGCCTTCGCAATTGCCGGCGATCCGCGCTGGCTTTCGGCCGGTCTCACCGCGCTGCTCGCATTCGTGATGGCACTCATTAATCCGTGGGGCATCGAGCTGTATTCCTTCGCGACTCAATCGATAACGAGCGAAACCACTCTTCAAAGCATCGAGGAATGGCGGCGACCAAACTTATTCTCCGGCTCGTTGATGCCATTCGTTGCAGAATTGCTTCTGGTGGTCTGCTCGATACCGATTGCAGCACGGCAATTACTTCAACCCCGCTTTCAGACACAACACATCTCTGCACCGCAGTACGCGTATCGCGCGCTCATTCTGGCTGATGTCTTCATAGCTGCTCCAATTACTATTCTCGGTTTGAAGTCGGGTCGCCACGTAATGCTCGCGGGTGTCTGTGGCGCTCCGCTGATTGCATGGTCAATCGAGCGTGCGATCCGTTACATCAAGCGACGCAGAGGATGGAAGTCGAAGAAAAGCACCGACGATGTGAGATCGCGTGAAATCATCAACGCGATCGCCGCAACTTTTGTTGCCATCACCATCGTTCTTCAAAGCTGGCGCATTGTGTCGCCTGAGGCTCAGCGTGCAGCAATTACTCGGCGGTATCCAGTGCGCGCCGTCGCGTATCTCGAGAAGACGCATCAACCAAATGCTCGCCTTTTCAACAAATACGAGTGGGGAGGGTTCATAATCGAGCGGGGCCGACTGAAGGTGTTTATCGACGGTCGTTCTGAGGTTTATGGCGACGCGCAGCTCGCCCGGTACGCTTCAATCATTCACATGAAGCCGAATTGGGATCGCCAACTCGATACACTCGGTGTGAATTTTGTGCTAATGGAAAACAGTTCTCCGCTCGTGCGTGCGCTTCGTGCTAGCGGCTGGAGCGATGTTGCCCGCGACAGTGTGGGCGTTTTACTCCGCCGATAAGGCGGCACTCGTCCGCTCGACGTTTGTCGAGTTATTGCAGCACGGCGGCTCCGTCGCGGAACTGTGCTCGCAATCGGTGAAAGCGATGGAGTTCCCTTCACGCACGAGATTGGCTGCCGGATGAAATTCCAAGTTCCCTTTACCTTCGCGCTGCGTAGGCCGCGGCCACTTTCTCAATTTGTGAATGCGAAGCCTCCTCTCTCAGCTCGACTCGTAGTTGCGCTCGCCTTTGGTATCTACGGCGCCCAGCTCATCCGCCATCAGTATCAGCGTGTTGTTCACACTGACTTTGGAATGGTTTGGTACGGCGCTCGAGCTATGCTGCATCACCAGGATCCCTACGTTCTCATTGGACCCGGACTTCCATTTGATTACGGATGGCACTTGATCTATCCAGCGACCGCTTTGGCGGCCGTTAGTCCTCTCGCTGGCTTTTCGGAATCGACTGCCGCAACGATCTTCGTTGGCCTCTCTACCTTCCTTCTTGCCTTGGGAGTTACGCGAGATGGATGGTTTCTCTTGCCGATATTTGCGACTGAGGCGTTCGCCTCCTCGGCTCGGCTCGGTCAGTGGTCGATACTGTTTACAGCGGCGTTGTTCTTCCCGACACTCGCTTTTTTCTCGATAGCCAAGCCGCAGGCGGCACTCCCCGTACTAGCCACTTCAACCTGCTGGTTGAGCATCAAGAGATCTGCAATCGGCGCGCTGATTCTCCTCGCTGCAAGCACTGCATTTCTTCCGGATTGGATTCACGGCTGGGTAGCCAATATGAGGGCAACGCATTTCATGGATGCTCCCGTTACCGAGTTCGCGGGAGTATTCACGTTGCTTCTCTTGTGTCGCTGGAGAAGGCCGGAGGCGTGGCTCGTTCTTACCCTCGCCTTCATGCCGCAATCGTGGGGATGGTATGGCACATTGCCGCTGTTCGCCGTGCCGGGATCTTTCCTTGAGTCTGCGGCATTGGTCGTATTTTCATCGTGCGTGTCTTTCTTTGCCGCAACTATTTTACCAGCTGGTTTGTCAGACCGGGAGTTTCATTCTTTCCTCGCGCAGACTTTGATTATTAGTACGTATATCCCCGCAACGATCCTTGTTCTTTTACGGCCTAATAAGGGTGTCGGCCCTGTATGGATC
>JBHELX010000044.1:0-28587 GCA_046262875.1 Gemmatimonadaceae bacterium | reverse complement strand
CGGTGGACCTGCCCGTTGCGGCAGAAGCCAAGCAGGCCGCCGGCGCCGAAGGCTGGCTATTGGCCGACACCTATTCACGGGCACGTCCCCTGCCCGGTTTCGTGCTGGGATTTTCCGGCCACTCGGTTCCGAAGCTCGTGGCTTCCGCCGAGCGGCGTGCCGACGCGCTTCTGTCGCGCCGGTCCGCTCTGGCAAAATGGGCAGCGTCGATCGATGAGCCGCCTCATCTCGAGCCGGCGTTGCGTCGTGCAGATGTCGCGCTCATCGCAGAGATAAAGCGCGCATCACCGTCACGGGGAGCGATCAGACTCGAGCTCGATCCCCAGGAGCAAGCGCGCGCCTACGAAAGCGGAGGAGCGGCAGCTATCTCCATTCTCACCGAGCCGCAGCGATTCAACGGCAGCAATGGTGACATCGAAGCAGCAAGTGGCGTGATCAACATTCCCATTCTGCGGAAGGATTTTCACGTCGCCGCCGTGCAGCTATACGAGGCCCGCTCGCTCGGCGCATCGGCGGCGCTAATCATCGCAAGGGCTCTTTCTCCCGGACGATTCAAGCTCCTGGTGAAATCCGCAAAACAAATCGGACTGGAAGTTCTTGCCGAGGTTCGCGATCGGCGGGAGCTCGATCTTGCCTTGACCGCGGGATGCACGATCATCGGAGTGAATAATCGAAATCTGGAAACGCTCCAGATGGAGAAAGGCACCGCTGAGGCGCTGATTCCTCACATTCCAGGAGAGTGCATCGCCGTCGCGGAAAGCGGCTATTCGGATCTGGCCAGCATTCGTTCCGTCGCTGACGGTGGAGCGGACGCGGTGCTGATCGGATCGTTTCTGTCCGCGGCGAGCGATGCCACGCTCGCCGTGCGCAACCTTACCGGCGTGAAGAGAGTTGATCGTGCGTGAAGCCCGGGGAACTACACGGATAAAGTTTTGCGGAATGACAAGAGCTGATGACGCCGCGTACGCCCGCGAGCTCAGTGCAGCGTACGTCGGCGTGATTTTCACGGAAAGTCCGAGAAAATTGAGCGTCGCTGGGGCGCGATCGATATTCGAGGCAGCAGGAAGAGAGCTTGGTCACGTTGCCGTGTTCGGTGACGAAAACGCGGACGACATTGCGGCAAAGGCGACTGATTCAGGTGCTGACATCGTTCAGCTGCACTGCCAACGTGGCCTTTCAGATATCGAAGCGCTTCGGAAGAAATTTTCCGGGCAAATCTGGCCGGTCATCTCGGTCGAGCCTAATTCAGACTCCCTGCCGGATGACGCCGCCCGAATGGCGGAGGTTGCAGACGCTTTGCTGTTCGACACACGTGTCGGCAATCGCTCGGGAGGCACAGGAAAACCGTTCGACTGGGAGCGTTTGAGCGACAATATCTCAGCGTTGCGCGACCGGAGGAAAATCGTCATCGCAGGCGGTCTCAACTCGGAGAATGTTCGGGACGCCATCGGCTTCCTCTCTCCCGACATCGTTGACGTATCGTCCGGTGTGGAAATCTCCCCAGGCGTGAAAGACCCGGCGAAAATGAAAGCTTTTGCCGAAGCGGTAGGTTCCGCGTCTATAGTAGAGGGTGAAATCCCTCCTCCATTGAAGGTTGAGTGAAAATGTCGACGACTCTTGCAGAGGGACGATTCGGCGTCTTTGGTGGACGCTACGTTCCCGAAACATTGATCCCCGCGCTGGACGAGCTGGCGATCGCATTTGAGGATGCGATGGCTGATCAGTCGTTTAGACGCGATCTGAACGAGATGCTGTCGACTTATGTCGGCCGGCCATCGCCGCTCAGCTCGGCCCCTCGGTTCTCCAAGTCGGTTGGTACGGCGGTTTTTCTCAAACGCGAAGATCTGAACCACACGGGCGCTCACAAGATCAACAACACTGTCGGGCAGGCGCTTCTCGCACGCCGAATGGGCAAGGGGAGAATCATCGCCGAGACCGGAGCGGGACAGCATGGAGTGGCGACTGCGACTGTCTGCGCGAGGTTCGGGCTCCAGTGCGTTGTGTACATGGGCGAGGAGGATATGCGCCGTCAGGCGCTGAACGTATATCGAATGCGATTGATGGGCGCGGAAGTAGTTCCTGTGACTAGCGGAACGCGCACGCTGAAGGACGCGACCAGCGAAGCGATTCGCGATTGGGTCGCAAATGTCGAGGACAGCTACTACATCATCGGGTCCGTCGTCGGGCCTGCGCCCTATCCGAGAATGGTGCGAGAGTTTCAGTCGGTGATCGGCGATGAGGCACGCGCGCAGATCCTGGTCGCCGCCGGGCGGCTACCGTCGCATGTGGTTGCGTGCGTCGGCGGTGGCTCGAACGCGATCGGAATATTTCACGCATTCGAAAATGATTCGAGCGTGCGACTGGTCGGCGTTGAAGCGGCGGGGCATGGACTCGATTCGGGCGAGCACTCGGCATCGCTCGCGCGGGGCACTCCCGGAGTCTTGCATGGATCGTTCAGCTATCTCCTCCAGGATGAATATGGCCAGGTTCACCCGGCCCATTCGGTGTCGGCAGGGCTCGACTATCCGGGCGTTGGGCCGGAGCATGCATTCCTCAAGGATTCGGGGCGGGCCGAATACGCAACGGTGACCGACGATGAAGCGTTGGAGGCTTTCGCAATGCTCAGTCGTCTCGAAGGAATTATTCCGGCGCTCGAGACGGCGCATGCAATCGCGTGGGTTGCGGGGAATTCCTCGAGGTTCCAACCCGATGATCTCGTTGTCGTGTGTCTGAGCGGTCGAGGGGACAAGGATGTTGCGGAGGTAGCGCAGCGTGGAGTCCAGCCGGTTTGACCAGCGCGCGCGCACTCGCCATCGACGATAACTTGGACGAGCTTCCGTTCTCTATCGTTCCGGTAACGGACGCACTGCGTCAGTTTGGAAAGGCGGCGCGCGCACAGCAGCTGTACATGACGAACAATCCAATGCACGCGCGTGCGATGGATACGGTGCGCTCTTCATTCGCGAATCTCTGGACGGAGACGGAATCGCTCGTTCTTCAAATCACGGATAGCGATTTTCGCTGGCTTGGTCAGCCGGTTGTCGAAGAGCCGGGTCGCACGTCAGACAGTCTTCCGTGGCTTTTCTACAAAGACGGAATTCGCGAGCTGACATTCAGACAGGGATTCGAGGAGAATGAGCTCGCTGTTGTTCTCGAGCTGATTCAGCGAGCCAGAGTCGCACATGGCGACGGAGACGATCTTCTCACGCTGCTCTGGGAATATGAGTTCGCGACGTTCCAATACAAGTACGTCGAGATCGGTGTTGAAGCCGGAGTTCCGCTTGTGGGGCGGCGACTCGAGCCGGGAGAGAAGATCATCTCCCCACGCTCGATTGAATCGGCGGCTGAGGAAGTTCTCGTCTCATCGCAGTTCGCGCGGATGGACGATTACGACAGCACACTTTATTTCCTCGACGAGCGAGAGATCGATTACCTGCAGCAGGAGATTCAGGCGGACTTTGGCTCGGATCTCCGCAACAACGTCGTCGCATCGCTTTTGGATACGTACGAGCAGGAGACGGATCCAACGGTCCGCGAGGAAATTGCCGGCGTCCTCGATCAGCTCCTTCTCCTGATGTTGTCGCTGATGCGTTTCCACACGGCGGCCTATATCATCCGAGAAGCGAAGGCCACGGCAGCGCGTGCAGCACAGATCATTGATACGCAGCGCGAGCGACTTCTTTCGCTCGCGGGAAGGCTGACCGAGAGAGAGCCGCTGGAGCAGCTCCTGACTGCGCTCGAGCAAACTACCCTTCGCCCCCCTCAAAACGATTTACACGAGCTGTTTTCGGAGCTTCAGCCGGCAGTGCTCGAAGTTGTCATCGGTTGGATTGGGCGCACCGGTAATCCGGAGCTGCGCGCGCTGCTCGAGAGTGCCGCGTCGAGAATGGCCGCAACGAACAACGCAGAGCTTGTCCGGCTCATCGGCTCTGACGACGATGTCGTCGCCGTTGAAGCGATGCGAAGGGCAGGCGCAATGCGCGCGGCCGCGGCAGTTCCGTCGCTGACGAGAACACTCACGCAAGGTCCGGCCGAGATGCGCATGACCGCCGTGAACGCTCTCTCACAAATCGCGTCACCCGCAGCGATGCAGGCGCTCGAGCACGCTCTCGATGACGGTGATGGCGATGTGCGAATTGCAGCGGTGAAAGTTTTGGGCGCGGGAGGTTATGCGCGGGCAATTCCTCGAATCGAAGCTTACCTGCGCAAGAAAGAAGTGCGCGAGACGTCGCTTGCCGAGAAAATGGCTTTCTTCGAGAGTTTTGGCGTGTTGTCCGGGGACGCGGGTGTTGATTTCCTCGACGGAATTCTCAATTCACGCCGGTTTATCGGGAAACGCGAGCCGCCGGAATTTCGCGCTTGCGCCGCAATGGCTCTCGGAAAAATTGGCACGGAGCTTTCGCTCAAAGCGCTCCAGCACAGTGCAAGCGATGGCGATGTGATCGTTCGCAACGCGGTCAGTCGCGCGTTGAGAGGCGGGTGAGTCTGAGATCATGACCGCACCCGCTGCAGCTCCGAGCAGACCCGGGCCCGATTCCGCCAGCGGCTATCTTCGTCGGCGTGGTCGTGACTTCATCATCTCGTTCTACGGGACTTTGCGCGCTATCAAGCTCTATCCGGTGGAGCACACGGCGGTTCAGCGATCGCTTGAAGAGCTGACCGCAATTGCGCGAGAGATCATGGAGCGCGAAAAGGATCTCGATCTCCGTTTTTCGGGCGAATTTCTTTTCATCAACTCGACGCGTCTCCGTCTCGACCTCACGAACTACGCCAGCTTCGGGTACCTGCTGAAAATTTGTCGCGAGTCCGGAATCGGCTCGATTCGAATTCATGAGGCGACCGACCGTGCGTGGCTCGTCTTTCTCTCACACCTCGACACGAAGACCGACGAAGAGCCGGACGAGCGACGCGAAACAATCAGTCGAGCGTTGAGTGACGCGAGCATCACCTCTCTCGAGCTCGGCCCTCCGCAGGAAGACCAGCTCGATCAGGAGCAGACTCAGCAGCTGCGAGACGCGGCCAATCATACGTACACGCGCTCGGTCGCTCTCACGCGAGACGTCATCAACTCCGTGAGGCTTGGACGCGCGCCGAGCATCAAAAAGATCAAGCGCGTGGTGCAGGGAATCGTGGATCAAATCCTCAATGAAGAAACGTCACTCATCGGATTGACAGCGATTCGTGATTATGATGATTACACGTTCACGCACAGTGTCAACGTGTGCATCTTCGCGGTTGCGTTGGGAAGACGAATCGGAATGTCGAAGCTTCAGCTTTTCGATCTTGGCCTTTCTGCGCTGATGCACGACATCGGAAAGTCGCGCATTTCGGTTTCGATTCTGAGGAAAACGGATGAGCTTACCGACGAGGATTGGAAAGGCATTGTGACTCATCCCTGGCTCGGTGTGCTCGTGCTCTTTCAGCTGAAGGGCCAGCAGGAAGAGGTGAGCTATCGGGCTATGACTGTTGCCTACGAGCATCACATGCGCGGTGATCTAACCGGATATCCAAGAGTGATTCGGCCGCGCTCGATCAACATGACCAGCAAGATTGTCGCGGTAGCCGATGGATACGACGCCGCAACGTCGCGGCGCAGCTACCAAACGGTTCCGTATTCCCCGGCGGTCGTTCTTCAGGAGATGAGGGATAATCCGCGGCGAGGAATGGATCCGGTGATCGTGAAGGCGTTCATCAACCTGCTGGGGATCTACCCTGTTGGCACACTTGTCGTTCTCGATACGTTCGAGCTCGCCGTGGTTTCTGCTGCAAACTCCCGCGCCGACGCGTTGTCGCGGCCGATTGTGAAGATCGTGAGCGATGCGCAGGGAAACGTCGTCGTTCCACCCCTCGAGGTTGACCTTGCGCAGGCAGACGGCAACGGCGACTATCCTCGAACGATCATCAAGACGGCGGATCCCGACAGATATGGCATCAACATTGGAGATTATATCGTCTAATCGCGTCGATCAGCGATTCGCGCTTCTCCGTGGAACTAAACGGAAAGCATTGGTCTGCTACGTCACCGCAGGCTATCCCGACGTCGAGCAATCCGCCTCCCTCATTCGGGGTTTGGAAGAGAAGGGAGCAGATGTCATAGAAGTCGGCGTTCCGTTCTCCGATCCCATTGCCGACGGTCCCGTCATTCAGGAAAGCTCTCAGCGTGCTCTCGCTGCGGGAATGAATTTCGATCGAGCGCTCGAGCTCGTGCAGAAAATCTCCGTCAACATTCCGGTTGTTCTCTTTACCTATCTCAATCCGTTGATTGCCGCCGGCAAGGATTGTTTGCAACGCGCACGCGATGCGGGAGTGGACGGCGTTTTGGTAACGGATCTTCCAGTAGGCGCCGACCCGGATCGCGAAGCGTGGCTCGGCGAAAGCGGTCTCGCTTTCATCCGTCTCATCGCACCGACAACTCCAACCGAGAGGATGCGCGAGATAGCGAATCACGGAAGCGGATTCGTCTATCTGATAAGCCGCCTCGGAGTTACTGGAATGCGCGATGCTGTCGCAGTCGAGCTCGAGCCGACGATCGCTCGCCTTCGCGGTGTGACGAAACTCCCGATTTGCGCTGGTTTCGGTATCTCGAATGCCGCGCAGGCGGCGACGGTCGCAAAACTCGCTGACGGAGTCGTAGTTGGCAGTGCGTTGATGCAAGCCGCCGGACGCAATATTACCGAAGCGATGGAGCTCTGTGGATCACTCCGTGCAGCTCTCGATGCGTGAGTAATGACAGCACTCCACGAAGTGACGCTCAAGTCGATGGCGTTTCACACCCGCATCGGCGTGTTGCCGCACGAAGCCGAGATCGCGCAATCGATCGAGGTAGATCTCTCTGTATGGGTTGCGAGACCGGTCGGATCTCACGGCGCCTCGGGGATTGTCGACTATCGCGAGCTGTATGATCTCGTCGCCGCGGTAGTTGCTGACGGGCACATTCATTATTTGGAGAATCTCGTCGAGCGTGTGAGCGATGCCGCGCTCGCGGTTTCGCAGGTAAAGCGAGTACGGGTGACTGTTCGGAAGCCTCACGTCGCACTCAGAGGTCCGCTCGCATTCGCGGAAGTGTCTCTCGAGAGAGCTGCTGGTGAGTGATCGCGTTTACATCGCCCTGGGATCGAACCTCGGCGATCGGTCCGCCAATCTGGCTCGTGCACGCGCCGCGATTGCGAATTTGAAAGACGTGAGAGTCGTCGGTGAGAGCGTTGTCGAAGAGACCGCACCACTGGGACCCGTTCCGCAAGGCGCCTATTTGAACCAGATGATCGCCGTCGAGACAGAGCTCACTGCGCGCCAACTTCTCAGCGCGCTGCAGCGAATCGAGCGTGCAGCAGGGCGAGTTAGAGCGGTGAGGTGGGGTCCGCGCACTCTGGATCTCGACATCGTGATTATCGAGGGAAAAACACTCGCCGATGATATGTTGACTGTTCCGCATCCCGAGCTCCTGAATCGCGGTTTCTGGCAACGTGAGCTCGAAGAGCTGCGAGGCGCGCTTCATGTCTGAAGCGCCGAAACGAGTTACCCTTCGCGAGGTCGCACGAAAAAAACGGGAGGGTGAGAAACTCGTTGTCGTCACCGCTTACGATGTATTGTTTGCCCGCGTCGTTGATGCAGCAGGAGTCGACATAGTTCTGGTCGGTGATTCGGTAGGTAACGTCGTCGCCGGGTTCGACAGCACTCTTCCGGTGAAGCTCGACCAGATGATCTATCATGGCGCTGCGGTGCGACGTGGGATCAAGCACGCGCTGCTCGTTGTCGACATGCCTTTTCTGTCGTATCAAGCGAGCGTCGAGCGGGCCATTCTGAATTCGGGTCGGGTGCTTCAGGAAACTTTGGCTGACGCAGTAAAGGTCGAGGGCGGCAGCTTGGAAATGGTGGACACCGTGAGTGCATTGACGCGAACCGGCATTCCAGTCATGGCGCACCTCGGGTTCACGCCGCAATCGATTCGGACTCTGGGGATGCGTATTCAGGGAAGGGAACACGGCGACGCAGACCGTTTGGTGGACGAAGCGAAAGCTCTTGAAGAAGCCGGCGCGTTTTCACTTGTACTCGAGCTTCTTCCAGCCGATGTGGCCGAGAGAATTACCTCGGCGGTAACGATTCCGACAATCGGAATTGGGGCCGGTTCCCATTGCGATGGGCAAGTATTGGTTTTGCCGGATCTACTCGGGCTGAATGACGGCTTCGCTCCAAAGTTTCTCAAGAAATACGCGAACCTTGCGGCGACAGCGCGAGAAGCGGTCTCGAAATACGCTGAAGAAGTGAGGTCCGGCGTTTATCCCGACGCCGAGCACAGCAACTAGCGTGCGTCGAGTTTCGACCATCGAAGACGTGCGCGAGGCGGTAACATCCGCGCGAAAGAGTGGGGCGCGTATCGCGTTTGTTCCGACGATGGGAGCGCTGCACAGCGGACACCTGAGTCTCGTTGACCGCGCTCGCGCCGAGTCGGATGTAATTGTGACGAGCATCTTCGTAAACCCAACGCAGTTCGGTCCCAACGAAGATTTTGCGCGCTATCCACGGCCGATTGAAGCTGACGTGCGTCTCACGAGTGAGGCGGGAGTAGACATTCTTTTCACTCCGTCAGTCGAGGAGATGTACGCCGAAGACCGCATGATCACGGTCGTGCCCGGTCGTGCCGGCCACCGATGGGAAGGCGCAATCAGAGAGGGACATTTCGCCGGAGTGTTGACTGTCGTTGCCAAGCTGTTCAACATCGTTCAGCCTGACGTGGCGGTCTTCGGTCAAAAGGATCTACAGCAGGTCGTGCTGATCGAGGCGATGGTACGCGATCTCGATTTCCCAATTCGTATAGTCGTTGCACCGACCGTGCGCGAAGCCGACGGTCTCGCGATGTCGAGTCGCAATGCGTATCTGAGCGCGGAAGATCGTAAGAATGCCACGGTTCTGATACGCTCACTTCGCGCTGCGGCGGACGCGTATGACGCGGGAGAACGCGATGCGTCGCGCATCGAGGGCGCGGGCCTCGACGTTTTTCACGCTGGTCAGGCCGGCGCGTTGGATTATCTTGGCGTCGTCGAACTGAAATCGCTCGAGCGCGTGCCGACGGCATCGCCCGACTCGGCGGTGATGATTGCGGCGCGCATCGGCAATACACGTCTTATCGACAACCTCTTACTCGGCAAGAATGATCAGGACTGACGGAAATGGTCTGCCCGTTTGGGCGTGCGTCGGGCAGAAGAGGATCGCGCACATCGATCGTGTTACCGCGTTGCTTCGGGCCTGGGGCGCGGCGATGCGACTGCCTGCGGATGAAGCAAGAGCGTGGATCGATGCGGGCATGTGGCATGACGCATTGCGCGACGCTCCCGAAGAGCAGCTTCGCAAAGTCACCGGCGACACAACGTCGCCAGGCGGAATGCTTCATGGCCCGGCGGCCGCAACTCGGCTGGAGAAGGACGGCGAAAAACGCCGTGAGGTATTGGACGCGATTCGATATCACACCATCGGATCTCCAGAGTGGGGGAGAACTGGTCGCGCTCTTTACATGGCAGACTACCTCGAGCCGGGAAGAAAATTTCTACACGAGGACAGACTCTTCCTCGCCGCGCAGGTGCCGCACTCGTTCGACGAAGTCTTCCGACAGGTCGTGCGCTTTCGACTCGATTGGTCGGTGCGCGAAGGCAATCACATCTTTCCCGAAACGGTGGCGCTCTGGAATAGCTTGCGGTGAAAATCGGGCGGTGGATCCTTCTCGCGGCCGTAGTTGGAGGCGCCGGCTATTACGGATGGAGAAGATACGAGCGAGTTCGCGCAGAGCAGCCGTCGTCGGTAACCGAAGCGTCCGACGACGCTAAAGCGCCACCAAATACGAGAATCAAGGTAGAAGTATTGAATGCGACTACCACCAAAGGACTCGCTCGTCGCGCAACACTTTTTCTCAGAGATCGCGGCTTCGACGTAGTTGCTGTCGGGACAGCGAACCGACAACAAGGTCAAACGGTCGTGATCGACCGATCAGGACACCCTGACTGGGCGAAGCTCATCGCAAATGCGTTGGGAGCGGCGGTTACAACGCGTCGCGACAGCTCACGCTACGTGGACGCCACTGTCCTCGTCGGCTCTAACTGGCGCCCGCCTGCCAAGCCGTTCTACCCGTAGTTGACCGCATGCTGCGGCGATGTCCATGCCGCGGCTTTTGCGAATAGCGACTTCGACTCCTTGCGATCGAACCACTCTCGCGAAGACGGCAATTCCATGCGGAGTTGTCGGCGCGAAGTTTCCTGCACCGCCTGGATGCAGCGGAATCAGATTCACGAAAGCTCTGCACCGCCGTGCAAGCTCGGCGAGCATCATCGCGTGGTCGCGGCTGTCGTTCACCCCGCCGAGCATCACGTACTCGAACGTCACACGACGATCGAATTCCTTTGCTGCATCGATGACATCTGCGAGCGGATACTTCGTGTTGATCGGCATGAGCTTTCGACGCAGCTCGTCGGTCGGCGCGTGGATCGAAAGCGCGAGACGGAACTGTTCCGGTCGCTTCGATAACGCGACAATGCCTGGAAGAACGCCGACTGTTGAAACGGTGATATGCCTCGCGCCGATGCCGAATCCCAGCTGATCGTTGAGAATCGTGAGAGTCGTATCGACGGCTTTCCAGTTCATGAGTGGCTCACCCATTCCCATGAAAACGATGTTCGTTGGCTTTCGCCCTGTGAGCATGATCACTTCGCGCACCTGACCGGCGATCTCGAATGGCTCGAGATTGCGCGCGAAACCCATCGCACCCGTTGCGCAAAATGAGCACTGCAATGCACAGCCTGCCTGTGACGAGATGCAAAGAGTCATTCGATTACCTTCCGGAATCGAAACGCTCTCGATGTGCTCGCCGTCACTAAGCCGGAACAGAAACTTTTCCGTTCCGTCTGTGGACAGCTGTCGCGTGGAAACCTCGAGGCGGGGAATCGTGAAGTTGTCCTCGAGCAGATTTCGAAACGCGGCCGGAAGCTCGCGCATTTCCTGAAAATCGGTTCGTGGTGCGCGCCACAAATGCTGCACGATTTGCGTTGCGCGAAACGGCTTCTCGCCATGCTCGCTCGCGAAGGTCCGCAGCACCGCGTCTGCCTCGAGCGGAGAGAGGTCGAGAAGGTTGAGACAACTGATTGCCATCACTAAGTTTAACTCGTTGCCATCCCATCTACGACTCGTCGCCGATTGATTCCTGATTCGGCGTTCCAAACTTCCCTTAGATCGCACCTCGGGGGCGCTCTCCGAAGCGAGCATGCGGACCTCGACGTCTCGCTTGCGGGATGGGTGCATCGAACACGCAACCTTGGCGGAATAGTCTTTCTCGACCTGCGAGATCGCGCGGGGATCGTGCAGGTTTCGTTCGACCCGAAATGGACTCCGCAATCCGAGATCGAAAAAGCCGCGTCTCTCGGACAAGAGTCCGTGATAATGGTGAAGGGAAAAGTTGGACTGCGCCCGCCCGAAATGCGGAACGCGGAGATCGCAACTGGAGACATCGAGATACATGCTACCTCGGTGGAATTGATCGGCCCGGCAGAAACTCCGGCGATTCCAGTCGCGAGAGGAAAGGGCGAAAAACTCGCTGCTGAAGAGTTGCGGCTTCGACACCGTCACCTCGATTTGCGCCGCCCCGAGCTCCAGGACAATCTCGTCTTGCGACATCGATTGATGCAAACCACGCGAAAGTTTCTCGATGAGCGCGGGTTTCTCGAGATCGAAACACCAATTCTCACGAAGCCTACCCCGGAGGGCGCTCGCGATTATCTGGTGCCGAGTCGCGTTCATCCGCGAGAATTCTACGCGCTGCCGCAGTCGCCTCAGTTGTACAAGCAGCTGCTGATGATTTCCGGATTCGATCGCTACTTCCAGATCGCGCGCTGCTTTCGTGATGAAGACTTGAGAGCGGACCGGCAACCTGAATTCACGCAGATAGACATCGAGGCTTCGTTCGTTACGCCTGAGGACATCATCTCGCTCACTGAGGGCATGCTCCGCGATTTGTTTCGCGATGCAGAGATCGACCTCCCCGAGACATTTGCGAGAATGACCTACGCGGACGCGATGGAGCGTTACGGCACCGATCGTCCCGACATGCGCTATGAGCTCGGACTATTCGATGCTAGCGAGGCGTTTCGAGGTGCGGATTTCGCAATCACTCGAAGCGCGCTCGCGTCAGGTGGCCGCGTTCGCGGCATTCGAGTTCCCGAAGGCGCAACATTTTCTCGCAAGCAAGTCGACGAGATCGAGGCGGTCGCAAAATCTGCGGGAGCAGGCGGGCTCCTGCGCGTGCGTCGCGCAAGTGGAACACTTGAAGGTCCCGTTGCGAAATTCTTGTCGGAAAATGGCGCAAGCGCTCTCGCATTGAACGACGGCGATCTCTGTTTGATGGTCGCTGCCTCCGATCAAGTGAGCTCCCCCGCGCTCGATCGCGTCCGACAGGAAATCGCGAAACGACAGGGCCTCACGTCTGACGCTGGTACGCAGATGCTGTGGGTCACGGATTTTCCGCTGTTCGGCAAAGATTCAACTACTGGCGCACTTACATCGGTTCATCACCCGTTCACGTCACCGCATCCGGATGACATGGAAAAGCTCGAGAGCGATCCGCTATCGGTTCGCGCGCTCGCGTACGACGTGATCATGAATGGAACCGAGCTTGGAGGGGGGAGCATTCGCATAAATAATCCGTCACTCCAGCGGCGTGTTCTGCGTATCCTTGGAATAACCGATGAAGAAGCTGACGCGCGATTTGGGTTTTTGCTCGAGGCTCTCAACGCCGGTGCCCCACCGCACGGCGGAATTGCGTTTGGGTTCGATCGAATCGCGATGCTGTTATCGGGTGCGCCGTCTTTGCGCGACGTGATTGCATTTCCAAAAACAACTGCGGCGCGCGCATTATTCGAAGGCGCGCCGACACCCATCGACGAACGGGATCTCGAGGATCTTCACTTGAGGAGTGACACTACAGATTGACTGACGAGCCTATTGTACAGCGCCTGAACACAGAGGGCGCCGACATGCTGACGCTTGCCGGCGTGAACGACGAGAATCTCGTCGAGCTGGCAAAACAATCCGGCGCCAAGATCTCGCTCCGTGGCGACACGCTGACGCTCACCGGCGCGCAGGACGCGGTGAATCGTGCCGCGCCGATTGCCCAGCGAATGATCGAAACCGCAAAACAGCAGATGCCGCTCACGGCCGACGACGTGCTCCGCATGAGCATGGAAGCGCCGCGTGATGGGAACGGATCTGAAGACAATCTGCGAATTGCTCTTCCTGGCGTCCGGAAAGTCATCCAGCCGAAAACGAGCGGTCAGGCTGAATACCTCAAACTCATTTTCGACAACGACATTGTCGTCGGAATTGGTCCGGCGGGAACGGGAAAGACGTATCTCGCGGTCGCTGCAGCCGTCGATGCGCTCGCTAGAAAGCGTGTGCGTCGAATCATTCTCGCACGTCCGGCGGTCGAAGCCGGCGAGAGCCTCGGATTTCTACCGGGCGATCTCCAGGCGAAAGTCGATCCCTACCTGCGGCCGCTGTACGATGCGCTCGATGAGATGATGCCGCCGGAGCGCGTGCAAAAAGCACTCGAGACGCGCGTCATCGAGATTGCGCCTCTCGCGTACATGCGGGGCAGAACGCTCGCGGACGCATTCGTGATTCTCGACGAAGCGCAGAACGCGACGAATGCGCAGATGAAAATGTTTCTCACTCGCCTGGGTGTGAATTCCAAGACGGTAATCACCGGCGACAAGACGCAGATCGACTTGCCCAAGAGAGAGGAATCTGGCCTGGTTCAGATCGAGCGGATTCTTCAGGGCATCGAAGGCATAGGATTTCATTATCTGAGCGACGCAGACGTCGTTCGGCACCGCCTCGTTAGAGAGATCATCCGCGCGTACGCGGACGACTCCGGGAACTAGCGCGAGGTTCGTTTCATTACACATCCTTCCTCTTGAACGATCGATCGAGCCGGAGATCAAATCGGCGCAGAGGGCACGGAGAACGGCAACAGCGCACGCATGTAGACGTTTCCTACACTGTGCGGCGAAAACCGATTTCCTCACGCCGAGCTCGCGAGATCGTACTCGCAACTTTGAAAGCCGAGGGAGTGAGTGACGCTCTTATCTCAGTGGCATTCGTGGGTAGCGAGATGATGGCGCAGATCAACTTGCAATTTCTTAAAAGCGAAGGACCCACGGACGTAATTACGTTCGGCCTCTCTAGGAACGGCGGAAAGATGCCGGTTATCGGCGACATCTACATTTGCCCGCCCGTTGCTCAACGAAACGCAAAGACACTCGGAATTCCCGCGAGCGAGGAATTGTCACGACTGGTCGTCCACGGAACCCTTCACGTACTCGGCTACGATCACCCCGAAGGTGAAGGTCGCACGTCATCGCCGATGTGGAAGCGACAGGAGAGGATTCTTGACTCCCTCGACTGAAAAACTTCTCGGTGATTTCAAGGCCGGAAAAACATCGGCGCTTGCCAGAGTCGTGAGCATCGTCGAGAATCGCCGAGCCGAGTCGGATGAGATCCTCGCTGCGCTGCATCAAAAGGTGGGACACGCCAGGCGAATCGGAATTACGGGGCCGCCAGGAGCAGGGAAGAGCACGATTACCACGCTGGTTGCCCGCCGATACAGGGAAGCAGGACTGAGCGTTGGGATTGTTTGCGTCGATCCGACTTCTCCGTTTACCGGAGGCGCGCTGCTTGGCGATCGCGTTCGCATGGAGCAGGTCGCGCTCGACCAGAATGTCTTCATCCGTTCAATGGCGACGCGCGGTTCACTTGGCGGTCTCGCCGCGACAACGCGAGAAATTGCCGACGTGTTCGACGCATTTGGATTTGATCGAGTGATCATCGAGACGGTTGGCGTTGGTCAATCAGAGCTCGACATCGCGCGTACCGCCGATACGACTGCTGTTGTTCTCGTGCCCGAATCGGGAGACTCGATTCAAACTCTCAAAGCCGGTGTGATGGAGGCTGCTGATATTTTTGTTGTCAACAAATCGGACCGACCCGGCGCTGACCGACTTCGGAACGACGTCGAGCTGATGCTTGGCCTAAGGCGTGGCGTTGGATACGGGAATATGCCTGCGCATCATGGCGTCGATCTAAAGCGCGCAATGAATCCTGCGCGCGCCGCCCGAGAGGCGGCAAATGACGCGAACGCGGAAACATGGACTCCTCCAGTGCTTCGCGCGGTTGCGGCGAAGGATGAGGGCATCGACGAGCTTGTTAAGTCGCTCGATAAACACTTTGACTATCTTGAAAAGAGCGGCGTCCTTCTCGAAAGGCGGCGTCAGCGACTGGTTGAGCGCGTCATGGATGCAGTGGACCGCAGGATGCGTAACCGGTTGTGGCAGGGAGGAGACGGCGAAGCGAACGGCTGGATCCGCTCGAGAATCCCTGACCTGGAAGCTGGTGTAACAACTCCGTACTCGGTCGCCGACGAGCTTCTGGCGGCGCACGGGCACCTCGTAACCCGGGTGGATAATTGACTTCAATCGATAGTCGCCGCAGCGAGACGTTGAGCGAAAGCGAGTCAGCGCGAGAAGAGATCAAACGACTTCGCTCAGAGCTCGCCGAATGGCGGCGTAAATTCGACTCGGCTCCCAAGCGCGATATCGCGTTTACGAATTCAGCTGAAGAAGTCGCGCCTCTCTACACTGAGCTCGACACCGAACATCAGGATTCACTCAATTTGTCAGTGCCGGGGGTTTATCCGTACACGCGCGGCATTCATCCGACTGGATATCGGGGCAAGCTCTGGACGATGCGGCAGTTTGCGGGATTCGGAAGCGCGAGCGATACGAATGAACGGTACAAGTTTCTCCTCGCGCACGGACAAACCGGCCTATCGGTGGCGTTCGATTTTCCGACGCTGATGGGATACGACTCCGATCATCCGCGATCGGAAGGCGAAGTTGGAAAATGCGGCGTCGCGATCTCGAGTCTTGCCGACATGGAAGTTCTGTTCGACGGAATCCCGCTCGACAAGGTGTCGACGTCGATGACGATCAATGGGCCGGCGGTGATTCTTTATTGCTTCTACATCGCCGCGGCTGAAAAGCAGGGCATTGATCCAGCGAAGCTTCGCGGGACAATCCAGAACGACATTCTGAAAGAATACATGGCGCAGCACGCCTGGGTCTATCCCATCGAGCCCGCGCTCAGATTGATCGTCGATTGCTTCGAGTGGTCCGCGCGACACGTTCCGCAATGGAATACCATTTCAATTTCCGGTTATCACATTCGCGAGGCGGGAGCGACCGCAGCACAGGAGCTCGCATTTACTCTCGCCGACGGATTCACATATGTCGAGCGCGGGATCGCGCGCGGCCTCGATGTCGATACGTTTGCGCCGAGGCTCTCGTTCTTCTGGGATATTCACAACGATTTCTTCGAGGAGATTGCAAAGCTTCGCGCTGCGCGCCGCATCTGGGCTCGACACATGAAGGAGCGGTACGGCGCGAAAGATCCTCGGTCGCTTGTAATGCGCTTTCACTCGCAAACTGCGGGAGTGACGCTCACCGCACAGCAGCCGATGAACAACATCGTCCGCGTTGCCTACCAAGCGATGGCCGCCGTACTCGGCGGAACTCAGTCGCTGCACACGAATTCGATGGACGAGACTCTCGCATTGCCGACTGAAGAATCGGTTCAGGTTGCGCTTCGCACGCAGCAGCTTCTCGCGTACGAGACGGGAGTGCCGAACGTCATCGATCCCCTCGGTGGCTCGTATTACATCGAAGCACTCACGTCGCATCTCGAGGAAGAGGCCGAGTCGCTCTTCGCTCAGATCTCGGAGATTGGTGGTGTGGTTCGCGGGCTCGAGACTGGATGGCTGCAGCGCAAAATTGCCGAATCGGCGGCGCGGCAGCAGTGGGAGATCGAGCAGCATCGCCGAGTAATCGTGGGCGTGAACGAGTTTGTGACCGATGAGCCTGAGCTTACGATCCCGATTCTGAAGATCGGCGACACGGAAGCGGAGCAGCGCGAGAGGCTCGCGAAACTCCGTGCGGCCCGGGATCAGGGACGTGTTGAGAAAGCGCTCGCTTCTCTACGGAGCGCGGCTAAGACAAAGGAAAACATGATGCCACACATTCTCGAAGCGGCACGCTCGTATTGCACGCTGTACGAAATTCGTGCTGCGATGGAGGAAGTTTTCGGCGCCTACAGAGAGCCGGTGTTCTTCTGAGTCGAAAGCCGGAGTGGTGGGAAAGTTATTTCGATTCGCATTATCTCCTCGAGTACGCTCCCGTCTTCACCGCTGAGCGCGACCGCTCCGAAGTTGCGCGTGTCATCGAGGTGCTGGGACTTCCTTTAGGCTCTCGCATTCTCGATGCTCCGTGTGGCCAGGGACGGCACGCGCATCTTCTCGCTGAAGCGGGATTTCGCTTAGACGGCATCGATTATTCTCGACAGTTGCTTGCCGCCGCCTTGCAGCGCGGTACCTCACCATCATTGAAATACCGCAGAGCCGACATGCGACGGCTGCCGAGGGTTTGGAGTAATCGGTTTGATGGCGTCGTGAATCTCTTTACCTCGTTTGGCTTTTTCGAGAATCCCTCGGACGATGCTCGTGTAATTGGGGAGTTCGCGCGTGTTCTCAAGCCTGGAGGTGTTCTAGTGTGGCACGGCGCGAGTCGCGACGGAGTGATGTCGCGGTTTCTCTCGCGCGATTGGTGGGAGACGACGAACGGAACTGTCGTCATGCAGGAACGTCGATTCGATTCTTTGTCCGGCGTTCTTTCGATCGAGTCAACTATACGTCGCAAGAATGGTCGTACGACGAGACGTGAACATCGAATACGTCTTTACAATGCGACGAGACTTGCAGAGTTGTGTGCGCTGCAGGGTCTTATCGTCGAAGAGGCATACGATTCTTTTACGTCGCGCGCGCTTACGCGACGGTCGACCGAGATGTTGCTGGTTGCTCGGAAGTTCAACGGCGGACGGCGGACCGCGGTATAACCGCGGACGGCGGACGGCGGAGTACTACCGACCACGAATCTTCCGTTATCCGCGGTCCGCGGTGTTACCGCGGTCCGCTGTCCGCGGTTATAATTTCATTCTCTTATGAGACCAATCAGAGTTCTCGTAGCGAAACCTGGCCTCGATGGCCATGATCGCGGAGCGAAAGTCGTCGCCGCCGCTCTGCGCGATGCGGGCATGGAAGTCATTTACACCGGCCTCCATCAGACTCCGGAAATGATTGCGACAGCCGCCGTTCAGGAAGACGTCGACGTCATTGGCCTGTCGATACTTAGCGGCGCTCACATGACCTTGATTCCCAGAGTGCAGGAGCTGGTCGCCGAGCAAGGGCGCGATGACGTTCTGATCACGGGCGGGGGAATAATTCCTCGCGAAGACATGGACGCGCTCGAGGCGCGGGGAATCGGGAAGCTTTTTGGACCGGGCACGCCGACGTCAGAGCTAATCGATTACATCAAGGAGTGGTTCGCTTCGAGGGAAGGCGCGGCTGCGTCGCCAGCGGGCGGCTGAGATGACATCGCGTTTGCGCGCGCTCAGCGCTGAGGTGCGCGCGCTGGAGGAACGCCTTCGTCAGGGCGGCGGTACAGACAAAGTCGCAAAGCTCCACGCACAAGGAAAACTTTCCGCACGCGAGCGTGTCGCACTTCTATGTGACGACGGCGCGCGTTTTATCGAGATCGGACTGCTCGTCGCGTACGATCAATACGATGGGCAGGCTCCTGCTGCCGGCATGATTACGGGCGTCGGGAAAATTCACGATCGCGAGGTCGTTGTCGTCGCAAACGATCCCACCGTGAAGGCGGGCTCGTGGTGGCCCGAGACAATCAAAAAGATTTTGCGCGCTCAGGAAATCGCGATGCGTTGTCGCGTGCCGATTATTTATCTCGTTGATTCGGCTGGAGTGAATCTCCCGTATCAGGGTGGAGTCTTTCCGGGGCAGTACGGCGCCGCGCGAATCTTCTATTACAACTCGATTATGCGGCGATATCTGAGAATTCCTCAGTTGGCTGCAGTGATGGGACAGTGCGTCGCGGGCGGAGCATATTTGCCGGCGCTCTCCGACGTCATCCTCATGGTGAAGGGAACGTCTTTCATGGGACTCGGCGGCCCGAATCTCGTGAAAGGTGCAACCGGAGAGACCGTCGACTCCGAAACACTCGGCGGCGCTATAATGCACACCGAGGTCAGTGGCGTCGCGCATTACGCGCTCGACAACGACGAGGAATGTCTCGCGAAGTTGCGCGATCTCGTTGCGCGCTTGCCTGAGAGCGCTCCCGCGGCGCCACTGGACGAGGGCGATCCGTACGCGGTGAGATTCAAATTCACGGGCGCCCATCCGGCGAAAAAAGCGCCGCGAAAGTCCTCGAAGACGACCGCGAAACCTTTGGCGACAACCGATCTGTACGATGTTCTCCCTGCTGATCATCGGATGTCGTACGACGTACATCCCATTCTCGCGGCGATTCTGGACAACGGTACCATCGATGAATTTCAGGGCCACATAGCGCGCGAGATGATCTGCGGCGACGGAGCAATCGATGGAATTCCGATTGGTGTGATCGCCAACCAGCGCGGATTGGTTAAAGGACGTGAAGGAGAAAAACCACGCTTCGGCGGAATCGTTTACACGGAGAGCGCTGAGAAAGTCGCCTACTTCATCGATCGCTGTGATCGCGAAAGAATCCCTTTGTTGTTTGTGCAGGATGTCTCGGGATTCATGGTCGGGCCTGAGGCGGAGCAATCCGGAATTATTCGCGCGGGCGCTCGCTTTGTAGAGGCGATGGCGACTGCCCGCGTTCCGAAGCTCGTGCTCACAGTCAATCACGCATCAGGCGCGGGTTATTACGCGATGGCCGGACAGGGTTTCGATCCGGACTTCATCTTCAGCTGGCCGACGGGACGAATGGCGGTGATGGAAGGCGAGTCGGCAATTCAAGCTGTTCACGGTCCCGCTCTCGACAAAGCGAAAAAGAAGGGAGGAGAGCCACCGGCAGAAGTGGCGAGCGCAGTCGAAGCAATGCGCGTCGATTACGAGCATCAGCTTGACGCCCGATACGCCGCGGCGCGCGGGTTCGTTGACGCGATCGTGTACCCTGAAGACACGCGCGAAACTCTCGCGATGGCACTTCGAACTGCGCTTCACAATCCCGGACCGCACCTCGGTCCATTCGTTCTACCTCCGCACCTGGGCGAAGAGTCATGAAAGACGTTGTGCGCGTCGCCGCAGGGCAGGGATTCTGGGGTGATTCCCTCGAGGCGCCGCGTCAACAGGTCGAAGGTGGTCCGATCGATTATCTGATGCTCGACTATCTCGCCGAAGTAACGATGTCGATTCTGCAAAAACAGAAAGAGCGAGACGCTTCACTCGGATATGCGAGAGATTTTGTCGGCGCGATCGAAAGCGTACTTCCGGCGATCACTGACCGCGGAGTAAAAGTTGTCGCGAACGCTGGAGGCGTGAATCCAACTGCGTGCGCCGCCGCGATCAGAAAACTCGGCGAGGGGAAATCGGCTTCGGGTAAAATCAAGATTGCGGTTGTAACAGGGGATGATCTTTTGGATCGACTCGACGAATTGATTGGGTCGGGGCATCCGCTCACGAACATGGACACAGGCGCGCCGCTTTCAACTGTTCGAGATCGAGTTCTCTCGGCAAATGCGTACATCGGCTCGACGCCGATTGTCGAAGGATTGAAGCGAGGCGCGAACATCGTCATCACCGGCCGCTCAACAGATACAGCGCTTGCGATGGCTCCATTGCGATATGAGTTCGAATGGAGCGATACAGATTGGAACAAGCTCGCCGCAGGAATTATCGCAGGTCACATCATCGAATGCGGCGCACAATGCTCTGGCGGAAATTGTCTTTACGATTGGCGATCCATTCCTGATCTCGGAAACGTTGGATATCCCATTGCTGATGCGCGGCCGGATGGGACGTTTGTGATTACGAAGCATCCTCGTACGGGCGGCCGCGTTTCTGTGCCGTCGGTTACGGAACAGCTCGTTTACGAGATGGGTGACCCTCACGAGTACATCACACCCGACGTGATCGCCGATTTTACTTCGATTCATTTGCGCGAGGCGGGCGAGAATCGAGTCGAGGTTTGGGGAATTGTCGGGCGACCACCAACAGACAAACTCAAAGTTTCGATTGCATATCGTGCCGGATTCAAAGCAGTCGGAGATCTTGTGTACGCATGGCCAGATGCACTGGAGAAAGCGCAGCTCGCCGATCGTGTGTTGCGAGAGCGTCTCGATCGATTGGGATTACACTTTGATCAAGTGCTTACGGAATTCGTTGGAGCTTCAGCAACACATGGCCCACTCGCCAAGCGCGACGTGCAAAAAATCCGGGACGACCTTCCGGAAGTTCAGCTGAGAGTCGGAGTCCGCGGGAACGACAAGAGTGCAGTCGAGCGATTTACTCGCGAGATTGCGCCACTCGTTCTCAACGGGCCGCCGAGCGTGACGGGATTTGCCGGCGGCAGGCCAAAGGTGGAAGAGATCGTTGCTTACTGGCCCGCGCTCGTCGACAAGAAAGTGGTAACTACAAAAGTCGAGATAGTGTAATGCGAGTTCGGCTACTCGACATTGCTCACGCGCGCTCGGGCGACAAGGGAGATACAGCGAACGTCGGATTGATCGCCCTCAAACCGGAATGGTTCCCGCTGCTCGAGCGCGAAGTTACGAGAGAGCGTGTGAAGGAGCATTTCAAAGGTGTCATCAATGGCGACGTCGAGCGATTCGAGTTACCGAATCTGCGCGCGCTGAACTTTCTGCTTCATGGCGCGCTCGACGGAGGCGGCACTCTTTCATTGAAGACAGACGCTCAGGGAAAGGTTTTTTCTACCGCACTATTACGAATGAGAATCGATGTGCCGGAGGATGAGGCAAGCCGTTTGGGAATTCCACCGGAGGAAAGATCGTGACGCCGATCATCACCGCCCGCCTCATAGTCGCGCTCATCGCCGCAATTCTTTTTGGTTATGGCATTCGAACCGACAACCCGGCAATCCGCTGGGCCGGAATTGGTTTTCTTCTCGCTGCACTTTTGATGCGGTTCCTCGGTCCAAGGAAAAACGATAATGGCTGATTCAGCTTCAGCGGGCACCGTCGTCTATTTCGATGGGCGTTACGTAATGAAGAACGAAGTTTCGGTCTCACCCGACGATCGCGGCTTCCTCCTCGGTGACGGGATCTATGAGGTTGCGGCAGCGTACGACGGGAAGTTTATCGCGCTCGACCGGCACATGGATCGTTTGCGTGGAAGTCTTCGGGAAGCGCGAATTGACGAGAGCGTCGCGGATCCTCTCGAAGATGTTTTCACCGGACTGCTCGAGCGAAATGGTTTTTCAGAATCGGGGAAAGCGATGGTGTATTTGCAGGTAACGCGTGGTGTGGCGCCAAGGACGCACGCGTTTCCGAAGGGTGCGGTGAAGCCTACGGTTTACGCCTACGCTGCGCCGTTTCCGGACATGGGGGATCTCGCGACGGGAGTCGGCGCGATTACGCGTCCTGATCTTCGCTGGTCGCGATGCGACATCAAAGTCATTTCGTTGATGGCCAATGTTCTCGCGAACCAGGAGGCGAAAGAAACCGGTAACTTCGAGGCGATTTTGATTCGGGGAACGACCGTTCTCGAGGGAACACACACGAGCATTTTCGGTGTGTTGGGTGGGGAAGTGAGAACGGCGCCGCTTTCTCCTCTCATTCTTCCGGGGATTACGCGTGAAATTGTCGTCGGGTTGTGTCAGACGAATCACATCGAGCTGCGTGAGGAGCCGATGACAGAAACGGAGCTGCGTCGTGCTGACGAACTTTTCCTGACGGGAACGACGACGGAAGTTGTGCCGATTACGCGACTCGATGAAGAGAAAGTCGGCAACGGAAAGGCGGGGCCCGTGACGACACGATTGATGAGTTTATACAGCGCTGCGATTCGGAGTGATTCGACGTGAACCGCGCGACGATGATGCTCGATGCCGAACTGTTGTTGCGAATGCTCTTCGCGGGACTGCTCTGCGGTTTGCTCGGCTGGGAGCGTCAGCAGTCCGGAAAACCTGCGGGCTTCCGAACGCTTCTTCTGGTTGGTATTGCCGCGTGTCTCTTCGTAGTCGCGGGAGAAGCGGCGGCGCTCACATATCCGGTCACGTCGTCATTACGTGTCGAGCCATTCCAATTGGTTCAAGCCGTCGCCGTCGGAATCGGCTTTCTCGGTTCGGGCGTAGTTGTTCTCTCGAAGGACGGAGCGCGAGTGGTAGGACTTACCACGGCCGCGTCGATATGGGCGACGGCTGCGATCGGATTAACAGTGGGCTTCGGTCGTTATCTCCTCGCCGCGGGAACTACCATAATAGTGCTCGTCACCCTCCGTCTTCTCCGGCGATTCGACACCGCGCATCCGCACGAGTAGCGGTGCAATTAATCGATTAGTCGCGCTGCGATTCGGAAGTTAGTTTGACTGAGTGACTCCCTCACTCGAGCAAGCGCGGTCGGTCCTGCGTTCCGCGTTTGGATACCAGGGTTTTCGTCCTGGACAGGAATCGGCGATCGAATCCGTTCTCGCCGGGAATGACACGCTCGTCGTTCTTCCCACAGGCGGTGGGAAATCTCTTTGCTACCAAGTCCCCGCGTTGATGCTGCAAGGACTCACGATCGTCGTCTCGCCACTCATCTCTCTAATGAAAGACCAGGTCGACGCGCTCGAGAGTCGCGGACTGCCTGCAACATTCATCAACAGCTCACTCAATTCTTCACAAGTAAGCGAGCGACTCGGTCGCGCACAGCGCGGTGAGCTGAAGCTTCTCTACATGGCTCCTGAACGATTCGATTACGGCAACATCGCTGCGCGATTGAATCAAATGGGAATCAGTCTCCTTGCTGTCGATGAAGCACACTGCATCAGCCAATGGGGTCACGATTTTCGCCCGAGCTATCTCCGCGTCGCTGATGTGCGACAAAAACTCGGCGCCCCACCAACGATTGCGCTCACCGCGACCGCAACACCGCAGGTGCGAACCGACATCGCGAAGCAGCTCGCGCTGCGCGAACCGAAAGTCGTCATCACAGGATTCGATCGCACGAATCTTACGTATCACGTTCTTCCCGCGAAGAACGATGCGGAGAAAGACGCACAGCTCGTCAACGCACTTCGTGAACACGAAGGGCTCGCGATCATCTATGCGTCTACACGCAAATCCGTCGACAGACTCGCAGGAGTACTCGAGCTAAAAGGAATTTCGGCAGCCGCATATCATGCCGGTCTCGACGATCGACATCGTCGCGACGTGCAGGAATCATTCATGAACGAACGACTCCGAGCGATTGTCGCGACAAACGCGTTCGGAATGGGAATCGACAAACCGAACGTGAGACTCGTCGTTCACCACTCGATGCCGGGAAGTCTCGAAGCGTATTACCAGGAAGCGGGCCGCGCAGGTCGCGACGGGCTTCACTCGGACGTTTTTTTGATCCACTCATTTCAGGACAGATTCACTCACGAATTTTTTATTAACGGCTCTTATCCCGACCGCGCGATCGTTGAGTCAGTCTATTCTGCAATCGCTCGCCTCAGCACGGGTGGCAAGCTCCCTCAGTCGGCATCAGAAATCGGAGCGATTGCCCGAACTTCAGAAAAAGAAGCCGAGAGTGCCGTGCGAATTCTTATTCACGCCGGCGTTCTCGTTAACGAAGCGGATTCTGTTTCACTCGCGCACGTGCGTCTGCTCGCCACACCCGTACGCATCAAGCGCGAGCTAACTGACGATGTCGATCCGGCCCTCGGGATTCTGCGCGCGCTCTGGAAGATTGCCGGAAAAAACCTCAACACCGGTGCGACGGTGAATCTCGACGCACTTCCGCCGGGATTATCCGGATTGCAAACGGCAGCAACGTTGCTCGATCAACTTCAATCGAAGCAACTCATTATGTGGGAACGCGTGGGCGGCGGACTTCGGCTCTCATCGCCAGCGCAACCTGTTGCAAAACTTCCGATCGATTGGGGAACACTCGCGCGCCGACGAAATGCCGAGTTAGCGAAACTCGGTGTTATGCAGAAATACGCGTATGCAAAGACATGTCGCCGAGGATTCGTGCTTCGCTATTTCGGCGATCCCGCAGCGCGATCGAAATGCTATGGGTGCGACAATTGTCTTGGAGTTAAACACGAACGTCCAACAGAAGTAGACGCTCGGCCGCGAAAAGTACGAGAGCGCAAGCGCCCAATATTTTCAACGCGTGACAAAAGCGAAGACAAAAAATCCCGGACGCGTGACGAAATAACACTTGAACCCAACGATCAGAGGTTGTTCGACGCTCTGCGAGCACAACGCACGGAAATCGCGCGCGCCGAGAAAGTCCCGCCATACATTGTGTTCTGGGATCAAACACTCGCAGAGATTGCGAAGCGGAGACCGCAATCACTAGCTGCATTCGGCAGTGTGCGCGGAGTGGGTGAAGCAAAGCTCGAACGTTACGGCGAAAAGTTTCTCGCCGTGATCAGGCAGCATGACTAGTTAATTTCCGGTCATGGACGACTCGCTTTATTTCAACGAACACCACCTCGCGGTTCGCGACATGGTTCGCGAATTCGCTCGCGAGGAAGTCGCCCCCGTCGCCGCGAGTTTCGATGCGTCGCAGGAATTCCCGTGGGCGAACATCAAGAAAATGGGCGAGCTCGGCCTCCTCGGAATTCCGTGGCCCGAATCGCTCGGAGGCGCTGGACTCGATATCCTGAGCTACCTCATCGCGATTCATGAGATGGCCAAAGTCGACGCGTCTCACGGAATTACAATCTCCGCGCACACGACGCTCGGCACTTCTCCGATAGTGAATTTCGGAACTGACGAGCAGCGCCAGCGATATGTGCCGAAGCTCGCCTCGGGTCATGTGCTCGGCGGGTTCGGCCTGACTGAACCCACAGCCGGAAGCGATGCTGCCGGTACACGAACTACTGCGATTCGAAAAGACGGGCGCTACGTCCTCAACGGCTCCAAGATTTTCATCACGCACGGGGGCGTCGGCGAAATTTTCGTCATCACCGCAGTGACCGATCCCAAGCTTGGGACGAAGGGAATCACATCGTTCATTCTCACCAAGGAAGCTGACATCTCCCATCGTCCTCCCGATGTTGACATCGGGCACGATCCATCCCTGCCTGCGATGAAAGGATTCCGCGCAGGGAAAAAAGAGAACAAACTCGGCTGGCGCGCATCGGATACTCGCGAGCTGATCTTCGAGGACGTCGAAGTCCCTGAAGAGAATCGGCTTGGGGAAGAGGGAATGGGGTTCATCAACTTCATGCAAACGCTGGACGCGGGACGAATTGGTATCGCGGCGCTTTCACTTGGAATCGCCGAAGGGGCATTCGAGCAATCGCTCAACTATGCCGCGCAGCGACGACAATTCGGACGGCCGATCGCCAACTTCCAGGGAATTCAATTCCAGCTGTCGGACATGGCCACCGAGATCGAAGCAGGGAAGCATCTCATGTTCCACGCAGCATGGCTCGCCCAACAGAAAAAGCCTTTCGGAAAAGAAGCGGCGATCGCAAAGCTGTTCTGTTCCGAGCTTGCCATGCGATCGACTCTCAAGGCGATCCAGATTCATGGCGGTTATGGCTACACGAAGGATTATCCGGTGGAGCGCATGATGCGCGACGCCAAGGTGTGCGAAATCGGCGAGGGCACGTCCGAGATCCAGAGAATCGTTATCGCGCGCCATCTTTTGAGGGGCATTCTGGATTGACCTATTCCGAGCTGGCGAAGAGGCTTCGGCTGCCACTTGGATTTGCCCTCGGAATTCTCTATCTGCTTTTTGCCAGGCCGACGAAAATCTCGCTTTTGACCGGGGCGTCGATCGCGCTCATCGGCGTGCTCGTCCGCGCGTGGGCTTCGGGTCACATCTCGAAGAATGAGCGACTAGCCGTTTCGGGACCGTACGCGCACACGAGAAATCCGCTGTACTTCGGGAGCTTCCTCATAGCAGCCGGTTTCGCTGTGGCCGCTCATTGGGCCCTCCTCCTCGTGGTGATCGCCCTCTGGATCTTTATCTACGCGCCGACGATGGAACGGGAGAGAGCGAACATCAGCGGCAGATTTCCGGAAGCCTACGCCAGATATTCCGAAAATGTCCCCGCTTTCGTGCCCAGAGTCACGCCATGGCGAGCGGAGGAGCCCTCTGGGGACGCCTTCAGCTTCTCTTTGTACATGAAACACGGCGAATGGAAAGCCTTGTTGACCTATGTTCTTGCTTTGGCGTGGCTGGCAGTCAGAATGACTTGACCAGCAGGATGAGTTGGGGGTTGTTAAGTCGTTGTCGCTATTGCAAAAAGGGTCTTTTGGGGTACATTTCGACCGACAGAATTGATACCCGGCGAGACTGGGGACGAGTGCGCGACTCGCGCCGTCCGGCACCAGCACCCGCCAGGTAAATCAGAACGGAAATCAGAGTCCAATCAGGCGTCGCCTAGTGCACGCCCACACAAAGGAACATCCGCCAGCATCTCCGTGACGCCGAGTCGCCGTCGCGGACGTTGAGCGGACTACGATGAAAAGAGAAATCCTCATTAACGCCGGCGCGCGTGAGACGCGCGTGGCGATTCTGGAGGACGAGAAGCTCGTCGAGCTGCTCGTCGATCGTCCAGATAACCGTCGCATGGTTGGCGACGTGTACTTAGGGAAAGTTGATGCAGTGCTCCCGGGAATTCAGGCGGCCTTCATCGACATCGGCATGGAGAAGAGCGCCTTCCTCCACGCCTCCGACCTTGTCCGCGAAAACGCCGAAGAAGGTGAAGAGGATGATGACGATGATGATCATCAGACCGAATCAGTCAATGGCTCCGCCGGCCGGAACGGCGATTCGACTCAGACAGTAGTTCATCGCTCGCGACGGTCTCAGAAAGCGGTGCCGATTCAGGATTCCCTTAAGCGCGGCCAGGAGATCATGGTTCAGATTTCCAAAGAGCCGATTTCCACGAAAGGCCCACGAGTCACGGCTCAGGTCTCGCTCGCCGGCCGCTTCATCGTCTACATGCCCTTCGCCTCCCGGGTGGGAGTGAGCCGCAAGATCGGATCGGGGGCGGAACGCCAGCGGCTCAAGGAGCAGGTGGCGGCCATTCTGCCCGAAAAATCCGGCGGTGTCATCGTTCGAACCGTGAGCGAAGACGTCACCCCCGAGGCTCTTCGACGGGACCTGGAGCTGTTGATGGCTCAATGGAAGAAAATCCAGCGAAAGGCGAAGTTCACGCGCGCGCCGGCGCAGATCCATCGCGAGACCGGTCTGACTCGAGGCTTGGTGCGCGATCTCTTCAGCGCGAAGGTCGACAGCCTGACCATCGATTCGAAACCGGTCTTCAACGAGGTCGTGGAATATCTAAAGACGATTGCGCCGGATTTGATCCCGCGTGTGAAGCACTACAGTGCGACCACGCCGCTCTTCGATTCGGCAGGCATCGAGGCCGAGATTCACGATGCGTTCAAACGGCGGTGCGAGCTGCCTTCCGGCGGATACCTGATCATCGAACCAACGGAAGCCCTGGTTTCGATCGACGTGAACTCAGGGCGTTACACGGGAAAGAAAGATCCCGAG
>JBHELX010000043.1:0-28897 GCA_046262875.1 Gemmatimonadaceae bacterium | reverse complement strand
CAAGTCAAGTCTCCAGGAGACCTTCGGAGCACGGCTCAGGAAACGCCGTGAAGATCGGGAACCGTTGGTATAGCATGGACGCCGCTCCCCCTTGGGGAAATTTGATGGCGTTCGGCGCAAACCTATACTACAACCTCCACAACTCAGAGCTTTCCACTAGCGACGCACTGGCAGCGACGGCAGGAGGTGTAGGTCAGACGCTTGCCGAGCAACCGTTTTTGCAGGGCACGCGAGAACTCGCGGACGGTTTGCGTGACCAGAAGAGCGTCGGCCGTTTTGCGCGGAACATGGCGGGCTCGTTTGTTCCTCAAATCGCAGCGCGCGCTGCTCAAGCAGCAGACCCGACTGTGAGAGAAGTGCGGACCTTTGGAGACGCCGTGAATGTACGCATTCCCGGCTTGTCGCAAACAGTTGCTCCTCGCATAGATCAACTCGGACGCGAGACGCAGCGCGACGCAGACCCGTCAACTCGGCTCGTTGTGAGTTTGCTAGACCCCGGCAGCAGAGCGGCGAGCGCAGACCCGCTCGCTCGTGAGATCACTCGCGTCGGAGCAACGGTGTCGCGCCTCACCAAACGGAAAGATGAGACGGCGGATCAGTTCGAAGCTAGACAGCGTGCTGTCGGCTCGCTGCTTCAATCAGTTTTGACTGATCTGATCGAAAGCGATGGCTACAAGAAAGCTAAGGCTGAAGAGCAGCGCGACCTAATTGAAAGCACGACGCGGCGTATGCGTGCGGCGTACTCACGTTCACAAAAGCGCGGCGGTGTCAGCCCGGGCAACCGGGACGAGATGGAAGTAGCGGGCCACCAACTACTCAAATAGCGCGAGCACGATTGCCCTGCACGCTACACGGACGGTGTTCGCTCAATGACAACATCGGGACAGTCTCGAATGAGACCGCGCCATTTTTCCTTATAGGTCTCGACAAATGGCGCTTCCTCGGGTGCCCGCCACGTACGTATGACCCGCAGGCAGGATTCGGATAGCAGACCGAACGCAAGCACGAGAGTTTGGCGCAAACCTTCCGGTGATCTTAGTGGAGCTACGTAGACGCCGATATCATCGAACGAGAGCGAGGTGCCTGTGTACCCCCCGTGAACATGATCGGAGGCGTACTTGTACACTGAATCATACTCACCCAAGGCACCTACGCGTCTGGCTAGCCCGCGAATGCTCTTGATCTGACGGAGTTTGTCCGCTGGAGCGTCGAAATACCATTGCACTTCGCGACGCTTCTCCTTGGCGAATTTTTCCAGCGCCTCGTTCGCCTCGCGGTTCTCAGACTTAGCCAGCACAGCATCGATAGCCTCACAGTATTTCTGGGCTTCTGCTGCGTTCATGCTCGCATCTGATTGCTCTCCGTAATTGTTCCGCAGGTCACGCTCGTATTCGGCCTCGTTGTACTCATGGGTTCCAGGAATCAAGCGCCGCATGCGTGCTCGATTCTCACGTTGCGACGCGACGTAGATGCGCCGTCCCCATTTCTCAGGGTCCACCAAGCCATGGATAAGCCCCCACCGTGCTTCCAACAGAGCGCGGAGCTGCAAATGCGCCTGATCCACCGCGCCAGCTTGTAACAGTTCTCCAACAGCGTCTGCGGCGGCGATTATTTGGCGAAAGAGCACACTGATGATCATGTGCTGCGGAATGTTATCGGGAGCCGAACTGAGAGCACGCAAAGCAAGGTCGGCTGCGAAGCGGAGTAGCTCTTGATAAAGATGTAGTTGCTCGCCGTAGTGTTCACGGATAACAGAGCGCGCCCACGCCGGGTCCCATATGGCATGAGTATTTGGAACCTGAAGTTTGATCAGTTGCGGCTCAGTCATACAGCACCTCCACTTTTGAACCTAGCGTCGAAGTTGAAACAGGCATTTAATACATCGGTGATGCTAAAGCTCAACTCTTAGCGCGCGCAATGAAACTCATTGATTGGGCAAGTCGAGTTGACTTGTTTCTGGGCACGAGACCGCGCAAAGCGTTGATATTCACGCTTGGCTTATTAGTCGTTGCAACGCTCGCGAAAATCTTTGCCGAGAATTGGATTGCCGCGAACATACTAGGGCCGCTTGTTGAACTCCTCGGCGGATTCGCTGGCGTCCGATTAGGATATGCGGGTTTAGCAATCGCTGCCGTCATTGTTCTGCTGCTACTGCTAATGTTCATTGATAGCAGCCCAACTGCGAAGACTCTCCGCGAATGGCTCGACAGCAGAGAGAAGAGCCGGATGATGTACACCCCATTAACTGCTGAAGAGAGGAACGAGTTCGAGCGTGTGCGCGAACTCTGGGACGTGCCAGATGTTGCAGAAGCTACGCGGTGTCTGCTCTCACTCCTTGGCGAGGCTAGAGAATTTTATTTTGATCGCGGGAATCCATTTGCCGATTTGCTTGGCCCGCAGGTGAACGCTGTAGGAACGGCTACGCGAGAAGTTACGGAATCTCTTGCTGCGGAGCAGCCAACGATGCGTCGCGTTCAGGAGGCGCTTTCAGCTTTTCGGCTCGAATATGGGAAGTGCGCCGTGAGGTTGAACCGTATTCGATATGCTGATCCGTTGTTCACTGAGGACACACAGAAAAAGAAAACGTTCGAAAAATGGAAACAATGCCACCCAGCGGTCGCTTCCATTTTCCAGCTTCTCAATCGACGCACAGCGTTCAAAGGTTCGGAATTCGCACCGTTCGACAACGACGCCGAGAAGATGGAATCCGCGCATGAGTTTCTGTTTCGCGAAAACGCTAAGAACGCGAGGGCCAGAGTAATCGCGGAAAAACTCGCGCTAGCGACGGACGAGGAACTGAGTTTTCTAAGACTGTTCACTCTAGAAACACTACCGATGAAGAGCGAAGACGATAGTACTTGGCTCGCGGCCGCCATCTATCAAGCGGGAGAAGACCTAGTACGTGCGAAAGTCCTCGATTCGAGGTCTCTGAGTGCGAAGCCGCACGCTTTCAGGTTTTGCCTGCCAGAGGACACACGGCGCGCGTGGCCGCTCTCAGAAGACCCGGCGCACGATTGCATCGATATTTCGCTCGATGCGGTATGGTCGTCGATGTCGAGAGGTGGCGGGGCGGGACTGTCCTATCCGAAACAATCAGGATGATATCGATGCCTTCCGACGACTACCTACGCGAGGTACAGCGTGAAATTGATGATGCGAACGCCGCCGCGCAGGACACCTTTGAAGTAACGTTTCGTCTAAGTCGTCAGACATATCGCGATTTAGTGAAAGCGTACAAGTTCCTGCGCTCCATCAACCCGCTGTGGAAGTCAATCGCGCAGCGCCTAGAGCGATTCGCCCTTGATGTTCGCGACGCTTTGGACCGAAGCAATGCACCGTAGTAATTCCGTCAATTCACGAATTCGTGAACTTTCGCGATCCAGCACCCGCTGAAATATTCGACACGCTCGCAGCCGACACCGTTCGGCCTAGATACTCTTTTCAGCTAACAGCAGGGGGGAAAAATGGAAGCGGAAGTACAGAGAATCGTTGTTGCCAAAGGTCCCTTTACCTTGGCAGAGATAGTTGCTGCGCGTGTTGCACTCAGCACGCAGAGACACAGCGGGGCGCTACGCATAGTCGAAGAGCTAGAGCAGATGCTAGAGACAAGTGGGGAGTCTTCGATGCACCTCGAAATGGCGTACGAGTATCGCAGCGTGCTGCCGAATGCGATCACGCCGCGTGATAGTGCGGAGCTACTTCTGGCATGCGAGCTAGCCGCAGTTTAACACAGAAAACAAGCCGGCTATAGTGTCGCGGGAATTGTGGCGGTTTTGTGGCGGAGCACCTCGTAGAACTGCGTTAATCGCGCGTCTCAGACTCCCACCATGAAACCGCCATGTCAAGCAATTGCAACGCTATGCAGCGCGCAGCTACGTTACCGTATGAGAGGTGGCAGAATTCGAATCCCCGCGCCTCCACTCGTAAGAATCAACTCTCTCCAGCGGCGTCGATCTCGAGCGCCGCTGTTTTTTTTCCAGCCAAAATAATCGGCATCAATTTTTTCCCGGCTTCCGGACCAAGAGCCGGGTCGATGACGACAAGTGTCCGCCTCATTTCGAGCGCGCCGCTTCCTCGTACACGTCAATCATTTTTTGAGCAGCGCGCGAGGCGCGGAATATTTGCACTCTTTCCAACCCGCGCGCGATCAATGATCTGCGCGCATCAGCGTCGCTGAGAACCGCACTAGCGGCGCGCGCAATTTCTTTCTCGTCATCCGGATCGACGATCACACCAGCATCACCGACAATCTCGGGAATACTCGTTCGATTCGACGCAATGATTGGTGTTCCCAACGCCATCGCTTCGATGAGCGGCATTCCGAATCCTTCGGCGAGCGACAGATACAAGAGACAGCGCGCATGACGATATACAGCCTGCAGCGACGTCACGTCCAACTCTGATAAATGATGAACGAGATGCGATGTACCATCGCGCTCGAGTTCACTTCGAAATTGGTTCGCACCGAAATCTTCGGAGCCCACAATGACAAGTCCGTCCAATTGGCGATTGTCGACCAGCGACCGCACCACTCGCGCAGTCAGAGCGAAATTCTTTCGTGGATCGAGGCGGCCGACTGTAAGTGCGTACCGCTTCGGTAGTCTCTTTTCAAACGGAGCCCAGGATTTGTCGATTTCGGACTCCGAAGGTGATAGCCACGACTCATCGAGACCATTGCTGACGACTTCGATTCGATCTTCCCGCACGCCGTATCGATCGACGATTCGCGCTTTCGCCCATTCGGATACGGTGACAACCCGCGCCGCGGCAAGTGCGGATGCTCGACCGAGTGTCGCGAACATCGCTCGGCGGATTCCTGTCGAGTACTCCGGAAAATCCAGATAAATGAGATCATGCACGTGCAGAACGAGTGGTGGTCCGCCAACGAGCGGACCGTAGTAATTGGAATGGAATACGTCGCAGTTGTCGCGACGTGCCATATATGGAAACGCGAGCTCAATTCGCGCGAGGGCAGGGATGCGCGGGATTTGCCGGTGAACGAAGTGCGGTTGCGGGAATTGCCGCTTCAGCTCGGCGGGGGTGAAACTATATAGAACGTACTCGTGCTCCGACGGAAACTCCGAAAGCAGGTTCACCCAAACCGACGACGTCCCCTGATGAGGGCCCGAGAGCACGTGGACATCGAGCCCGATACGCATTCCCGCGAATATACAACCCGCTAAAAGCGAAACACGAAATCCACGTACGGCAGTCCAATAATTCCGCTGCCTGCAACGTTGAATAGCGCGAGATCGGTCGTGAGCTTCTCGCCAATGAACCGGACGCCGAATGAGTAAACCAGATTGTCGTCGGAAGTCGGAAGCAGATAATTCTCTGTGACGAGCGCAACTCTTCTCGAGATCCGCTTTTCACCGCCCACCATTGCGACAGGTTTGCTTTCGATATCGCCACCGGCAAATCCGTACCCGAGTCCTACCGTCACGCTGGCGTCGCCATTGCCGAATGTTCCAGCGCCATATCCCACGCCTCCAGTTCCACCTTTCGTTCCCGCGAAGAGCAACCCGGCGGCTAAATGAACCTGGTCGCCGAAACTCATTCCGATTTTTGGAGTGAAATAATAAACCTGCTCGTCTAGTCCGGTCGGAAAGAGCGACGCGCCTCCTCCTACGCTGATGTTGTCGGTGACGCCATAGGCAAAGCCGGGAAAGAAGAGCTCATAGTCGGCAAAGTATCCCTCGCCTTTCTTTAACATCTGTCCAGATGGCGCGAAGAATAGTCGTGTCGCATTTGGATTCGGAGCCCAGTATTGTCCATCGTGCATCGTGCCAACGACGGTCTCTCTTACTTCGCGAATGTCTCCGACCAAAATCGGAACGCGACCGACGGACATCTCGAAGTCCACTGTATCACCGCGGACAGCTACTATCCGTCCAACGAGCGATGATCCATCACGCAGAGTTATGAGTTGGATCTTCGTCGAATCGACGATGCGGAGCTGCGAACGCGTAGAAGGTGTGTCTTGAGCCTGAGTGGCCGCAGCAGGCGCGGAGATCAGCGCGACCGCGAAGGCGAGGTGAATCCATGCACGTGGCATTGTCAGTCGATTGAAGGTGAATGAATCATAGGTGCACGATATGATTTATCCGAGGGTTTAGAATACGTAGCATGACGTAGCTGACCGTCAGAACCCCGCGGAATGGATCGAGAGTATATTTTCATCTTATGCGTCGCTTCATTGTGGTCACGGTTTTGTCGCTCGCGATCGTTGCGTGTAAACGCGACCGCGAGGTCGCGTCACAGAACCCCATTACCTGGACCGTGGCGAGCATGAGTGGTTTGCTCCAACCGGCAAGCACCGACACCGTGCATTTCACAGCCGCGATCGATAGCGGCTGGTACATCTACTCGATCACCCAGAAACCGGGCGGCCCAACGCCCATGAGCGTTACGATCGCACCATCTCCGCCATACGCGCTCGTCGGCGATGTCGTCGGTCCCAAACCAGTCGTGATCTTCGACAAGGAATTCGGGATTAACAGCGAACGCTACACGGGGAACCCTGCGTTCGCCGCGCTCGTTTCCATTCCCTCGGGTGCTCGATCGCGGCCGCCGTCCCTCGACCTCAAGGTTCGGTATCAAGCGTGTAATGCGACGCTTTGCCTTCCTGCGCACACGACGACACTCACAACACCAATCAGAGTGGCGGAGCCATGACCTCATTTCTCTGGCTCGCTGCAGTAACCGGCGCGCTGTCGCTGCTCACGCCGTGCGTGTTCCCGATGATTCCAATCACGGTCACGTATTTTGGCGGCAATACCAATCAAGGGCGGCGCGGCGTCCTCTTCGATGCAACGCTTTTTGCCAGCGCAATTATCGTCACCTTCACTGCACTCGGACTTGGCCTCGCACTTCTCGTCGGAGCCTCTGGTCTCGCTCGACTCGCGGCGAATCCGTGGGTGAACATCGCAATCGGGATTTCATTCGTCGCGTTTGCGCTGAATCTCATGGGCGTATGGGAGATCCGTCTTCCGTTCATGGCTCGCACGCTTACCAGCGTTGACGCAGCCGCGCGTCGGCGACCAACCAGCGCAGCAGCAGCGGTTCTTGTCGGATTTGGATTCACACTGGCGTCGTTCACCTGTACGGCGCCCTTCGTCGGTCCGCTGCTTGTTTCCGCTGCGCGTGGCGACTGGCATCGACCACTTGCTGGAATGCTAGTGTTTTCGATCGTGTTCAGCGCGCCTTTTTTCATTCTTGCAGTACTTCCTGGCTGGATGCGACATCTTCCAAAGCCGGGAAGCTGGATGACATCGCTCCGGTTTCTCGTTGGACTCGCGGAGCTCGGCGCATCGATAAAGTTTTTCTCCAACGCGGATCTCGTCTGGCGCACCGGGGAGATCTCGCGCAATGCAATAGTCGCGAGCTGGGTGGCACTCGCTCTCGTCGGCGCACTCTATCTGATCGTCCCGATCATGATTGCGCGCGGTGCAAGACGTCTTTCACTCGCACGGGCGATCGCAGCTGCGGCGTGTCTTGCAATAGCGTTCGGCGTTGCCATGGGATTGCGGGGCAGATCATTGGGAGAGCTCGAAGCTTTTCTTCCCCCTCAGGATATTTCTTCGCAGGCCGATGCATTTGCAGCTTCCAACCCGGGCCACGTGGATGGTCAACTTGGATGGATTCTCAACAATCAGCCTGCAGCGCTCGCCCAGGCCAAGCGAAGCGGGAAGCTCGTGCTAATCGATTTTACGGGCTACACGTGCACGAATTGCCGCTGGATGGAATCGAATATCTTCGCGCGCCCTGACGTGGCTGCAGCGCTTCGCGGATATGTGCTGAGCCGATTGTATACCGACGGCCAAGGGCCGCTCTACGAAAAGCAGCAGGACTGGCAGGAGCAGCAATTCGGAACAGTCGCGCTACCACTTTACGCAATCGTCGACGCGAATGGTCGAACAGTGCGAACGTTCGCCGGATTAACCCGGAGCCCGGCCGAGTTCCTCGCCTTTCTTGGGGCTATCACCTAGCATAATCGGCCCGCGATTCTCAGCGAGCTCTTCGATTTCCTTTCTCTCGCCCTTCTTGAAGATGAACTCGGGAGCGAGAGCAATGCCAAGAGCCGTCATTGGCAGGATTTGCAACGTCTGGATGAGAAGCGAAACCGCGATCGCAGCATTTCGCTCGATTCCGAATTGCTCCGCTGTCAAAGCATAGACGAATTGAAAGAAGCCGACATTCCCCGGCGTCGCGCGAATCAATAGTCCGAGATTGATTGCAATCAGACATGCGAGACTTGTCGCGTAGTGCATTGGTACATGAGCGGCATCGGCAGCGATTGCGAATGTCATGAACTGACCGGTCCACGAAAGCATCGAAAGCGCGAGCGCACCAAGAAAGCGTGGTCCTGTCGTAAGAGTGCGCGTACTCGATGCAACGCCCGCGAGATATCGCCGGACTCGTCCCCACAACGTTCGCGGTTTTGCTCGACGCTCTGGAACATGTTCAGGTTTGATGTTCCGGGCGGAATAAACGAACCACGTCAGAAAGAGTGCGATGGCTGCGAGAAGAATCTCAGCCGGGATCTTCCACTTTTCGACCGCATGAGGCAGCTCGAAGAAGATCACGCCAAAAACGAGCATTACCACAAAGCCGACCGCGTCGAACATTCGCTCGAGCGCGAGGCTGGCCAGAATTGTCGAGCTTCGAACACCCGTCGCCCGCGACACGAATACGACGCGCGCGGCATCTCCCCCATTCGCGACAAGAACGTTGTTCAGTCCCGCTCCGGCAATCGTCGCGCGCAACGCAAGCAGCAATGACGGCGCGCCGGCGGGGCGGAGAAACAGCCACCAGCGTATGCCCTTCAGAATGATCGAAAGGAAATTCACGCCGATCGCACCGAGGAGCAGCGGCAGCGATGCCTGGCGCATCGAGCTCCATGCAGCCGTCCAGTTGATCGTGCGCGCGAAGATTACCAGGAACACGATGATCGCCGCTGTCACCAACAGGCGGAGACCATGCGTGACTTTCCTGTTCATTCGACTGGCAGTGTTACAAACTCGTATCCGCGCTCGCGAAGACCGGTGATGATTTTGGGCAACGCAGCCGCGGTCTGCAGGCGATTTCCATCGGCGTTGTATCCATCCCCGTCGTGAAGCAGAACGATCGACCCCGGCTTTATGCCTTCGATGACCTGATCGACGATTTTTTTCACGCCCGGTTGATCGCTGTCCCACACGCCGAGTGACCAGCCGATAGTTCGTTCTCCCATTCGACCTGCAATCGCTGACACCCATGGACTCCGGAACCCATGAGGTGCGCGGAAAAAATGCGGCGCGGATGCACCCGCTCTCACAATTGCGCGCTTCCCGAGCAGTACATCCCGACGAACGTAGCCTGGTGATTTAAAATGAAGCTTGCGATGAAAGTATCCGTGATTTCCGACCTGATGACCCTCTGTCACGGCGCGGTGAACGAGGTCCGGCCATCGTTCAGCGTGACTGCCAAGAATGAAAAAAGTCGCCTTGACGCCGTGTTCCGCGAGAGAGTCAAGAATACGTGGGGTCGCGTCGGGGTTCGGACCGTCGTCGAAAGTCAACGCGATTTTCCTTTCGTCGGTCGGGAGATGGCCCATCACCGGCCCGAAGACAAAACTGTTTCGGTGAAATGCGCCGTGTACCGCGCCACCGAGCACGCCGAGGCCGAATGCTGCGGGAAGAATCATGACAATTTCTTGGCGCCAAGCACTCCGGCGTAGATGTCGAGCACTGCGTCCGTCACGCTGGGCCAACCGTATACCTGTGCTTCCTGTCTTCCTGCTTTTCCGAGTCGTGCGCGCAGCGTCTCGTCATCGAGCAGACGCACGAGGCTATCAGCCAACGCATCGCGATCACCGCAGTGGAACATCAGAGCCTCTCGCTCGTGTTTCACGACGTCGCGGAAGCCAAGAATGTCTGAGCAGACCACCGGCGTCTCGCACGCCATAGACTCGAGTAACGTGATTCCAAAAGACGCTTTCGTCGTTGGGCACGCGTACATGGCGCTGTGCGCGTAATAGCTCGGTCGCGAATCGAGCACCGATCCGACAAAGGTAATGTCGGGATCGCCGCCAGCAGCGCGATAGTAATGTTTTCTCAAAGGTCCATCGCCGACGATCACCAGCTGCGCCTCGCGCTGTTTCCCACGCACTTTCCTGAAAGATTCGATCAGCGTGGTGAGTCCATTTCTCGGATCAAACCGTCCAAGAAAAAGAATCACCGGAACATCTTTGCGGATTCCCGGTGGTGGTGGTGCGTGCGGATTGAAAATGTCGAGATCGATTCCGTTCGGGACGATCGTCCAGTTCGCCTCGAAGTAGCGATTAAGCGCCACCGTCGTCGAATGTGAAACCGCGACGGCGGCGGAGAGAGAATCCAGCTTGTTCTGGAAATATTTTCGGCCAATTCCGTACAGGTACGATCTGTCGAAGTACGTGTGGAATGTGCCGACAACGGGACAGTCGGCTTCCTCGATTGCGAAGAGCGGCAGCGTCGGCGTAAGCGGCGAATGGACATGCACGAGATCGTATTGTCCACGTCGCAACGTCTCGCGCAGATCCTTGCGCACCGATGTACCGAGAGTGACTCGCGCCTGCGATCCATGGAAGTAGATCGGCTGACTGTGGCCGATTCGCAGAACGTGCGGTTCTTCCTGCGCACCCTTCAGCTTCGACGTGATGATATCGACCTGATGTCCTCGTTGTCTTGCTTCGCGCGCGAAGAAATGCACGTGCTCGCAGATGCCGCCGAGGTGCGGATAATAGTATTCCGTGACCAGCGCGATCTTGAGCGGTCGCGCGAAAAATGGCGGCGCACTCGGCTGCTGCGCGACGGGAGCGAGGATTCTCGCTCTCGCAAGATTGTTAGTTCGTACCGAGGGCGGCATGAGCTGCGGCTAGTCGCGCGATCGGTACGCGGAAAGGAGAACAGGAGACATAGTCGAATCCCATTTCGTGACAAAGTTTGACGGAGCGGGGCTCGCCTCCGTGCTCGCCACAAATTCCAATTTTCAGTTTAGGTCGCACCCTTCTGCCGTCTTCGACAGCGATGCGGATGAGTCGTCCAACTCCGTCACGGTCGAGGACCTGAAACGGATCGTCCGCAAAGATACCACGTTCGAGATACGAAGGAAGGAACCGGCCTGCGTCATCGCGACTTAATCCAAATGTTGTCTGTGTGAGGTCGTTCGTACCAAATGAGAAGAATTCGGCGGATCCGGCGATCTTGTCCGCGGTAAGCGCAGCTCGGGGAAGCTCGATCATCGTACCGATAAGATAGTCGAGGGGTTCGTGCATCCCGCCCAGAACCTGCCTGGCACTTTCTTCCAGGATGGCTCTTTGATTATCGAATTCCGCGACGTCCGATACCAGTGGAATCATTATCTCCGGCTTCACCTCGATTCCGCGGCGCGTAGCTCGTACGGCGGCCTCGAAAATTGCTCGTCCCTGCATGTCGGTAATTTCGGGGAACCTAATGCCTAATCGGCAGCCCCTTTGGCCGAGCATAGGGTTTGTTTCGCGCAAAGACTCGACAATCCTTGCAAGTTCGGGACGAGAAAGATCGAGTGTGCGTGCGAGAAGCTTGCTTTCTTCGCCGCCGTGAGGGAGGAACTCATGAAGTGGCGGATCGAGGAGCCTTATCGTAACCGGCAAGCCGTTCATCGCTTCGAAGATTCCCTCGAAATCCGCGCGCTGCATCGGGAGTAATTTCGCGAGAGCGCGGCGACGACCTTCGAGATCGCGCGCAACGATCATCTCGCGCATCGGAGTGATGCGGTCCCCTTCGAAGAACATGTGCTCGGTGCGGCAGAGCCCAATGCCCTCAGCACCGAACCCGCGAGCAATTCTCGCGTCACGGGGCGTGTCTGCGTTCGCGCGGACCCTGAGTGTTCTGATCTCGTCAGCCCAACCGAGAAGCTGAGCGTAGGACTTGTATATCGGCGCGGCGGACTTCTCGAGAGCGCCAGTCGTTACTCGCACAACCTCGCTCGGAATCGTTTGGAGATTTCCCGCGAATACCCGACCGGTAGCACCGTCGAGCGTCAACCAGTCACCTTCCGAGATCTGCGACCCATTGACTTGAAAGCGGTGTTGTTTCGCATCCACTTGAATCTCTTTGCATCCGACGACCGCACACTTTCCCATTCCACGCGCGACAACAGCTGCGTGGCTCGTCATTCCACCGCGCGAAGTGAGCACCGCGCGCGCCGCAACGATGCCGTGAAAATCTTCGGGCGTTGTCTCGTCTCTCACGAGGATCACGGCATCGCCTGCAGCCGAGCGGGTCTCCGCAATTTCGGGATCGAATACCGCGACCCCGCTTGCGGCACCAGGACTTGCCGGCAGCCCGATACACAACGGCTTTGCGCGCACGGAAGGATCGATAATCGGATGAAGTAGCTGATCGAGTTGTCCGGCTGGGACTCGTAGAACTGCCTCGCGCTTGTCGATGATGCCTTCTGCAACCATGTCGCTCGCGATGCGAACAGCGGCTGCAGCGGTACGTTTTCCTGTACGCGTCTGTAAAAGAAAGAGTTTCCCGCGCTCGACTGTGAATTCGAGGTCCTGCATATCCGCGTAATGCTTTTCCAGCCTGTCCTGCGTCTCGAGAAGCTCGGCGTATGCGGCGGGAAGCTGCGCGGCCATAGCCTCGATGTCGAGAGGAGTCCGTGTTCCAGCGACTACATCTTCACCCTGCGCATTTACCAGAAATTCGCCGTAGAACTTTTTTTCTCCGGTCGACGGATTGCGCGTAAACGCGACACCGGTTCCCGAATCATTTCCAAGATTCCCGAACACCATAGCAACGACGTTCACGCCGGTACCGAGGTCTTCTGCGATTCCGTTCACCTTGCGATAGTCGCGCGCCTTCTTGAGCGTCCATGATTTCCATACCGCTTCAATCGCTCCCCACAACTGAACAGTCGGATTGGTTGGAAAGTCAGCGCCCGTGCGATTTCGTACGAGGGACTTGTATTCCTCGACGATATTACGAAGCGCGTCTTCACTGAGATCGGAATCGGTCAGAGCGCCACTGGTCATCCTTCGTGCTTTCAAGAGATGCTCGAAGTCAGCGCCTGGCACTCCCAGCACTATGTCCGAGTACATCTGGATGAATCGCCGATACGAATCGTACGCGAAGCGCGGGTTTCCACTTTGTCTCGCGAGTCCCTGTACCGTGCGATCGTTGAGGCCGAGGTTGAGGATCGTCTCCATCATTCCCGGCATGGACACCGGCGCTCCTGAGCGAACCGAGACGAGCAGGGGATTGGCGGGATCACCCAGTCGTCTCTCCGCCGCCTGCTCGAGCCGCGCAACGTTTCCTTCCACTTCGGCGCGAAGACGGTCAGGATATTTGCCGTCTCTCAGATACGTCATGCACTCTTCGCACGCGATCGTGAATCCGGGGGGAACCGGAACTCCGAGATTGGTCATCTCGGCAAGGTTGGCGCCCTTTCCACCGAGGACGTTCTTCATCTCGCGCGTGCCTTCCGCGACACCATTGCCGAAGAAGAAAACCGATTGCGGCATTACGTCAGCAGCCGCAGCCGAAGCGAAGTTTTTGTGGATCGGTGGGCGGCGGTGTCGGATAGTCACCGGAGAAGCATGCGTGGCAAAATCCGCCAGGACCCTCGGGAACAGATTCCAGCATTCCCTGTAGCGACAGGTAACCCAGTGTATCGACGCCGAGCTCGCCGGCTATGTCCGCGACGGGCATGTTGGCGGCGATCAGCTCTTCGCGGTTTGGAGTATCGATGCCGTAGTAGCAGGGGCCGGTGATCGGGGCCGAGCTCACGCGCATATGGACCTCGCGCGCGCCGGCTGCTCGAATCATGGCGACCAGTCCGCGCGTCGTGGTGCCACGAACGATCGAGTCGTCCACCATCACGACACTCTTGCCGTCGAGAACTTCTCTAACCGCATTGTATTTCACTTTCACCTTTGCGTCGCGCCCTGCCTGCGTAGGCTGAATGAAAGTGCGGCCGACATAATGGTTTCGAATCAGGGCGAGCTCGAAGGGCAAGCTCGATTCCTCAGCGAATCCGAGCGCGGCTGAATTGGATGAGTCAGGAACGCTGAAGACGAGCTCAGCGCCGGGCGCCGGACATTCACGCGCCAGGCGTCGCCCCAGAGCGCGGCGTGCCCGATCTACGGATCCTCCGAAAACGCGGCTGTCGGGGCGAGCGAAGTAGACGTACTCAAAAACGCACTTGCGACTTTCCTTCTTCGCCAGCGGAAATAATGATCTGACTCCATCCTGACCGACGGCGACGATTTCGCCGCGCTCGACTTCGCGAATTACCGTTGCACCCACTATGTCGAGTGCGCAAGTCTCTGACGCAAATACGACTGAGTCGCCGAGCTGACCCATCACGAGCGGTCGCCATCCTCGCGGATCGCGCGCAGCGAGGAGCGTATCGCCGATGATGACCACCAGAGAGTATGCGCCTTCGACGTCGCACAATGCGTCTGCAAGGCGGTCCTCCGGTTTCTGTTTCGGGGATCGTGCGATGCGGTGAACGAGTACTTCGGAGTCCATAGTCGACGTGAAGATCGCGCCTGTGTCGACAAGATCCCGCTTGAGCTCGGTGGCGTTTGTCAGATTTCCATTATGCGCGAGTGCCACATCCCCGTCTCGCACGCGTGCGAGGACGGGTTGTGCGTTCTCGATCGTCGACGAACCCGCAGTGCTGTACCTGGTGTGACCGATTGCGATGTCTCCGTGCAAGCGCTGGAGATCCATTCCATGGAAACCTTCCGACACGAGCCCCATTGTCTTGGATGCGTGTGCGCCTCCAGCGGTATCAACGGCGACGATTCCAGCCGACTCCTGACCCCGATGTTGCAACGAATACAAACCGAGGTGGGAAATCTCGGCAGCGTCAGGGTGGGCATATACTCCAATGATTCCACACATGATCAGACTCCCGCGAGCTCGGGCGCGGGCTCAGCGTCAGATGCCGGCGCAGCGCGCGACATTATCGACGGGATCGCGTCGTGATATGTATTTGCCATGGCTTCGACGTCTGCGGCGAGTCGTCGATTGCCGATGATTATGTGGAATCCGTCGGACTTGCGAGTGACGGTTCCGATTTGGAATGCAGGTACTTTGTGCTTCCGAGCTATGGTGAGTATCGCGGCAGGCTCGGCAGTCGAGATTAAGTATCGTGCTTGCGTCTCACCGAAAAGCGCACCGCGCACGGACAGCTTCGCCTTGGAGTCGAGGTGAACACGCGCCCCGAAAAGTTCATTACGATTTGCAATACAGCATTCGGCAAGAGCCACCGCGAGCCCGCCATCGCTACAATCATGGGCCGATGAAACGAGACCGCTTGTGATGCACTCGAGCAGAGCGTCGATGGCCGCCCGCTCAACATCGAGATCGCACGCGGGCGGCCGCCCTGCCACAACACGGTGGATGCGAGACAGATATTCACTGCCACCGAGCTCTTCGGCGGATTCCCCAAAGAGCACGATCGCGTCGCCCTCGGTGGCAAATGTCGAACGAGTCGCATTGGATACGTCGCTCAACAATCCTACCATTCCGATCACAGGTGTCGGATAAACGGCGCCGATGGGACTTTCATTATATAGGGACACGTTGCCGCCGGTGACTGGCGTCGAGAGTGCTTCGCAGGCTTCGCCAATTCCGGCGATTGCCTCGCTTAACTGAAAATAAACTTCGGGACGACTCGGGTTTCCAAAATTCAGGCAGTTTGTGATTGCGAGCGGCCGCGCGCCTGTGCAGGCGACATTTCGTGCCGCCTCGGCGACAGCAATTCGTCCGCCTATTCGCGGATCGAGGTAGACGTAGCGTCCGTTGCAATCCGTCTTTAGCGCGAGCGCTTTCTTCGTACCGCGCACGCGAATGACAGCGGCATCGCCGCCAGGGCCGATCACGGTATTTGTGCGCACCGTCGAGTCGTATTGGCGGTATGCCCACGATTTACTCGCGATCGTCGGGGACGAAAGAAGCTGCGTCAGCGTCCATGCGGGATCTGCTTCCTCGGGAAGCTCATCGATCGCGTTGACGTCCGTCTCTCTCAATTCAATGATACGATGACTTTCGCGCGCCAGCGGGGAATAGCGGGGACATTCTGTAACGAGTCGCGAACCGGGGAATTCGGCGACAACGCGATCTCCTTCGGTAACACGATACACGGGTTCGGCAATTACTTCCCCGATCACCTCAGCATTGAGATCCCATTTCGCAAGAATTTCTCTCACCTTGTTTTCGCTGCCCCGATGCGCAACGACGAGCATCCGCTCCTGTGATTCGCTGAGCAGAATTTCGTACGGCGTCATTCCAGTTTCGCGAACGGGGACCTTCGTAACGTCGATCACTACTCCGACGTCTCCTCGCTCCGCCATTTCAGCCGAGGACGACGTCAGTCCCGCCGCGCCCATGTCCTGGATTGCGACGATGTAGCCGCTGGCGATGAGCTCCAGGCTCGCCTCGAGCAGAAGCTTCTCAGTGAATGGATCCCCGACCTGCACTCGCGGACGCTTCGCATCGCTCGCGGCAGATAGATCCTCAGAAGCGAACGACGCACCATGAATTCCATCACGACCGGTGCTCGCGCCGACCGCCATGATGGGATTCCCGACTCCCTGAGCTTTTGCGCGAATGAGATTCTCTTCGTGCATCAGGCCGACGCACATCGCGTTCACCAACGGATTTCCTTCGTACGCCTCGTCAAAAACAATCTCGCCCGCAACTGTTGGTATCCCCACGCAATTTCCGTAATCGCCGATTCCTTTTACGACGCCGCTAAAGAGATAGCGAACACGCGCGCTTTCGAGCGAGCCGAAGCGAAGCGAATCGAGCATCGCGACGGGTCTTGCACCCATTGTGAAAACATCGCGAAGAATTCCGCCCACTCCGGTAGCTGCGCCTTGATACGGCTCGACGGCCGATGGATGATTGTGGGATTCGATCTTGAATGCGACGGCGAGTCCATCGCCAATCGATATCACACCGGCGTTTTCTCCCGGTCCCTGCAAGACGTAGGGCGCAGAAGTCGGAAGATTTCGAAGCAGATTTCTCGAGTGCTTGTAGGAGCAGTGCTCACTCCAAAGCGCGCTTACGATTCCGATCTCGGTGAACGTCGGAGCCCGGCCAAGCATCCTGACAATTCGCTCGAACTCATCCGCTGTAAGGCCATGCTCGGCAACCAGTTCCGGCGTTACTGAGGGATCGCCTGCGCGCGGAAGAACTTCTGTCACGTCAGACCGGCACGCCGCTGAGAAGTGATTGGAAGATTCCAATTCCATCCCGGGTTCCGACGAGCGGATCCATCGCGCGCTCGGGATGGGGCATCATTCCAAAAATGTTTCCGCGCTCATTCACAATCCCTGCGATGTTTCGTTCGGCGCCATTCGGATTTGCGTCCTCAGACGGTTCTCCGGTCGCATTTGCATATCTCAGGACGACGCGTCCTTCTCCCTCGAGCTCGTCGAGTGTGTTGCGATCGGCGGTGTAACGGCCGTCACCGTGCGCCACCGGCATCGTGATTCGTTGATTCTTGTCGTAAGCCGATGTGAACATCGTGTCGTTGTTCTCCACGCGCATCGTGACGGGAGCTGAAACGAACTGGAGGGCTTGATTTCGCAGAAGTGCTCCCGGCAGTAAACCCGCCTCGCATGCAATCTGGAATCCGTTGCAGATGCACAACACAGGCGCACCTCGCCGCGCGTGCGCGATCACTTCGGACATGATCGGACTGAAGCGCGCAATCGCACCCGGGCGCAGATAATCTCCATAGCTGAAGCCTCCGGGAAGAACGACGACGTCCACATTTTTCAGATCGCGGTCCTTGTGCCAGAGGTACACTCCCTCTTCGCCGAGCACGTCAACAACCCCCCGGATCGTGTCGTAGTCGCAGTTGGATCCGGGAAACGTCACGATTCCAAACTTCATGGGACGCTCGCCGATTCGATCTCGAAGTCTTCGATCACCGGATTTGCGAGCAGTCGCTCACACATCGCGGTGACCGAGGCAACGGCTGCTTCTTCGTTTTCCGCCTCGGTGTCGACGACGATGTGTCTTCCGACATGCACCGATTTCACTGACTCGAACCCAAGCGAGTGAAGCGCCCCTTCGACTGCTTTTCCCTGAGGGTCGAGGATTCCGCTGCGAGGAGTGATGTGAACCGAGACACGATAAGGATTCAAATGTCGTCGCCCTCATTTGACTTGGCACGGGGAGAGATATCCGTGTGACCTTGCTGATCTTCGCGCTGGAAGCGGCGCCTCCGTTTCTTCCGTCGACGCGCGCGTTCGAGTCCAACGTCCGTAACCTGGATTTCAGACGGGATTCCGCCGATTTCCTCGTCATCGTCGGATATCACCGGAATATCGCCACGCGGTTGACGCCCGAGGAACCCAAATAAAACGGTCTTCCCGACACCATACGCAACGTAAGCGAGTAGAGCGGGGAAGTAGAATTGCTTCTTGAGAAAAAGCACGCCGAAGATCGTCCCGATTACTACGAGAGAACCGAGGAGCTCCGTGAGCTTTCGATAACCGACGGTCGGAACGGCGGGATACGAGACGTTGCTGATCATCAGGAATGCGAGCGCGAGCATCAGAAAGCGCAGCCAGAAATGCCACGGCAAATCGCCAAGCATCGTCTCGTTGTAGAGCGGTGTCTGACTGAACCAGTAGTAGGTCGCGAGCGTCAAGCCCGCCGCGGGACTTGGCAGTCCGTGAAAGTATCGTTTCGCGCGGCCGGCTTGCTCCACGTTGAACCGTGCAAGTCGAATCGCCGCGCACGCGACATAGAGGAAAACAACAAGCCAATCCCATCCTTCGCGGTTCATAACGGCGAAGTACATGATCATCGCGGGCGCGAGCCCGAATGAGATTATGTCGACGAGAGAGTCGAGCTCGGAGCCAAACCGCGAGCCACTTCCAGTCGCACGCGCGACTCTGCCGTCAAGAGCGTCGGCAACTCCACCGAGGACGACGAGCAAACCCGCGAGATCGAATTGTCCGCGCGATGCGCTGACGATTGCGTAGACGCCACAAAACAAATTCGCGAGCGTCAAGCCACTCGGCAGTACAACTACGCCGCGGCGAAGGACGCGCGGTTGCGACAACCGCTGATTGGCCGGAGGTGTGTCGTTTGGAGATCGGATCATTCGCCAAGCTCCGCCAATACGGTCACGCCCGCAGTCGTGAGCTCACCGACCTTAGCGCGAATTCTGGCGTTCGTCGGGACGAACACATCCACACGTGATCCAAAACGAATCATCCCCATACGCTCGCCCTGATGCACTTCTTCGCCAACGTGACTGTACGTCACGATGCGACGCGCGATGAGCCCGGCGATCTGTCTCACGAGAAGTCGATTGGACCCGGCCTCGATGCCGACTGACATCTGCTCATTCTCCAGACTCGACTTGTCAGCTGCGGCATTCAGGAATTTTCCCTTGTTGTAATGGACGTAGCGAACGGCTCCATCGATTGGATAACGATTGACGTGCACGTTGAAGACGTTCATGAAGATCGACATGCGAAGTGCGCGGCCTTGAACGAACGTCGGTTCATCGACCTCTGTCATCATGATCAACCGTCCGTCGGCAGGCGCGACGACGAGGCGCGCTCCGCGCTCGCCAACGCGCTCGGGATCTCGAAAGAAATACGCGACCCAGAGTGCGATCACCGTGATGACAACAGCCAGTAACCACAGCGTCCACGAACGGCGCCCGAGTGCAAGCGCAAAAGCGGCAATTGCCGCGATGGCTGCGATGCCAATGAACAAGTAACCTTCGCGCGCGAAATTCAATTAAGGCGAGCTCGTTTGAAGAGGCCTTCCTGTCAGCAATCGAAAGATTTCGAGATAGCGATCACTCGTTGCTTGCACCACACCCGCCGGCAGAGGGGGCGGGGGATAATCTCCGGTCCAATTACCGGCGCGCCGAAGTGACTCGAGATAATCTCTGAGCGGCTGCTTATCGAAGCTGGGTTGAGACCGGCCGGGTTGAAAACTTTTCTGCGGCCAGAATCGCGAGCTGTCCGGTGTCAGCACTTCGTCAACTAATATAACAGAGGCCGGGTCGAATTTTTCGGTTTCATCGAGCGAATAGCCAAACTCCAGCTTGGTGTCGGCGATGATTATGCCGCGCTCGGCGGCGACGTTTCGACCGAAGTCATAGACCAGGCGCGTGAGCCGCTCCAGTTCGATTGCTTCATCCCCTCCGACGATCTCTCGCATTCGCTCGATTGTGATGTTTTCGTCGTGGCCTGCCTCGGCCTTTGTGGCAGGGCTGAAGAGAGGCCGTGGCAATTGCTCGGACTCTTTCAGACCGGTCGGAAGTTTTTCGCCGGCCAGAGTTCCGTGCGCCGCGTACTCCTTCCAGGCGGATCCTGAGATGTATCCACGAATGACGCATTCGACGGGAAACACATTTGCTCTCGTCGAAAGCATCATTCGCTCACGAAGCTCATCTGCATGTGGTGCAAGCGCCGGAAGCTCGGCGAGAATTTCTTCTGTATCCGAGGAAAGCATGTGATGACGCACGCGGCCGTCGAGTTGTCGGAGCCACCACGCCGTGATCTGAGTCAGAACCGCACCTTTGAACGGGATCGTTTCGCCCATCACGACGTCGAACGCGCTTACGCGATCTGTCGCTACGAGAAGAACGCGCTCATCGTCGACGGAATAGACGTCGCGCACTTTCCCGCGCCTGAGGAGCGCGAGCGGAAGCTCGGTCGACGCAACTAGCATCAAACGCGAATCTCACTCGGTGCAACCGGCAAGGCCGGTGCATCTGAGAGCAGGGGACTGACTACCTCGGAGAGAAACTCTTCCACTTGTTGTGGAGCGCGGCCAATGAACGCCATCGGATCCGCCGCATCGTCTATTTCTTTGCGATTAAGGCTGAGCCTTTCGTCTTTGGCGAGACGATCGAGCAAATCATTCGAAGTAGCGCCATCGTTCAATGCGTTCGATGCTGCGACGCTGTGGCGCCGAATTATCTCGTGCGCTTCCTGTCTGTCGACGCCTTTGCGCACGGCTCGGAGAATCAGTCTCTCCGTAGCCATGAACGGAAGCTCAGCTCGGACGCGCTGCGAGATCTTACTGGTCCGCACCTGAAGACCGCCCGCGACATTCTCCATCAAAAGCAGAATCGCTTCTGTAGCAAGAAATGATTCGGGAATGACGAGCCGCCGGTTGGCACTGTCATCGAGCGTTCGTTCGAAATACTGAACCGAGTGAGTTTGATTCGCATTCGGCTCGAGTGAGAGAACAAATCGAGAGAGTCCTGCAATTCGTTCCGAGCGCATGGGATTTCGTTTGTAAGCCATAGCGGACGATCCGACCTGCTCATCCTCGAATGGCTCTTCGATTTCGCCGAACGATTGAAGCATTCGAACGTCGGAGCTGAACTTCGCCGCCGATGCTGCAATGCCTGAGAGTATCGAAAGGATCGATGCGTCGATCTTTCGCGTGTACGTCTGCCCGGTGACCGGCAGTGAGGACTGGAAATCCATCGCAGCTGTTACCGATCGATCGAGCTGGCGTACTTTTTCGTGATCGCCATGGAACAGCTCGAGGAACGTCGCCTGCGTGCCTGTTGTCCCTTTCACTCCTCTCATTGGCAGGGAATCGACTCGATGTTCGAGATCGACCAGATCGAGAACGAGATCCTGCATCCATAGCGTCGCGCGCTTTCCCACCGTTGTGAGCTGAGCCGGCTGCAGATGAGTGTACCCGAGCGTGGGCTCGTCTTTCCATTTGCGCGCAAAGCTCGCGAGAATCTGGAGTACTGAGAGCAGTCTCCCGCGAATCAGATCGAGCCCGCGTCGCATCAGAATCAGATCTGCATTGTCTGTTACGTACGCGCTCGTTGCACCGAGATGAATGAATGGCTTCGCGGCCGGAGCAGAGTCGCCGAAGGTGTGAATGTGCGCCATCACATCGTGTCTGAAGCGTCGCTCGTACGCCGAGGCGACCTCGAAATCGATGTCATCGAGATGCTCGCGCATTTGCGCGATTGCTTCGTCGGGAATCTCGACGCCGAGCTTCTTTTCAGATTCGGCGAGCGCGAGCCACAGTCTGCGCCAGAGTCCGTAGCGGGTACGCGGCGACCACAGCTCCAGCATCGCCCTCGAAGCGTATCTCTCTGCGAGGGGCGAGGAGTAGGTGTCGCGCATCGTTATTGGATCACGAATTCGGTGGTGTACACCTGACCTGCCCGCTCGACGTACATGACAATCGCACCCCGCCCCGCGTAATAATCGATTGCCTTCGCTGCCGATTCTGCGTCGGCGATTGGCACCCGATTCACCTGCAGGATGACATCCCCAGCCTGAATGCCGAGCTGCTCGGCGACTCGCTGCGACACTGACTGAATCAACGCCCCGCTCGTGCGGCGAATATTCCGCTCGGCGCGAATCGCCGGAGTGAGCGTCACAAGCTGAATCTCCTTGAGGACGGTAACTTTCGGCGCGTTCACTTCCGGTAAATCTGCGACACGCACGTTCACCTTCATCTCGCCGCTACCGCGACGAATGACGAGCGGGACGTCTTCTCCAACGCGCAGCTCGAGTCGTTCGGCTTCCCAGTCGTAAGGATTGTGCAAGAGCCGGTCGCGTGATTGAGCGAGAATGTCTCCTGGTTTGATGCCGGCGCGATCGGCGGGCGAGCCGGGAACCACCGACGCAACTACGACTCCCTTAGCAACTAAATCCCGCGCGGTCTGCGGGTTCCCGAGTTGGAGCTTGATTCCGATCCACGGAGTGCGAACTACTCCGTGCGCAAGAAGATCTTCTGTGACGCGCCGCGCCCGGTTGATTGGAATTGCGAATCCAAGTCCGATCGAACCGCCACTTGGAGAAAAAATCGAGCTGTTCACGCCGATCACCTCGCCGAGCGCGTCGACGAGAGGTCCTCCTGAGTTTCCCGGATTGATCGAGGCATCAGTCTGAATCATGTCGACGTACACGCCAGGTCCATCGCTTGGCGTAGCAAGATTTCGTCCGGTTCCACTCACAACGCCGGCAGTAACGCTTGGCTCCGTGTTAGCGAGAAGAAATCCGTAGGGATTGCCGATTGCAATCGCCCACTCACCGACAATGAGGCTCGACGAATTGCCGAGCGGCGCGACAGGCAAACCTTTCGCGTCGATCTTGATGACTGCGAGATCGTTGGTCTCGTCAGCGCCGAGAAGTTTCGCCGGATAAGTCGCGCCATCCTTGAGCGCGACGGAGATTCGTGATGCCCCGCTCACAACATGTGCGTTGGTGAGTATGACGCCATCTTCACGAACGATAAATCCGGATCCGAGTCCCGCTGCTGAACGGGTACCCGACCGCCCACCAAAAAACTGCTCGAAGACGTCAGCCGGTACGCGCTCGACGACTTCCGTCTGGACGGTTACGACAGTCGGGGCGACGCGCTGGACGGCCGCGGTGATCGCGGTGCGCCGGCCCGCTCCGATTTGCTCCGTCTGCTGAGCGGGAAGCTGAGTGGCTTGTGCAGCTGGCAGTCCTCTGTCCTTGCAGGCGGCGAGCGCGGGAACGATCGCGAACAGTGCGTACAGCGATTTCATCATGTTTCACTCGACCGCGGGATCTTGCTCAGACTACTCAGGAATCGATCGAGCCCGCGGTCCGTCAGTGGATGGAGCAGCAGTGACCGCAGCACATCGGGCTGGACGCAAACAATTTGCGCGCCCGCTGCAACACACTCGGTGAATTGCGTTGTCGTGCGCGGCGACGCAACCATCACGTCACACTCGCATTCGCTTGCTTCGAGCAACGACCGAATCTCTGTCACCGCGTCACTGCTCGTCTGCCCTTGCGCCTCGAGATCATAAAGTGAAACGCGCACAATCGATGCGCCGGCCTTTGAAGCTAAAACCGCCTGAGCACCGTTGAAGACGTACGTCGCGCAGACGCCGACGCCCTCGGCATTGAGCCTGTGCATTGGAACGAGAGCGTCTTCAACGAGCGGCAGTTGAATGACGACGTGATCAGAAATCTTCGCGAGGTCGCGAGCGGCATGATACATATCGTCCCCACTGACCGCGCCAACCTCGACACAAATGGGAATCGCGAATTCCTGAGCGATCGCCGCGATCGCGTCGTGAGCGCCCTCCTCTGGCCCGCGCGCGGAATGCTCGGCTCGCGAAAATATGACGCCATCGGCGAAGCCTGCCGCTGCAGCGTCTCGAATCTCATCTATCGATACGCTTTCGAGAAAAATATTCATGTCAAAGCAAGATAAAGTTCGGGAGGATATTCAACGCTCTCGAGATATAAAGCGTGCGGAGGAGCCGGCGACGACACGTCCTGATTGTTTCCGGATTCCAACAGCTTTGCGATGTCGCTTGCATCGCGACGTCCGCTCGCTACATCGAGAAGCGTCCCAACAAGGAACCGCACCATGTGATGGAGGAAGCGGTTCGCCCGAATCTCGAAAGCCACGCCTCCAGGTCGCTGCGTCCACTCGGCTCTACCGACGGTGCAGCGGTGATCGTCGTCATCCGGCGCAGTTCCCTTGACGGCGAACGCACGGAACGAATGCTCGCCAACAATCTTTTCTGTTGCGATGGCGAGAGCCTCGAGGTTCAATGTTTTTTTCCAGACCAGCTCGCGGTTTCGTCGAAATGGCGAGCTCGCCTCATCATCAAGTCCGACGAGATAACGGTAGCTTCGCGACACCGCACTGTACCGCGCGTGAAAATCATCTCGCATTTCGAATGTGGCTTTCACCCACACATCATTCGGCAGAACCGCGTTCATTGCTCGACGGAGCGCGGGCGCAGACCATTTCTCCGGAACTTTGACACCGGCGGCTTGACCGAGGGCGTGAACTCCTGCGTCCGTGCGCCCAGCGCCGAGTACTGGTATGTGCGACTGACACAATCCGCAAAGAGCTTTTTCCAGAACCCCCTGGACTGTTCGTTCATCAGGTTGTCGCTGCCACCCCGCGAAGCGCGTCCCGTCGTACTGCAGCACAAGTTGCACGCAGCGTGACGTCGTACTCATAGTTCAAATTATCCTCTGCGCGAAATCCACGCGAGTGAGAAGAGGGAAGAACTGCTGAGAACGGCGCAGGGAGACCGTGAGACCGTGAGGAACAGCGGCTTTCTCTTTGTTTTTTTGGAACGGCGCAACTACAGAACACCGAGTTGCGATTGCATTTCCGTTGCGGCTCACTCTATCGGACGCGAAGTCGCCTTATGCCGTCCTTCAAAACCGCACTGTTAAAGTTCAACAACAGTCCTACCGAGATGCCTGTGTGCCTAAGGTAAGTGAGCAGTTGGGCCTCATGGACAGCCGCCAACTTCTCAGTTGCTTTGATCTCCACGATCACTTCGTTCTCGATCACGAAATCCAGACGGTACATTGCCGCCAATGCCTCTCCCTTGTAAATCACAGGGACTTGAACTTGGCGAGCGAACTTGAGACCCACCGCTCGGAGTTCCCACGAAAAGCATTCGCTGTAGGTCGACTCGAGTAAACCGGGGCCCAAGTGCCGATGGACTTCGATTGCGGCGCCAATCACTAACTCTGTGAGTTCGTCGTTCGGCTGAGTCATCCCAGAACGATGAAGGACTAATGTTGGAAGAGCGGTATCCGGTGCGCACGGCTGACATCGTATTCACGCGTGCTGAGAATTGAGAACAGCGCAGGGAGACCGTGAAACCGTGAGAACGACACAACTACACCTTTATTAATTTTTTTACTGCGTAGCCGCGCAGTTGCGCCGTAAAAAATTAAAAATTGCGCTGTTACGTGGTTCTCACGGTTTCACGGTCTCCCTGCGCCTTTCTCGGTATTTCTCTCTTTTCCCCTCACTAATTGACAATTCTATTAGCGGGATTCAAACTCGATTGAGATGCCGCCCCATACATTAGCAACCTTGGCAACGGTCCTCTCAGCAGCTCGGGATGCCGATGCAGCGTTGACCCTGCTGCAGCACGAAGCATTGGATATCGACAAGTCCGCGCAGCTCGCGCTTTTCCTCTGCGATTCACGACGAGCTCTCATCACCGAGCGGCTCACGCCACTCCCGACGGGTGTTGGTCGCACTCCACTCAACGTTTCGGTGGATCACCTTCCGGCGCCCATACGCAGATCTCTCATGTCAGGAGCAACGTTCGCGGACTTCGGCGCCGAGTCGGATGATTATCTCAAGCTCCTCGGTCTCACTCCTCAGCAGGATGGAGGGATTCTCTCCATTCGCGGACTCACGCTCGACGGCGAGCTAGCGGGCTTTGTCGCGGTGTACGAGCCACGACGGCGTTTCGGCAACAAAGTAGTGGAGCGCCTCGCTCCCGCAATCGATCTGTTCGCCCTCGCGTTCGAGAGAATCGCCGAGCATGACGCGCGATTCGAAGCCGTACAGGCTTTGGAGGAGCTTACTCGAAACATTCACACCGAATACAACAAAACCGTGCGCGGACTGAAAGCTGAGCTCGATGAAGCTCGCGCTTTGAATGGATCTCCCGAAGGCGCGGCTGCCGCGAAAATTACGCAGCTGGAGCAAGCACTCTCAAATGCAGCAAGCGAAAACAGCGCGCGAATAGGGAGGCTTGCGGCGGTTGAGGAACAAGTATCGCGTGCAGTGAGCCGCCTCGAGGAAGCTCACGTCGAGCTTCACTCTCAAGGCGAGCGCTCGCGTGAACAGGGGAGAATTCTGTACGAGATCGAGCGCGCACTCGATACGGGTGACGACGCAGAGGACATCGTCCGAAGAATTCGGGCCGTGTTCAGCCATCGCACCTAGCGATCTTTCGGCATGACAGGTCCGTCGGCTCCGTCGCCGCTCCAGGCGGCAATCGTGAAGCTCGCCCACCATTTGCCGATTACTGCGGAGGATGCGACCGAAGCGTTCGGCGTAATCATGCGCGGACAGGCAACAGAGCTTCAGGTCGCGGCACTCCTCACCGGACTGCGGGTCCGCGGGGAAACATCGGCCATCGTCGCGGGAGTCGTCAGAGCGTTGCGCGAGGTGATGGTCCACCTTCCATCTACCGATCCAGATTCACTCGTTGACACGTGTGGAACCGGGGGTGGCGCGGTGATGACATTCAACATTTCGACCGCCGCCGCGCTTCTCGCTGCAGGCGCAGGCGTGCGAATCGCGAAGCACGGCAACCGATCATTTACCTCTCGGTGCGGAAGTGCGGATGTACTCGAAGCCCTTGGTATAGAGCTCGAGGTTCCCATCGAGACGATGTCGGCCGCTCTCGAGCACGCGGGAATCGTCTTCATGTATGCGCCGCTGATGCATCCGGCCATGCGCCATGTGGGACCAGTAAGGCGAGAGCTCGCAATTCCTACTGTAATGAATGTCGTCGGGCCGCTCGCAAATCCTGCAGGAGCGCGACGGCAGATTGTAGGAGTGGCAGATCCGGAACGTGTGCCGATGCTCGCCGGCGCATTGCTCGAGCTGGATTCTATCCACTCGCTGGTTGTGCATGGCGAGCCAGGATTGGATGAGATCTCGCCACTTGGCACGACACACGTAGTGGAGGTTCGCGGCGGCAGGACGACCCAGTGGACGATCGATCCGAAAGAATTCGGATACTATGGCTTCAGTGCGGATGCTTTAGCGGGCGGCGATTCTGCGAACAACGCGCGAATGATCACCGAGACTCTTGCAAGTAAAAGCGGAGCGTCTGGTGCTGCTCGCGCTGCGGTGGCGATGAATGCCGCTGCAGCGATTTATGTGAGCGGTATTGCGCCGACCTATGCCGCCGGAGTTTATCTCGCGCAACAAGCGCTCGAGAGCGGGGCAGGGCTCGCCGCTCTCGAACGACTCAGAAGAGCGTACGCGAGCTGATCAGCAGCGGCGGATAACGCCGACAACCACGCCTTGAATCGAGATGTCGTTTTCGTGCACGTAAATGGGCATCATCGACTCATTCGCGGGCTGCAGACGAATTCGTCCGTCTCGCTCACGATAAAACTTTTTCACAGTCGCTGAATTCCCATCGACTAGAGCGATGACCATCTCGCCATTGTCCGCAGCGTGACGCTCATTCACGACGACGAAGTCACCGTCGCGAATCTGCTCATCGATCATCGAGTTCCCGCGCACGCGAAGCACATAATGATTTCCGCCGCGCCGAATGAGATCATCGGGTACGCCAATCGATTCCTGAGTCTGGATTGCCTCGATGGGAACGCCGGCTGCCACCGTTCCAACCAGCGGAAGCTGATGGGCGCGGGGATAAATCTCTGAAGGCAGCACCTCGATTGCGCGGCTTTCATTGTATTCGCGCTTGATGTAGCCCTTCTTTTCCAGATTGCTCAGGTGCTCGTGAACGGTTGCAAGCGAGCTATAGGTGAATTTCTCCGCGATTTCCTCGAAGCTCGGCGCATAGCCGTGCTCCTGCGAATACTCGGAGAGAAATGTCAGTATCTCCCGCTGGCGCTTGGTGAGCGACATATCTTTCCCTCGAAGAATGGCCCGGTTTCGAGCGAATCTCGGAACCGAACATTTGCCGAATTCAAAGGATATCCGAACAATCCCCGAAACGCAAGGCAAATCCGGAAGTATGGACTTGCCGCACGTTTCGTCCTCCCTCATTCCTTGCCCGTTTGCTGTTTGTATGTGAGACGCTTTCCATCAGCGCCACGTATCGCACAGACGGTTCGCTCACCGTCGTCTAGCTTGCGATGATTGTATTTGAATTCTGATTCGCTTACGTAGCGATGTAGGTGCTTCTGGCTGACTGCGTGGTGCGTGCCCTTGATCTGGCGTTTCAGGCCAGCAAAGAATCCCTCAATCGTGTTGGTGGTAACGAGAACGTCAGGCTCAAGCCGGACGTATTCACCGTCCTTGTGGCGCACAGTGTTGTGACTCGCGTATGCGGCTCCAATAGGCTTGTAGGTGCCGCGCTCGTCAGTCATGAGGTGCGCCGAGCGGTCAACCAT
>JBHELX010000042.1:0-31638 GCA_046262875.1 Gemmatimonadaceae bacterium | reverse complement strand
GTGTAGGGCATCGTGTCGCCCTTTCGCTCGACGTCCGGTTTCGTTGCAACCAGCTTTTCATATCGCGTAAGATTTTCAGCGCGCCTGAGTGCTCGTGCTTTCGCCACCCTGATTTCCCGTGTTTTCGGATTGTCTTAAAGTATTCTCAATATGTCGATCCTGACTCGTTTCGATCGACGTGTGCGTATAGAGTCGATGTAAGGAAACACTGTCAATCTTGTCATTCGTGCAATTTCGGGATATGTTCGGCTACCGAATAGTATTAAGGAATGCTGCTGTACCGCTTGAGGAGATCTTGAATGCAGTTCGCTGAGAGATTCATTCGCCGTCCTGTACTCTCGAGCATGATCAGTCTCGGACTGGTCCTGATCGGAGGCATCGCGTACACGCGGCTTCCCGTGCGCGAGTTTCCCGATGCCGATGCACCGATCGTTTCCGTGTCGGTGCTTCTTCCCGGCGCGAGTCCACAGGTGGTGGAGTCGGCGGTGACCGACGTGCTCGAGGAAGAGCTCTCGAGTATCGAAGGCATTCGCTCGATCACCAGCGCGAGCCAGGAGCAGGTCAGCACCATCACGGTCGAGTTCAATCTCGACCGCGACATCGAAGCAGCCGCACAGGACGTTCGAGACAAAGTCTCTCGCGTGCGAGGGCGACTCCCTGAAGACGTCGAAGAGCCGGTGATCGCGAAGCAGGAAGCAGATGCCTTCCCGATAATGTTTCTGGCGCTCACCTCGAAGTCATACGACCTGATGGAATTGTCCGACATCGCAGACCGTCAGATCAAGCCGAGGCTGCAGACGATCAAAGGTGTGTCGGGCGCGCCGATTTACGGTGAGCGACGATTTGCGATGCGCGTGTGGCTTTCTCCCGCGGAGCTCGCGGCGCGAGGACTTACTTCGCAGGACGTCGAGAACGCGATTCGTACTCGCAGTGTCGAGATTCCTGCCGGCCGCATCGAATCCGACCGACGCGAGTTTTCCGTTCGCTACCTCGGCGAAATGAAAACGCCTGATGAGTTCTCGAATCTCACGGTGTCGAGTGGAAACGGCGAGCTCGTGAAGCTCGGAGATGTTGCTCGTGTGCAGCCCGGTCCCGAAGACGAGCGCTCGGTGACTCGCTATTCTCGGGAGCCCGCGATTTTCGTCGGCGTCGTGCGACAATCAAAAGCGAACGTGATCGACGTCGCCAACGGAGTGCACGCAGCACTGCCCGGGATTCAGGCAGCACTTCCAGCCGGCGTCGAGCTCAAGATGGCGTTCGACGGATCGGTATTCGTGCAGCGCTCGATAACCGAGGCGAAGCAAACGCTTTTGATCACCGCGGGTCTGGTGATCCTCATCATTTTTCTTTTTCTCGCGACGCTTCGCGCGACGATCATTCCAGCATTGGCAATCCCCGTTTCCATCGTCGCGACGTTCGCGGTCCTCGCCGCGTTTGGCTATTCGGTGAATACGCTGACGCTGCTCGGATTGATTCTCGCCATCGGCATTGTTGTCGACGACGCGATCATCGTGATGGAAAACGCCTATCGTCACCAGGAAGAATTCCACAAGGATCCACAGACTGCGGCAATTGACGGCACTCGCGAGATCACGACTGCAGTCATTGCGACGACGATCTCGCTGCTTGCGGTATTCTCGCCCTTGCTTTTCCTCACCGGCGCGACGGGAAGATTGTTCAATGAATTCGGAGCAGCGGTTGGGGGGTCGGTACTGATATCGGGAATCGTCGCGCTAACACTCACACCGATGTTGTCGGCGAAGATTCTTCGCGTGACTGCGCGTGAGTCGCGTTTTCACCACACTGTCGGGTCGGTGTTGAGTGCAGTGACAAGGCGCTACGGCCGCATGCTGCAAGTCGCGGTTGCAAGACCATTCATTGTGATTGGAGTCGCTGTCGTGCTCACCGGCGGCGCAGTGGTGCTCTTCAAAACGTTGAAGCGCGAATTCGTCCCCGCCGACGATCGAGGGTTCTTTTTCACGTTCGTGGTCGCACCAGAAGGAGCCACAATCGGGTACACCGATGGCTACCTGCGGAAGCTGGAGGACATCGTTGAATCGACGAAGGATGTGCGATCGTCGTTCGCGGTCGTCGGATTCGGTGGTCCGCCGAGCTCCGGATTTCTGGGTACGATTCTCACCGATTGGGATCAGCGTAAACGATCCGCGCAGGACATCATCAGCGAAGTACAACCAAAATTCTTCGGCGTGCCCGGTGTTTTCGCGTTCGCTGTGAATCCGCCGGCCTTCGGCGGCTTTGGTTCGCCAGTGCAATTCGTCGTGCAGAACCGCGACTTTGAAGCTCTGGTCCGTGGAATGGACACCCTCACTGCACGTGCGCGAACGATTCCTGGATTGGTCAACGTAGATACTGATCTTCGCGTCACGAAGCCAGAGCTCGTCGTCACTCTAGATCGAGATCGGGCCGAAGATCTCGGCGTCCCCGCACGCGACGTCGCAACGACCCTTCAAACATTACTTGGCGGACGCAACGTCAGTCGATTTACCTCTGAAAACAAACTCTACGATATCATCCTGAGGCTCGACCCTCAGGCTCGCGCGACACCGTCGGATATTTCGGGCCTACAGGTTCGCGGAAGAAACAACACGCTGGTTCCTCTTGACGCTGTGACGCGCGTGCAGGAACAGATCGGCCCCCGTCAACTCAACCACTTCAATCGGGTCCGCTCATTTACGCTTTCAGCAGGCATGGCTCCCGGATTTACACTCGGTCAAGCGCTTGATTCTCTCAGAGCTGCGGCGGCGCAAGTTTTACCTCCGGGCAGCACAGTCGATCTCGCGGGTGAATCGCGCGAATTCGCCGAGAGCGGTGGCGCATTGTTTTTCGCGTTTGCGCTCGCGCTGATCTTCGTCTTCATGGTGCTGGCTGCGCAGTACGAATCGCTTCTGCATCCGCTCACAGTTTTGTTTGCCGTTCCACTTGCGGTGACGGGTGCATTGGCCGCCCTCTGGATCGCGAAGTCGACGTTGAACGTCTACAGTCAGATCGGAATGATTCTTCTGATCGGACTGGTCTCGAAGAATTCCATTCTGCTGGTGACGTACGCGAATCAGCTGCGACTCGAGGGACACGACGCGGTGTCGGCGATGCGTGAAGCGGGCCGCATCCGGCTCAGACCGATTCTGATGACATCGGTTGCGACGATTTTCGGCGCGATGCCGATTGCGTTTGGTCTCGGCGCAGGGTCGGGAAGCCGACGTCCGCTTGGATACGCAATCATCGGAGGATTGCTGCTCTCGACGATGCTCACGCTGTTTCTCGTTCCGGCCGTGTTCGTATTGTTCGAGCGGTTGCGGCGTCATCCTGTGACTGTCCCTTCGATGCGACCTGCGGTTGAGCCTTCACCAATTCCTACAGCTGTTGCGTCGTCGGAGGCGCACTGATGTCGAAACTCAGACGACTGATAGTAGACGCGGGACTAGCGCTGTACGCGGTGATCTCGCCATGCGTTGTGACTGCTCAGTCAATCACGGAGGCGATCCCGGTTGTCACCCTCACGGATGCCCGGCGGCGCGCGGAGCTCGTCAATCCTGAGGCTGTCGCAGCTCGCGCTAGAATCGAAACTGCGGATTGGCAGCATCGCGCAGCGGTGACGAATCTCCTCACTCCCAATCTGTCGACGACAGTCAACTACACGCATTTCTCCGAGCCGTTCTTCAACTTCGGCACCGGCTCGATCAGCCCGAACTCCGCGAGTGCAACATTCGACGCGCGATACACGCTGCTCGGTGCGGGAAAGTTCGGTGACCTCAAGAGCTCGCGCGCTTCGATCCAAAGTGCTGAAGCAACGGAGACAGCCACTCGATTCCGGACCGGACTCGAGACAGACGCGGCGTATTTTTCGGTGCTCGCGAATCACGATCTCGCGAAAGTTGCCGCCGATCGCCTGAAGCGCGCCGAAGAGCAGCTTGGCATTGCGCGAGTACGCGTGCAGGCGGGAGAAGCAATTGCATCGGATTCGCTTCAGCTCCTCCTGGAGGTGAGCCGCGCCCGACTCGGCATTTTGAGCAATGATTCAGCGGTTGTTGCGTCTCGACTTCGACTTGGAAGATTGATCGGACTTTCAGGTCCAGCTGACGCGGCGCCCGTCGATACGGCGAAACCACCCGCGTTGCCGATGACGGAGGAAGCCGCAATCGCGGAGATGCGCTCTCGCGGTCCTGATATCCAAGCGTCTCGTGCAGAGGAGCGAAACGCGAGCGCATTGTTGAGCACACAGCGTGAACAATACCTGCCTTCGCTGACCATTGGCGCGACCTCAGGCAGATATGATTCGAGATTATTTCCATCCGCGCTCAAGCGAAGCCAGCTCGTGTTTGGAATGACGGTACCCATCTGGAATGGCGGAACTCGGGAACTCGCGGTTGCGCGCGCGAGAGCGGATCGCGACATCGCCAGAGCGACGCGCGCCGATCTCGAGCGCGGAGCAGCCCAGGTCATGGCGGAGGCGTATCACGGATATGTCACGGCGCGCGGCGGAATCGATCTCGCATTGATTGGAGTTGCAGCAGCGACAGAGAACTACCGCGTGCAGCAGGCGCGCTACCGCGAAGGGGCAACAACGATTCTCGATTTACTGGAAGCGCAGGTTGCGTTGAGCGAAGCGCAGGCCGCGCTCATCGACGCGCGCTATTCCGCGCGTCTCGCGCTGGCGCGCACAGAAGCGTTGCTTGGCCGCAGAATCTTCGAGACACCCAATACCATTTCGACTGTTCGCTGAGGCGAACACATATGACGAACGGAACAGCACAGACTTCGAGACAATGGTGGGCAGCTCCGCGAACGATCATCATCGCGGTGATAGTGTTACTCGTCATTGCTCTGCTCGCATTTCGCTCGAAACGAGGCGAAGGTGGCGGCGTCAACGCGAAAGGCGTTGCCGCCGGCGGTAAAACCGGTGGTGCTCCGGGAGCGGGCGGCGCTCCGGCAATGCCTCCGATGCCAGTCGATATAGACACAGCGCGTGTACAGTCAATTGTCGACGCTGTTCGCGCGACAGGGCACATCGAAGCCGTGCAGGCAGTCGAGCTACGTCCTGATGAGCAGGGACGTATTACTGCCCTCTTGTTCCACGAGGGTCAGCTCGTTGCGAGAGGTGCACCTCTCGTGAGGATAGACGATGAGATGCTGCGCGCACAGGCGGAACGTGCCGATGCTGACCGCGATCTCGCGAAGCAGCAGCTCGATCGCGTCCGTCGATTACGGGATCAGAACGCAGCGACGCCGGCTGACCTCGAGCGAGTAGAAGCCGCGGCGCGGAGCGCGAACGCAAATCTCGCAGTGCTGCAACTGGAAATCGCCCGAAGCGTTGTGCGCGCCCCCTTCTCCGGTGTCGTCGGACAACGATTCGTGAGCGTCGGTGATTACGCAACGAGCAGTACTCGTTTGCTCACCCTGCAGACCGTCGATCCTCAACGTGCCGTGATCGAAGTACCAGAGCGACACGCAGTGAGCTTGAGGCTTGGCCAGACTGTTGAGTTTTCAGTGGCCGCCGACCCGACAAAAAAATTCGCTGCGAGAGTGGATTTTATAGACCCGGTTGTCGAAGCCACAAATCGGACGATCACGGTCAAGGGGCTCGCTGCAAATCCGGGAGGCGTTCTCAGGCCGGGCATGTTCATCGAAGCGCGACTTGCGACCGCGACCCGTGCCAGCGCGGTCGTCATTCCCGAAGATGCAGTGCAGCCGTTACGAACTGCGAATGTGGTATGGGTAGTCGACAAGGGAAGAGCGAGCCGTCGCGTCGTTCAACTGGGTGCTCGGTCGCAGGGGATCGTCGAGGTACTGAGTGGAGTCTCCCCGGGCGAATTAGTTGTAGTCGGGGGTCTCGAGAGAATGGGGGAGGGAATGCCACTCGCCGGCATCGCGAGAAAAGTACCGGTTACCGCCGGAGATAGTCGTCTCCCTCTCTCATCATCGAAATGAACGCGTCTTCGTCCCCGCCGCGGACCGATTCGCTCAGTTGGGCGAGCGTTGAGAGCAAGCCATCCAAGGCCGCCGGACCGTGTTGATTCAGATTTTGGATTTCGAAGTATAAATGCGGATTCTCCTGCGAGACTCGGCGAGCGACATCCAGCTGCGCATCGAAAGTCGTACTCGAAAGGTTCTTGAGCCGCTCGGCGTCCTCTCCACTGCGCGCAAGTGCCGCGAGAAATGCGATGTTGACCGCATGCGAAAGTCCGAGAATGTAGGAAATCACTCGATCGTGTGACTCGAGATCCATCGCGACCTGCACGACCATCGTCGATGCGAACAGCTCCCGCGCAGCTCTTGTCGCTTCCGAATGACCGACATCAACGAAGATGATGTGACGTCCCGAGAGTAACTCGGTGTCGGGGCCGAACATCGGGTGAATCGATGTCACTGCAACACCGGCGTCGCGCAATGCGGTGAGTCCCGCGCGCAGCGGAGTCTTGAGGGATCCGATGTCGAAGACCACTCCTCGAGGGCGACGTTGCGCGAGCTCTTCGAGAATCAGCCCGGATATCCGAAGCGGAGCCGCAACGATGATGATGTCCTGATCGAGAGTTGATGTTCTCCAGTCTCTTATATGGAGAAAGTCTCCGGAGCCTCCCGATGGATCGGCGATCTCGATCGAAAATCCCTGCGATGCGAGAAATCGCGCGAGCCAGCCTCCCATCTTTCCCGCGCCGCCGATAAGCAGCACTCTCCTGCCTTTGCCTTCGCCACTGAGTTGTACGCGATCCTGCTCCTGCGCGGTAAGAGACGCGCGAATCAAGAGCAACACGATTTCCTCTGCGAGATTCGGATCTAATCCAAGAGACTGCGCCGCATTACGCGCGCGGAGCGCAACATCCTTTTCCTGGGAGAAATCGCGCGTCGATTTACCGATCGACGTTTTGATGCGCCCGATTTCCGTCGCGATCGATTGTCGCTGAGCGACGAGATCGAGAATCGCCGCGTCAACCTGACCGAGTCGCTCGCGAAGCTCCTGGAGTTTTTTGGAGTCGTCTACACTCATTGACCGCCGGCGAGCAGCACGCGTGACGCCGTCAGAGTTCCATCGGGCCGCTTAGTTGCGAGTACGACTACGTTCGTGCCGGGAGCGAGCTTGGTGTCGGTCGGGGAAATCTTCGTCACTTTGACACCGGACGGAATACTGATCGTCTGGGATCCACCGCGATAATTGACTACGAGTTTGCCGCCCGCTGTCGCGCCGATTGTGCCATTCGTCATTCGCGGAGCTTCGACGGTGCCGTTTGTCATAGTGCTCGGGCTGCCGCCACTGGATTGTCCGCGCATTAGAAAGCTGCCCTCATTTGAGCCACGCAAATCGTCGGGGAAGATATGAATCTCCGTCGCTTGCTGAGTTCCGTCAGGTTGTTTGACGGAAGTAACTCCCACGAATGAATTCTCTTTCACTTCTGATAGATCAGCTGGTCCTCGCGAATACACTTGGGGCGGGGAAGGAAGGGCGACGTGAATGTCGCCCGCGGATGTTGTCACGACGAGCATGGTGTCGCTCATCGTCGAAATCGATCCGCGCACGCCAGTGATTTTCGGCGCTCCGCCGGGAGCGGATGCGCTTGTCGAATCCGCCGGCGTTGCACTGTTTCGTGTTTCGGTTTTGGAACAAGCAGAAATCGCCACGCCCCAACAAATCAGAACCGCCCCCGTCGCTCGCATTTTATCCCCCGGCTATTGAGTCTCTAACACGCTTCAGTATACCCAATCACGGCTCCGTTATTGCGGCTCCCGGCATCCGAATATTTTTTTTTGCGGCGTGTCGATTTTGAGCGATCCCGTTCGACGTACATGTAGAGCAAGGGAATCGAGCCGGCCCAAATCATCCGGGCGCCCTAGCTTCAAACCCTGAAACAATAAGGAGATAGGACAATGCGGTTCATGGTGATTGTGAAGGCCAATCCGGAGAGCGAAGCGGGCGTCCTGCCGGACAAAGAGATCCTTGCCAGTATGACCAAATACAATCAGGAGCTCGTGAACGCGGGCGTAATGCTCGCGGGTGAGGGACTTCAAGCGAGCTCGAAGGGAGTGCGCGTAAAGTTCGAAGGAAAGAAGCGGACGGTGACTGATGGGCCATTCGCGGAAACGAAAGAGCTGATCGCGGGATTCTGGCTCTGGCAGGTGAAGTCGAAGGAGGAAGCGATCGAGTGGTTGAAGCGCGCGCCGTTCGACGGCGGAACCGAGATCGAGTTGCGACAGGTATTCGAGTCCGAGGATTTCGGCGAGAACTTCCCGCCCGAGCTGCGCGAGCAGGAAGAGAGGATGCGCAAGCAGGCCAGCGGGCGGTTGAGAGATTGAGCGATTGGGCGATTGAGCGATTAGCGAAAAACGGAAGCGGCTCTCGCTTATCGCTTATCGCTTATCGCTCTACCGCTCTACCGCTCTACCGCTCTACCGCTCTACCGCTCTACCTCTCAATCGCTTAGAGCAGCCGCGTGAGCTGACTAGCTCCATGCTCGGCAATGTGCTCATAAAATGGGCGCTTTCGAAATGTCTTGAGATCGATCTCCTCCGAATGTGATAGATCGTCGAAGAAGATTTTCTCCATCTGCTTTCCGATCTCCACGTCGAGAACCATGAGCGTCGATTCATCGTTCAGCGCCAGCGAGCGATTGTCGAAGTTCATGGTTCCGACCGAAACCCACTGTGCGTCCACAACAAAAGTCTTTGCGTGCAACGTTGACGGTTGGTACTCGAAGATCCGAATGCCTACAGAGAGCAGCTTCTCATAACGACTGTGCGCGGCGAGACGCGCTGCACGAACGTCGGTCTTGGGACCTCCGACGAGAATGCGAACGTCGACTCCGCGTCGTGCCGCATCTCTGAGAAGTCCGACAAAATTCTCGTCGGGCGCGAAATACGCATTCGTCACGAACAACTTTTCCTTCGCGCCCGCAATCGATAGAGCAAGATAACGCTCGGCTGGAGTGCTGCCGAGGTTGGGCGCGGTGTAGAGCAATCCGGCGAGCGCGACTCCATCGTCACACCGGTCCGCGGCGATACGGCCGGTTATCAGCTCGCGCGTCGCCTCACTCCATCCCGCGACAAATGCAGCCTGAAGCTGACGCACCGCGGGTCCTTCGAATCGAACGCTCGTGTCTCGCCATTCAGTCTCAACGAGTCCGCCGCCCAGCCACTTGTCGTCGATGCCAAACCCGCCGGTCCAGCCGATTTTTCCATCGATGACAATGCCACGAACGTGCGAGCGATTCTGCATGATCCAGAGGTTCTCGAACTTGAACGGACGAAACGGAACCGCGCGGACCCGATTCTTTCGAAGTCTCTCGAAACTGTCGCGGGCGGGGCGCGCTCCGAATGCATCGTAAAGTACCAGAACGTTCACGCCTGCTTTGGCGCGCTCCGCGAGAATTTCTGTCAGCGTATCGGCGACCTTCCCCGGATGCGCGTAGTACATCTGCACAGTTATCGATCGCGTTGCCGAGCGCAGATCTTCCCAGAGTCGAGGAAAGATTTCATTCCCGTTGAGCATAATGTCGACGCGATTGCCGCCGAGGAGCGGCGTGCCAGTGAGAAGTGCGATCGTCAGAATGAATTCGGGCTCGGCAGGCGCGACCGGCTTGCCGTCTGTCCCGATCGATCGTACGCGACGCACGGCGGTGCCTCTCGTAATGAACAGCAATCCGATGATTGCCGTGAGATCGACGAAAGCGAGGAGCAGCCAGTTGAGAACGTGCGATACGTGAGCGAGGTAGCCGAACATTCTATCGCCAAGCTACTGCGGATTGACTTGAGTCGCGATTGTATTCGGGTTACTTACTCGACATGACCGTCGCAGAAACGCACAGCGCGATAGACGCAGTCTGGAGGATTGAATCGGCGAAGCTCATCGCCGGGCTTACGCGAATCGTGCGCGACGTTGGACTCGCCGAAGACCTCGCGCAGGATGCCCTGCTTGTCGCTCTCGAGAAATGGCCCGGGACCGGTGTTCCCGATAATCCTGGCGCATGGCTCATGGCAACGGCGAAGCATCGCGCGATCGATGCGATGCGCCGCGATAAGCTGCTCGATCGAAAGCACGAAGAGCTCGGATACGAGCTCGAACAAAAACAGCTCGCGGTTCCGGATATCGATGCCGCAATCGACGATCAGGTTGGCGACGATTTGTTGAGTCTCGTCTTCATCTCGTGCCACCCGATTCTCTCGACTGACTCTCGTGTGGCTCTCACTCTGAGATTGCTTGGTGGTTTGACAACTGACGAAATTGCGCGCGCCTTTCTCGTTCCTGAGCCGACGATTGCGCAACGTATCGTGCGTGCGAAGCGAACTCTCGCCGATGCGCAGATTCCCTTCGAGGTTCCGCGTGGCGCTGAGCTTGACGCGCGTCTCGCGTCGGTGCTGGAAGTTGTGTATCTCATTTTCAATGAGGGATACTCCGCAACAGCCGGCGGTGACTGGATGCGACCCGCGCTCTGCGAAGATGCGCTGCGACTCGGCCGAATACTGGCCGAGCTTTCGCCGAACGAAGCCGAAGTTCATGGACTCGTTGCATTGATGGAGATTCAGGCTTCGCGTCTTCGAGCGCGTACGGGGCCGAGTGGAGAACCGATACTGCTACTCGAGCAGGATCGGGCTCGATGGGATTATCTGTTGATTGGTCGCGGGCTCGCTGCCCTAGCGCGAGCGGAATCGCTTCGCGACTCGCGCGGGCCGTACACGCTACAGGCGGCGATAGCAGCGTGTCATGCTCGAGCGAGGAGAGCTGATCAGACTGATTGGAGCGGAATCGCGGCGCTATACGGTGAGCTGGCGCGTGTTGCTCCCTCGCCGGTTGTGGAGTTGAATCGAGCAGTCGCAGTTGGAATGGCTTACGGCCCCTCGCGAGGACTCGAAATCGTGGATGCGCTTGGATCAGAGCCCAGCCTGAAATCATATCATCTTCTCCCGGCCGTGCGAGGGGACCTCCTGGTGAAGCTCGGGCGTAATCAAGAGGCCAGAGAGGAATTCGCGCGCGCCGCATCGCTTACTCGAAATACTCGCGAGAAAGAGATACTCAGCGCGAGAGCTAAAAGCGAAACTTCGTAACTTAGAAAACCGCAGACAACAGTAGGCAGAGAGTCTGCCCGCAGTATCGAAACACTTGAAAGTTTTTCAGCGCGCGGGTCTCGTCACACAAAGTCGCGAGGCTCAATGGCGCCCGTGCCGCCTCGAGGCGAAACCGCTCAAGGACGTCGCGGATTGGGTCGAGCATTACCGCGCTTATTGGGAGCACAGCTTCGATGAACTGGACCGCTACCTGCACAAAGTCCAATCAGCAAAAGGGAGGAAACGTGTCCGCAAGGCATAGCAATACCATGACGGCGAGCGAACAGGAGCTCGTGATCAAGCGAGTCTTCGACGCTCCGCGAAAATTGGTTTGGCAAGCCTGGACCGATCCTGAGAAATTGCAGCATTGGTCCGCGCCAAAGGGTTTCACGATGCCGGTGAGTGAAGGAGAGCTGCGGCCCGGGGGAAAATGGCGCGCGTGCATGGTAACGCCGGAGGGAAAGGAGCTGTGGCTGGGCGGAGAGTATCGAGAGATCGTCGAACCGTCGCGACTGGTCTTCACACACGTTTGGGACAACCAAGGGAAGCCTGGACCCGGGACGCTCGTCACTGTTACGCTCACTGAACGCGGTCGCAAAATGGAAATGACTTTCCGCCAGACAGGATTCGAGTCGATCGAGTCGCGCGATGGACACAGCGAGGGCTGGAACGAGTGCTTCGACTTGCTCGACGAGCTACTCCATCGCAGGTAGTTGTTACGATGGAACGTTTCTGGCATGTTGCGCGGGAACAACATGCCAGATTTTCCAAAACGCCTTGTCGTAGGCTCTGTTTGTGCGTTCTCGCTCGCAGGCTTTAGCGGCTGCAGCCTGAATGTAACGAAGGAAACGCTGGCGCCTGCCGACGTAGAGACAACGGTGTTTTTCATCGGCGACGCCGGCGAGCCCGATCCACGCGAGCGTCCGCTTGTGCTCGACTCCCTGTCCGCACAAGCGGCGCAGATACCGGGACGCGCCGTAATCGTTTTCCTCGGAGACAACGTCTACCCGAACGGAATTCCCGAAGAAGGGCAGGCCGAGTATGCGGATGCGCGCCGCCGACTCGCAACGCAGGTGGATGCGATTCCAAAGGGCGTGCGCGGAATCTTCATTCCCGGAAATCACGACTGGGACGGGGAGACCGGCGGTCCATTCGGACTTTTTGCGGTCCGGTTGGAGGAAAAATTGATCGCGTCGATGGCGGGCGGGCGTGACATTCGAATGCTTCCCGGTAATGGATGCCCAGGCCCTGCAAGCGTCGACCTTGGGCGATTGAGATTGCTCCTCCTCGACACGCAGTGGTGGCTTCACTCTTATATCGTCCGCGACGAGAACTCGAATTGTCAAACAACGACTGGAGCAGTCACGGAGACATTGCGTCAACTCGTTGAGCAGAAAATGCCGGGGCGCGTCACGATAGGTGCTGGACACCATCCATTGATGACCGGCGGTGAGCACGGCGGATACTGTGGAATCGTCGGTCCATTCCGCAGATTCGGTGGCTCTCCACAGGATATTCTGTCCGGCTCGAATCGAACGATGCGCGATTCAATCGAGAGCGCGTTTCGCGGGCAGCCGCCGCTCGCGTTCATCGCCGGTCATGATCACAACCTTCAGGTTCTCAAGGGCGATCCAAACGTCAAATACATTCTCGTCAGCGGTGCGGGATCGATGGACAAACTCGCCTGCACTGTGCGACTTCGCGAGAGTTATTACACAGCGCAGCATCGCACCGGTTTCATGCGCATCGACGTCATGCGTAGCAAGGGTGTGCTGCTCAGCGTCTATCAGTTTGATGGATCAGGAATCGGCGGCCTCTCCTACACCAAGTGGCTGGAGCTACGATGAGGACTCACGCGATTTTGCTGAGCACGCTGGGATTTATTTACGGTCCAATCGTTGCCGGTGCGCAGACGGAAATCACGCACGAGCAACAGGAAATCCTGTTGCTGGAGGCAACGCCAGTTGGTGCACTTCCGCCGATTGCGTTACCGATGCCCGCAAGTCGCAACCATAACTATTGGGGATTTCGTCTTCAGGCCGGCGACAGAGAAAGTCCGGGCGAATCCGGCCTTCCTGCGTTTGCGGGTGGAATCGATTTTCAGTATCGCGGCGGCTCGGTGATCGGGATCACGGGCGGATATCAAAAGCGCGATTGCGGTCTCATCGGCGGTGGCTGCGGTGGTCACACACTCTTTGGGATCCGATCGCGACTCAATATCATGACCGGCGGTCAAACCCTCGGATCGGTTTTTCATGACTACAGCTCTACCACGACTATCGGCGGCGAAGTTGGTTTTGGCTACGCGCCGAACGTCGTTTCCGGAAAGGATGCGTGCACTCTCGACTTCGGCATGCCCATCACAGTTTCATTCGGTCAACGACTTCGAATCGCGACGTTCCTTACCCCCGGATTAATGTGGGATCTCAACTGCAACGGTCCCGAATCGCCAAGCCGCGCGGCGTGGCTCACGGGATTTGGAATCGGTTTGCAGCAACTCGGCAGCCGCGGTCTCGATGTATACCTGGGATTACAGAAGATCTACAGAAGGGACTCGGGATATCAGCTAGGCCTCAGCGTGAGTTACGTTCGACTGCCTTGAGAGGCCGGTAGCCGGTAGCTGGTAGCCGGTACCTCACATGATTGTCCATCTTGTCGACGGAACGTACGAACTGTTTCGCCACTTCTATGGATTGCGCCGATTCACCAAGGGTGAGGACCCACCGTACGGCGCTGTACTCGGAGTTTTGCGCACAGTCGTTCATATGCTCGAGGAAGGAGCGACGCACATCGGCGTCGCAACCGATCATGTGATCGAGTCGTTCCGAAATGATTTGTGGCGCGACTACAAAACCGGCGAAGGAATCGAGCCCGCTCTCTGGAAGCAGTTCCACCCGCTCGAGGAATTTCTTGTCGCATTGGGAGTCGCTACCTGGCCGATGGTGGAGCTCGAGGCCGATGATGCGCTCGCATCTGCCGCGCATCTTGCAGCGAGGGACAAGCGAGTCGAAAAAGTCTGCATCTGGACACCCGACAAGGATCTTGCGCAGTGTGTCGTCGGCGAGCGCGTCGTGCAGGTCGATCGCAAGAGCGGAAAGATTCGCGACGAAAATGGAGTGCGCGAAAAATTCGGTGTAGCGCCCGAGTTCATTCCGGATTATCTCGCGCTCGTCGGAGATTCAGCCGACGGGTATCCTGGGCTTCCAGGCTGCGGTCCAAAAACCGCAGTGAGTCTCATCAACAAGTACGGTCACATCGAAGATTTTCCCGCTTCGTCGATTGGGGAATCTCGACAGCAGGCACTCCTGTTCAAGGATCTCGCGAATCTTCGCAGTGATGCACCGCTTTTCAAGAAAGTCGATGAGCTGCAATGGCGAGGCCCGATGGATTCATTTTCCGGGATCGCTGAAAAGATCGGAGATCCCCGGCTCGCTATTCGCGCGCGGGATGTCGCCACGCATTTGGCCGGTAGCCGGTAGCCGCTTCGCGTTCAGTTCTTCGAGCTGATGTCGACGGCGATGTTGCGCCATTTTCCTTGATTGAATCGCAGAACACTCAGCAAGCACCTCGTCGCGTGGCCGATGAGAATTGCGACCCAGATGACCATTGGCTGAAGCAGTCCCATTGCTTTGAGTGTGTAGCAAATCCCGAGCGGGACGACGATCTGCGACACGATCGAGATGTACAATGGACTCTTTGTGTCGCCCGTGCCCTGAAGACCACCGGTGTACGTGAGCGCAACTGCGATGAACAGCCCAGAGAAGCTCAGCACACGCAACAGCTGTGTTCCGATCTGAACGACCTCGGGCTCATTCATGCCGAACAGAGCGAGTAGCTGCTGGGGAAAGAAGAAAAAGAAGATCCCAATGAATGCCGCCCCCGTCACGGCAATTTTTGCGGCGACGTGTACTGCAGCTTCTGATCGTTCCGGCTTGTGAGCGCCAAGATTTTGGCCAGCTACCGCGGCAGCTGCACCCATCAATCCAACCGATGTCCACGTGATGAACGAGAACAGTTGCGAATACGAAACTGCAAACGCCGCCTGCGACGCCGCACTCTGAGCAAGCGAGCCGATGATCGCCATCATGAACACGCCACCGACGTTCATCGCAATTCCCTGAATCCCGGTTGGCAAACCGAATTTGAAAATTGATTTGATGATCGTCAGGTCGGGAGCAAAGCTGCCGCCGCGCGGAAATGAGACCACCCATCCGCCTCGCCATAATTTCCAGAACGAGTAAAGCGCGAGAATCCCTGAGGCTGTGCAGGTTCCCATCGCCGCGCCGGCTGTTCGGAAAGATGGAACTGGACCAAGTCCCCGAATCAGAATGACGTTAAAGATGATGTTCATCACCGTGAGAGCGACGCCGAGGAGCAGGGGAGTTCGCGCATCGCCTGCGGAGCGAAGCGCTCCGGAAACCATGAAGAACACGAGCATCCCCGTGCTGAACATGAAATTGATTCTCAGGAACGGCAGAGCTTCTCTCTTCACTGCGGGTGCTGCGTTGACGAAGTCGAGCAGATATGGCGCAACTACGTAGCCGATAGGCGCCATGATCAGGAATGAAATCCCAAGCGCCGTGAGGAGAGCCTGATAAACTGTGCGATCGACTTTTTCTTCCTGGCCCGCGCCAGCGAACCGCGCAACGAGCACGCTCATCCCCGTGAAGAGCGACATCAGGAAAACAATGACTACGATGAAAATTTGCGATGCGACACCGATCGCTGCATTGCCATTGAATCCCACGATGTGGCCAACGAGCACCTGATCGACGAATCCCTGGATTCCGCCGATGATGTTGGTGAGCATCGAGGGCCACGCGATTTTCCAGACCGCCGCGGGCAGCGGACCCTCCACAATCGATCGATCGTATCGACCGGTTGGCGCCGGCGATTCCGCTGGCGCCGCGGCTGTGGCCTCGACAGTGACAGGAGCAGTAATACCAGTCATCTTCCGCGTCTTACCTTCACGCCTTCAACGCACCCGTCGGATCTTTTTCGACGAGATTCGCGACGCCTTCGAAAACGTCCGCGTTTTCTTCCATCTGTTGCTTCAGGGGCGGATTTTGTTCACCTATCGTTCGGAAGAAAGTCGCCGCATCGCGAAGCAGCTTCGCGGCTAACTGCGCGTGAGTTGCCATCGTGGTTCCTTAATCTTTCGTTAGACCGCGCACACCCTCTACGAGGCGCGACACTTCGTTCTCTGAGGTATACATGGCGCACCCTGCGCGTACCAGTCCAACATCGGCAAGTCCAAGTCGTTCGACGACTGTCATCGCGTAGAAGTCGCCGTGCGAACAGAAAATTCCAAGCTCCGATAATCTTTGCGCGACATCGCGCGAATGAATTCCGTCGATTGTAAACGAAAGCGTCGGGGTGCGCGGGGAATCCGGCCCCGGTCCGTAAAGGGTCACGCCATCGATTTCTGAAAGTCCGTCCCACAAAGACCTGATCAGCGCGGAGCCACGCGCGTGAAGCTCGGCAAAAGTCGACTTGAGGCGCTCGCGCCTCGTACCGCCGTCTGTGCTGAGCGACGCAAAGAAATCAACTGCCGCTCCGGAGCCGACGATTCCTTCGTGATCGAGAGTGCCCGTTTCGGCGCGTTCGGGCGCAGTGTCGTGCGCGGGGCGAAGCTTTGGGAATTCGGTCGACTCGAACAGATCGCGCCTACCATAAAGAACTCCCATGTGCGGACCGTAGAACTTGTATGGCGAGCAAACCAGAAAATCGCAGCCGATTGCGCGAACATCGGCGAGACAATGCGGCGCGTAATGAACCGCGTCGACGAACATCAACGCGCCAACCGTGTGCGCCATCTCAGTCGCGAGGCGTACGTCGTTGATCGTTCCAAGTGCGTTCGATGCAGCGCCGACGGCGACGATCCTGGTTCTCTTGTTGACGAGTGCGCCGAAATGATCCCAATCGAGCTGCCCGGTTTCCGGAATCATTTTCACCGTCTGGATGCAAAGATTCCGATCGCGCGCGAGCTCTCGCCACGGATCGCTGTTCGCGTGGTGATCCAGCTCGGTGATGATGATCTCGTCGCCGGGTGAGAGGCGACGACCAAGCGCTCTCGACAAATGAAACGTCAGGGTCGTCATGTTCGTGCCGAACACAATCTCATCTGCGGACGCGTTGAGAAAATCGCCTACCGCCACTCGCGCATAAGCGATTGCCGCATCAGTCTCGGCGCTTGTGGGATACGCCCAATCAGTATTTGCGTTGTGATGGTAGAGGTATTCCACCATCGCGTCGACGACGCTGCGAGGCAGCTGCGTTCCTCCGGGGCCATCGAAGTAAGCGACAGAATTGCCATTATGGACGCGGTCGAGAGCGGGGAAATGCGACCGGATCGCGTCGAGGCTTGCAACGGGAAGTCGCTCAGGCATCAAAGAATTATAGTTGGCCGAACAAAGGGAGTCGCGGAATCACTGCCACCATCACCTGAATATCAGGTGGGCGACTCGCGTCTCCAGATTCAGGTAAATCATCGCAAGGGCAGTGAGATCAAAGGCGGCGTGCGCGAACATTCCGATCCAGATCTGACCAGTGACAACGAACATGGTTCCGAATACGAGTCCTGTGACCACCGCCTGTTCGACGCCTGCGATTCCCTGAACCCAATAATGCGCCAGGCCAAAAATCGAGGCGCTAGTCGTCACGATCATTGCCTGCGATGCCGGCCCCTGTCCGAATACTTTGCGAAGCAGCGTGAAGAGAAATCCGCGATAGACGACTTCCTCGCCGAATCCGGCAGCGACAATCAGAGTGTAGATCGCTCCGGGAAGTGCTGCCCTGTTTCCGGCCAGGTAGTGGTAAGCCTGATTGATCGGCTCGGCGCCAAGCAAAGGCATCACAATCGCTTTCATTAGAAACTTGAACGCGACGCCGAAAACAATTCCGCCCAACACTGTGAGCACCCAGCTCCTTGGCCGGACGAACCCGAGCTCATGCCAGGGAGTGTGGGAGCGCCACGCCCACAAGAGCGCGATGAGTGCGCCGATCGGAACGAAATAATCGTTTCCAATGAACAGAATGAGCGTCGCGACAATTGCGACTGGACCGCCCCCACGAAGCTGTTTTGCGAACGCGTCATCGGCCGCCGAGTATTCTTCAGGCGGGATTCGGAGTGGGGGCATGAATCGCAACGTTATGGATGTTCGGCTTCGACGTGAACACGCTCGCGCCGAACAAGATAAACGCCGCTTGCGATGATCACGAACGCGCCGAGCAGAGTGACGGGCGCGGGAATTGTTTTCCAGACGAACCAGTCCAGGCCGACGCCCCACGCGAGTGCCGTATACTCGAATGGCGCGATGAATGATGCCTCGCCGATCTTGAACGCTTCGGTGAGCGCGAACTGACCGAGCGATCCAAAAGCGGCGATGCCTGCGATCGCGCGCCAATCGTCTGGCTGTATCGGACGCCAATCGGGAAGCGCGAGCGCGCCCGCTCCGATTGCAACGAGGAACATCAGCCAGAACATCATGCTTTCGGTGCTGTCCGTTCGGCCCAGTATGCGAACTAGAATCGCCGAGCTGGCGTAGCAGGCCGCGCAGGCGACTACCGCGAGCCCTGAGATCGTGAGAGCTCCCGCGGCCGTCGGGCGCAATACGACTATGACTCCACAGAATCCCACCGCGATGGCCAACCAGCGGATCCAATCAACACGTTCCTTGAGAACTACAACCGCGAGAATCGTGATGATGAGTGGCGCGACGAAGAAGATCGAGTAAGCGGTTGCCAGCGGGAGGCGTCGCAGCGCATAAGCAAAGGTCGCGAGCGCAATGATGCCGGCAATAGCGCGCACTATGTGCAACGAAAACCGGACGTGGAGGAGCTGACGATATCCCCCGCGCACTCCGACCCATGCGACGACGAACGGAAGTGCAGACAATCCACGAATGCTGGATATCTGGAGCGGAGAATAGTGCGGCGTGAGAAGCTTGATGCACGCGTCCATAAGGGACAGCACGCCGACCGCGACGATCATCGCGGCAACACCCCTGACGTTATCTCGGCGTTGCGTCTTTTCTTTTAGCGCGATGGCGAGCAGCCGGGCGCTGAAGGGACGCACGACGGCGAGCATGACGGTGTGCATGATGGCACGCACGACGGAGCACACGCCGGGACACAGCTCGGATAGCATGAGGGACCGCAGCTCGGCTCACACTGCGCTTCGATCGCAGCCAGACGCGCTTCCTCACGCGGAGCAATGGTCCGCGCGTATATGCGCGATCTCAAATCGCGCAGCTCATTCGATCGGACGACTTCGGCTAATGGCTTCTCGAGAATCGATCCGACCGACCACGTCTTGGACATGATGCATGGCGAGACTTTCCCATTCGGCGCAACGCACAGCGTCGACCCGGAGCAGTTACCGCAAAGATTCGACATGCATTGATCGTCCGTCTCGTCAGATGCGCGACCAAACTCGCGAACGCGATCTGTGCCGACTTCCGGCACGCCTCTCTCGCGAAGAAACGCGACTGTTTCGTCGATATGATCTTCGTTTTGCGGCATTGCGATAACACCTGCGCGAAGACGCAGTCGCGCGGCGAGAACGGCATCGATGCCGCGCATCGTCTCGCGATGACTGCCCGGCTTCTTCGTGATTTCGTCGTGAACCTCGGGGCGATTCGAGTACACCGACGTCGCGACATTCACATCGTGCTCGACAAAACAATTGAGCAGGGGCGGAGACATTCTCGTCAGATTCGTAAAGACCTCGACGAATTCATAGTCGAGGGATCTCGCGCGCGAGATGAAATCGGGCAGTCGTCTATTGAGCGTCGGCTCGCCGCCGATGAACTGAACCTGCTTGCAGCCGAGCTCGGCGGATGTGGTCAGTATGTCGAGATAATCATCCGGAGTGAGGCGATCGTCGCCGCCGGAGAACGGGCTCGACTCGGCATAGCAATGCACGCACTGCAGATTGCAGCGGTTCGTGAGCTCGAGCCAGAGGAACTGCACACCGTCGGATGTGCGAGGGACAACGGCGCCTGATGGAATCGACACACTGCCTCCTTTTCGCGAAATATTCTCGCGACTGGCGAATCCTGTAAGGGCTGTCGTGACGAAAGCGACACCGAGCGATAGCTTTCAGCACTCGACTGTGGAGACGACATGAACGCGAACCAATCGGCGGTGACCGCGGCGCTTCGGCGCTCGCGACTCATTCCTGTGATTGTCATCGATGATCCGAAAAATGCGGTGCCGCTTGCGACTGCTTTGATAGATGGCGGACTGCCGATCGCTGAGATCACTCTGCGCACATCTGTCGCGCTCGAAGCATTGCGACGCATTCGTGGTGAGAGACCTGAGATCAATGCTGGAGTAGGGACAGTTTTGAATGTGAAGCATGCTCGCGATGCGAAGGACGCCGGGGCGAAATTCGTGATATCGCCTGGATTCAGCCGAGCCGTCGTTGATTATTGTCTCGAGCACGATCTTCCGGTTTATCCGGGCCTTGCGACAGCGAGTGAGATCGAAGCAGGTCTCGAATCTGGGCTCAATCTTTTCAAGCTGTGGCCGATCGTGACGCTAGGTGGCCATGAATATCTCAACCTTTTGTCGGGACCGTTCGCCGGCGTCGAATTCAATCCGAGTGGTGGAGTCACGGCTGCAACGTTCGAGGGCTATCTCGCGCTCAAAAATGTCGTCGCAGTTGGGGGCTCATGGATGGCGCAGCCGGATTGGATTGCAGCGAGGCAATTCGACAAGATCCGCGACGCGGTTCGAGATTCAGTAGCGAGAGTTGCAAAAATCGGTAAACCGGCACGTGATGAATCTGATTCGGCACGGCCAGTTGAATCACCAACGCTTACGGTCGCAGGATCTCCACCGGGGTAACAGTCGAGAGCGTAAATCGGGAGGGAGTATGGACGAACTTCGTCGCTACCTCCGCAGCGATATCACGGAACTCGAAGACCACTATCAAATAGTCGTCACTGCTTCCGGTTATTGTGGGTCGATTGCGGCATCCCAACTTGCGCGTGCGGGCAGCAATTGTCCCTGCTGGAGCGCATAGTCGCTAGTCTGCAAGGGCACTCAAGCAGCCGAGTAGCACCGGGGCGTTGACGAAATCAAGCGAATTGATCCAAAACCAGCAGTTCGGTGATACAAAAACCGCATTGTTGCGGCGTGATATGACGCTATACTTGGCGGCCGAGCGCGATCTCAGACGGCCGTACGATTTGCCGAGGGTGACTAATGGGTCGATTTACCACGACGACGCTGCTCACCATTCAAGCAGTCATGTTGCTGGCAGCGTGTGATATGACGAACCCGCCGGAAAACCTGGGTTTGATGGGCATCAAGTCCGACGTCGACACTTCGTCTGCGGACGGGCTTAGCGTGGTGAACATAACAGCGACGGTCGATCCGGTTGCCCTTCCAAGAGGCTCAGTAGTCGCGTTTACCACGTCGGCTGGAACGCTCACGCCCGCGACGGCTTCAATACCGGTTGATTCCTTGGGTCGCGCGGTCGTACAACTCAAAGCTCCAGTGGATCCCGCCTCTGCTCGTCTAACTGCGACAATGAATGGTGTCACCCTCCATACAAGCGTTGTGTTCAAACGCGCTTTTCCAGACAGCATTTTCTTGTCGACCGATCATCTCGCGTTGGAGCCGAAGACGACCAACAATACGGCAAAACTTACGGTAACAACGTGGCGCGCCACTGGATTAGTAAGCCCCGGCCAGCTCATTACGCTCGCGGCGTATGCTCAAGGCGACGCGAGTACGCCGCGTGGCGCTTTAAGCCCTACCACCGTCGTCAACGCCGCCCAACCGTCAACTGTCATATTCTTTGCCGACAGCATTATTCCAGCGGGCGTAGTGGAGATTCGAGCGCAGATGATGGGATCGAACCAGAGTATTGTGACCGGCACGGCCAACATCATCATCATCGTGCGCAAGTGAAACCGTTTCAGGAAAAGAAGAGGCCGAATCCACGGGAGGTTTACGTGGTGGCGGTCTTGCTCGGATTACTCGCGGCAGCGCCCAGTCTCACGCGAGCACAGGGGGTGCTTAACCCGATTAATTCCGGCGCTCCAGAATCATGCGAAACCCTTCGTCAAAAATTCCCGCGACCGACGGCGCTCAAGAAATATCCAGTTCTCCCTAAGTATCAGCTGCGCTTGCTTCGGGATAGTTCAGTAAGAGTGCTGAAGAGGATGCTGACGCATACGGAAGCAAACGCAGCTGGCGAAAAGACTGGGCGTCCCTGCTGGGCGGAAGCACGAGAACTTTACTTCACCACCTACCTGCCAACAATCCCGGATTGGATCGTTTACATCGACTCGAGCGGTATCGTATATCAAGACTTGCAATACGGAACGCGGCGGACTCGCAGGTCGACGACAAATCGCTCGATTGCTGGCAAGCGATTCATCAACGTGCTGGTGCTCTCCGACATGGATCTATCTCTATCGAGGGCACCCTCCCCCACTAAGAAGCCGTTAGAGAGCTCACACCTTTTGATCAGAGGCCGCGGTTTATTGGTGGATGCGCCACTCGACGCAAAGAAGGCGGCGAGTCCCGATTCTGGTAGTGATGGCACTGACGAATCTCAGCTGTGTTTCCGCCGACGAGTGGTATCCTTTCAACGCGACCCCATTCTGAAGGTTTTAATTGCCGCCCTCGGGAAGACGCTTAGTGTCACAAGTTCGGATGAACCGGCACTCGTCGATTCTTCTCAGATAATCTCGCTCCTTAAAGTATCGGAGGACCCCACGGCAGTCTTGTACGCCGCTCTTGGACGATTGGGGCTTATCGAGAACACAAGGATCGAGTTTTCTCTCGAACCGGTGAAAGGAAAACAATTCGGGCCTTTACCAGTTAATAAAACAGATAGCGCTGGACTGAATACAACAGATAGCGCTCGACTGACTAGCGTGTACATGGTTTTGGGAAATGATCGCGAACACACATTCGAGGCTGGCCTCGTCGCCGGGATGACTTTGGGACGACCGATTCAGACTTTTACCGACAATAAGGTCTCTAATGAAGGGTCTCGGGTTTCGGGAAATGTTTACCTCGCGGCGACATGGAACTTGTTTTGGTTTTCTGAGCCTATTTCTACATGGTTGCTTCATGCGCGAGAGCCTTGGCGGCGATCGTCCTTTGGTCCTACTGTCGGGACCGGGATCCTTCACGGGGTTTGGGACGAGTTTGTGTCGGGCTTCACCTTCGGTCATGTACTGGGTGATGCAGGAATCACGGTCGCTGCAGATTGGTTAGCTGAACCGGAAATTAGGAATGGACATGTCATCAACCCGCGAAAAGCCCGATGGCTTGGGGGATTCTATTTGACGTTTTGATGCGGCAGGTTTGTTTGCTTACTGTTTTCCAAACCATACCAAACGTTGGAGGATTGCATGTCTCAGATCACCGCGAACGACCTACGTTGGCTCGCAGAATCTGCTGATGGGAAACGCGAGGAAGCATGTTTGATCGTGTGGGACACGGACGGGAAACCTCTAGTCGTAAAAAAAGCGGACTACGGCGATGGAAGGGTCCCGGATATGGATCCCGAACGTCCGCCGCTGGATTTAGAGGTCATGACTCCTTACTACTCGCCTCCTCCGCAAGGTAATCAAAAGGCGCAGAGAGGCGGTATGCACAAAGGAGTGACAGTAAAGCTTTTAGTCGGCACCGATGTAATAGCACTCCCTGACAACACGGACGCAGTCTTTCTTACTCAGACCGCGGTTGAGAAGTTCGTCCTTCCATACTACACTCGCATGGAGCCACCCGATTGGATCCAACAGAAAAAGGATGAGCTCTTCGCACCCGAAATCGTCGCCGCAGCGCACGCTGACCCTTCAATAACCACCGGGTATCCACGAAAAGAGAAGACTTACCCTTTGCGAGCTGGGGCCTCCAGTTTCGACACTGGTGACAACGTTATTTAGCGCGCCGCAACATATTGACGAAGCCGGTATCATTCAGCAGCGGCTTCCACCTGGCATGCTGAAGGGTGAGATGACTCAGTGAAGGGCGGGCGGCGTGATAAACGGTGAGCTTTTTTATCGCCGCTTGCCTATCACCGAGAAGAAGATCGATGTACGCATCCTGGTACATCACGTCGAGTGTGAGTTCAGAGTCACCGGAAACGGCAGCCCGCGTCCGAGCTGCAACTGCGAGCGCGCCGTCGCGGTCCCCTGCTCGAGCCGTGACTTCCGCTGCCAGCATCACTCTGTAAAAAGGTAAGAATGCTCGCCCCCGCTGTCGCGCCTCACTCGGCGGATCCAGCCTATCGCCTTCCTTGACCAGCGCCCATGCGCGCTTTGGATCTGGCGGCCGACGAAGATCGGCTGCAAGAAGCGTCAACTGACATTCGATAAAACGGGGATCATGCGGAAAATCGCGCCTGCCTTGAAGACACCAACGCCAAGATGCGTCGAGACTGTCTCGCATCACGGTAGCACCGTAGAGTGTTACGAGGACATCGGCTGCGTCTCTCAGGTAGGCATCTTCCTGAAGCGCTCTCTTTGCATTGCTCACCGCGTCATCGAGATCTCCTTGCATCATTTGCGTCCGGCCCAGTGTGCCCCAAGCGGTCGCCAGTGTTGAATCGTTCGAGATGGCACGTTCGAGATCGCTTGCTGCTCCGCGAAGCGTTGTTTTAACAACGCTATCGGGCAAAGGCAGTCTCGCCGCTTCGTAGTACTGAATCGTTCCACGAAGTTCCAACGCCACTGCGTCGTTCGGTTTTCTCGACATGGCGCTTTGAGCGTGATTCCAGGCGCGTCGAAATGATGAGTCACGAGACGCTCCGCCCTGTCGAAGAGCCTCCTCTAGGGCTGTCCAGCCCCTATCTATAGTTGGCCCGGTCCAACGAGGATCCGCGCTTTCGGCGCGAGCAAGCAACGAATCTGCAGTTCTTAACAGCGCCAGTCCCGTCGCGAGCTGACTAGTATCAGGTCCGCCAAACAATACCTGCGCATCATTGCGCGCCTTGTCCGCGCGAAAAACCAACTCGCGCGCAACATTACTGGAAGTTGCTGCGATGGTTTCACTAACTCTGATCTCCCTTCCGATACGTTTGCGCAGCATCCCTGCGACCTCATGCGCAAGATCATCCTCGAGCCTGAACAGATCGCCCATGTCTTGCTCAATGGTCGCGCTTTCGAGCGGCCTGTCGTTTTTTGCGTCGACCAGCTGCACGGTGACGCGCACTCGATTCCCTGATCGCTGCACGCTCCCCTCGACGATGCTTCCGACACGCAGCACGTTAGCAATGCTATCCATAGGAGTGGCTCTGTCGCGAAAAGGCTTAACGCCATTCCGCGATATTACCTCGATAGCCGGAACACTACTCAGTTCGTGGATCAAACTCTCGGTCAATCCATTTGCCAAGTAGCCGAGGTTTCGGTCTACGCTGTGATCGTCGAAATACAGAACAGCAATCCTTCGCCTGTCTAAGATGGGCGGACCGCTAGTATTTGACCTCAGTAACCCAGACGCGGCGCCGATTGATAAAGCCAATCCGGCGATGACGGGAATCGCAAGTACGCTCGCAACGAAGTGCTTGCGCTTCCGCAAACGTCGCATCACAGTCGCAAACCGATATGTAGGGCTGTCTGCGGGAGGGGTAAGTGCAGCGGCGAATTGCTCCGCCGTCTGCCAACGGTCGACCGGTGCTTTCATTAAGGACTTCGCTACCGCGTGCTCGATATGCTCGGGCACTCCCTCTCGTGATTCATGCAGCGGCGCTGCGGGCGCGGCGAAGCGCCGTGACATAACTGCTTGCGACGTAACCCCCACGAAAGGGGGAAGACCTACAATCATTTCGTAGATCACGCATCCAAGCGAGTAGATGTCACTTCGAGCATCCAAATCCTGATCGCCCAGTGCTTGTTCGGGACTCATGTAAGCCGGCGTACCCACCGCGACGCCCGTCGAAGTCAACCGATCACTTGCCGATTCGATGATCGCACGTGCGACACCGAAATCGAGCACGTACACTCCATCGGCGGACAAAACGATATTCTCGGGCTTAATGTCGCGATGTACGATGCCATGGCGATGGGCATGCGTCATCGGTCCGGTGACCTCTTTCGCTATGCGAATAGCTTCGTCGAATGAAAGTTGCTTCTCCCTATCCAGGCGAGCACGAAGCGATTCGCCCTCGATGTACGTCATCACGTAGAAGGGCAATTCTCCAACAACACCCGAATCGAGTACTCGTGGGATTCTGGGGTGATCCAAATTGGACGAGAGATCGATTTCGCGAAGGAATCGCTCTATCACAACTGCGCTTCCTATCTCCTGACGCAACACCTTAACTGCGACCCGCTTTCCATCGGTCAAGTCGTTGCACAGATAGACGGTCGCCATCCCTCCGCGACCGAGCACGCGCTCGACGGCGTAGCGATCTGCGATCAACTCTAGAGGAAGCGGATCTAGACGCTTTCTTCCGTGAGTGCTCAACCCGGATTACCTCCGGCGCGCAATTGATCCTGGTCCTACTGAGGTGGAGCGAGAATACAACTATCTGTCGTTTGTGAAAAGTCGCAACAGACAAATGCTTGGCAAGGACCCGCTCAGGGTGGATGCGCCCCTCGTGAAACGTTAGCTTCAGCCACCTATGACCATGCGCGACAAACTCTCTCTCCTCGAGCGGCGCCGAGCGGAGTCGGAGCAGGGAGGCGGAGAAGCTCGCCTCAAGGCGCAACACGAAAAGGGAAAGCTCTCAGCCCGCGAGCGCCTCGATCTTCTTCTCGATGAAGGATCATTCGTCGAGCTCGATCGTTTCGTCATTCATCGATCGCACGATTTTGGATTGGAGAAACAGCGTTATTACGGAGATGGCGTTGTAACCGGACATGGCCGCATCGATGGCCGCCTCGTCTACGTTTTCTCGCAGGACTTCACTGTATTCGGCGGCTCACTCTCCGAAGCATTTGCCGAAAAGATCTGCAAGATCATGGATCTCGCGATGCGAAACGGAGCTCCTGTCATCGGTCTCAACGATTCGGGCGGCGCGCGCATTCAGGAAGGTGTCGTCTCACTCGGAGGATACGCCGATATTTTCCTGCGCAACACTCTCGCCTCCGGCGTGGTTCCGCAGATCTCCGCGATACTCGGCCCCTGCGCCGGCGGCGCGGTGTACTCTCCCGCGATCACGGACTTCACGTACATGGTGCGAGGGAGCTCGTACATGTTCGTCACCGGACCCAACGTCGTGAAGACCGTGACGCACGAAGACGTGACAATGGAAACGCTCGGTGGTGCGGCGACTCACTCTGAGATTTCGGGAGTCGCGCATTTCGCTCACGATTCCGAGCCTGCCTGCCTTCAGGCGATTCGCGATCTCTTTCGATTCGTTCCGTCGAACAATCTCGACGATCCGCCGCGCGGCGCGGGTAGCGATCCGCGTGATCGTCGCGATGAAGGATTACTCGACGTTGTTCCTGACAATCCCAACAAGCCGTACGACATGCACGAGGTCTTAAAACGTGTTGTCGACGACGGCGAGTTTTACGAAGTGCAGAAAGAGTACGCGGCAAACATCATCTGCGGGTTCGCTCACCTGGGTGGATATAGCATCGGAATAGTTGCGAATCAGCCGGCTGTTCTAGCTGGAGTTCTCGATATCGCAGCATCGCTCAAAGCTGCGCGATTCATCCGGTTCTGCGACGCGTTCAACATTCCTGTTGTGACGTTCGAGGATGTTCCGGGATTCCTGCCCGGTGTCGCACAGGAACACGGTGGAATCATCAAGCATGGAGCGAAGCTGCTGTTCGCATATTGCGAGGCGACGGTTCCGAAGCTGACGGTCATCACTCGAAAAGCATACGGCGGTGCGTACGACGTCATGAGCTCCAAGCACATTCGCGGCGATTTCAACGTTGCGTGGCCGACAGCAGAGATTGCCGTGATGGGGCCGAAGGGAGCCGTTGAAATTCTTTTTCGGAAGGACATCGCTGCAAGTGACGATCAGACGAAAGCAACTGACGAGAAGATCCAGGAGTATCGTGACAAGTTCGCGCATCCCTACATCGCGGCAGCGCGCGGTTATCTCGACGACATCATAGATCCCCGCGACACTCGTCCGCGATTGATTGAAGCGCTTAGTACTCTCGAGGGAAAGCGCGATAAGAATCCGCCGAAGAAACACGGCAACATTCCGTTGTGAGGATGGAGGGGATATGGGGATCGACGCGATTGTAGTTGGTGGTGGGCTTGCAGGTTCGACGCTTGCTGAGCAGCTCGCTCGCTGCGGCCGCAGCGTTCTCGTTCTCGAGAGAGAAACGAAGTTCAAGGATCGAGTACGTGGCGAGAACATGTTGCCGTGGGGTGCGGCCGCGGCACGGCGTCTCGGCATTATCGAGGAGCTCGAATCGGCTGGGGCGAGCCGACCGCCGTTCATTGCTCAATACGCGATGGGCGAACTTCAGTCACGGCGGGATTTCCGCACGACCACACCGGGGGGAGACGCGAGCGTCAACATCTATCATCCTGCGATGCAGGAGGCCTTGCTCAAACGGGCGATGACGGCTGGCGCGCAGGTGAAGCGCGGCGCGACTGTGACATCAGTCGACCCGGGAGACCCGCCAAAGGTGACGTTCGAGCACGAAGGTAAAAGTCAGACGGAAACGGCGCGAATAGTGATCGGCGCCGATGGTCGCGCGTCCCAGGTTCGCGGATGGGGCGGGTTTGAAGTCTCGCGAAATCCCGATCTCCTTACGATCGCCGGCACACTGTTGCAGGACTGCGATGTGCCGGACGATTCGGTTCATCTCGCATTTGGTCCTGGATTCGCAACTTTCCTCGCACCACTCGGCGGTCGTCGTGTCCGCGCGTATTTCATTTATCCTGGTGTCGCTGGACGGCGTGCCCTCACCGGCGGTGGGAAGGTTCCCGAGTTTCTCCAGTCAGTGTTATCGACCGGAGTGCCGCAAGCGTGGTTCGCTGATGCGACATCGATGGGACCATTGGCAGAATTCGAGGGCGCCGACAAATGGGTTGGGTCCCCTGCGAAAAACGGAGTCGCGTTGATCGGCGACGCAGCTGCATCGTCTGATCCATCCTGGGGCTGCGGCTTATCACTGACCGTCAACGACGTGGAACGTCTCTCCGTCGCACTCTGTGAGGGGGACGATTGGACAAAAGCCCTCGCACGATATGCGAGCGAGCACGACGAATATTACGGAGCGCTTCACAGAATTCTGTCGTGGATGACCGAGCTTGTGTGGACGCCCGGTCCGGAAGCCGACGAGCGTCGCCAAAGAGTGTTTCCACGAATGAATGCTGATCCCACCGGATTTCCGGATGCGATCGGCCTCGGCCCATTCGGTCCGAGCGACGAGCAAGCACGCCGTTTACTGCTCGGCCTCGATTAGGCCGCGTGTCTGCGGGGCGCGATGATTTCAGGCGAGGTGTGAACTGTTTTCAAAGGTGCTCGTCGCCAATCGTGGCGAAATTGCTGTAAGAATCATCCGCGCATGTCGCGAGCTCGGCGTCAAGAGCCTCGCGGTTTACAGCGACGCCGATGCTACAGCGCCCCACGTGCGCGAAGCCGACGAGGCAGTGAACATTGGTCCGCCGCCTTCGCGCGAGAGCTATCTCGTGGGCGACAGAATCATCGAAGTCGCAAAGGATCACGGCGCACAGGCGATTCATCCGGGATATGGATTTCTTTCCGAGCGCGAATGGTTTTCGCGGGCAGTGCGTGACGCAGGCCTCATTTTCATAGGGCCGCCACCAGAAGCGATTGCCGCGATGGGCAGCAAGACAGCGGCGCGCACACTCGCCGTGAAAAACAACGTGCCCGTTGTACCGGGAACAACGGAAGCAATTACAAGTCTCGACACAGCCCGCGAGGTCGCAGAAAAATTCGGCTATCCGATACTCCTCAAGGCCGCGGCCGGCGGAGGCGGAAAAGGAATGCGCGTGGTTCGCGATCCATCCGAATTCGAGGCCTCCCTTGGTGCGGCACAACGCGAAGCGAAGAATGCATTCGGCGACGATGCCGTTTACATCGAGAAATACATCGAGGGTCCGCGGCACGTAGAGATACAAATTCTCGGTGACCGGCACGGCAACATGCTCTCGCTCGGCGAACGTGAATGTTCAGTGCAGCGACGTCACCAAAAAATGGTGGAAGAATCGCCGAGTGTTGCGGTGTCGTCGCAGCTGAGACACACGATGGGGGAGGCGGCGACGCGTCTTGCCCGCGCAGCCGGATATGTGAACGCCGGCACATGCGAGTTTCTACTCGACCAGAACGACGAATTCTATTTTCTCGAGATGAACACCCGGCTTCAGGTGGAGCATCCCGTCACCGAATTCGTAACGGGGATCGATCTGGTACAATGGCAGCTGCGAATTGCTGCCGGTGAACGGCTTCCGTTTTTGCAAAATGAAATCAAGCCGCGTGGCTGGGCGATGGAATGCAGGATCACGAGCGAAGACGCAGCTCACGGATTCCTTCCGTCAACAGGGCGGATCGACTATTTGCACATCCCAAGTGGACCGGGCGTGCGGTGGGATGGCGGAATCGAAACGGGAAGTGAAGTCGGACTTCATTACGATCCGTTGCTTGCAAAACTTATTGTGTGGGCGGCTACACGCGAGCTTGCGATCGAGCGAATGCATCGCGCGTTACTCGAGCTCACGATCGATGGTATAGAAACATCGCGCGATTTTCATTTGCGATTGATGGAGGACGGCGAGTTCCGCCGCGGTGAGATCGAGATTCAATGGCTCGAGCGGAGGTTGTCATCGTTGATCGATGTGAAACCGCCCGCTGACGTGGTTGATGCAGCCATCATCGCCGCAGCGCTTTTAGCAGCCACCGGCCGCCAGCTACCGGCTACCGGCCTGCCCCAGCAAGATGAGCGCGGGCCGGTAGCCGGACGCCGGTGGCCGGGGGCTGCTCTATATAATGAGTGTCAGCAGGCCGGATCCGGCGGCTGGAAGAGTTCAGCCCGCCGGGAAGGGCTTCTTTGATGGCCCAGATGGTATCGCTGGAGATCGACTCCATCGCCGCAGGCGGCGACGGCGTCGGGCGCAACAATGGACTCGTTGTATTCGTTCCGCGAACTGCACCTGGCGATCTGGTTACGGCAAGAATTGCGGGCAAAGGAACATTCGCTCGCGGCTCGCTTCGAACAATCGCGCGAGCATCATCGGAGCGCATCGAACCGCCGTGTCCGCACTACACCCGCGACAGATGCGGCGGTTGCCAGCTTCAACCTCAAGAAGCCCGAGGACGTCCGCAAGTACGGCGAGAAGGTGGCCGCCGACGAGCAATTTGGCGACCGCGTGAAAGATCTGCTGCTGCGCCTGCGCGAGGAACGCTGAACGGGACCGTCGCGGCGTGAGGCGTGAGTCCTGCGGTACACTGAAGAGATGTCTTCAGTCGCGAATCCGCTCCGGCGCAACGTCGCCATTATTGCCCACGTCGATCACGGCAAGACCACCCTGGTCGACCAGCTGTTCCGCCAGTCCGGTACCTTCCGCGACAACCAGCGGGCGGAGGAACGGGCGATGAATTCGAACGTGCTCGAGAAGGAGCGCGGCATCACGATCCTGGCGAAATGCACGTCGATCGAGTGGCATGGTACCCGTATCAAC